>DATIZP010000061.1:0-5211 GCA_035517035.1 Streptosporangiaceae bacterium | reverse complement strand
GCGCGCGGAACGGGCAGTAGATCAGCGCCGCGGGCTCATCGAGCACGAAGTCGCGCATGTCGCCCTGGCGCAGGTCGAGCACGACTCCTGCGGTGGCCGCACGGGCCCCGGCCTGAGCGAGCATCGCGGGCGAGGTGTCGATTCCGATCACTGGCCGGCCGGACGCCCGCGCGGCGGGAACGGCGACCCGCCCGTTCCCGACCGCGAGCTCAACGACCGGCCCGTCTGCCTGGCATGCGAGGCCGACGTAGAAGGCGACGTCGGCCGTCATTCCAGCGGACCACTGCTCGTAGCGTTCCGCGAACACCTCGTCCCAGCTCACTGACTCATGCTCGCGGCTCCAAGGTCCGGTGTCGACGTAGGCCGTCGCCGGCGTCGTCTCTCGGGAGATGATCTTGATGGATGTGACGGATGTCCCAGAATACGCAGTGGATGTGGCATTCATTCCAGGGGCATCCCGGCTGGTATGCGAGGATCCGGCCCGGCTCCTGGTCAAGGGCCGAACCTGGCCACCGAGGTCAGGCCTCGCCCTTCTCGATCAGCCGCTCGAGCGCCATCGCGATCGGCCGGGCGGTGATCTCGATCTGCCAGGGCCGCGCGCCGTAGCCGGTGAGCTGGGCGGCCACCGTGTCGGCGGTCATCGACTCAGGCGGCTGCCAGGACAGCCGCCGGACGGCGTCGGGTGCGAGCAGGTTCTCGGTCGGCAGGTGACCGGCATCGGCGAGTGCGGCGACGGCGGCTCGGACCGCGGCCAGCCGCTTGGCGGCGGCCGGGTCGCGCTCTGACCAGCGGTGGGCGGGCGGGGGGCCGTCGCCCGGCGGTGCGGAGGAATCCGGCAGCTGGTCGTCGGGCAGCGACTTGGCCCGCCTGATCGCGCGCAGCCATTCCGCGCCGTAGCGGCGGGCGCCGCGGCCAGTGAAGCCGGTCAGCTTGCTGAGCTCCTCCAGCGTGCCCGGTGCCGACCTCGCAGCCTCCACGATGGCGGCATCGGGCAGGATCCTGGTCGGCGAGATGTCACGCCGCCTGGCGACCATGTCCCTGGCCTGCCAGAGCTCGCGGACGATCGCCAGGCTGCGCCTGCTCCTGACCCGGTGGATGCCGGAGGTCCGGCGCCAGGGATCGGGGCGCGGCGGCGCCGGCGCGGCCGCCAGGATCGCCGCGAACTCCTGCTCGGCCCAGATCGTCTTATCCTGCTCCTCGAGCTGGGCGGCGAGCTCGTCACGCAGCTCGACCAGCACCTCCACGTCAAGCGCGGCGTAGCGCAACCATTCGGTCGGCAGCGGCCTGGTGGACCAGTCCGCCGCGGAGTGCGTCTTCTCAAGCGCCAGGCCGAGCACCTCCTCGACCAGCGTGCCGAGGCCGACCCGCGGGTAACCGAGCAGCCGCCCGGCCAGCTCGGTGTCGAACAGCTGCCGCGGCCGGTATCCCAGGTCGGCCAGGCAGGGCAGGTCCTGGCCGGCGGCGTGCAGCACCGCCTCGGTGCCGGCGAGCGCCTCGTCGATGCCGGTCAGGTCGGGGCAGGCGACCGGGTCAATCAGGACCGTGCCCGCGCCCTCGCGGCGAAGCTGGACCAGGAACGCGCGGTGGCCATAACGGAAGCCGGAGGCGCGCTCGGCGTCCACCGCTACCGGCCCGGTGCCGTCGGCCAGCCGCGCGGCCGCGTCGGCCAGCGCGGCCGGGGTGACGACCAGGGGCGGCAGGCCCTCGCGGGGCTCAAGCAGCGGAACGCTCACGGCCGCGGCCCCGGGTGTGGCTGCCGCGGCGCGGACGGCCGAAGGCGTGCCACGCCGGGCGCGAGCGGCGGCAGGCCAGCGGCGGTGCACAGCGCATCCGCCCACGCCTGGACGTGCCGGTCGAGGTCGAAGTGGTCTCCGTCGGCGGTGGCCGGCGACCAGGAGGCCCGCATCTCGAACTCGGTGGCGACGGGCTCGTCCTGCTTGGTGCCGAAGCCCTCCGTTACCACCCTGGTCACCGTTCCGCTCGGCGCGGAGTACCCGGCGGACCGCGCTTGCAGCGCCTCGGTCAACCAGCTCCAGCCTACCTGGCCGATCAGCGGGTCAGCCGCGATCTCGGGCTCAAGCTGGGCCCGCAGGTAGGCGATCACACGGAACGGCCCGGCCCAGCCGTCCTGCCCAGCCGGGTCGTAGAGCAGCACGAACCGGCCCCACGCGATCTCGGTGTCGGCCACCTCAACGATCGCGGCGATGGCTGCCGCGTGCGGCGCCAGCCGCCGGGGCGGCGGCTCGCTGTCGAAGCGGATCTCCGGCCTGCTGGCCTGCTGCGCGGCGAGGCCGTCCTCGATCTCGGCCACCGCCGCGTCGAACGTCGGGCCGCCCGCTGCTGGCCTGCCCTCCGGCACCGTGGCAGGCCTCAGCGGGCGGGGCGGCGGCATGGCCCTCTCATGCCACCCGGCCGAGCCGTCCGGCAGCGGCGCGGACGCGCAGTGCGGTCACCGGGCGGACGACCGGCAGCAGCGCGGTCAGCAGGGCAGCTCCGCAGGTGAGGCAGTACCGCTCGGGACACAGGCCGTCGGCACTGTCCGGGCAGCTCCCGGCGTCGACGTGCGGCTGGCTGAACTCGCGCTGGAGGCCGCAGTCCGGGCAGTTGCGCAACTCGAAGATCATCGCGGCTCCCGTCTCGCTGGGCTTCTTCTTCGATGCTGGCACGGACCCGACCGCATGCTGTGCATCTGAGCGGCGTGTCATCTGGGCGTTTCGCCCGGCCGCTGCGGCCACCGCGGGCCGCGAGGGTGTGAGACGATCCCAGGCGTGAACAGCAATACCGCCGACTCGCCGTTTATCAGGGCCTGCCGCAGGCAGCCCGTCTCGCACGCGCCGGCGTGGTACATGCGCCAGGCGGGCAGGTCGCTGCCGGAGTACCGGGCGACCAGGGCCGGGACCGCGATGCTGGATGCCTGCGCGAATCCGGCCATGGTGACCGAGATCACGCTGCAGCCCGTGCGCAGGTACGGGGTGGACGCGGCGGTCCTGTTCAGCGACATCGTGGTGCCGCTGCGGGCGGCCGGGGTCGGCGTGGACATCAAGCCCGGGGTCGGACCCGTGGTGGACAAGCCGTTCCGGCACGACGGGGATGTGGCCGCGCTGCGCCCGCTCGAGCCGGGGGACGTGGCGTTCGTCGGGCAGGCCGTTGCGATGCTGACCGCCGAGCTTGGCGGCACTCCGCTGATCGGCTTCGCCGGCGGCCCGTTCACGCTGGCCTGCTATCTGATCGAGGGCGGCCCGTCGAAGACCTTCGACCGGACCAGGTCGCTGATGTACGGCGAGCCCGAGCTCTGGGCCGCCCTGCTTGACCGGCTCGCGGACATTACGACCACGTTCCTGAAGGTGCAGATGGACGCCGGGGTGTCGGCGGTGCAGCTGTTCGACTCCTGGGCCGGGATCCTGAGCCCGGACGATTACCGGCGCAGCGTGCTACCGTCAAGCCGCCGCATCTTCACCGAGGTCGCGGCCTACGGCGTGCCGAGCATCCACTTCGGCGTCGGCACCGGCGAGCTGCTAGGGCTGCTCGGGGAGGCCGGCGCCGACGTGATCGGAGTGGACTGGCGGGTGCCGCTCGACGAGGCCGTCTACCGGGTCGCGCCGGGCAAGGCGCTGCAGGGCAACCTGGATCCGGCGGTCCTGCTCGCCCCCTGGCCGGTGGTGGAGGCGCGGGCCAGGGAGGTGCTCGAGAAGGGCCGCACCGCGGAGAGCCACATCTTCAACCTCGGGCACGGCGTGCTGCCGGAGACCGATCCCGATGTGCTGGCCAGGCTGACCGACCTCGTCCACTCGGTACCGGCGGGCTAGCGCCGACCACGAGGTCCGGCGCGAGCGCGCCGCGGACGACGGAACCGCCTGCTACGTCTGGGCCGCGGCCGGCGGCTCGGCCGCGGGCGGGGTGCGGCGCCTGGACAGCCGCCGCCTGCCCTCGAGGCCGATCAGCGCGAGCACGGCCACCGGGATCGCGAACGGAAGCACCGCCCCGAGCGCGGTCAGCAGCCAGCGGACCACCAGGACCAGAGCGTTCCAGCCCGCCGTCAGCCCGGTGCCGAACCCGGTCTTCTTCTTCTTCGGCTTCTTGTGGATCACCACCTGGTGGCCGAGCAGCGTGACCGTCACCGTCCCGTAGCTGGTCTCGTGCGACAGCGCCTGCTGCTGGGCGAGCAACGCCTCGAGCGAGGACTCCTGCACGTTGATCTCCTCCTGCACCTGGAGCAGCTGGCCGACCGAGCCTGCCTTGCTGAGCAGCGCCCGCAGCTGCCTGATCGCGGCCTGCGCCGAGGCCACCCGGCTGCTGACGTCGGCGACCTGCTGGGTGACGTCCTGCGCGTGCTGGGTGAACGAAACCTGCCGGCCGAGCGTTGCGAGCTTGGCGAGCACGGCATGGTACTGCGCCACCGGGATCTTGAGCTCCAGCGAGACCAGCGGGGTGGCGTGGTTGCTGTGCGGGATGATCTCCTGCTCGCCGGCGACGTAGCCGCCGGCCGCGATGGCCAGGCTTGACGCCTCGGTCGCGACCGCGGTCACCTGCCGCACCCGCAGCGTGAGCTGCGCGGTGTAGATGATGCTCTGGGAGGACAGCACGAGTTTTGTCCCGGTCGGCCGCCGGGCTGTGCCGGATGCCGGGGCGTGGGCCGCGTTCTGCGCCGGAGCGGCCGCGGGCTGCCCCGCGGCCCCCGAGCCGAACTTGGCGGAGCCGGATGAGCAGGCGGCGAGCAGCAGCACCGCGCCGGAAAAGACCGCGCCGACGGCCAACGCCGCGCGGAGTGCGGAGTGGAGCGGGCGGCGGCCCGCCGCGCGTGCGCCGTTGGCGCGGGCAAGAAGACTCATGTCCCTCCGACGCAGCCGCCAGCCAAAAGGTTTCGCGCCTGGTGTAACGGTTTTGCGCGCGTGGGCCAGGATGAACCCGTGACCTATCCCAAGATCGAGCTGCACGTCCACCTCGAGGGCACGGTACGGCCGGCCGCGCTGCTTGAGATCGCCAGCAGGAACGGCGTCGCGCTGCCCGCCGAATCGGTCGAGGGCCTGGCCAGGTTGTACCAGTTCCGCGACTTCCCGCACTTCCTTGAGGTGTGGATGCTGACCACCGGGGCGCTGCGCACCGAGCGGGACTTCCGCCAGGTGGTCACCGACTACGCCGCCCAGGCGGCGGCACACGGCGCGGTGTACCTGGAGGGCATCTTCACCCCGGCCGAGCCCGCGGGCCGCGGCG
>DATIZP010000060.1:0-47673 GCA_035517035.1 Streptosporangiaceae bacterium | reverse complement strand
CGCCAGCCGCAACCCGGCTGACCATCAGGTTCACCCCGCCGGACGACTGGGAGCCGCCCGAGCCGTGGCGCCGGGAGATCGTGGTCGACTTGCGCGAGGGGCGCCTGGTCCGCTAGAACGCGTCCCGCAGACCCACGGTGCCGCGGATCGGCGCCCAGGCGGCGGCCGGCGGACCGTCTGGCCTGCTGGGTCGCGGCCGGCTGGGTCGCGGCCGGCTGGGTCGCGGCCGGCTGGGTCATGCCCGGCTGGCGGCCCCGCCACGCGGCGTGAGCGGCCGCGGGCAGTCCGGAGCGGGGCGGGCCGCTTCCCCGCCGCGCGGCCGCGGTCGCTCGGGCATAGACGGCAGCCCGGCGGCCATGATCCTCACATATTGGTCAGATCGGGCGTGACTGCCGGGATTCCTCTGGAATGTATGCCACATCCACTGCGTATTCTGGGACATCCGCCACATCCATCAAGATCGTCTCCGGAGGGGCGGGCCGCGTGCCTGAACCTGGCCGCAAGGATTGTAGGGTATTGCCCTGATATTGCCTGGCATCGGCTGGGCCCCGTTCTCGGCGGCAGAGCACCGGGAGTTCGTTCGGACTGCGCTGCAGCCAATCGGGGCAACGGACCGGGGGCGCTGCGTGGGTGCGGGCAAGGTCGGCGGCCAGGCACGGGTGCCAACGGGCGCTGGTCTCATAGTGCGCGGCCGCGAGCGTGCGGCTCGGCGCCAGGCCGCCCGCCGAGCCCGCCGCCCGCCGAGCCCGCCGCCGGTCGAGCCCGCCGCTACCCCCGGACCGCGCACGCGGGCGATGGTTGGCATGATCGGGCCGGGGAAGTTGTTGCACTCGCCGACACCGTCAGTACCCCGCACACTCTCAGGAGCCCTCGCATGTCTCTCGATCAGGACGTCGTGCGTCTCGCCAAGGGTCGCAACCTGGCCACCGTGGTCACCCTGATGCCGGACGGCCAGCCGCAGGCGCTGCTCACCTGGATCGACACCGACGGCGAGAACCTGCTCGTCAACACCGAGCCGCAGCGTCAGCGCGGCAAGAACATCCGCAGGGACCCGCGGGTGACGGTGCTGCTGCACTCGGCGGATGACCCGTGGGACTGGGCCGAGGTGCGCGGGACGGTGGTCGGCACTATCGACGGCCAGCGGGCGCGGGACCACATCGACGAGCTGGCCAGGAAGTACGTGGGCAGGGACTACGCCAACCCGATCGGCCCGCAGGGCCGGGTCATCTACGTGGTCAAGCCCGGCAAGATCAACACGCCGAAGTCGCTCGGCAGGCGCTGATCCCGGCCCGGCCGGCTCGGCCCTCGCGGCGGTCCGCGCTCCTCGCCTCAGCCCAGCCCCGCGAGCACCTCGCGCTCGCGCTCGGGGTCAAGGCCGTGCGCCGGCCGTCCGGATGGCACCGGCGGGTCACCCCCGGCCTGCAGCCATCGCCAGGTGTCGGCGACGGTCTCCTCGACCGGCCGGCACACCAGTCCAGCGGCGTAGATCGCCGACACGTCCCCGTCGTGCAGGCTGCCTCCCTCGCCGTTCGGCGAGATCCAGACCGGCAGCTCGGTCCAGCCCTGGATCCCGGCGGCGTCGATCACCTCGGGATCGGCCCATACCAGACGGGCGTCCGACCCGACGGCCGCGACGGCCGCGTCGAGGAGGCTGCCCATGGTGGCGTGACCGGGCAGGCTCACCGCGTTGAACGCGCCGCTGATCTTCTCGTCGGCGGCGTGCAGCATCCAGGCCGCCAGGTCCCGGCAGTCGATGTACTGGATCGGCATGTCCGCCGGCCCTGGCGCGAGGACGTCACCGCCGCGCTCGATCCGCCGCAACCACCACGGCATCCGGCCGACCAGCTCGTACGGGCCGAGGATCAGCCCGGCCCTGGCGAGCACGGACGGCCCGTCGAAGTGCTCGAGCACGGCAAGCTCGCCGCCGCGCTTGGCCGCCGCGTAGTCGGCGAAGTCCTCGCTGTCCGGGTCGCCGTCCACCACGGGCGCGCTCTCGTCGGCGGCGGCCGGGATCGGCCAGGCGTACACCGACCGGCTTGACACGTAGCCGTAGTGCCCGGCCCGGCCGGACAGCAACGCCGCCGACTCGGCGACCACGCGCGGCGCGCGGCTCCACGTGTCGATCACGGCATCCCAGGTGTCATCGCCCAGGGCCGAACGCAGCTGCCCCGCCTCGGTCCGGTCCGCCAGGCGGACCTCAGCGCCCGGAACCGCGGTGCCGCTGGCACCGCGGTTCACCGTGGTGACCTCGTCGCCGCGGGCCAGGGCCGTCTCGACGACGGCCCGCCCGACGTGGTGCGTGCCGCCAAGTACTACAAGCCTCATGCCGACCATCCTGGGTCACGCCCGCCGACTTTCGCGAACCTGTTCTTTGAAGGCGTAGCGCCGCGTCCCGCGGAGATCACGCTTCATCGTCCGCGTCGTCGAAGATCAGCGCCGTGGTGAGCCGGGCATGCTCGCGGAGCATGGCCTCCCGCCGCCCGGAATCGAATCCGGGGAACTGTTCGATAGCTAGCCGCACCTCGGCAAGGACGCCGGCCATTCCGGCGAGTACGGCCGCCGGGTCGGTCGCCACCAGGAGGTGCCGATCGGCACGTTCCATGAGCTCAGCCCTGACCAGCAGGTCGGCGACCTCCTGCGAGCAGCCAAGGCCCG
This sequence comes from Streptosporangiaceae bacterium, assembly GCA_035517035.1. GTDB lineage: Bacteria > Actinomycetota > Actinomycetes > Streptosporangiales > Streptosporangiaceae > Chersky-822. Next base: position 45,018 of record DATIZP010000060.1, on the reverse strand, counting down.
CCTCGAACAGGTCGCTCCAGCGCCGACCGAGGGTGCGCAGTCCGGCGTTGGACCGGTAGCCGACGAAGATGGACTGCCACTGGCGGAGCACGAACTCCTCCCAGCCGAGGACTTCGAGATCTTCCTGATCGTGGTCGTACATACCGGTCCGTCCACTCAGCCATTTGCTGCCGCTACGATAACCAGAGTGGGCAGCGGTCCGTATTCGCGGTCAACGGCCCCGGTCAGGTTATAAGTTGCAAATAGAGCAAGCAGCGCAGATTACAGCCCGGTCACAGTCGACCGCGCCGTCCGCGCTCTCCGTCTGTGCCAGCGTACGATTACTCGCCGTCACATCCGGGAAAGCCCCTTCACATCCGAACGCACTAACAGGTGGTTGCCATGAAGGTTGCTGACGATCAGGCGCTCGACTTCGCCTCTGACGTGGCCGATCTGTGCCTGATCCCGCTTGCGGAGATTGCCGAGGCGGGGATGGGAGCCGACGCACTGGCTCGGATCCTGGCTGAACATCCGTCGCACCACCTGCCAGTATCAGCATTCCAATCCGCCATCTAGCACTCAGCTGTTCCGACATGGAGCAGCTAGTGCCCTTTCGGCAATTTGTACTTAAAGTTCACAGCCGGTGTGATCTGGCATGCGACCACTGCTACATGTATCACGCCGCGGATCAGGGCTGGCTGGCCCAGCCGACTGTGATGAGCATCCAGACCGCGGCATGGGCCGCGTACCGGATCGCCGAGCATGCCAAGGCGCATGAGCTGCGCCAGGTCCACGTTGTCCTGCACGGCGGCGAGCCGCTGCTCGCTGGCCCGGTCCGGCTCGGCCAGATCGCCGCGGCGCTGCGCGATAACCTGACCGGGACCTGCGCGCTTGACCTGCGGATCCACACTAATGGCGTGCTGCTCGACGAGAGCTTCTGCGACGTGTTCAGCACCCACGGCATCCGCGTGGGAATCTCGATCGATGGTGACCGGGCGGCCAACGACCGGCATCGCCGGTACTCGAACGGGCGGAGCAGCTACGACCGGGTGATCCGCGCGATCGACCTGCTGCGGGCAGAGAAGTACCGGCACCTGTACCTGGGCCTGCTGTGCACGATCGACCTTGCCAATGACCCGGTAGCGGTCTACGACGCGCTGCTCGCCAGCGAGCCGCCCCGGATCGACTTCCTCGCTCCCCACGCCACCTGGGACAGCCCGCCGCGGCGGCCGGCCGGAGCGCCCGCGGCGTACGCGGACTGGCTCACCGCGATCTTCGACCGGTGGGACAGCGACGGGCGCCCGGTCGACATCCGGCTGTTCGACTCGGTGATCCGCACGACCCGGGGCCAGCGCAGCCGCACCGAGGCGATCGGCCTGGCGCCGAGCGACCTGGTCGTGATCGAGACCGATGGGAGCTACGAGCAGGCCGACTCGCTCAAGGCGGCCTACGACGGCGCGCCTGCCACCGGGTATCACCTCCTCCGGCACTGCCTGGACGAGGTGGGCGGCCACCCGGGCATCCTGGCCCGGCAGGCCGGCCTGCGCGGGCTGTGCGAGGAGTGCCGCCGCTGTCCGGTCGTGGCCAGCTGCGGCGGCGGCCTCTACGCCCACCGGTACCGGTCCGGCACCGGATTCGCGAACCCGTCGGTCTACTGCCCCGACCTGAAGAAGCTGATCACCCACATCGGCAGTCAGGCTCGCCCGGCCACCGCCCCGCACAGCGGACCGGGCCGGGTGCACGCGCTGACCGCGGCCGACGTCGCCGAGCTTGCCGCGGGTTACGGCGGCCGCGGCGCGGTCGGCCGGCTGGGCCAGGCACAGCGCAGCATGCGGCGCGCGCTGGTCGCCACGGTTTACCAGCGGGCCAGCGCCGACGCCAGGATCGGCAGGGCGACACGCGAGCGGCTGACGTCGGCATGGGACCTGCTGGCACACGTCGAACGGCAGGCCCCAGACGCACTGGAGAGCGTGATCAGCCATCCCTACGTGCGCGCCTGGGCGGCCCGCTGCCTGACCTCGCTCGGCGCTCCCGCGTCAGACGGTCACCCGCACGGGAGCGACCTGGAGTACCTGGCAGCGATCGCGGCGGCCGCCGGAATCAGGGCAGGCATCAACGCGCGGGCGGAGATAGCGACCGCGGACGGCACGCTTTACCTGCCGAGCCTCGGCCGCCTGGCGGTGCCCGGACCTGACGGTCCGCGAGAATGCACAATCACGACCACGGCGGCTGGCACCGTCACATTCTCGTTCGGAGCCGGGTGGCGGGCGCAGGCGCTGGCATCGCCAGCAGGCCTGCGATTCTGCGAGCCACCGCCCCCCGATTACTGGCAGCCGGCCAGGCGCCTCACCGCGCCCGGCATCTCCGTCGTCCTAGAGGATGCCGACCCGTACCGGGACTGCCATCAATGGCCTGCCGCGCCCCGCTGCTCCAGTCCGGAGCTGATCCGCTGGCAGCACAGCTTCCGCGTTGCGTGGAGCCTGATTGCCGCCCAGCTTCCGGCCTATCGCGAGGGGCTGGTCGCCGGCCTGGCCACGATCGTTCCGCTCGCTCCGTCAGCCGACGGCCGGGACGTTAGCTCTGCCGCCAGGCAAGCGTTCGGCGCAGTGGCCACCGCGCTTCCGGCTGATCCGGCCATGCTCGCGCTCTTGCTGCTACACGAGTTCCAGCACGTCAAGCTCGGCGCGGTGCTGGATATGTATGACCTGTTCGACCGGACAGACTCGCGCCTGTTCCGGGCGCCTTGGCGGGAGGATCCGCGGCCGCTTGAAGGGCTACTCCAGGGCACGTACGCGCATGTGGCGGTGGTCGAGTTCTGGCGTGCGCGTTACCTGGTCGGCGGACCGCATGCCGCTGCGGCTGGCCCGCACTACGCGCGCTGGCGGGCCGCGACGGCCGAGTCCATCGAGACGTTGCTTGGTTCGGGTTCGCTGACGCCGATGGGACAGCAGTTCGTTCGCGGGATGCGCGCCACGGTCACGCCCTGGCTGGCTGACCGCGTCCCAGGGATGGATGGCTGATGCTACGATGACGGCCGCGAGTGTGCTCAGCGAGACCGGGCACACGACCTCTTCGCTCGCTGCTGACCTGCGTCGGCTCGGCCTGCAGTCGGGGGACGTGGTCCTGGTGCACGCCTCCATGCGCCAGATCGGCTGGGTCGCCGGTGGAGCAGCGGCAGTCGCGGGCGTGCTCTCCGAGGTGGTCGGGGCCAACGGCACCCTGGTCGTGCCTACGCAAACGCCGGACAACTCGGATACATCCGCGGCGCACTTGGCCAGAATCGCGGGACTTACTCCGGAGCAGGTATACGAGTTCCGCGCCGCGATGCCGCCTTTCGATCCAGCAGCCACTCCGGCGCTGGGGATGGGCCGCCTCGCCGAGCAGATCCGGACCAGCCACGGGGCGATTCGCTCGCATCACCCGCAGACCTCATTCGCCGCGCTCGGGCCGCTGGCCTGCTCGCTGATGAGCGGGCACAGGACCGACTGTCACCTCGGCGAGCACTCGCCGCTTGCGCGGCTCTACGACGCTGGCGCCAAGATCCTGCTGCTCGGGGTCGGATATGCGGTGTGCACCGCCTTCCACTTGGCGGAATACCGATATCAGGCAATGCCGCCCCGTCGTGAGTACGGCTGCGTGGTGATCGGTCGCTCCGGGCCACGGTGGCATCGATTCACCGATGTCGTGCTGGATGACCGGGACTTCGCCCGGCTTGGCGCGGACCTCGACGGGACCGGCGTGCCGGTGGCGGGAAGAGTGGGCGCCGCCGATTGCCGCCTGCTGCGGCTGCCTTCCGCGGTCGACTTCGCCGTGGTCTGGCTCCGCTGTCACCGCGTCGCCTCGCACCCTTAACTCGCCGCGACCAGCTTATCGCTTTGTCATTGTTCGCGATCTTTGCTCGGATCGCCATAGGCCAGCCTGATGCGCCCTGCGCCATCGGCCGGTCACACTTTGTCGCGATCCCTTCCACTTTGCGGGTGATGCACATATCTTGAAAGGCTAGGCAACGAAGGGGGGACGATGTCTGCCGGCCAGGACGTGGGACCGGTCAGCGAGGCGCCGTATTTCTTTCTCAGCTACGCCCGCACTCCCAAGATGCCGGACGAGCACGGAGATCCGGATAGATGGATTGCCAAGCTTTACGGAGACCTTTGCCGACATGTGGTGATGCTGACCAGCGGGAGGTCAGCCGAAGTCGGCTTCATGGACCGCGGGATGCGTGTTGGCGCGCAGTGGCCGAGCCGGCTCGCCCACGCGCTCGCCTGCTGCCGGGTCTTCGTTCCACTCTACTCGCCGCGCTACTTCGAGAGTGAGGAGTGCGGTAAGGAATGGTCGGCTTTCAGCCAGCGAATGCGGAATCAGGCCGTCAGGCGCGGCGACTCCCCGATGGAAGCCATCGTGCCGGCGCTGTGGGTGCCAGTCGAGCCGGGTCGGATGCCCTCGGCGGCGCGATCGATCCAGTTCAGTCATCACTCGCTGGGCGCGCGGTACAGCGAGGAGGGCTTCTGGGGGATCATGAAAATCAGCCGGTACCGGAATGACTACGAGGTCGCGGTGCTGCGACTGGCTCGCCACATCGTCCAAGCGGCGCGTCAGACCATGCTCGACCGGGACAGCCCGGTCGACTACCAGTCCCTCACCAGCGCATTCGAGCACCGGATAAGCCCCGGAGAGCAGCGGCCACCGGACACGGCTGAGAAGGGCGGGCGCCGCATCCGCATCGTGATCGCAGCGCCGACCACCCAGGACATGCCCGAAGGTCGGCGAGGCCTAGGCTACTACGGCGCGAGCGAGCACGACTGGAATCCCTATCACCCGGAGTCCCAGGCGCCCCTTGGCGATTACGCCGCGGATCTCACCGCACGACTCGGCTACCGGCCCATGGTGGTTCCCTTCAGCGAATTGCCTGGCGCCAAGGCCTCCGAGGCGGCCCCGGCCGCGGCAGGTGCGCCAGGGCTTTTCCTTGTCGATCCCTGGGCGGCCGCTACAGATGGTCAGGCGGCCCGGTTGCGCGAGTTTGACGAACGGGCCGAGCGCTGGATCAGCCTGCTGATTCCGTGGAACCGTGCCGACGGGGAAACGATGGCGGCCGAGGCTACGCTGCAGTCTCAGATGGGCGAGACGCTGAGCCACATGCTCGACCGGACCCCACCGGAGTACCGGCATGCCGCCAATAGGATTCCGACGCTGGCTGACTTCGCCAACATCCTGCCAACCATGACGCGCATCGCTGATAACAGATTCCTTCGCGATGCGCGGGCATATCCGCCAAGTGGACCAGCAATGTCGCGGCCCATGCTGCTCGGGCCGTATCCCCCCGATTCCGAAGGAATGCAATGAACAACGGCGGTCAAGGCGAAATTGTCACTTTCTACTCCTATAAGGGAGGGACAGGGCGCACGATGGCGCTCGCCAATGTCGCCTGGATTCTGGCCAGCAACGGCCTGCGAGTGCTCGCCGTCGACTGGGATCTGGAGTCACCCGGACTGCACAAATTCTTCCAGCCGTTTCTGGACGAGGCGGCAGCCGCTGCCACTCCCGGCGTCATCGATGTGATCGCCGACTTCGCGCACGCGGCGACGAGCCCCGAGCCGCGGCGCGGCGACTGGCACGTGGAGTACGCGCGAGTCGTGCCGCATGTGGTCTCGCTGACCTGGGACCACTTCCCCGGGGACGGCACGCTCGACCTGCTGTTCGCCGGCCGCCAGAATCCCGACTACGCAGCCGCGGTCGGGTATTTCGACTGGGACAATTTCTACGATCGGCTGGGCGGCGGCCAGTTCTTCGACGCGCTGCGCGAGGACATGAAGGACAACTACGACTACGCGCTCATCGACAGCCGGACCGGGCTCAGCGACATCGCCGGGATCTGCACCATCCAGCTCCCCGACATACTGGTCGACTGCTTCACCCTGAACGACCAGAGCATCGAGGGCGCCTCCCAGGTGGCCCGACAGGTGGCAAGCCGGCATCACCATGCCCGGAGTATCCGGATCCTGCCCGTCCCGATGCGCATCGAGGACGGCGAGAAGGAGAAGCTGGACATCGGCCGCGCCCTCGCCCGGAAGCGGTTCGACGGCTTCCCGGTCGATATACTCGCCGAGCGTTCCGCGTCATACTGGGGCTCAATAGAGATCCCCTACAAGCCGTACTACGCCTTCGAGGAGACCCTTGCCACGTTCGGCGACGAGCCGAACATGCCCGCCTCCCTGCTCTCCGCGTTCGAGCGGCTGACCGGCGCTATCACCGCGGGCCAGGTCACCTCGATGCCACGGCTCCCCGACGAGATACGACTGCGCTACCGGCAGGCGTTCACCAGGCGCCAGCCGCCACCGTCGTCGCAGGTATTCCTAAGCTACGTGCCAGAGGACCGGATCTGGGCCGACTGGATCCAGAAGGTGCTGACCGCGCGCAGCGTGACGGTCACGCTGCACAACGCAACCACCCCCCAGACCGAGGAGGAAGTCGCGACGACCGCTCGTGACCTTGACGCTGCCGCCCGGACCGTTGCCGTGCTCTCGGCCGCATACCTGCATTCGAAGTCAGCCACGGACGGCTGGGATGGGCTGGCAGCGGCCAATGCGCCAGGCGGGCTCGGCCAGCTCCTTGCGGTCCGGGTCGACGACGTCAGGCTAACCCAGCCGTTCGCCGACCTCAGCCCCATCGACCTCGCCGGGCTTGACGCGGAGCGGGCGACCGGCGCGCTGACCCGCGCGCTGGGGCTACCGGCGCTCTCGCCCCAGCCCGGCCAGGCCGGCGCAGAGCAGAGGTACCCAGGTACCAGCCCGACGATCTGGAGCGTCCCAGCCCGGAACATCGACTTCACCGGCCGCGGGTCGCTGCTTGAACTGCTCAGGGACCAGCTCGTCCGTGGCGGCACGGCCGTGGTCGTCGCCCAGGCACTGTATGGCATGGGCGGCGTCGGCAAAACCCAGCTCGCGCTTGAGTACGCGCATCGTTTCAAGGCGGACTATGACCTGGTGTGGTGGATTCCGGCCGAGGGCGGCAGCCAGATCAGCCAGTCCCTGGCCGAGCTGTCCAGTCGGCTGGGCTTTCACGTGGGCGACAACGTCGGCGATGCAGTGCGCGAAGCGCTCGACGCCCTGCGCCGCCGGGATACCGGCCACCGCTGGCTGCTGGTGTTCGACAATGCCGACGACCCGAAGGACCTCCAGCCGTTCTTGCCTTCCGGCCCCGGGGACATCCTGATTACCTCGCGCAACCACGCCTGGAACCAGCTCGCCGAGCCGCTTGAGGTGGACGTCTTCACCAGGGAGGAGAGCATCGCGCACCTGCTGCTGCACGTGCCCAAGCTCGACCCGGTCGATGCGGACCATGTCGCGAACTCGCTCGGCGACCTCCCGCTGGCGATCGAGCAGGCGGCTGCGTGGCTGCGCGAGACCGGCATCCCCGCCGCGGCGTACGCCCAGCAACTCGACACCGAGTACGCCCGCGTTATGTCGCTGAGCCAACCGCGCGACTATCCGGTGCCCGCCGCCGTGACCTGGAACATGTCGCTTGAGCGGCTCAAGGAGCGCTCGCCCGCCGCCATCCGGCTGCTTGAGCTGCTGACCTTCTTCGCGCCCGGCGAGATATCACTCGAGCTGCTGTACAACGACGAGATGATCCAGGCACTGCGGCCGTTCGATGAGACCCTAGTCGAGCGGATCGTGCTCGGCCGAGTGATCAAGGAAGCCAGCAGGTACGCGCTGGTCCGGGTGGATCAGGCCAGCAACTCGATCCACATTCATCGCTTGGTGCAAGCGGTCGTCCGCGCCGCGATGAGCGAGGACGAGCAGCATGCGGCCCGGCACGACGTACACAAGATCCTGGCCAGTGGTCGCCCGCACCTGGGTGGCGTCGATAACCCGGCAAACTGGCCGCGTTACAACTGGATCTGGCCGCACCTGCGGCCGTCCCGCGCCGCCGAATGCACGGACGAGCGGACCCGGCAGCTGCTGATCGAGCAGGTGCGGTACCTGGGTCGACGCGGCGAACTTGATGCCGGGCTCACCCTAGCCGCAGAGTTGCAGACGATCTGGACCACCGAGCTCGGCGCCAACCATCGGCACACGCTGCACCTGCGCTTCCAGCGAGCGAACCTCCTGCGGCTCAAGGGCCTGCTGCGCGAGGCCCGCGACGAGGACTTCGACGTGCTCGCCTGCCAGCGGGCCGCACTGCCACGCGACGATCTGCACACGCTGATGACCGCCATAAGCTGGGCTGCCGACCTGCGCGCGCTCGGCGAGTTCGCCGACGCGCTCCGCGAGGACAAGCAAAGCTACGAGCTGATGCGGGACCAGTTCGGAGAGGAGCACCCGCAGACCCTGGCTGCCGCGAACAACCTGGCGGTATCGCTTCGGCTGACCGGGGAGTCGGTCGAGGCACGGCGCATCGACCGGGAGACGCTGGAACGCTTCCGGGCGGTGCTCGGGATGGATCATCCGAGTACCTTGTCAACAGCCGCCAACCTGGCCAGGGACATGCGCGAGGCGGGTGAGTATCGCGAGTCCATCGTCATGCTCACCGACACTTACGACAGGTACTGCGCGGTGCTCGGGAAGGACTCGCTGGATTCGCTGCGCACGGCTAAGAGTCTCGCGGTCTCGCTGCGCAAGATGGGCGAGCAGATCGACGCCAAGAGGCTCACCGAGGAGACGTACCAGCATTACCTGGATCGATACGGGACAAGCCCGCCGGACGCTCAGGCCTGCGCGCTGAACCTGGCCTGCGACTACTCGGCGCTCGACGACAAAACCCGGGCCATCGAGATAGTGACCGATGTGCTCAACGCATATCAGCGAGAGCTGGGCGAGGATCACCCGTACACCCTGGTTGCGGCCAACAACCTGATGACCTACCTGCGTGGCACCGGCGAGGTAGACCGGGCCACGGAGCTGGGCGAGCGAACCTTCACGGCGCTGCGCCAACGGCTGGGCGACGATCACCCGTTCACCCTCTCGTGCGCCGTGAACCTGGCCAACTGCCTGGCGGACGGAGGCCAGGCGGCGGAGGCCGAGCAGCTTGGCCGTGACACATACCGCCGGATGTGCGACAAGCTCGGCCCGCTCCATCCGGACACCCTGGTCTGCGCCGCGAACCTGGCGGTCACGCTGCACAATGCTGGCCACGGCGAGGAGGCCGATGAGCTACGGGACCGGACACTCACGGACTTCGGCCGGGTGCTCGGGGAGCACCCGGATGCAGGGCGGCTACGCGAGTGGCGATTCAGCAACCGTGACCTGGAGCCCCAGCCGACCTGACAGGGTCGCGAACGAGTCTCCTGGGTTCGTCCTGGTGATCGGGCCGGCTTGCTGGCAGAGGCGCCAGGCTCTCGCTGACCAGCCATCTCAGCACATCGGGCAGGACGCCGATGGCGCCGAAGTGGGCGGCGCCGGACTGCACGATGACCGACGCGCCTGACATCTTCGCGGCCAGCCACACCGAGTGGCTGACCGGCGAGAAGACATCCTTCTCGCCATGCCACACCAGGACCGGAGCGGACACCGAGGCGAGGCTGAATCCCCAGCGAGCGAGGAAGGCCAGCGTGTCGTCGACCCAGCCGTACGCCGATGCCTGCAGCGCCTCGGCATAGGATTCCCTAAGCAGCCCTCGGATCCCAGGATCAGCGACTATCTGCCGGTCCGGGTCGGGCAGCTCGCCGCGAAGGCGGACCAGCAGCTCACCGGGGTCGGCGCGGATCGCTGCGGCGGCCGGTCCCAGCCAGGAGACCAGCGCATCCTCGCCGGCGGCGGCTGCTGTGTAGTGGACGATGTTGGAGGCCGCCATACCAGCAAGCCAGTCCAGACCATCGGCGCTCGGCGGGGCGAGCCCGACCAGCACGGCAGCCCGGGTAACCCGGTGCGGCAGCAGCGCGGCACAGGCCAGCGCGTGCGGTCCGCCGCCGGATCGCCCGGCGACGGCGAACTGGCTGACGCCAAGGGCATCGGCTATGACCGCGACATCCGTTGCGACGTCGGCGACCCGTCGGCCCGGCTGCCTGTCTGAATGCCCGTAACCTGGCCGGTCGAAAGAGATCAGGCGAATGCCAAGGCGATAGAGAACCATGCCCCGGGGCTGCGGGCCGAGCCTGCTCCCCGGAGTGCCGTGCAGCAAGAAGACCGGGCTGCCGTCCGGATGCCCGGTGACGTGAACCGATAGCCGCCTGCCGTCTGCGGCTATTACCGTATCTGTCATCGAATTTTGACGATAACAGCCAGCACGTGGTGAGCGGGTCACCAAGATCCTCTTCGACCCGACCGCAAAGGCGGCTCGAAAACGGCAGATCGCCTGGGCACGTCGGCGACCTGGGCGGCGACGGCTCGGCCCGCGAGTCAGGGTTCGTCACGCCCGAGAGCTGCGGCTGGCCCTCTCGCGCTCCCGGCCGGACGCGGCCTGGGCGGCCTCGCTGCCCTCCAGCCTCAGCTCGGGTACCACCGGCTGCAGCCAGGACGGCATCCACCAGGCGTGCCTGCCGAGCAGCGTCATGACCGCGGGCACCAGCACCATCCGGACCAGGGACGCATCGATCAGCACCGCGAACGCCATCCCGATCGAGAGCATCTTGACGGTCGGGTCGGTGTTCAGCACGAAGCTGGTGAACACCACCACCATGACGGCCGCGGCCGTCGTGATGACCCGGGCGGTGGCTCCGATCCCGATCGCAACGCTGCGGTGCGGGTCCCCGGTGGCTACCCACGCCTCATGCATCCGGGACAGCAGGAAGACCTCGTAGTCCATGGACAGCCCGAACACGATGCAGAACACCAGCATCGGGACGTAGGCCGGGATCGGCAGCGTGGTGTGCAGCCCGATCAGCGACGCGCCCCAGCCCCACTGGAAGATCGCAACGATCACACCGCAGGCCGCGCCGATCGACAGCAGGTTCAAGATGGCGGCCTTGGTCGCGATCACCACCGACCTGAACGCCATGGTGAGCAGCACGTAGGAGATCGCTATCACGGCCAGGATCAGCCAGATGAGCCTGCTGGTGATCCGGTCGGTGAAGTCCACGTTCCCCGCGGTGGTGCCGGTCACGTAGCTGGTCACGTGCTGCTTGGGCAGCACCGTGTCGCGCAGGTCGCGTACCAGGTTCGCGGTGGCCGTGGCCTGCGGTCGGGTGGTGGGGATCACGTTGAACACGGCCGTGGTGGCCGCCTTGTTCACGGCGGCCGGCGTCACCGACGCGACCCCGTGGGTCTTGCTGATGCTGGCCTGCATGCCGCTGAGCAGCGACGTGGTGGCCGATGGCGACTCCTTCGGCAGCACCACCACCACGGTCAGCTGGCCGTTCACCCCGACCCCGAAGCCTTGGGAGATCAGGTCGTAGGCGCGGCGGTTGCTGTCCGAGGTCGGGTTGGTGCCGTTGTCCGGCTGCCCCAGCGTGATCGACAGCAGCGGGATCGCGAGCGCGAGCAGCACGAGCACGCTCAGCACGGCCCACGGCCAGGGCCGCCCGCTGACCCTGCGGCCCCACCGGGCGAACGCGCTGTGCTCGTGCTGCTCCTGCGTCACCGCGGCGGTCCGCTCGGCCTGCTCCCTGACCGAGATTCCTTCCTTCCTGGCCCGCAGCCTGGCGTACAGGCTGCGCACGTTGCCCTTGACCACGCCCATGAACGCGGGCACCAGCGTCAGCGCGACCAGCATCGTGACGGCCACCACCGTCGCGGCGGCGAGCCCGAGCGCGCCGACAAACGACACCCCGGCGATGTAGAGGCCGAGTATCGAGATGACGACGGTGCTTCCCGCCACCACCACCGCGGCGCCCGAGGTGCCCTCGGCATTGCGGGCGGACCGCGTCGCGTCCATGCCGCGGTCCATCTGCTCCCTGTGCCGTGAGGTCAGGAACAGGCCGTAGTCCACCCCGACGCCGAGCCCGAGCAGCGTGGCGATGGTCGGAGCGGTGGTCGGGAACGTGATGTCCGCCGCGAGCAGGCCGAGCAGCGCGATGCCGGCCCCGACGCTGAAGATCGCCGAGACCAGCGGGATGGCGGCGGCGATCAGCGAGCCGAACATGAGCAGCAGCAGAGCGAGCGCGCAGGACAGCCCGATGATCTCCGAGTTCAGGTCAGAGGTCTGCTGGCCGATCTCGCCGGCCCCGGCACCGTAATCGACGGTCAGCCCTGCCCTCGTGGCCGGGGCGACCGCCTTGTTCATCCGGTCCAGGTAGCTGACGTCCAGCGAGTACGGGTTCACGCTCCACGAGACACTGGAGTAGGCGATGGTGCCGTCCTTGGCGACGGCGCCTGCCCCGGCCGACGAGAATGGGCTGACCGCCTTGATCACGTCCGGCAGCTTGCCGAGGTTGGCGGTCGCCTGGTCGACGGCCGTCTTCTGCGCCGCGACCGTGCCGGCGCGGGCGCGGAACACGATCTGGCCGCCGTACCCGCCCTGCTGCGGGAACGTGCTGTTCAGCCGGTTGAGGCCGTCTGAGGAGCCGCTTCCCGGCACCGAGTAGTTGTTGACATACGTGCCGCCCCAGGCGCTGCGGGCGCCGAGCAGGCCGCCCAGGATCACCAGCCAGCCGACGATGACGATCCAGTGCCGCCTCGCGGCGAGCCCGCCCAGCCGCTCAAGCAGGGAGTTCACGATCGCCCTCCTCCTCGGTGCGGGCGGCCCGGCCGGCGCGCAGGCCAAGCTGACTGACCGCACGGCCATGATCGAGGCGCGAGGGCCAGGCTGCTTCACCCGCCGCGGGTGAAGGGCGAGGCTAGTCAGCCGATCAGGGGTCAGCCGATCACGGGCCGGGCGCTCGGCGGCCGGCCGGCGGCAATGTGGCGATGCGCTGGCCGCAGGACGCCGGGTCGTAGCCGGGGATGCTGGCGAGCTGGTCGGCCAGCCAGCGCGAGCCGAGGACCTTGAGCAGCGCCTGCACCTCGCGGGACGCGGCCTGCGCGGCGGGGATCACCAGGTCGAACCGCTCGGCGGCCAGCGGCACGAACGCCAGGCCGTAGGCCAGCGCGGCGGGCTCGCAGGCCACCCCCGCGTCGGCGAGGCCGGCCGCGATCGCGTCGGCGACCTGCAGGTGCCCGGCCGCCATGGTCCGGTAGCCGGGGATCTCGCGGCCGTCGATGCCCTCCGCGTCGAGCACGCGGTCGAGCACGCGCCGCGCCTCGGCGCCCGGCTCACGGTTCACCAGGCGCAGGCCGCGGCTGACCGCGTCGCTGACGCCGGCCACGCTCTTCGCCGCGCTCCGGCCGATCACCAGCCCTTCCTGCCAGGCACTGAACCCGATCACCTCGCCGCCGCCGGCCAGCAGGCCGGCCGCCGACGCGGTGTTGTAGCTGCCCGTGCTGTCCCGCATGTGCGCGCCTGCAACGTGCACCAGCCCGGCAGCGGCGAGCCCGAGCGCCTCGGCGCTCGAGCACGGCCACCAGCTGAACGCGATCGGCGGGTCAAGCAGGCTGAGCGGCTCCTCGAGCAGCGGCAGCGCAGGATCGCAGCCGGCCACCACCAGAGTCGGACGGGGCGGAGCGATCGGCCGCACCGACACCACGTGGGCAGGCCATGATCCTGGCCCGTCCGGCTGGCCGGCCACCATCCCGCCGGCGGGCAGGAAGCCCGCCCGGCTGGCGGTCACCCCGGACAGCGGCAGCGCCACGAACGAGTCGCCGACTGGCGCAAGCGTCACGCGATCCGCGGGGCGCCCCGGACGGCCGACCACCTGGGCGGGCACGGTCGGCACCACGCGCTCGGCGCCGAAGAGCTCCTCCACCGTCACGCCGAGCGCCCTGGCCAGCGCGAGCGCCACCCGCAGCGACGGGTCGGACTGGCCGGACTCCACCGCGGACACGGCCTGCCTGGAAACCCCGGCCATCCCGGCTAGCTGCTGCTGTGAGTAGCCGCGGGCCAGCCTGGCCAGCCGGAGGGCCGCGCCGCTGCTCACCGCGGCCCTGCCTGAGCGGCGCTCCCGCGCCCTGTCGCCTCGCCGGCCAGCCCCGTGCCCTGCGGCGCGCGGCCCAGCGCGCTGCCGTCCGGCCCGAAGAACGGCGGGCCGGCCGCGGTGACGGTCAGCTCGGTACCTGGCTCGGCGGGCTCGGCCAGCCTGCCGGTCACGCCGGCACCGCCGGCCTGCACGGTCACCTCCCACAGCGCCCCGGCCGGGCGGCAGGCCGACACTGGCCCGGTCAGCACCAGGCCGGATTCCGGATGGCGGCCGGACAGCATCCGCTCGGGGTGAACCCCGGCAACGGCACCGTCCAGCCCAGGCACTGGCACGAACGCGGTGTATCCCACCAGCTCGGCCACCCGCCGCGAGGCTGGCCGGCGGACCACCTCATCCGGCGCCCCGAACTGGAGTAGCTCGCCTCGGTCAAGGATCGCCATGATGGTGGCGAACGCCTGCGCGTCAGCAAGCTCGTGCGCGACCAGGATGGCCGGGATCCTGCGCTCGTCCACCAGCGAGACCACCAGTTCCGTCAGGCCGCGGCGCAGGCTCAGGTCCAGCCCGGTATACGGCTCGTCGAGCAGCAGCGCCTCGCAGTGAGCGAGCAGCAGCCGCCCGAGCGCCACCCGGTGCTGCTGTCCGCCGGACAGCCTGGCCGGCATGGCGCCAAGCAGCCCGCCGATGCCGAGCGCGTCGGCAAGCTCGGCAAGCTCGGATCGGCGCCCTGCCGCCGACCTGGCGTAGAGCAGGTTGCGGCGCACCGAGAGGTGCGGGAAAAGCCCGGGGTCCTGGCGCAGCAGCCCGACCCGGCGCTGCCAGGGCGGAACCGCGGTGACCGGCTTGTCGGTGCTGGTCAGCAGCCGTCCGCCGAGCGCGATCCTGGCCCGCCGCGGCGCCACAAGCCCGGCGATGAGCTCAAGCAGCGTGGTCTTGCCTGCCCCGGACGGGCCGAACAGCGCAAGCCGGTCGCCGGGGGCGAGCCGGAGGCTGGCGCGCACGGTGAACTCCCGGCGGTCAACCTCGGCGTCGGCTTCGAGCATGTGCGCTCCAGATGTAGGCGGCGAGCGGCAGCGGGAGCGCGACTACCAGCAGGACGAGTGCGTAAGGCAGCGCTGTCGGGAGCCCGGTCTCCTGTAGCGTCGTCCAGATCTGCAGCGGCAGCCCGGTTGGATGGTAGGCGATGATCACCACCGCGCCGAAGGCGCCTATCGCCCTGGCCCACGCGACACACAGCGCCATGGCCAGCCCCGGAGCGGCCAGGGGCACGGTCACCCGGCGGAATACCCGCACCGGCCGGTCGCCAAGCAGCGCACCGGCCTGCTCGATCCGCGGGTTCACTTCGGCGAAGGCGGCCTGCGCGCCGAGCACGTAATACGGCGCCGACTCATACACCTCGGCGATGACCAGCGCGATGAACGTGTTGGTGGTGGAGATGTTGAAGTGCGCGAGCCACTGGCCGATGAACGTGTACGGGCCCACCATGAAGATCAGCAGCAGGCCGATCACCAGCGGCGGCAGCAGCAGGCTGGCCAGTACGCCGGCCTCCCACACCCGCGGGAACGGCAGCGTGCCGCGGGCCAGCGCCCACGCCAGGGGGGTGCCGAGCAGCAGTAGCACGCCGAGCGTGATCGCGCCCGACTCGACCGACACGATCAGCGGGTCGAAAGCGCCTGGCGCGCTGAGCGCGCTCTTGATCGCGCTCCACGACAGGTGGGTAGCCAGGGCTATCACCGGGCCGAGCAGCGCGATCCAGATGATGCCGGTTCCGGCCACCCCGAGCGATCCAGATATATAACGCAGACCACGCGGAACTGCCGCACCGACCAGCGGGCGCCGGCCGGGCGGCAGCGAACCCCCGGCGCCGGCCGGCCCGTGCGGGCCGGCCGGCGCTACCTGCTGCGGGCTAGCTGCCCAGCTCACTGGTTATCGCGCCCGGAACGCCCGACCCGATGACGATCGGCTTGAAGAGGGCGAAGCCGCCCTGCTTGTAGATGGCCAGGCCCGCGGACGACAGCACGTACGTGACGAACGCGGTCGACGCCGCGGTGGGCTTGCCGATGAGCGTGATGTCGATCGTCAAGGGCGAGCCCGTCTTGGTGCTCTTCTGGCCGTCCGAGGTGACCGTGATCGAGGCCTTGGCGTACTGGTTCGCAAGAGCGGGGTCACCGAGGCTGATCGCGGGCGGCAGCGCGATGTAGTCCAGGTGCAGCTCCCTCGCCTGCGTAATGTATGCGCTCGACGCGTCGAGCTGACCCGACGCCAGGGTCGCGTCCAGCGACGTCTCACTGTAGATCTCCTTCGACGCGGAGGACGCCAGCGGGCCGCCGAGGATCTTTGTGACGGTGTCCTTCGGCAGGTGGTAATAGGCCTGGGCCAGCTCGAGCATGTAGATGAATGCCCGGCCCTGCGGGTCGATGTTGGGGTCGGTGCGGCCGAGCCTGAATCCCGGCTTCTCCATCAGCGAGAACAGGTCTTTCATCGGCTCCTTGCCGCTGGCGATGGCCTTGAACTGGCTCGCGTACTTGCTCTTGGGGTTGTACGCGACTGCGATCTGGGTGCCCGCGAACTGGATGGCCCACGTGGTGAACTTGGGCTCGAGCGACTGGATGTCACCGGCGCCGACAGCCTCGAACACGTTCGGGGCTATCTCGTGCACGGCGATCAGCTGTGCGAGCGCGCCCGCGGAATTCACCCAGTCGGTGGTGTTGAACCCGGTCGCCTTGGTGTACGCCGGGAAGAAGAGCTTCTGGTTCAGGAAATCCAGCGACGATGCATAGGCAACCTTCGCCTCGCCGGTCGGGGCTTTCTTGCCTGGAGGGGTTGAGCTGCTCGCTGAGCTGCATCCCGCGCCCGCTAGGCCGATGCAGGCAATCGCAGCCAGTGTGAGGTGCAAGCGAGCCGGGCGCGAACGCGGGCTCGGTGAACGGTGCATCAGCGTCATATCGACGACGATAGCCACCGTCAGTTGCGCAACGCAAGAACTCTGGACACGGGCGGCACCTGTCAGTCAGCACAGCGACCCGGGAGCCAGCGTTCAGCCGACTTTCAGCATCGGATGCCAGCCTGGCTGCTGCCGGCCAATAGCATGGGCACCGGCGGCGGCCCGATGTCTCTTACGGGATAAGGCAGGTCAGTAGATGAGCAGTGCGCAGGCGAACTCGTCCGCGGAGCGCGCACAAGAGGACCTTGCCGACCAGCAGGCGACGGCGCGGCGGGCGCCAGCGCGCAGGCGGGGCCTGATCGCCGCGGGCAGCGTGGTGATCGTGCTCGCGATCGTGGTCGTCCTCGTGATACTCAAGTCGGCCGGCAAGACGCCGGTCGCCCCCGCCTCTCCGCCGAGCGCGACCAGGGTCGAGCAGAACGTGACCCGCCTGATCGCCTCGGTGCCCTCCGCCGCGCTCAACCAGGTCGGCGTGGGGCGTACCTATCCGGCCGCCGGCAGCGTCTACCCGCACTCGGTCCAGAACGTCAGACCGACCGTGAAGCTGCTGACCAGCGGGGGGAAGCCGCAGATCGTCTACGTCGGTGCGGACTACTGCCCGTTCTGCGCTGCCGAGCGCTGGGCGCTCGCGGTGGCGCTCAGCCGGTTCGGCACGTTCTCCGGGCTCGGCCTGATCCACTCGAGCAGCACGGACGAGTACCCCAACACACCGACGCTGAGCTTCTACAAGGCCACCTACTCGAGCAAGTACCTGGTCTTCACCGCCACCGAGGCGGCGACCGTCAACCGCGCGCCGCTGCAGCCACTGACTCCGCTCGACAAGACGGTGATGGGCAAGTTCGACGCGCCGCCCTACGTGCCGTCGTCGGCGTACGACGACTCGTTCCCGTTCGTCGACTTCGCCAACAAGTACGTGATCGTCGGGGCCAGTTACAATCCGGGTCTGCTCGCGGGCCTGACCTGGCAGCAGGTCGCTGCCGATCTCGCCCGTCCGTCGAGTACTGTGGGCGCCGCCATCGACGCTGCGGCGAACCACATCACCGCGGCCATCTGCAAGGCCACCAACGACCAGCCAGCCAACGTCTGCACCTCATCCGGGGTCACCTCAGCCAGCGGGAGCATCTGATGGCAACACGGCAAACGGCCGGGAAGTCCGCCAAGAGCGGCAAGGCGCCCCAGAGCCGAACAGCCGCCGCGCGCAAGCCGGGCGGATCCGCGGCTCAGGCCAAGCAGGCGCCCGCGCCCGCCGCGGCAGGGCTGCGCGGCGCCTGGCAGGGCCTGGTCCGCTGGGCAGGCGGCGGGCTGCCGCTGTCCACCCTGATCATCTCGGTGCTCGGCGTGGCTGACTCCACCTTCCTCGTCTACCAGCACTTCAGCCAGGCGGGCAGCTTCGCCTTCTGCTCGGACCGAGGCGGCATCAACTGCGAGGCCGTCACGACCAGCGCCTGGTCCTACCTCCCGGCCGGCCCGGTCTCGTGGAGCGTCCCCGTGTCCGTGCTCGGTCTTGCCTTCTTCCTGTTCATGCTCGCGGTGAACTCGCCGAGGGGCTGGCGGGCGCGCTGGCCGGTCGTGCACTGGGCCAGGCTGGTCTCGGTGTGCGTCGGCATGGTGATGGTGCTGTACCTGGTCTGGGCCGAGCTGTTCCGCATCGACGCGATCTGCCTGTACTGCACCGGCGTGCACATCCTGACGTTCGCCCTGTTCGCGCTGGTCGTCGGCAAGGTCGCGTTCTCCGGCGTCACGGGAGTGCCCGCGACGCGCTAGCCTGGCTCCCGCGGCGCATCCCGTACCTGAGATGACCGGATGGGCCGTCATCGCACCGACCACCCTCGCAGAAAAGGCTGACCAGGACAGATGGGCAAGGCAGAGCGCAACAGGGCGCGTAGCGCGCGCGAGCGGATCGCCGCGCAGCAGGCCGCGGCCAGGAAGGCCGAGCAGCGCCGACGGATGCTGCTGATCGGCGGCGCCGTCGGCTTGGTGATCGTCATCGTGGTGGGCTTCATCGTGATCAAGAGCCTGTCCAAGCCGCCGAAGCAAGCAGGCGGCAACGTCCTGCCCGCCTCGGTGGCCTCGGAGATCACGAGCGTCCCGGCCAGCACGCTGGCGAAGGTCGGCACCGGGGGCCTGGGCGCGGCGAGCACACTTCCGCTGAAGCCGATCACGAACAAGCCGCTCACCGCGGGCGGCAAGCCAGACATGCTCTACATCGGCGCGGAGTACTGCCCGTACTGCGGGGCCATGCGCTGGGCCATGGCCGTCGCGCTGGGCAGATTCGGCACGTTCGGGCCGCTGCACGGCATCCACTCATCAAGCACCGACATCTACCCCAACACCCCGACACTCACCTTCCGCCACCAGAAGTACTCGAGCAAGTACCTGACCTTCACGCCGATCGAGAACGAGAACGAGCAGCAGAAGGTGATCCAGAATCCCACTAAGGCCCAGCAGGCGCTGTGGGTGAAGTACGACTCGACCAGCGAGGGTGTCGGCTACCCGTTCATCGACTTCGGCAACAAGATCGTGCTCACCGGGCCGCTGTACAACCCGCAGGTGCTGCACGGCATGACCTGGGCGCAAGTCGCCAGCGCGCTGAAGAACCCGAATAGCACGGTGGCGAAGAACGTCAACGGCGCCGCCAATTACCTCACCGCGTCGATCTGCAAAATGACGAACAACACCCCGTCATCGGTCTGCTCGGCCGCGCCGATCCCGACGATCGAGGCCAGCCTGTAGCCTGCCCTGACGCTGGCCGGGACCGCCAGCAGCCGATTCGCCGTTACATCGGCGCGCGCCCGTTCGTCTTCCGGCTGCAGCAGTCCCGGCATGAAGTTTGTTAGGCTAACGAAATACAGACGCCGCTGCCGCACGGTCGGGATGGCTGCTGCGGCCGGCCGCCGGGAGGAGCACCTCGGATGACGTCAGCCGCGGACCCGCAGCAAGGCTGGCTGCGGCGGCTGACCGGCTACTGCCTGCGCTACCCGCGGCTGCTCCTGCTCGCACTCGGCGGCTCGCTGCTCGCCACGCTCGTGGCCGTGGCGATCCCGCTGATCCAGCGCGACATCGTCAACAACGCCATCCTGGCCGACCGCCAGCCGATCTGGATCGGCGCGACGGCGCTGGTGATCGCCGCCGGGCTGAGCTTCGCCGGCGTCTTCACCAGGCGCTACCTCGGCGGGCGGCTCTCCCTGGACGTGCAGCACGACCTGCGGACCGAGATGTTCGCCTCGCTGTCCAGGCTCGACGGCGCCCGCCAAGACCAGCTGCATACCGGCCAGATCGTCAGCCGGTCGATCTCCGACGTGAACATGGTGCAGAGCCTGCTCCAGATCGTCCCGCTGCTGCTCGGCAACGGCCTGCTGTTCATCCTGTCGCTGATCGTGATGGCGGTGCTCTCGCCGTTGCTCACCCTGGTGGCGCTGGCAGTCGGTCCGGCCCTGTTCATCATCTCGGTCAGGTCGCGCAACAAGCTCTTCCCCGCGAGCTGGGACGCGCAGCAGCACGCCGCGGTGGTGGCCGGCGTCGTCGATGCAGCGGTCGTCGGCGTGCGGGTGGTGAAGGGATTCGGCCAGGAGGACCAGGAGGTCGACCGGCTCGAGTCGGCCAGCAAGCTGCTCTACGCCGCGCGGGTCAGGGCGGTGCGGCTGATGGCCAGGTACACCCCGTCGCTGCAGGCCGTGCCGGCGCTGGGGCAGGTCGGCGTGCTGGCGTTCGGCGGGTGGCTGGCCATCCGCGGCGAGATCAACCTCGGCACGTTCCTCGCGTTCTCCTCCTACATCGCGCAGCTCGTCGGGCCGGTGCGGGCGCTCACCGGCCTGGTCACCATCGGCCAGGAGGCGCGTGCCAGCGTGATCAGGGTGTTCGAGGTGATCGACTCCCGGCCGGTGCTGACCGAGAAGCCGGACGCGCTCGTGCTGCGCCACGGCACCAGGGACGTGGAGCTCGACGCCGTGACGTTCGGCTACCTGCCGTCCGAGCCAGTGCTGCGCGGGCTGTCGCTGCGGGTCAGGCCGGGCGAGACGGTCGCGATGGTTGGCACCTCGGGGTCGGGCAAGTCCACGATCTCGTTGCTGCTCCCCCGGTTCTACGACGTGACCGGCGGCGTCGTCCGTATCGGCGGCTACGACGTCCGGGATCTCACGCTGGACTCGCTGCGCGCCGCGATCGGCCTAGTGATGGAGGACAGCTTCCTGTTCTCCGACACGATCAGGGCGAACATTTCCTATGGCCGGCCGGACGCCACGGACGAGCAGGTCGTCGCGGCCGCGCGGGCGGCGGAGGCGGAGGAGTTCATACTCGAGCTGCCCGACGGCTACGACACCGTGATCGGCGAGCAGGGCCTGACCCTGTCCGGCGGCCAGCGCCAGCGGGTCGCGCTGGCCAGGGCGCTGATCACCGACCCGGCCATCCTCGTGCTCGACGACGCCACATCGGCAGTCGACCCGCGGGTCGAGGCGCAGATCCACGAGACCCTGCGGCACGTGATGGCCGGGCGGACCACGCTGCTGATCGCGCACCGCAGGTCCACACTCCAGCTCGCCGACAAGATCGCGGTGCTCGACGACGGCAGGCTGGTCGACCTGGGCACCGCCGATGAGCTCACCGCGCGCTGCCCGCTCTACCGGCTGCTGCTGGCCGGGCCTGGCGAGGATGCCGAGGGCGTCGACGCCGGCGAGCTCGCCTACTACCAGGACGGGCCGGGTCCGGGCCCGCTGGCGGCGGCCGCGCCGGACGACCTGGCCGGTCCCGGCGTCACGCCGAGCCTCTGGCCGGCCAGGGCGGCGGAGGCTGCCGGGGCGGCACACGCCGTCGCGGGCGCCGGGTACCAGGACGTGGCGGCCAGGCAGCTGAGCGGGCAGGCGAGCAGCGCGATCGGCCGGGGCGTGCTGAGCACCGCGAGCGCGGCCCGCGGCCGGGCCGGTGCCGGGCGGGCGGGGTTCGGCGGCGGGCCGGACGGCGGCATGCTTGCCGGCATCCCGCCCACCCCCGAGCTCCTTGCCAAGGTCGCCGCGCTCCCGCCGGCCAACGACACTCCCGACGTGGATCAGGAGCTGAGCCGGGCACCCGACCCGCAGTTCACCCTGCGCAGGCTGCTGCGGCCGTTCACGATCGCGCTGCTTGCCGGGCTGATCCTGGACGGGCTCGATGCCGCCGCCGGGGTGGCGCTGCCGTGGCTGATGCGGGGCGGCATCGACCACGGCATCGAGGTCAAGGCGTTTCACTACATCGTGCTGATCTCATTGGCGGCACTGGCGATCGTGCTTTCTGACTGGTTGGTGAACGCGCTCGGCACGATTGTGGTGGGCCGCAACGGCGAACGGCTGCTCTACCTGCTCAGGGTCAAGATCTTCGCCCACCTGCAGCGCCTCGGCCTTGACTTCTACGAGCGCGAGATGGCAGGCCGGATCATGACCAGGATGACCACGGACGTGGACGCCATGTCCACGTTCCTGCAGACCGGCCTGATCACCATGGTGAACTCCGGGCTCACGTTCGTCGGCGTCATGATCGCGCTGCTGTTCATCAACGTGAGGCTGGGCCTGACGCTGTTCAGCGTGCTGCCCGTGCTCGTAGCCGTGACGATCGTCTTCCGGATGAAGTCCTCCAGGGCCTACTCCGAGGCGAGGGAGAGGGTCAGCGCGGTCAACGCTGACCTGCAGGAGAACGTGGCCGGGCTACGGGTGGCCCAGGCCTACCGCCGCGAGCGGGTGAACCAGGACAGGTTCTCCGGGCTGAGCAGCGCCTACCTGACGTCGCGGCTGCGAGCGCAGCGGTACATCGCGCTGTACTTCCCGTTCGTGCAGGCGTTGTCCACGGTGGCCGGCGCCGTTGTCCTCTTCGCCGCGGCCGGCGAGGTGCACAGCGGCCTGCTCACCGCCGGGAGCCTGATCGCTTACCTGCTCTACATCGACATGCTGTTCTCCCCGGTTCAGCAGATGTCACAGGTGTTCGACGGCTACCAGCAGGCCGCCGTCGGGGTACGCAGGATCTCGGGCCTAATGCGGACGCCGACCAGTACCCCGGAGGCAGCCGACCCGGTCATGCCCGGCCGCCTGCGCGGCGAGATCGAGTTCGACGACGCGCACTTCACCTATCGCGACATGACCAGGGAAGCGATCGCCGGGATCAGCCTGCGAATCGCTCCGGGCGAGACGGTGGCGCTGGTCGGCCAGACCGGTGCAGGCAAGTCCACCATGGTCAAGCTCGTCGCCAGGTTCTACGACGTCACCGCGGGCCGGGTGCTGATCGACGGCACCGACGTCCGCGACCTGGACCTTGGCTGCTACCGGCAGCAGATCGGCGTCGTGCCCCAGGAACCCTACCTGTTCGCGGGGACGCTGCGGGACGCGATCGCCTACGGCAGGCCCGATGCCACAGACGCGCAGGTCGAGGCGGCCGCCCGCGGCGTCGGCGCGATCGAGATGATCTCCAGGCTGCCCGGCGGGTTCTACCATGAGGTCGCCGAGCGCGGCAGGAACCTGTCCGCCGGTCAGCGCCAGCTCATCGCGCTTGCCAGGGCCTACCTGGTCGACCCGGCGATCCTGCTGCTCGACGAGGCTACCGCCGCGCTCGACCTGGCCGCGGAGGCCGCCGTCATCCGAGCCACCGAGCAGCTCACGGCGCGGCGCACCACGCTACTTGTCGCGCACCGGCTCACCACGGCGGCCAGGGCCGACCGGATCGTGCTGCTCGACGGCGGCAGGATCGCAGAGATCGGCACCCACGCCGAGCTGCTAGCCGCGGGCGGCGGCTATGCCGCCCTGTGGGCCGCGTTCGTCGGTGACCCCGCGATCGCCGCCTGAGCCGAGCGTCCGCCCGGCCCGGGGTGTCAACCCAGCGGCCCGGCCAGGAGTCCATCAGACAGCCGCGCGTGGCCGCGCAGCACGAAGGCGGCGGCCCGGCAGGCGAGCGAGCGGGGAGCGAGCATGACAATGGCGTCGAGAGGCCTGCGGCTGCCGTCGGTCATCGCCGCGCTTGCCATTGCCGCCGAGACGGCCGGTTCGGCCTCGGCGGCCGTGCCGGCCCGGATGCGGCCGCCGAGTGTCGGCGGGTTCCTGAGAAGCATCGAGGCCGGGTCGGCGCGGGACGCCTGGGCGGCCGGGCCCGGCGCGTCAGGCTCCCTGACCGTGCACTGGAACGGCGCGAGCTGGACGCGCATCCCGAGCCCGCCGAACGCGGGCGCAGACCTGTCGGGCATCGCCGTCACCTCGGCCGACAGCGCGTGGGCAGTCGGCTTGTTGGGGCACGGTCCGGACGGGAGGTCAATGACGCTGATCCTGCACTGGAACGGCAGGGCGTGGCGGCGCGTCCGGCCGCCGGGGGTGCCGGCATATGGCGGGCTCTACGCGATCTCGGCAGCATCCCCGCGCGACGTCTGGGCCGTCGGGTTCCGCGGTCAGGTCTCCGATGGCGGCACGCTGATCCTGCACTGGAACGGCTCGGCCTGGATGCGGGTGCCGAGCCCGAACCCGGTGCGCCACGGCGACGACGAGTTGTACGGTGTCGCTGCCCTGTCGGCGACCAGCGCCTGGGCGGTGGGCTACGGAAACACCCCCACCTCCAGCGCTTCGCTGATCCTGCGCTGGAATGGCACGGCCTGGCTCCCGGTGGCCAGCCCGCCCGAAGAGACGCTGAACGCGGTGGCGATGGCGTCGGCAAGCGATGGCTGGGCGGTGGGCGCCACCGACGCATACCCGTATCAGACCGTCACCCTGCACTGGAACGGGACCACCTGGCAGACGGTGCCCAGCCCCGATCCGGCGGCAGGCACGGTCGACATCCTGTACGGCGTCGCCGCGACCCCGTCCGGGGAGGCCTGGGCGGTCGGCGACGCGGGCCTGAAGTCGCTGATCCTGCGCTGGTCCGGCACGGCATGGACCCGGGCGAAGAGCCCCTGTCCGGCCGGGGACTGCCAGCTCTTCGCGGTCACGGCCGGAGCCGCAGGCGGCACCTGGGCAGCGGGAGAGAACGGCCGCATGCACCCGCTGATCCTGCACTGGAACGGCAGCCTTTGGAAGCCGGTCAGAATTTCATGAAGTCCAGCCTCAGACGCTGCGCCGCTCCGAGAGGGCGGGCACGCCGAGCACGGGCTCGGGCACCGCGCGCAGCGCCTCGTCCGGCAGCATCTCGATCGGCAGCGCCGTCTGCGCTGGGCACCAGCGCGTCCGCCGGACGTCGCGCGGGATCAGCGCGAGCGCCGAGGCGAGCAGCGTGATCGCCGCCGCGCCGTACTGGGTGGCCGGAACGCCGAACCTGGCCGCGAGCGGCCCGGCGACCAGCGCGCCGACCGGCATGCCCATCGAACTGCCAAGCCCGTCGTAGGCCGAGACCCTGGCGAGCTTGTCCGGCGGGATCTTGGCGGCCATCGTCACGGTCCACAGCACCGACATGGTCTCCACGGCGACGCCGAGGCCGAACGAGGTCACGCAGATCACCGCAAGCGGCAGCAGCATCGCCAGCGACAGCGGCGCGACCGCGATCACCGCGCCGATCAGCACCACGTACAGGATCGGCCGGCGCGGCATCCAGCGCAGCGCGATCAGACCGCCGACGATCAGCCCGGTCGCCTCGGCGGCCGAGATCAGGCCCCAGGCGGCAGGTCCGCCAAGATGGGCCCTGGCGACCGCGGGCCCAAGCACCTGGAATCCGCCGCACCAGGCGGCAAGCACCACGGTGTACTGCAGCACCGTCGCCCACAGCCAGGTGTGCGACCGGAACTCCGACCAGCCCTCGCGCAGTTCGCGGATCATGCTTGGCGCGTGCTCGGCGGCCTGCCCGGTCGCGCCGAGATGCCCGGCCGCCGGGACCGATCCCGGCTGCGCGAGCGGCCTGACCCGGATGGCCAGCAGCAGCGGCACGGTCCCGAGCATGCCGACGCCGCACGCGGCCAGCGCCCAGCCAGGGCCGAACGCGGCCACGCACTCCCCGGCCAGCGCGGCGCCCGCCATCATCGCGGCGTTCATGGCGAGCCTGCTGATCGCGCTAGCCTCCCGCATCTGCTCAGCCGGGACCAGGCGCGGCAGCAGCGCCATCGAGGCCGGGTAGAACAGGGCGATTCCCGTGCCGTTGAGCACCTCGAGCGCGATCATCACCCACAGCGCCGGATGGCCGGTCAGTACCAGGATCCCGAACAGGCCCTCCCCGACCGCGACCATGACGTTCGCGGCCACGATGACAAGCTGGGGCGGCACCCGGTCCGCGAACACGCCGCCCACCAGCAGGAAGACCAGCGACGGCGCGGCCTGCGCGGCGATCACGAAGGACAGGTCGGCGGTGGAACCGGTCGCGGCGAGAACCGCGAACGCCACCCCGACCAGCGAGAACGCGGCGGCGGCCGGGGCCAGAAGTCGATCGGCGAGCAGCAGCCTGAAGTTGCGGTTGGACAGGGCGGGATAGCGGCGCGTCAGCGCACGCGTGAACATGACACGATCCAATCTGACCTGGTGGGGCGGCCGGCCCACGATCTTAACTGGGCCTCTCAGCGCCGCCCAAGGGGATTTCGGCGCTCCCATCAGGGGCTAGGCCGGAAATGCCCGCCGAAACGGTACAACAACCGCTGGCCCGCCGGCATTCCGCCGAGAACGGGTCGGTAGAGTCACACGCAGCGCAGCGCGGCGATGGAGGAGGCCAGGCACCTCATGAGCATCCTTGGCACCAGGGTCCTGCGGACCGAGGATCCCCGGTTCTTGACGACCGGCGGCGTGTACACCGAGGACGTGACCGACGAACTGCTGACCGGGGCGTGTCACGTCTTCTTCGTCCGCTCCCCCGTCGCCCATGCGCAGATCGGGCGGATCGACACCAGCGCAGCGCTTGGGGCGCCCGGCGTGCTCGCCGTCTACACCGGCGCAGACCTCGCCGGGCTGCCCGCCATCGACGTGATGATGCCCGGCCTGCTCAACGAGCGCATGCGCAGGCGACTGCTGGCCACCGGCAAGGTGCGCTTCGTGGGCGACCCGGTGGCCGTGGTGGTCACCGAGCACCTGTACCAGGGCGAGGACGCGGTCGAGCTTGTCGACGTGGACTACGACCCGCTGCCCGCGGTCGTCGACCTTGACGACGCCCTCCATGGTGAGGTCATCCTGTTCGACGAGGCGGGCACCAACGTGGTGGCCGAGTTCGGGAACGAGGCCAGCCTCAAGCCCGACCTGTTCGACGGCTGCGAGGCCGTCGTCACGGCCACGATCATCAACCAGCGGGTCGCCCCCGCCCCGATGGAGGCGCGCGCCGCGGCCGCCGCCTGGGGCGAGGACGGCCGGCTGACGGCGTGGATACCCAATCAGGGCGCCCAGGGCACGCGCGAGGACCTGGCCAAGCTGCTCGGCGTCGAGGAGGCACAGGTCCGGGTTATCACCCCGGATGTGGGCGGCGCGTTCGGCGCGAAGTTC
Organism: Streptosporangiaceae bacterium; assembly: GCA_035517035.1. Lineage (GTDB taxonomy): Bacteria > Actinomycetota > Actinomycetes > Streptosporangiales > Streptosporangiaceae > Chersky-822. Next base: position 17,828 of record DATIZP010000060.1, on the reverse strand, counting down.
GGCGCCGATCCCGAGCACGCGGTGGTCGCCTGGGTGGCCAGGCAGCTCGGCCGGCCGGCCAGGTGGACCGAGAGCAGGTTCGAGAACCTGATCGCGATGACCCACGGCCGCGGGCAGCGGCACACGATCACGATCGGCGGCAGCAGGGACGGCGACGTGCAGGCGTACCGCCTCCAGATCGTCCAGGACGGCGGCGCCTACCCGAAGATCGGCGCGGTGCTGCCGTTCCTGACCATCCTGATGGCGGTCGGCCCCTACCAGATACCGAAGGCCGAGGCGATCGGCGTCTCCGTGGTCACCAACACCACCCCGGTCGGTGCGTACCGCGGTGCCGGGCGGCCCGAGGCCACCGCCGCGCTCGAGCGGGCATTCGACCTGTTCGCGGCCGAGATCGGGATGGACCCTGCCGAGGTCCGCCGCCGGAATCTGCTGCCGCCGTTCACCGAGCCGCACCAGACCGCGTTCGGCGCGCTGTACGACAGCGGGGACTATGCGGCCGCCCTGGACAAAGCGCTCGACTCGGCAGGGTACGCCGAGCTGCGGGCCGAGCAGGCCAGGCGGCGCGCGTCAGGTGACCCACATCAGCTCGGCATCGGCGTGTCCTGCTACGTCGAGATCACCGGCGGCGGCGATGGCGGCCCGCCCAAGGAGAACGCGACCGTCGAGGTGCACCCGGACGGCACGGCCACGATCCTCACCGGCACCTCGCCGCACGGCCAGGGCCACTCCACCGCCTGGGCGATGATCGCCAGCGAGGAACTCGGCATCCCGGTGGAGAACTTCACCGTCCGCTGGGGCGACACCGACCTGATCCCGGAGGGCGGCGGCACCGGCGGCTCGCGCAGCCTGCAGCAAGGCGGCGCCGCGGTCCAGCAGGCGTCACGCGAGCTGATCGACGTGGCCAGGGAGCGGGCCGCGGCCGCGCTCGAGGCCAGCGCCGACGACCTGCGGTTCAACACCGACCGCGCCGCGTTCGAGGTGGCCGGCGATCCCGAGGCCTCGGTCCGGCTGGCGGACCTGGCCAAGGAGGAACGGCTGTTCGTGCACACGATCTTCACCGCGCCCGGCGCCACGTTCCCGTTCGGGACCCACGTCGCGGTCGCCGAGGTGGACACGCAGACCGGCAAGGCCACGCTCCGTCGGGTGATCACGGTGGACGACGCCGGCATCGTCCTGAACCCGCTGCTCGCCGAGGGCCAGCGGCACGGCGGCATCGCCCAGGGCGCGGCCCAGGCGTTCCTCGAGGAGGTGGTCTACGACGCCGACGGCAACCCTCTCACCGCCAGCTTCGCCGACTACCCCATCGTCTCGGCCACCGAGCTACCCAGCTTCGAGCTGGCGAGCATGGAGACGCCGACGAGCTACAACCCGCTCGGCGTCAAGGGCATCGGCGAGGCAGGCACCATCGGCGCCACGCCCGCTGTCCAGAGCGCGATCGTGGACGCGGTCGGGCACCTGGGCGTCCGGCACATAGACATGCCGGCCACGCCGATGCGGATCTGGCGCGCGATGCAGGCAGCTAATGACGGACTGGAGGGCGCGTGATGCGGGTCGAGTTCACCGTCAATGGAGAGCCGCGGTCGGCCGACGTCGAACCGAGGACGCTGCTCGTGCACTTCCTGCGCGAGCAGTGCGGCCTGCGCGCGGCCAACATCGGCTGCGACACCACCTCATGCGGCGCCTGCACGGTCCTGCTCGACGGCGAGTCGGTGAAGTCCTGCACCGTGCTGGTGGCGCAGGCCGCCGGGCAGGAGGTCACCACGGCCGAGGGCCTGGCCCCGCCCGGGGAGCTGCACCCGGTCCAGCGGGCGTTCCGTGCTGAGCACGGTCTGCAGTGCGGCTTCTGCACGCCGGGCATGGTGATGGCATCGGTCAGCCTGCTGGCAGAGAACCCGCATCCGACCGAGCAACAGGTGCGCGAGGGCCTCGAGGGCAACCTCTGCCGGTGCACCGGCTACCACAACATCGTCCGCGCGGTGCTCACGGCGGCCGCGTCCGATCCTGCCGAGGTGACCGCATGATCCCGGCCTCCTTCGACTATGTCGCCGCCGACTCGACATCGGACGCGATCGGCCTGCTGGCCGAGCACGGTGACGACGCTAAGGTGCTGGCCGGCGGTCATTCACTGCTGCCGATGATGAAGCTGCGGCTGGCCCAGCCCTCGGTCCTGATCGACATCGGCAGGGTCTTCGAGCTGGCCGGCATCACCGCGACGGCGGACGAGCTGATCATCGGCGCCACCACCAGGCACGCGGCACTGGCCTCCTCCGAGCTGGTCAGGGCCGACGCCCCGCTGCTTGCCCACGCCGCATCCCTCGTCGGTGACCCCCAGATCAGGCACCGCGGCACGATCGGCGGGTCGCTAGCGCACGCTGACCCGGCGGCCGACCTGCCGATGGCCGTGGTCGCCCTGGGCGGCACGCTGACGCTGTCCGGCCCGTCGGGCTCCCGGCAGGTCCCGGCCGACGAGTTCTTCCTGGGCTATTTCGAGACCGCGCTCGCCGAGGACGAGCTGCTCACCTCGGTCCGGGTGCCGCGCCGGCCCGGCGTGCCCTGGGGCTACCAGAAGTTCGTGCGCCGCGCAAACGACTGGGCGATCGTCGGCGCCGCGGCCATCGCGGGCCGGGTCGCGCTCGCCAACATGGGACCGATGCCGCTGCGCGCCCGCGCCGCCGAGGACGCCCTGGCAGGCGGCGCGAGCGCCGCCGAGGCGGCGCGGCTGGCCGCCGAGGGCACCTCGGCTCCCGAGGACATCCACGCCGACCGCGCCTACCGCGAGCACCTGGCGCGCGTGCTGACCGAGCGCGCGCTCGAGCACCGCTCCTCCGCCGCGCACGCGGGCTAGTCTTGGCGTCTGCATCATGACGCGTTCGCCGGGCAGCCACGGGGGCGCAGGGCGGCCAGCGCGGGAATAGGAGACGCGATGAGCGAGGAAGAGACCGCCGAGGAGCTCAGGGCTCAGCTCGTCGAGGTGGAGCAGGACCTGGAGAGCGCGCGCCGCTCGGCGGCGGATATCCGCTCCGGCGTGGGCGACGCCGAGGACCCGGCTGACCGCGGCGCGCTGATCCAGTCCGCCGACGAGCAGGACACCATCGCCGATCAGCTGGTGATCAGGCGCGAGGACCTGCTGCGCCGCATCTCGCAGGCCTAGCCGGCACCCGGCGCGAGCCCGGCGACGCGGTGTCTCCCCGCTCGCCTCCGCGCAGCGACCGGCTCGCTGCCGACAGCTCGCGCTCGGTCGGCGTGCGGAACCTCGGTAGGAACCGCTCGGTGCCGAGCCAGGCGCCAAGTCGCCCCGCCTCGGCCTCGATCTGCGCGGCGCCCTCCGCGCCGACGTCCTCAAGCAGCCTGACGGCGATCTCGCCATCGGGCCGCTGCGCCCAGCCGCCCACGACCCGGCCGTTCAGCCATACCGTCGGCCCGGCGTTCCCGTTGACGTCGAACAGCGCCGTGCCGTGCGGCCCGAGGAACCAGGACCGCTCCGACCAGCCCATCACGGTCGGGTCGAGTGCGGGCAGCAGTACGACCCAGGTGCCGGGGTCCGCCGTGGCCTCAAGGTCACCGGGCAGCACGAAGCCGGTCCCCTGGCCGAGGTCTACCTCGACGGCACCGAGATCGGCGACCGCCTGCCTGGCCTGGCCCATGGTCCAGCCGGTCCACCACTTCAGGTCGGCCAGCGGCGCTGGCCCGAACGCCGCCAGCCACTGACTGGCCAGCTCGGCCCGCGCCGCCACCTCGCCGACCGGCGCCGACGGCGGCAGCCAGTGCTCGGCCAGCACCCAGCGGTACTGCTGCGACAGCCAGGAGCCGACCGGCCGGCCCCGGACGAGGTGTCCGTGCGCGGCAAGCACGAGCAGCACGCGGCTCGTGATCGTCTGGGTGCCCTCGTACGGCTTTCCTGCGGCGAGGACGAGCGTCGTGCGCAGCCTGGGCTCGGCGGCCGACAGCTCGGCCGCGGTGGCCGTTCCGCCGCGCTCGGCGATCAGGCTGAGCACCGATCGCTCCACGTCCGCGAGCCAGGCCTGCGGGTCGGCGGCGACGCCGGTGGCGCTCAGCAGCTTGAGCAACCGGGCGCGCTGGTCCCTGGCGATCCGGTCGGTGGTCGATGCCTGCACCACCGGCACGGACTCGGCGGGCACGACGAACACGGTCCGCCGCATCGCCAGCATCCTGACCAGGTCACGCTTCTCGTACAGGGCATCGGAAATCTCAGCGGCGCTGACGTCGCCGCCGTGCCGCGCCCGCACCGACAGGTAGACCGTGGCCGGGTCGGTCGCGTGCAGCGCGACCAGCTTCCTGACGACCTGCGCCGTCGCCGACGGCCCCGGGCTCGCGGGTGCGAGCCCGTGCCTGACCGCTAGCCTTCGCCGGCGCTCGGCCGCGTGGAGCCGGTACATCCGTGCCGATCCTCCCCGTGAGCGCTGCGGTGGTGCCAGCCAGCGTAGTTCGGCCCTCTGACAGAGTGGACAAGTAACGTACGGGCGGCACTATCTACAAAGGGACATCCCGCGCGGCGGAGATCAGCTCCGGCGATCCGGCCGGGTGCCGCGGGCTCGGAGGAGGCAGCCGATGGGCGACGCGCCGCGGTCCAGGGTGCTCGCGATCATGGGCTCAGGAGAGACCAGCCCGACCATGGTGATGGTGCACAAGGACCTGGTCGCCAGGCTCGGCTCTGGTCAGCACACGGCGGTCCTGCTCGACACCCCGTACGCCTTCCAGGAGAACGCGGCCGACATCTCGGCCCGCTCGCAGGCGTACTTCGCGCGCAGCGTGGGCCTCAAGGTCGATGTGGTCGGCGACGCCGGCCAGCCGGCCTCGGCGGGCCAGGCGGCCGCCGACCTGGCCGCGATCCGCTCGGCCGACTGGGTGTTCGCCGGGCCGGGCAGCCCGTCCTACGCCCTGTCGCGCTGGCGCGGCGGCCCGGTCGCGGACGCCCTGCGCGAGCGGATCGCCGCCGGTGCCGGGGTGACGGTGATCGCCTCGGCTGCCGCGGCCGCGATGGGCGTGCTGGCCGTCCCGGTCTACGAGATCTACAAGGTCGGCGCGGACCCGCACTGGCTGGACGGGCTCGACCTGCTCGGCGTGCTCGGGCTGAAGGTCGCGGTGATACCGCACTACGACAACGCCGAGGGCGGAACCCACGACACCAGGTTCTGCTACCTCGGCGAGCGCAGGCTCGCGGTGCTCGAGCGGATGCTTCCGGCCGACGCCGCTGTGCTCGGCGTCGACGAGCACACCGCGCTGGTTTTCGACCTGGCCGCCGGCACCGTCGAGGTGCTCGGGCGCGGCGGCGCGACGGTGCGCAAGGCGGGCGTGAGCATGGTGCTGCCGGCCGGGTCGGTCATCTCACTGGCCGACCTGCGCGCGCTGGCCAGCACAGGAACACCGGTCCCGGCCTCGTCCGCGGGACCGCGGTCCGCCCGTGACCCGGCAGGCGCGGACGCGGACCGCACGAGCCCGGCCGGCGCCGCCGGGGCGGCGCCCGGCGTGCCGGGACCGGACGGTCGTGCCGACGCCACATCGAGCCTGGAACTTCCCGAGCTCACCAGGCTGGCCGAGCAGCGGTTCGACGCCGCCGAGCGGGCGCGGGACGGCGCGGCCATGGTCGCCGCCATCCTCGACCTTGAGGCCGCGATCGACGCCTGGGCCTCCGACACCGACGAGAACGACAACGCCGACCGGGCCCGCGCCATGCTCCGCGGCCTGATCGCGCGGCTTGGCCGGGCCGCCGTGTCCGGGCTCGCCGACCCGGCTGACCGCCTGAGGCCGCTGGTTGACCCGCTGCTCGCGCTGCGTGCCTCGTTGCGCGGCGACGGCGGGTACGCCGCCGCCGACCTGATCAGGGACGCCCTCACCGCGGCCGGCGTGCAGGTGCGCGACTCGCCAGACGGCACGACCTGGGCCATGGCCGAATCCGCTTAGCTTTCCTGAACCGATGACGTTGAGCGATTTGTTATAGCTCTGGGTAGGAGCCAGCCTTCCGGCCGTGCTCGTCAAGAAGTCCGGCGAACCCGAGTGACCGCCAGCGCGCACGGGCGCCTGCCGACCTTGATCGGCGTCCCGGGAACGCCCGCTGCCGCGGCTCCCCCGGCTACCCCCGCCAGGCTGATCGGGGTCACGGTGCCGTCGCCGTGGTTGGCGACGTAGGCGGCCGTGCCGCCGGGAGCGATCACGATCGCGCTCGGCCTCCTGCCCACCCTGATGGGCGGGCCAGGAATCCCGGCCGGACCGCTCCCGAGGCTGATCGGCGTCACCGTGTCGTCACCGTGGTTGGCGACGTAGGCCGTCCTGCCGTCCGGCGTCACCGCGATCGCGATCGGATGCCGGCCGACCCTGATCGGAGCACTGACCTGCCCGTTGACGAGGCTCACCGCGGTGACCGTGCCGCTGCCGTGGTTGACCACGTAGCCCGTCTTGCCGTCCGGCGTCATCGCGATCGCGATCGGGCCGATGCCGACCCGCACCGGCACGCTGATCGTCCCGGCGCTCACGCTGATCGCGACGATCGTCCCGTCGCCCTGGTTGGCCACGAAGACGAAGCTGCCGTCCGGGGCAACAGCGACCGCGTACGGCCGCCTGCCGACCGCAATCGGGGCGCCGGCCGAACCCGAGGCCAGGTTCACCGGGGTCACCGTGCCGTCGCCCTCGTTGGCGACGTAGGCCGTGACGCCGTCCGGGGTGATCGCGATCGCCACCGGCCCGGCGCCCACCTTCGCCAGCGGTCCGGCCGGGGCGCTGTCCGCGGCGTCGCCGACCAGCCTGACCGGGGTCACGGTGCCGTCCAGGTAGTTGGTGACGTAGCCGCGGGTTCCGTCGGCGGTGATGGCGATCGACCGCGGCATGCCGCCTGCCCTGATCGAGACACCAGGCGTGCCCGTGCCGAGGTCGACCGGCGTGACCGCCCCGTCGGCCTCGCTGACCGCGTACAAGGTCCCGGTCGCCGTCACGGCAGTAGCAACAGCCCCGGCAAACCCGGCAAACCCGGCAGCACCGCCGCCCGACCGATCGGCCGGCGCGGCCTGGGTGGCCAGCGCCGACAACCGCGCGTCCGGCCCGCCAGGCGCGGCCTGAGCCACTCCCCGCGGCTGGCCCCCGCCGACAGCTCCGCCCGGGTCGCCGGCCTGGCCGGGCCCGCGGGCCGGCGGAGCCTCCGGCGCGGCCGCTGCCTCGGGAACCCTGATCAGCGGCGGCACCGTGATCGTGGGCGGCCCGGCCACGTCGCTGATCAGCCCGAGCGCCACCGCTAGCTCCCCGACGATCCAGGCGCACGCGTCCGGGGTGTACATCGTCGCGTCGGCGAAAAACGAGGCCGCCAGCCGCGACGCGGTCGCGGTGTCCATCCCCTGGGACACGTGGTCACGCAGCACCTCGGCGACCCGGTCCTCGGCCGTGGCGACCAGCATCCGCGCCACCCGCGGCGAGTCCGGCAGCAGATCCTTGAGCAGGTTCGACATCGTGGCAGGCCGGGACAGGGCATCGGGCCCGTACTCGGCCACGATCGCGCGCAGAGCGGCCCTGACCTCGGCTGGCTGCTCCGGCGGCGTGATGGACATCGGCTTCCCCTCCGCGGCGGGCCGGCCGCGATGGGCCGGCTCAGATCCGGCGACGCAGCCGGTGCCGACGCGCCCGCGCCTCCCGCCGCGACCTACGTTAGCCGCCCGCGCGGGGACCGTGACAAGCTGTGCCGGTGACCGAGCCCAGGCATATCAGGTGACCGCTCACGGGCCGCCAGGCCCGGCCGGCGCTCCCGACCCGTTCGCGCCGGCCAGGCTCGGCCCGATCAGCCTGCGCAACCGGGTGCTCAAGGCGGCCACCTTCGAGGGCATGAGCCCGCGCAACACCGTCACCGCCAGCCTGATCGAGTTCCACCGGGCGATGGCGGCGGGCGGGGTCGCGATGACCACCGTGTCCTACATCGCGGTCTCCAGGGACGGGATGGGCGCCCCGGCCGAGATGTACATCCACGACGGCGCCGCCGACGGCCTGGCGCGCATCGCGGACGTCGTGCACGGCGAGGGCGCCGCGATCTCCGCCCAGCTTGGCCACGCCGGCGCGGTGGGCATGGTGCGGGGCAAGCGGGTGCTCGGACCCTCACGGACCCGCACCATCGCAGGAACGCCAGTCCAGCCCATCTCGCCCGCCGAGATCGACGACGTCGTCGGCCACTACGCCGCGGGCGCGCGGATGCTCAGGCAGGCGGGCTTCGACTGCGTCGAGCTGCACTTCGGCCACCATTACCTGATCTCTGCCTTCCTCAGCCCGCACTGGAACAAGCGCGCCGACGACTACGGCGGCCCGGTCGAGAACCGGGCCAGGCTGGCCCGCAGGGTCGCCGCCGCGGTCCGGGCCGAGGCGGGACCGGGGATGGCGGTGACCGCGAAGCTGAACATGACCGACGCGGTGCGGGGCGGCCTGGAGCCCGCTGACAGCCTGCGGGTGGCCGAACTGCTCCAGTCCGACGGGAACCTGGACGCTATCGAGCTGACCTCGGGCGGCTCGGCGGCCAACCAGATGTTCCTGTTCCGCGGCGATGCGCCGCGCAGGGAGATGGCGCGGGTGCTGCCCGGCCCGCAGCGGATCGGCTTCCGGCTCCTCGGCCGCTGGATCTTCCGCGAGTACCCGTTCGAGGAGGCCTACTTCCTGCCGATGGCCCGCAGTTTCCGCGCGGCGCTGACGATGCCGCTGGTCCTGCTCGGCGGGATCACCACGCGGACGTCGATCGAGACGGCGATGGCCGAGGGCTTCGAGTTCGTCGCGATGGGCCGCGCCCTGCTCCGCGAGCCGGACCTGGTGGCCAGGTTCGCTGCGGGCACGGCGGACGGCGGGACCTGCGTGCACTGCAACAAGTGCATGGTGAGCATCTACAGCGGCACCCGGTGCATGCTCGACCACCCCGACCCGCCCGTGATCGGGTAGCGGTCAGCTCGCCGACCAGGCCAGCGGCAGCGACTCGATGCCGTAGATCCCCTCGACGCCGCCGAGCCGCTCGGGCCCGCCCGGGCGCAGGCCGGGCATCCGCGGCGCGAGGAACCCGATCGCCTCCTCGAGCTCGGCCCTGGCCAGGTTCTGGCCCAGGCAGAAGTGCGCGCCCGCGCCGAAGGTCAGCACCCGCTCCCCGGCGTGCTCCGCGGCGATGTCGAACACCTCCCCGGCACCTGCCTGCCGGTTGGCCCGCTCGGCGCAGATGGCCACGATCGTGCCGGCCGGGAAGGTCACGCCGCGGTACTCGATCTGCTCGGTACAGATCCGCGCGGTGAACGGAGTGATCGGCTCGAACCGCAGCACCTCGTCCACCGCCGCCCGCAGTAGCTCGGGTCGCCGACCGAGCAGCTCCCACTGATCAGGGTGGGCGGCGAACAGCCGCATCGCGTGCGCCAGCTGCGCCGTCGTGGTGTCCACCCCGCCGGCCAGCACGTTCAGCACCAGGTTCACGCACTCGTCGCCGGACAGCCGGTCACCCTCCGCCTCGGCCCGCGCCAGCGCGCCGAGCAGGTCATCGGCCGGTTCGGCCCGGTGCCTGGCGAGCAGCGCTGCTACGTAGTCGTACAGCTCAGCCACGGCCCGCTCGATCGGCTCCGTCCCCTGGGAGAGCGCGCGGATGTCGAACTGCTGCTGCACCAGGCCCGACCATACCTGCAGGTCGGGGGCGTCCTCCTGGGGCGCGCCGATTACCTCGGCGATGGTGCGGGCGGGGAACGGCCCGGCGAACGCCGAGACGAACTCGCACTCGGTGGCGCCGCCAAGCCCGTCCCACAGCGACGCCGCGATCTCCCGCATCGCCGGCCGCCACCGCTCGGCCGCCCGCGGCGTGAACGCGGCCGCGACCAGCCCCCGGAGCCTGCGATGCCGGTCGCCGGTCAGGTTCAGGATGTTGGCGTCGACCTGCTCGGCCAGCCGGCCGCCGTCGATCCCGAACAGCGCGGCGATCTCACGGCCAGGGAACGCCGTCTGCCTGGCCCGCAGGAAGAACTCGCCGGCGTCGCGATCGAGCACCAGGTACGCGACCGGCGACGAGACCAGCCAGCCGCGCTGGCCCGCGGCGGCGAGGAGCTCGTGGTACCCGTCGCCCGCCATCGCGGGGTCGGCCAGGTCCACCTCGGGCAGCTCGAGGTCAGTGACCAGCTCGGCCATAACCCGCACCTCCGGTCTCACCACGGCCCGCTCGCCAAGGTAACCCCTCGCCGACACCGCCGGCCACCCCAGCCCGGCCCGGCCACCCCAGCCCGGCCAACCGCCCCCGCCCCCGCCACGCGAAGCTCGACATCGTGCCTAGTTGATGTCGCTGTTCGCAGCATCGACGGGCCACGATGTCGCGCGGTCCCGCCGCGCGCTGGCCAGCGAGCTATGAGCCGGACAGTGCCGCCGCGATCGCCAGCGCCGCCGCCGCGGTCTGGCCGAGCAGTTCCGTGTTCAGTGCCGTCGGCCAGGTGGAGAGCTTGGCGACCACAGTCCGCGACGGCGCGTGGACGAACACGTGCTGCCCGTTGATCCCGCTGGCGTGGTAGAAGGGCGCCGCCGGGTCCCGCACCCACCAGCAGTTCCGGTAGTGGCTGCCGGCTGGGAAACCGGGCGGGTTGTCCCCGGCCGCGAACGCCGCCGGCCCGTCGCCCGCCCCGCGCACGGTGTCATCGATCCACCATCCGGGCACCACCTGCCGGCGCCCGGCCCTGCCGCGGCACGCGTACAGGTACCCGAACCTGGCGACGTCGCGCAGCGTGGCGCTGACGCCGCCGTCGGCCATCGGGTTGCCGCGCGCGTCCACCGTGATCTCGGCGTCGAACTCCGCGCCCATCGGCTGCCAGAGCTCGCGTGCGATGAGCTCGCCGAGCCGCTCCCCCGCCGCCCGCTCGATCACCCATGCAAGCACGTCGGTGAGGATCGACCGGTACCTGAACGGCCCGCCGTGCGGACCGTCGTTGCGCAGCGTCGCGAAGTACGCGGTCGCGTCGCCGGGCACCTCGCCGCTCGCACTTGGCCGCCACAGGTAGACCCGCTCGTAGCTGCGCACGTCGGCGCCCGGGTCGGCGTAGTCCTCGCTGAACCGCGTCCCGGCCCGCATGTCGAGCAGGTCCTGCACCGTCGCGCCGGCGAACGACGTCGCTGCGAGCTCGGGCACGACCCGGCCGACCGCCGCGCCGACGTCGAGCGCTCCGCGGCCGGCCAGGATGCCGGCCAGCGCCGCGGTCATCGACTTGGAGACCGACATCAGCAGGTGCGGCGTGTCCGGCGCCATGCCGTTGAAGTACCGCTCGGCGACCAGCCGCCCGCGGTGCAGGACGCAGAACCCGTCGGTGAAGCTGCGCTCGAGCAACTCGCCCACGGTCAGCTCTTCGCCTTGATAGCTGAACGCAATTCCCTCAAGCTGATGCTCGTCCCTGGGCAGCGGCCGCACCCGGCGGGTGCCGCGAGCGATCCTGGCACTCGGGATCAGCTCCCGCACGTGCTGGAAGGCCCACCGGTTGAACGGCGGATCCTGCCAGTTGGCCAGGGTGACCTGGCCGACGGCCGTCACAGGGCCGGCCGCGGCCCTGGGAGGGCAAACCAGGGCAGCCGCTGCTCGTGCGCGGCGGCGACCCGGAACGCGGTCACGTCGTCGTAGGTCCTGCCGACCACCGACAGGCCCGTCGGGACGCCGTCGGCGGACAGCCCGGACGGGATGCTCAGCACCGGGCACCGGCTCGCGATGTTGAACGGCACCGTCATCATCACGTCGAACCACCGCTCGGCCGGCTTACCGTTCACCTCCACCCGGTCGCCCGTGTCGTACTCGGCGTCCAGCGCGGGCACGGCGAAGGTCGGGCAGATCAGCGCGTCGTAGGAGTCAAGCAGCTGGCCGAGCGGCGCGTAGATCTCGGTCTCCAGGGTCAGCCCGGTCAGCAGGTCGCCCTTGGACACCAGGTCGGCGTCGGCGACCATACGCCTGGCGTACGAGGTCAGCTGGTCGCCGTGCTGCTCGTCGAGCTGCCGCATGGACTCGCCGAAGATCAGGCCGAAGTGGATGGTGACCGCGCGGGCGATGGCCTCCAGGCTCCACGGCAGGCTCACCTCGGTCACCTCGGCGCCCGCGTCGCGCAGCCGGTCGGCGGCGGCCAGCGTGTTCGCGACGACGTCGGCGTCCACGTGGTAGCAGCCGAGGTCGGTCGAGAGCGCGATCCGCAGCCCGGCCGCCGGGTCGAGCTGCTGCGGGATCTCCAGCTTGGGCCTGATCGAGGCGACGTCGCTGGCGTGCGGCCCGGCGATCACGTTCTCGAGCAGCGCGCAGTCGGCGACGGTGCGGGCCATCGGCCCCTCATGGCAGTAGTGGTCCATGTTGAACGGGGGGACCTCGGGCACCCGGCCGTACGGCGGCTTGAATCCCACCACGCCGCAGAATGCCGACGGGATCCTGATCGAGCCGCCGATGTCCGACCCGGTCGCGAGCGTGGTCGCGCCCGCGGCGAGCGCCGCACCTGACCCGCCGCTCGACCCGCCGGGCGAGTACCTGGTGTTCCACGGGTTACGGGTGACGCCCCACAGTTTGGTCCAGGTGACCGGGGCGCTGGAGAACTCCGGCGTGGTGGTCCTGGCATGCACGATGCCGCCGGCGTCGATGATCCGCTGCACGAACGGCGCGGTCTGGAGCGCCACCTCGTCGCGCAGCGGCAGCGAGCCCAGCGTGTTCAGGTGACCGGCAATCGGCGCCTCTTCCTTCACAGCGACCGGCAGCCCGTCGAGCGGGCGGGCGCGCTCGCCGCGGCCCGCGTACCGCTCCTGCGCCTGCCCGGCGGCCGCGAGCGCCTCCTCGTAGAACGTCTGCGCGAAGGCGTTGATGGTCGGCTCGACCGCCTCGGCGCGCTCGATCACGGCGGTGACGAGCTCGACCGGCGAGAGTTCCTTGCGGCGGAACATCGCGAGCGCGTCGGTCGCCGGCAGGTACGGCAGGTCATTCATGGCGGTCAGGATTCCTCCCCGGCGCCGAGCAGCCCACCGCGACGCGGCTTCCAGCCGGGCCGCGGCACGCTCGCGCGCAATCGCTTGGTGTAGTCGTGCTGCGGGCTGTCGAGAACGTCTGCGGTGCCGCCGCGCTCCACGACCACGCCGTGGTGCAGCACGATCACCTGGTCGGCAAGCTGCCGCACCACGGCCAGGTCGTGGCTGATCAGCACGTAAGACACGCCGGTCGAGTCGCGGATATCGGCGAGCAGGTTCAGCACCTGCGCCTGGATGGACACGTCGAGCGCGGCCACCGACTCGTCGAGAATCAGCACCCGGGGCTCGGCGGCCAGCGCCCTGGCGATCGCGACCCGCTGGCGCTGACCGCCGGACAGGGCACGCGGCAGGGCGCGGGACTGCCGCTCGTCCAGGCCGACCAGGCCGGCCAGCTCGGCGATCCGGTCCCGCCTGCGGCCGGCCGGCCAGCCGTGGTGCAGCCGCAGCACCTCGTCGATGGTGGCCTGCGCGGTCTGCCGAGGGTCCAGGCTGGTGTAGGGATCCTGGAAGACGATCTGGACCTCCCGGCCGCGGCGGCGCCGCTCGCGGGCCGACCGGGCCGCGGCCGACCGGTCCCGGCCGCAGGCGCTGATCGCTCCGGCCGTGGGGCGCTCGAGCCCGACCACCATCCGCGCGATCGTGGTCTTGCCGGAGCCCGACTCGCCGACGATGGCCAGCGACCCGGCCTGCGGGACGGCGAAGCTCACGTCGTCCACCGCGACCAGGTCGCCGAACTCCTTGCGCAGCCCGTTGACCTCGAGCACGGGGTCATCGAGCCGAGGTTTCTCGAGCACGGGTCCAGCCTCAGCCACCGCTCTCACTCCGCTCCGCCAGTCCGGGTCGCAGAGCGCCGCGCAGCTCGCTCGCCAGCACGCAGCGGGACAGCCCGCCGTCCAGGCTGACCAGCTCGGGAACCGCGGCACGGCACGGATCGGCCGCGTACGGGCAGCGCGGAGCGAACGCGCACTCCTGCGCCGGCGCCTCGAACGCGGACAGCGGCCGGCCGGGAATCGCGGCCAGCCGGTGTGCGGTACTCGCGATGTCCGGCCGAGCGGCGGCCAGTGCGGCGGAATACGGGTGCAGCGGGTCGTCGTGCATCAGCGCGGACTCGCGGATCTCGACGATCTGCCCGGCGTACATGACCGCGGTGCGGTCGCAGATCGCGGCCGCCAGCTCCAGGTCGTGGGTGATGAAGATCATCGCCAGGCCGAACTCGCGGCGCAGGTCGTCAAGGATCGCCATCACCTCAGCCTGGGTGGTGACGTCCAGGGCCGTGGTCGGCTCGTCGGCCAGCAGCAGCTGAGGCTCGGTCAGCAGGGCCGCCGCGATCATGACCCGCTGCAGCATGCCGCCGGACAGCTCGTGCGGGTACTGCCGGAGCCGCCGCTCACCGTCGGCGATGCCGACCTGGACCAGCATGTCGGCGGCCCGCCGGCGTGCCTCGGGAGCCGGGACGCCCAGGTTGGTGCGCAGCGCCTCGGTCATGAAGTCGCCGATCCGCCGGACCGGGTTCACGTGCGCCCTGGGGTCCTGGAAGATCATCGCGACCTTGTTCCTGTACTCGCGAAGGCCCGCGCCTGCCAGCGCGCCGACGTCGCCGCCGGCGAACCTGACCTGCCCGCTGACCTGCGCGCCGCGCGGCAGCAGCCGGTCCACCGCCCGCGCGGTCATGGACTTGCCTGACCCGGACTCGCCGACCAGGCCGAGCGCCTCGCCTGCGCTGACCTCGAGGCTGACCTCACGCAGCACCGCCCGCTGCTCCCCCTCAACCGGCAGCAGCACGGTCAGGCCATCGATCTCAAGCAGCGGCGTGGGTGCAGGGACGCTCATCGCGCCGCCTGGGCCTGCTCGAAGAGGCGCTCGCCGAGGATGTTGAAGGCGATCACCACGATCACGATGCACGCCCCGGCGGCGAGCGCGGGCAGGGGGTAGCCCTCGGGGATGCCGACCTGGTTCTCCGAGATCATCACGCCCCAGTTCGCGGCCGGCGGCTGCACGCCGAGGCCGAGGAACGAGATGGCGGCGAGGTCCACCATGGCGTAGCCGAACATGATCGTCGCCTGGGCGACGATCAGCGGCGCGACGTTGGGGATGATGTGCCGCACGCAAATCGAGGTCGCCGAGGCGCCCTGCACTTCGAGCGCCGCGACGTACGGCTGGCTGCGCTCTTTCAGCGCGGCGCCGCGCAGCACCCGCGCCACATACGGCATGTAGGCGATGGCCAGGGCGACCGAGGCGGCGGTCAGGCCGGCGCCGAACACCGCGGCCGCGAGGACGGCGAGCAGGATGCCGGGGAAGGCGAACAGGATGTCCAGGCCGGAGGAGATCACCGAGTCCGCCAGGCCGCGCCGCCACGCGGCGACGACCGCCAGCGCGGTGCCAATCAGCAGTGCGCCGATCACCACGGCGAGCGGGCCGAGCATCGAGGACTGCGCTCCGGCCAGGAGGCGGGAGAGCACGTCCCTGCCCTCGAAGTCGAACCCGAGCACGTGCGAGCCGGTAGGCCCGACGAAGGTCATCGCCAGGTCCGGCAGCGTCGGGTTGAACGGCGCGATCAGCGGGCCGATGATCGCGACCACCGTGACGGCCAGGATTACCGCGGCCGAGGTCATGCCGGCGACGCCGGTGCCGCGGAGCATGCCGAGCGCGCCGCGACGCCTGGTCACGGGCGCCGCGACGATCGCGATGACGGGTGCTGGCGCGGCGGTGCTCATTGTCGGGCCTCCGGAACGGTGTCCGTGGGCGCAGCTCCGGCACGACGGCTCACGACGCCCTGCTTCCGAGCGCGACTCGCGGGTCGAGCACCGCGTAGGCGAGGTCGACCAGCATGTTGATCACCACGAACGCGGTGACCAGCACCAGTGAGATGCCCTGCACGACCGCGAGATCCTTGTCCTGCGCTGCCTGCACGAGATACGCGCCGAGCCCGTTCAGGCTGAAGAACGTCTCGACCACCGCGGCGACCGCGATCAGGGACGCGATCGTGATGCCGGAGATCGTGGTGATCGGGATCGCGGCGTTGCGCAGGATGTGCCGCCTGATCAGCTGGCGGCCGGGGATGCCGCGGCTGATCGCGGTCTGCACGTGCTCACGGTCGGCCTCCTCCCTGATCGCCGCTCTCGTCACCCGCGCCACGATGGCCAGCGACGACAGCGCGAGCGCGATCGCCGGAAGGGTGAAGTGCCGCAGGTTGGACAGGAAGCTCGTGCCGTTTCCGAGCGCGGGGAACCAGCGGAGCTGCACGGCGAACAGCGTGGTCAGCACGATCGCGGCCACGAACGACGGCACCGCGGCCGATATCGCGCTGGTCACAAGGACCGAGGTGTCCAGAATGCCGGGCCGCAGGCCGGCTAGCACGCCGAGGCCGATCCCGAGCACCAGGATGATCAGCGACGCGTAGAGCACAAGCCCCGCGGTCGTCCAGATCCGCGACCCGATCAGGGTCGAGACGTTCTCCCGCAGCGTGATCGAGAGGCCGAGGTTGCCGTGCAGCGCGCCGTCCAGCCAGTACCAGTACTGCGTGAAGAACGGCTTGTTCAGGTGGTAGCGCGCCTCCAGGATCCGCAGGCTGCTCGCCGGGATGCTCCGGCCGCCGGACAGCGCGGTGATCGGGTTGCCCGGCGCCAGGTACAGGGCTGCGAAAATCACGAAGCTGGCGACCAGCAGGCTGGCGAGCAGCATCGCCAGCCTGCGGCCGAGAAAGCGCCAGCGCACCGGGTCAGCCGGTGCCGCCCAGGCTGTTGGCCCAGGGCGCGAACATGTAGGAGAACGAGGCGGTGGCCCCGGTCAGGCCCTTGCCGAGCAGCAGCAGGTTGGTCGGCTGGACGGTCGGGATCCACGGCAGCAGCTTGGCCGCCATCTCCTCGGCCTGCGCGACGAGTGCCGCGCGCTTGTCCGGGTTCGCCGTGCCGCGTGCCTGCTCCATCAGCGCGGTCAGCTTCGGGTTGTTGAAGTTGTCGTAGTTCTGCGAGGCGCCGGGCAGCACCAGCGTGGCGAGCAGCGCGGCCGGGTCGGCGTAGTCGCCGTAGTTCAGGGTCAGGAATCCGTCGACGCCCGCCCTGGCCTTCGGGTCGGTGAAAAAGTTGATGTAGTTCTGCGCCGACACCGAGTCGAGCTTGACCTTCAGCCCGATCGCCTCGGCGGCCTGCTGGTAGGCGCCGGTCGCGGCCGCGAGGCTCGGCACCTGGCTTGTCGTGCCGATGGTGATCGTCTGGCCGACCGCGCCTGCCTGCTTGATCAGGTTGGTCGCCGCCGCCAGGTCCTGCTTCATCACCGGCGAGCTGTCGTACGCGGCGTTGAATACCGACTGGCCGTAGCCGAACGCGCCGGGGTTGGCCAGCCAGCGCGGCATCAGCGCCGCGCCGTCGTACACCTGGCTGATGATCGACTGCCGGTTGAGCGCGAGCGACAGCGCCTCCCGCACCTTGACGTTAGCGAGCGGGCCGGAGGTGGTCGAGACGATGAACGCCTCGGTCGCCTCGCCTGGTCCCTGGTAGACCTTGACGGCCTTGCTGGCCTTCAGCTGGCTGAGCGCGGACTGGTCGGTGTAGTAGGACCCCTGGATCGCCCCGGTCAGCATGCCGGAGGTGAGGCTGGTGGGGTCGGGCACGCCCTTGATGGTGATCTGCTGTACCAGCGGGTGGACGGACTTGTCCCAGTAGTCCGGGTTGACGACCGCGGTGACGCCGACGCCCGGTGTCCACGACTTGAGCTTGTAGTCGCCGGTGCACATGATCGACCCGGCGGGCGTGCCGTAGTTCTTGCCCTGCTGCTGCGCGAAGGACCGCTCGATGATCACGCCGCCCATCGACGCTAGCTCGCCTGGCAGCCAGTAGTCCGGCTGCTTCAGTGTGATCGTC
>DATIZP010000059.1:0-40056 GCA_035517035.1 Streptosporangiaceae bacterium | reverse complement strand
GTTCTCGTTGACCACCACGTCCAGGTTGAACAGGTTGCCGACCGACTCCTCCTTGATCGCGTCCATCATCGCGGTGAACAACTCGTAGCCCTCACGCTGGTACTCGACGAGCGGATCACGCTGCGCGTGCCCGCGCATGTGGATGCCGGACTGGAGGTAGTCCATCTCGTACAGGTGCTCGCGCCACTTCGCGTCGAGCACCGCCAGGATGACCCGGCGCTCGAACTCGCGCATGACGTCGGGCGTGAGCTCCTCTTCGCGACGGTCATACGAAGCATGAGCGTCGGCCTGCATCCGTTCGGTGATGATCTCGGCGGTCAGGAAGGAACGCTCGCCGCCCTCGGAGTCCTCGAGCTCCTCGACGCTGATACCGACCTGGTAGAGCCGCCGGAACGCCGTCCAGAGCTTGTCCAGGTCCCACTCCTCGGCGAACCCGTCGCTCGTGGCCTTCGCCACGTAGTCGGCGACCACCTCGTCGATCATGTTCCTGATCTGCTCGTGCAGGTCCTCGCCGGCCAGCACCCGGTGCCGCTCGGCGTACACGACCTGGCGCTGGCGGTTCATCACGTCGTCGTACTTGAGCAGGTCCTTGCGGATCTCGAAGTTCAGCTGCTCGACCTGGGTCTGCGCGGACCTGATCGACCGGGTGACGGTCTTGGACTCCAGCGGCGCGTCGGCCGGCGTCTTGGCCCACTCCAGGATCTGCGCGACCCGGTCGCCGTTGAACCGGCGCATCAGGTCGTCCTCGAACGACAGGTAGAACCGCGACTCGCCGGGGTCGCCCTGCCGCCCGGACCGGCCGCGCAGCTGGTTGTCGATCCGGCGTGACTCGTGCCGCTCGGTGCCGAGCACGTAGAGCCCGCCGAGCCCGACGACCTCCTCGTGCTCCTCGGCGACCGCGCGCCTGGCCTTGTCCACCGCCTCCGGCCAGGCCGCCTCGAAGTCCTCCGGCGTATCGGCCGGCGACAGCCCGCGCTGATGCAGCTCGAGGTCGGCGAGGAACTCCGGGTTCCCCCCCAGCATGATGTCGGTGCCGCGGCCCGCCATGTTCGTGGCCACGGTCACCGCGCCCTTGCGCCCTGCCTGGGCCACGATCGCGGCCTCGCGCTCGTGGTACTTGGCGTTCAGCACCTCGTGCGGGACGCCCTTGCGCTTGAGCATCCTCGACACGAGCTCGGACTTCTCCACGCTGACCGTGCCGACGAGGACCGGCTGGCCCTCCTCGTGCCGCGCCACGATGTCCTCGACCAGCGCGTCGAACTTCGCCTGCTCGGTCCGGTAGACCAGATCGGGCTGGTCGGCCCGGATCATCGGCATGTTGGTCGGGATCGGCACCACGCCGAGCTTGTAGGTCTGGTGGAACTCGTTCGCCTCGGTCAGCGCGGTGCCGGTCATGCCGGCCAGCTTGTCGTAGAGGCGGAAGTAGTTCTGCAGCGTGATCGTGGCGAGAGTCTGGTTCTCGTCCATGATCTTGACGCCCTCTTTGGCCTCGATCGCCTGGTGCATGCCCTCGCTGTACCGGCGGCCGTGCAGGATCCGCCCGGTGAAGTCGTCCACGATCAGGACCTCGCCGCCGGACACCACATAGTCCTTGTCCCGCTTGAACAGCTCCTTCGCCTTGATCGCGTTGTTCAGGAACCCGACCAAGTGCGCGTTGGAGTGGTCGTAGAGGTTGTCGATGCCGAGCCAGTCCTCGACCTTGGCGACGCCTGACTCCATGATGCCGACGGTCTTCTTCTTCTCGTCGACCTCGTAGTCGCCCTCGCCATCCTCGCCGCGCCGCAGCCGCGGCACGATCTTCGCGAACTCCGCGTACCAGATGCTGTTCTGGTCAGCGGGGCCGCTAATGATCAGCGGCGTCCGGGCCTCGTCGATCAGGATCGAGTCCACCTCGTCCACGACCGCGAAGTTGTGGCCGCGCTGGACGCACTCCTCGATGGCCCAGGCCATGTTGTCGCGCAGGTAGTCGAACCCGAACTCGTTGTTCGTGCCGTAGGTGATGTCGGCGGCGTACTGCTTGCGGCGCTGCTCGGGCTCCATCTGGGCCAGGATGCAGCCGACCTCCAGGCCGAGGAACCTGTGGATCCGGCCCATCCACTCGGCGTCACGCTTGGCCAGGTAGTCGTTGACCGTGACGACGTGCACGCCCTCGCCGGGCAGCGCGTTCAGGTAAGCGGCCAGCACGCTGGTGAGCGTCTTGCCCTCACCGGTCTTCATCTCGGCGATGTTGCCCAGGTGCAGTGCGGCGCCGCCCATGATCTGGACGTCGAAGTGCCGCTGGCCGAGCGTCCGCTTGGCCGCCTCCCTGACCGCGGCGAAGGCCTCGGGCAGCAGGTCGTCCAGGGTCTCGCCATCGGCGTAGCGCTGCCTGAACTCCTCGGTCAGCGCGCGCAGCTCGGCGTCAGACAGGGCCTCGTAGTCCGCCTCGATGGAGTTGACCTGCTCGGCGATCCGGTGCAGCTTCCGCAGGACCTTGCCCTCGCCAGCGCGCAGGACCTTATCGATGATTGCTGGCACGTCGTGTCGCGCTCCTCGCGGATCGGCTGGCTGGCCGCTGAGTGCCCGCATCCGGCCAGAGGCGTCAACCCCGGCCCGGCCAACGGCTCGGACAGCCACTACCACTCTTTGACTGCCATGGTAGGCGAGACGGCGGGCTATTCCGAGCCGACCGACGAGGCGGGACTCCCGGATAATCCCGGCTTGCGTGCACGCATAACATGATCTGCGGCAAGTTCCGGGGCCGATCGACAGCCGGCCGATGGCTCTCGCCACAATGATAGGGACGTCGCCGGAGTGTCGCGGGAGTCAGCGGGAGGATCAGCGCCATGGCCAACCACGCCGAGCCCGGCGCCATGACTGGCGCGGGGTCCGACACGGTCACGCACGAGAACACCGGACCGCAGGACCAGGCCGGCACCAGGGACCACACCGTCACGCAGGAAGCAGCCACCATGTACAGCGGATCTACCGGGCACAACGAGCTGACGTCCCGCACCGGGGCGGCTGTGCTCGGCCCGCACCCGTCCTACCACGGCCGGAGGGTGTCGTGGGTCGCGGTCGGGATGATGACGGTGGGCTTCCTGGTCGGCGGCATCGCCCTGATCTTCGGCAGCCACGGGCCGACCTGGTGGCTGTTCTGGGTGGGCGCGGGCATCACCGCTGTCGGGCTGCTGACCTCGATCGCCACCAACACGTTCGAAGACTGGTACTAAGCCGACCGGCTGCCTGACGGCGGAAGATTGTCGGTGGCGACCGTTACGATCCGATCGTGGTCGGTTCCAGCGCTCCCGCTCCTGAGCTTAAGCTGTCGCCGGATGACGTCAGGCTCATCACGCTGCACGCTCAGGGGCTGATGGGATCGCAGGCCAAGGCCGGCGGAGTCCGCGCCATGCTGCGGCGGATCGGCGCCGTCCAGCTCGACACGATCAGCGTGCTCGCCCGCTCGCACGAGCTTGTCGCTTACGCCAGACTCGGCGCGGTCGGCCGCACCCAGGTCGAGCGCGCCTACTGGCATCCGGCGAATCCCGCGGCGTTCGAGTACTGGTCACATGCCGCGTGCGTGCTCCCGATCGAGGAGTGGCCCTATTACGCCTTCCGGCGACGGGCGATACTCGCCCGCGGCCGACACTGGCACCCCTTCAGCGAGACCGTATGCACCGAGGTGCTTGCCAGGCTGCGCACCGAGGGCCCGCTGACCGCGACGCAGCTTGGCGGGGCGAAGAATGGCGGCGCCTGGTGGGACTGGTCGGACACCAAGATCGCGGTCGAGTGGCTGCTGGGCACCGGGAAGGTGATCTGCGCCCGGCGGGTCGGCTGGCGCCGGGTGTACGACCTCCCCGAGCGTGTCCTGCCAGCCGACCTGCTGGAGCAGGACCCCTCGGACGCCGACTGCCTGGTCCACCTGACCGGCGTGGCGGCGCGTGCGCTCGGCGTCGTCACCCGCTCCGACCTTACCGACTACCAGCGGCTGCCGAACTTCGGGTCTGGCCGCAACGGGGCCAGGTTGTCGGCGGACGACGCGGCGCTCGCGGCCGGCCTCGTTCCGGTGGCGATCGACGGCGGCCTGGGCGCGCCGAGCCCCGCCTGGGCCGATCCGCGGGCCATCGCGGGCGTGCTGGACGGCGGCCGGCCAGGCGGCACCGGGCGGCATCGGGCCACGCTGCTGTCACCGTTCGACTCGCTGGTGTGGGATCGCAAGCGCACCCTGCGGATGTTCGGCTTCGTGCACAGCCTGGAGGCCTACGTGCCGCGGGCCAAGCGGGTGCATGGGTACTTCACGATGCCGCTGCTGGCCGGGGGCCGGCTGGTCGGCCGGGTGGACCCGGCCAGGGAGGGGCGGACGCTGGTGGCGCGGCAGGTGACGCTGGAGGTGCCGCGAGCGACCGAGCCCATGGCCAGGGCGCTGACCGAGGCTGCCGAGTGGGTCGGCTGCGACAGCGTGCAGGTTGCCGAGGTTCGTCCGGCTGACCTCGAACCGCGCCTGCGGTCCGCGCTGGCCTCGTCAGGCGCCTGAAGAGGCCAGCGCCCGGACGAACCCGGCGCCCGACGAACCCGGCGCTGCCCGCCGCTGCACACGGGCGCGGGTGAGGTCAGGAGAGTTCGATCAGCTTCTCGCGGACCGCGACCATCACGGCTTCCATCCTGGAGTGGATCTGAAGTTTCTCCAGAATGTTCCGGACATGGTTTTTCACTGTATTATCTGATATATACAATTCTTTTGCTATGTCGCGATTGTTCATGCCGCGAGCGACGAGCTTCAGCACCTGCATCTCACGGTCGGTCAGCTTGGGTGCAGGGACCTCCTGCGGCGGCTCGGTGTCCTCGCGGCGGGCCAGCGTAGCGAACTCGCTGAGCAGCTTTCCTGCCATGGACGGGCTGATCAGCGACTGCCCGCCGTAGACGGACCTGACGGCCTCGGCAACGTCGTCCAGCGGGATGTCCTTGAGCAGGTAGCCGCTCGCACCCGCCTTGATCGCCTCGAAGAGATCGTCCTCCTCGTCGCTCATGGTCAGAATGATGATCCGCGCGCTCGGCGCGACATCCTTGATCGCGCGGCAGGCTTCGATCCCGCTGCTGCGCGGCATCCTGATGTCCATCAGCACAACATCGGGCAGCGCCACGCTGGCCCGCTGCACCGCTTCGGCGCCGTCACTGGCCTGGCCCACGACCTTGATGTCGCGCTCGGTCTCGAGCACGATCTCAAGCCCGCGGCGGAAGAGCGCGTGATCGTCGACGATCAGCGTGCGGATCGGTTCGGCGCCTTTCCCAGCCCCCGATGCCGCAACGCTGTCCGCGCTGGCTGCCATGTTGTACCTCTCGTGACCTCACCGGCCGACCCCGGCGCGAGCCGGTGCCGCCGGACCGCGCTGGAGCCTGCCTTACGCCTGCGCTACCACTCTCGCCGACCACCCGCCGGCCGGCCACCGCCGGCCACCGTCGGCCGGAAACCGCCACATCGACGACCTGGCCGCCTGCCGCGCGGCCGCCGATGCGTCCCCGGCAGCCCTACCGCCGCGCAGCCGACTTCGCCGATCCCTGGGCCGGGATGGCAGCCTGCGCGGTCGTCGGGGCAGCTCGCTTCGCCGTGGAGTTCTCGACCAGCCTGATGACCCCGTACTGGTAGCCACGCCGCCGGTAGACCACGCTCGGCATGTCCTTGTCGATGTCATGAAACAGGTAGAAGTCGTGCCCCACAAGTTCCATTTCGAGAAGGGCCTGGTCGATGGAGATCGGATCGGCCCGGTGGAACTTCTGCCTGACGACTACCGGGCCATCCCCCTCCATCGCGATGGGAACGACACTATCCGAGTGGCCGTCGTGTCCGGGACCGGCCCACTCACCGTCCTCGGAGACAGAGTCCGTAGTACCTTCGGCGAGCCCAGTGCCCTCGGCGAGCCCGGTGCCATAGGTCAGCCCCGCGCCGTCGGCACCCGCAGCGCCGGCCGCCGCCTTCCTAGCCGACCGTCCGCGCCTGCCGAATCCGGCCCTGGCCGACGCAGCGGCCTGATCGGCCCGAGCCGCTCCCGTCTCCCCCATCGCCGCCTCCCCCGTCGCCGCGGCCCCCGCAGCGATCCCCGTCGCAGCGCCGGCGAGCGCTTCGCCCTCCTGGTCCGCCTGGTCCTGCCCGGTCAGTGCGGCGCCCTCGGGGAGTTCCGCCTGCTCGGGCTCGCGCGGACCGGCGAACCGGTCCGGCCAGTAGTGCACGTTGTGCCTCTTCCTGCGGTCGAGCGCACGGCGCAGCCGTGAGTCAAGCTTCGCCAGCGCCAGGTCGAGCGCCGCGATGCGGTCCTCCGCTGCCGCCTCGGCCCGGATGGCCGGGCCGCGCGACCTGACGGTCAGCTCGACCCGCTCTTTCTGGCTTGCCTGCCGTGGGTTGCGCTCGACCGACACCTCCACATCCACCCTCAGCGCCTTGGCATCCAGCTTCACCAGCCTGTTCAGCTTCGCGGTCGCGTACTCCCTAAAGCGCGCTGCCACATCCGTCTGACGGCCCTTGAAGATGATGTCCATGACCCGAGCCCCCTTCCATCCGGTGTGCGGAAGCGGCACCCGTCCGGCCGACCTGGTCTTCGACCCCACATTCGCCTGCTGAGGGTTTCGCGGCCTCCTGTGCCACTACTGCCCTTCTCCCCGCGCTGCGGACATCTGGTCCGGAGGCGAAGGCAGGACTTACCTCTAAACCGCACCGTGATCAGTCGACGAGAAGTCGCCTTACGTGGGCCGTTTCGCCTGCGGCTGGCATCGGCTTGCCAGGTACGCCGTCCCGCACTCGGGGCGGTGTACCCAGCGCAACCACGGACCCGGACGGGTGCCACACATTGACGGTAGTCCTGTCCGGGCCCGATGTCAGGTGCCGGGTCACGCCAACCTCGCGGCTCCGCGACGGGCACGGGCCGCGGAGGTCAGCCGCCGTAGACCGGCGTTGTTCCCTTGGCGATCAGCGTCCAGCCGCGGTCAAGCAACCCGGCCTTCGCCTCCCAGACGCCAGCGGACGTCTTCGCCGTCGGCGCCACCCCTACCACGACGGCCGGCAGGTCGGCGCCGTTCACCCAGCTCGCCGTCACCGAGGTCACCAGGCCCGGCGGGGCGGCGATCGGAGTAGAGCTGCCGCCGGTGAGCGGAACCTCATAGATCTGGGACCCGCCCGCCGACTGACCGACCACGAGCAGGTGATCGGGATCGAGCCAGGTGAGCGCGACCGGGTTGGTGACGTCGGATCCGATGCTGACCACGGCTCCGGTCTGGCCCAGGTAGGTGAACGAGTTGGACCTGCTGATCGCGGCCACCACGACCTGCGAGCTCTCGCGGGTGCGGACGATCATCGCGACCCGGACGCCGTCCGGGGCGACGCTCAGGGCCGAGATCGTGCCGAGACACGCTGACGACGTGCAGTCCGCTCTGACCAGCTTCGGCTTGACCGGGCTGCCGAAGCCTGCACCGGGCAGCTCGTACGCCCAGTTCCCTGCCGTGGCCCACAGGTTCCGCTGGTCGTCCCAGCTCAGCGAGCTGCACGAGGCAGGCAGCTGCACCGTGACCACGGGCCCGCCGGACCACTGCGGCACCAGGTAGACCTGCTTGCCACGGCACGCGGCGAGCACGGCCTCGTTCTGCGGCCCCGGCGTCACCGCGATCGCGGTGAACGGCGCGCTGCCGAGGCTGGCCGGCAGGGTCACCGGATAGCTGCCCGCGGCGGGCACGATCTTGACCGCCGAGGCCGGCGCGGTGCCGGGCTCCTGCACGTAGAGCTCCGACGACTGGCCGCGGGCCACCCATTGCGGGTCGTACGGCGGGTGCAGCATCTGCTGCCAGGTCTTGTGGTCGATCTGGAGCACCACCGACCGGATCTGGCTGCCGCCCGACGGCGCGAACGGCTGGGAGGTGAGGGTCCAGAAGATCTGGGCGGCCATCTGGCGCAGCTGCGCGGCGTGTGCCTTCGCCGCCGCGCCGCCGAGATCCACCACGGCCTCAACCCCGCCGATCACCTGCGCCCCGATCACGCGCGTGCCATGCGGGAAGGCCGTGACTGCCGCGTCGTACAGCCAGCTCGTGTCCGACGGAGAGCTGCGCAGCGACTTGACCATCCCGGCCACCGCGGACGGCCCGTTCGCCCGCAGCGGTATGTAGACGGGCTCGGGAATGAGGCTGCCGGCGAAGGAGCCGCCGGGCGGGATGCCGGTGCGGAAGTAGTACAGATCGCGCGGCTGGTAGTCGCGCTCGAAGTCGGGCTGGGCCAGCAGCAGCAGTGTCGGCTGCTGCTTGCCGTCCAGGAAGATGTTCTCGATCCGCCACTTGCCGCCGATCTCGATCAGCGCGAATGAGAACGTGTCGGGTCTCGGCGTGGCCACCAGGTTCCCCGCGGCGTACTCGGCCTCGGTGGTCATCGATGCGGTGTACGAGCCCGTCACGGTGACCTGGGCTATTCGCGGGCTGCCTGTGGAGAGCTGGGTCGGCAGCGAGTGCTCGGTCACGGCCGGCGAGGCGATCACGGTAGCCGCCCAGCCCGGGTCCCACTCGTTGGCGAACGCCTGGGTGAGGTACTCGCGGGCCACGGCGTGCCGCCCGGCGAAGCTGGCGCTGGCGGCCAGGAACCCGGTGACGATCTCGTCCGGCGACCACTGCGGCCCCGGAGGGGCCGGCAGTACCTGAAGCCCGGGCTGGCCCGACCCGGACGATCCGTGCAGCGAGCTTGTCCTGATGGTGCCGCTGGTGGGCAGGCTCGCGCAGGCGCCGACCGCCAGCGCGGCCGCGAGCGCGCCGACCCCGGCGAGCCAGCGGCGGCACGTCATAGCGGCTCCTGGCCGGGCACTGGCCGGTGGCCGTTCTCGCCTGGCCCGGCTCCGGCCTCTCCGGTCGGGGGCGGCAGCCCGGCGCCCGGCCGCGGCAGCAGCACGTAGAGGTCGACCTGGTCGGGAGCCAGCGGGAGAGGCGAGCCGACGAGCGCCGTGCCGGCCGAGCGCGGCAAGGTGAGGCGGAACACCGAGCCGCGGCCTGGCTCGCCGGACGCCTCAAGCCAACCGCCGTGCAGCCTGGCGTCCTCAAGCGCGATCGCGAGTCCGAGCCCGGTGCCGCCGGTGGTCCTGGCCCTGGCCGGGTCGGCGCGCCAGAACCGGTCGAAGACCAGGTGCTCCTCGCCGGGGGCCAGGCCGACGCCGAAGTCGCGCACGGCCACGGCCACCGCGTCCCTGTCCGCCGCCGACATCACGAGCACGTCCCGGCCCTCGCCGTGCTCGACGGCGTTGACCAGCAGGTTACGTAGGATCCGCTCGACCCGGCGACGGTCCATCTCGGCCACGCACGGCTCGACAGGCAGCCGGAACTCAATCCGCGAACCGCGCCGCTCGGCCAGCTGCTGTGCCACGTCGGCGGACTGCCGCACCACCTCGCAGACGTCGGCCGGCTCCGCGTCCAGGGTGGCCGCGTTGGCGTCGTACCTGCTGATCTCCAGCAGGTCGCCGAGCAGCGACTCGAACCTGCCGATCTGGCTCTGCAGCAGCTCGGCCGACCTGGCGGCCGATGACTCCAGCTGGTCCCTGGCCTCGTACAGCAGGTCGGCCGCCATCCTGATGGTGGTCAGCGGCGTGCGCAGCTCGTGCGACACGTCGGATACGAACTGGCGCTGCACCTGGGACAGATCTTCGAGCTCGCGCATCTTGTCCTGCAGGCTGGCGGCCATCTCGTTGAACGAGGTCGCGAGCGCCGCGACCTCGTCGTTGCCGCGCACTCGCAGCCGCTCGTCGAGCCGGCCGGTGGACAGCAGCTGCGCGCCCTGCGCTGCCCTGGCGACCGGGACCACCACCCAGCGCGTCACCAGCCAGGCGATCCCGGCCAGCAGGAACACCAGTGCCAGCCCCACCAGCGCGAGCAGCCGCTCGACCAGGCTGATCTCGCTCTGCAGGTTGGTGAGCGGGAAGAAGTACCACAGGCCGTACCCGCTGCCGAACTGCGCCGCGTACAGCAGCCCGGGGGTGGCGTTGCTGCCGGTGCCCATCTTCCAGTAGATGAGCTGCGGCTGCATGCTCCTGGGCCGCCGCACCTGGCTGACCAGCCCCGCGGGAAGGTCGCGGACCCTAAGGTTGTCGGAGACCGCCGGCCAGTAGACCGGCGGACCTGCGTACACGGTCACGGCGATCCCGTAGTCGGCGCCCGGTCCGCCGCTGGACTTCAGGCTGCTGACGATCTTGATCATCAGCGCCTCAGAGCCGGCGCCGGGCGTCTTGAACGCGGCCGGATTGGACTGCGCGTTGGACAGCCCGTCGGACGCCTCGCTGAAGGCCGCTTCCTTGGCGTTTCCGAGCAGGTTCGATGCGACCTGCTGCACGAGGAAGAACCCGAGCAGCGAGATCGCCACGGCGGAGATGACCAGCGTCGTGCCCACCACCCGCAGCTGGAGCGAGCTACGCCAGCGCGCCCTGAGCAGCCGCCCTGCCGCGGCCGCGCGTCCGCCGGCACCACGGGCCAGTCTGGCTGGCGCCGCATACCATGCGGGTCCTGGGCGGCGGGCTGGCCAGGATCTCGGCAGCGGAAGCCGCCGGCCTGACCGGTCATCGCCTGCCAGCCAAGCCAGCCACGACCGGGACTGGCCGCCGACGCTCAGCCCGGGCCCGCCTTGTAGCCGACGCCGCGCACGGTCACGACGATCTCAGGCCGCTCAGGGTCCTTCTCGATCTTCGCCCGCAGCCGCTGCACGTGCACGTTGACCAGGCGGGTGTCGGCGGCGTGCCGGTAGCCCCACACCTGCTCGAGCAGCACCTCCCTGGTGAACACCTGGCGCGGCTTGCGCGCGAGCGCCACAAGCAGGTCGAACTCGAGCGGGGTCAGGCTGATCACCTCGCCGGCCCGCTTGACCGAGTGGCCTGCCACGTCGATCGTGACGTCCCCGATGGACAGCATCTCCGGCGCCGGGTCGTCGGTACGCCGCAGCCTGGCCCGCACCCGCGCGATCAGCACCTTGGCCTGGAACGGCTTGACGATGTAGTCGTCGGCGCCCGACTCGAGCCCGAGCACCACGTCGACGGTGTCGCTCTTGGCGGTCAGCATCACGATGGGCACGCCAGACTCCGCCCTGATCTGGCGGCAGACATCGATCCCGTCCATGCCGGGGAGCATCAGGTCGAGCAGGATCAGGTCAGGCTTGCTGTCCCTGAACACCTCGAGCGCTTTGTCCCCGTCGGAGACGAACGTCGGCTCGAATCCCTCGCCGCGCAACACGATGCCGAGCATCTCGGCGAGGGCTGCATCGTCATCGACGACAAGCACGCGACCTTTCATGTACCTCATCGTCCCATGGAAACGGCGCCGCGGGCGCCTGGCGACTCAGGCCTCCCGGTCCAGCACACGCAGATTACACGCTGTCACCGGCTGGATAACCATGCGTTCGGTCACGATGGCGGTGACCAGGTCCGGCGGGGTGACGTCGAACGCCGGGTTGTAGGCACCGGACCCGGGCGGGGCGACCGGCTGGCCGACCATCGCGGTCACCTCGCCGGGCGGGCGCTGCTCGATCACGATCGACCCGCCGTCCCGGGTCGCGAAGTCGACGGTAGAGACCGGAGCGACCACCACGAACGGCACCCGGTGGTATCTCGCGAGCACGGCAAGGCCGTAGGTGCCGACCTTGTTCGCGACGCTGCCGTCCGCCGCGATCCGGTCGGCGCCCACCGCCACGAGGTCGACCTGGCCCGCCGCCATCAGCGACGCCGAGGCCGAGTCGGCGAGCACCCGATGCGGCAGGCCGGCCCTGGCCGCCTCGAACGCCGTGAGCCGCGAGCCCTGCAGCAGCGGCCTGGTCTCGTCGATCCACAGCATGGCAAGCCGGCCAGCCCGATGGGCCGCAAGGATCAGCCCGAACGCAGTTCCCTCGCCTGCTGTGACCAGAGAGCCGGTGTTGCAGTGGGTGAGGATCCTGGCCCCCTCCGGCACCAGCGGCAGGCCGAGAGCCGCCATCTGGGCGCACGCCCTCGCATCGGCCTCGGCGATCGACCTGGCCTGGCGCAGGGCAGCACGGGCGCCGATCTGTTGCGACTGCGGATCGGAGCCGGCGGCGGCGCCAAGGTATGCGTCAAGCGCGAGCCTGGCACCCCACGCCAGGTTGACCGCGGTGGGCCTGGCCCGCGCCAGGGCGTCCGCGGCCGCCGCGACGTCGTCCCCCCGCGCGGCGGCCAGCGCCACCCCGTAGGCGCCTGCGATGCCGAGGAGCGGCGCGCCGCGGACCACGAGGGCTCGGATCGCCTCCACGAGGCTGGGCACGTCGGCGCAGGCCACGACCGTCTCGACGGCCGGCAGCCTGGTCTGGTCGAGCAGTTCGACGGCCGGGCCGTCCGGCGGGTCGATCCAGCGGAGTGCGACGATGCTCACCCGTCGAGTCTGCGCGACGCCCGCTTCCGGCGCGACTCCGGGCGCCGAGCCCGGCAGTTTCGTGGCCGAGCGGGCTTCGAAGTCACCGGGCGGCGAGTAGCATGCGCACGCCGGGTCACTACCGAGGGCTACGATCAAGTTACGGAACGTGCTGGTTGGGAAGCCCTAGTGACGGACTTCGAAGGGGGCGGCGATGGCAGCACACAACAAGCCGGCACCGGCTTCCGGCGGCCGTGGCAGGGTCAGCTGGCGCCGGTTCGCGGCGATCATGGTCCCGGCGGCAGTGCTCGCCGCGGTGCTCGTGCTGCTGACCGCGCAGAGCGTGCTCGCCGTCTCGTTCAGCATCTCAGGTACGCCGTTCACGGTCACTGCCAAGGTGCTCAGGGGCCGCGGGTTCGAGCAGTTCGGCGTGCTTGACACCTCCGTGCTCAAGGTGCTGCCCGGGCACTCGAACCAGATCGTGCTGACCGCGAACGCGATCAGGTACGCGACGCTGAGCCACCTCTGCCAGGCGGTCACGCTGGGCGGCCTGACGCTGCGGATCACCGCAGGCAACGGGCGCGTCCCGGTCTCGGCGACCGACCTCGTTGTGGACGCGGACAAGCTCTCCGGCAACGTGACCTTCACGAACGTGCACATAGGCCAGGACGCCAGCACGCTCAACCAGGTGCCGGGGGTCAGGGGCCCGGCAGGTGACTTCGGCCAGCAGGCCACCTCGGTCGTGATCACGAACCTGTACCAGCACGCGTACGCCACCACCGCGGGCACGTTCAAGCTGCCAGGGTTCAGCCTGAAGTTCGGCGGCTCCTGCTAGTGACGGCCGAGCCCGCCGAGCCCGGCCGGCTGCGCCGGGCCAGGCTCGCGTTCCGGCGCTGGCGGCATACCAGGCCGTTCCTCGGCGGGCTGCTCGTCACGCTCGGCGGCGTGGAGATCCTCCTCTCCGAGCGGGCGCCGCTTCCGCTGGTCATCCACATTGGGCTGCAGGGGCTGGCCGGGTACCTGGTGCCGCTCATGCTGCTGCTCTGCGGTCTGCTGCTGCTGTTCAACCCGGTGCAGCGGACCTTCTACTCGCTGCTCGCCGTGTTGCTGTCGCTCGCCGCCTGGGTCACCTCGAACCTGGGCGGCTTCTTCACCGGCATGCTGCTCGGGCTGGTCGGCGGGGCGCTGGCGTTCGCGTGGGTGCAGCGCGAGCAACGCGGCCCCGCGCAGCACCGCGGCGGCCAGAACCGGGCCGGGCCGGGCCGTGCCGGGCCGCCGCGGCGGGTGCGGACCAGCGGCCTGTCGCTGGTCAAGGGGGAGCGCCGAGCCGACGGGCCGCAGACCGGCCAGGACGGCGCCGACGGCAAGCCCGCAGGCGGGAGCGCGACGAGCGCCGGGCCCGCGGCAAGCGGGGCCACCGGTGCCGCGGCGTGGTCCAGGCCGATCGCGCCGCTGGCGCTCTCGGTGCTCGCCGCCGTGGCGGCCAGGGGGCTGGTGGTAGCCGTCACGCCGGCCGCCGCGTCCGCCGCCGGCCCGAGTCCGTCCCCGTCCCGGCCACTGGTGCCCGCGCCGCGGCCCGCCATTCCCGGCCCGCCGGCCGCCGGCCCGCCTGCGCCTGCGAGCGCCGGGCGGCCCTCGGCGCCCGTCGCGGCCGACCGGGCCAGCATGCAGGCCAGGTTCGCGGTGCTGACCGGGCTCTCCTATGACGGGATCGCCGTCATCCCGGTCGCTGGCGGCCATGAGTCGATGCTCAAGTTCAGCATGAGCTCGCTGAATCTGCCCGGGATCGTGCTTAGTGTCTCCCAGGGCGGGCACGCCTTCACTACCAGGGACTCGTCCCTTCGGCTCAGCGGCGACGTCGAGCTGTTCACGACGAGGCTCACCGGAGTCCTCGATGGCATCCGGGTCACCTTCACCGCCGCCGACCCGCCGGCGGGACTGCGTCCTGA
Source organism: Streptosporangiaceae bacterium (assembly GCA_035517035.1). Classification (GTDB taxonomy): domain Bacteria; phylum Actinomycetota; class Actinomycetes; order Streptosporangiales; family Streptosporangiaceae; genus Chersky-822. The sequence goes on along the minus strand of DATIZP010000059.1, from coordinate 25,774 downwards.
CATGACGCTCAGCAGCGTGGTCGCCGAGCAGCCCTTCGCGACTGCCGACTCGGTACAGGCGGTCGGATCGGAGCTCAGCACGAGCTAACCCGCCATTCAGCGTCACCAAGGGGGGGACACACCTATGCGAAAGCACCTGCTCCTGGCAGCGGCCGTCATGGCCGGGCTGGTCACGATACTTCCGCTCACGGCAGCGACCGCTGCCGGCACCGCCGGGCACTCCGTGCTCACGGACGGCAGCCCGAAGGGGCCCAACGTCAAGCGCGGCGCGATCCTGAAGGCCGGCCTGAAGGGCTCGGCCACGTTCTTCTCGCCTGGCACCAAGGCGGGCGTCACCTGCAAGTCCTCGGCCTACACGGACCGGGTTACCAAGAACCCGCCCGCCGGGAAGGTCGCGACCGAGCTGCTGACCGCGCAGTCGTTCGGCAAGTGCTCGGTCTCCGGCGTGCCCGGCGCCAAGAGCGTGAAGGACGTCACCGTGGTCGGCCTGCCCTACAAGACGACGGTCAGCGGCGCTGGCACCAAGCCCATCGTGATCAGCAAGGCTCGCACCAAGATCACTCTCGGCACCATCCTCGGCTCGCTCGTGTGCACCTACGGCGCGACCCAGGTCAAGGGCACCTCGTCGAACGTGGGCCAGGTGAGCACGTTCACCAACCAGACCTTCACGAAGGTCTCTGGCTCCGCCGCGTGCCCGAGCAAGGGCAACTTCAGCGCCACCTTCGGCCCGCTCACCGACACGAGCGTCAAGAGCCACCCGCACGTGTTCGTGAACTGAGCTCGGCCGGCTCGTCACGACGGCAGGGACGGCCGCGGTCCGGTGGCGTTACGCCAGGGACCGCGGTCGTCGCGTGCTGGTGCGGCTCGCTGGCGGGTGGTTCGCGACGAATATGCGAATTTGTGATTTCGCGGCCGTCCCGACCGGCCGGCGGCTCGTGCCACTATGGGCATGCCGCGGGAGAACATGCCCGCAGATGTCGTACTGCCGGTGCGCACGGCTCGGCATGGGCAGTGGGGAGCGGAGGATGAGCGACAGCCCGTCATGGGGCGGTCCGGGTGAGGAGCCGCCAGGCGGGGGGCTGCCCAGGTACCCCTCCCATGGCCAGCCGCAGCCGGGCTACGGCCAGCCCCAGCCGGGCCATGGCCAGCCGCAGCCGGGCTACGGCCAGCCCCAGCCGGGCTATGGCCAGCCCCAGCCGGGCTATGGCCAGCCGCCGCCAGGCTACGGGTCGCCAGGATATGGGGCACCCGGCTACGGGGCGCCAGGTTACGGACCAGGAAACGGGACTCCCGGATACGGAGTCCCCTATGGCGCGCCTGGCCATGCCGGTTACGGGTCGCCGTGGGGCGCGCCACCCCCCGCGCCCGCACCGGGCGGCGTGCCGCTGCGGCCGCTGCTGCTCAGCGACATCCTGAGCGGCGCGTTCACCCTGATCAGGCACAACCCGGTCGCCACGCTCGGCCTGGCCGCGATGATCGAGACCATCTCGGCCGTCTTCACGACGTTCGTCTCGTGGTCCGAGCTGCGGCTCACCCGCCAGCTGCGGTCCAGCCTGAGCCCGCGGGCCAACTCGACTCAGGCCGGCCATGCGGTGCTGCACTTCTTCACCTCCTTCGCCCCGCTGCTGCTGGTGACGCTGGTCGTGACGTTCGTGATCCAGAGCATCCTGGTCGGGATGCTGACCGGGGCGCTCGGCGAGGGCCTGCTCGGCATCAAGATCTCGATCGGCCAGGCCTGGCGGATGGCCAGGGTGATGTCGATCATCGGGGTGAGCCTGCTGTCCGGGCTGATCCTGTTCGGCCTGTGGATCCCCGCGCTGATCGTGGTGGTGCTGCTCGCCGTGGTGCTCGGCAAGGCGGCCGCCGGGCTCGGCGTGCTGGTGGGAGTGCTCGGCGGCCTCGGCATCATCTGCCTGGAGATCTGGGTGTACGTGCGGCTCAGCCTCGCGGTGCCCGCTGTCGTGCTTGAGGCCGCCGGACCGTGGACCGCGATCAAGCGGTCCTGGCAGCTGGTGCGCGGCAGCTGGTGGCGCATCTTCGGCATCTCGCTGCTCACGCTGCTGATTGTCGAGCTGGTGGCTGGCGTGCTCCAGCTGCCGTTCAGCATCCTCGGCGGGCTGCTCGGCGGGACAAGCGGCGGCCTGGGCGTATTCGCCCAGTTCTCCGCGGCGGCGGGATCCGCGTCGCCGAGCCTGCTCGCCCTCGTGGTCGCGGCGATCGGCAGCATCATCGCCGCGACCTGCACCCGGCCGGTCAGCGCGGGCGTCACCGTGCTGCTCTACACCGACATGCGGATGCGCAAGGAGGGCCTGGACCTCGCGCTCCAGCAGGCCGCGCAGGCTCCGGCGCCGCAGCCTGCCGGGGACGACTTCGTGAGCCTGTGGCAGCCAGGATCCAGCCAGACCGCGCCGTGGTCCGTGCCGGGAGCCCCTGGCGCGGGCAGCCAGCGGCCGCCCGGCTGGGACCAGGGCGGCCCGTCAGGCTGGGGTTCAGGAGCGCGATGACGTGGCTCGCCGCGGGCGGGCCGCTGATCGGCCGACGCGAGGGCCAGCGGCTCGCCCGCAGGGAACTCGCCGAGGCCGGCTTGCTGCAGCGGATTCTGAACTGGATCGGGCGGCTCTTCGGCGGCGCCAGCCACCTGGTGCCGCACGGCTGGTTCGGGCTGATCGTGCTCGGGGTGATCGCGGTCGCCGCCGTCCTCGTCGTGCTGTTCTGGGTCAGGCCGGCCAGGGCCGGGCGTTCCGCGGCACTGCCGGTGCTGGCCGGCGCGGCCAGGACCGCGCAGGACTACCGTGCCGACGCCGAGCGGCTCGCCGCGGCTGGCGACTACGGCGGCGCCATCGTGCAGGGCGTACGCGCCATTGCCGCCGAACTCGAGCAGCGGAAGATCCTGCCGCCGCGGCCGGCCAGGACCGCCGACGAGCTCGCGTTCGAGGCGGGCAGCGAGCTGCCGGAGACCGCCGACGACCTGCGCACGGTAACCCGGCTGTTCGACGACGTCCGCTACGGCGACCGCGATGGTACCGACGCCGGATACCAGCTGGTCAGGCGGGTGGACGCGCAGGTGCGTACGGCCCGGGTGGCGGCAGCCGCGGCCGGGCCTGCGGCGGGTACCGCCCACGCGCTCGGGGTGCCGCAGTGACCGCCGCGCAGCTGAGCAGCCCCGCCGACGCCGGTCCCGCCTCGCCTGGCGAGGACGCTCCCGGCGGGACGCAGGAAGCTGCACCCAGGCAGCGCGGGCGGGCCGGGCGGGCCGGGCGGGCCGGACCGGCCTGGCGGCGCTCCCGGCTGCCGCTCGCGCTGATCGGCATGCTGCTGCTCGCCGGGCTGCTGATCGCCATGCTGTCGCCGCGCCCGCAGGTCAACAGCTACCTGGATCCGGCGAGCGGCGCGCCGAACGGCGCCAACGCGCTGACCGACATACTGGGCGAGCGCGGGTTCGACGTGGTCAGCACCTACGCGCCGTCCGACGCCCTGTCCGCCGTGGGCAAGGTCGCGGTGCGGCAGGCGGAGGCCGGGCGGCCGGGCCGCGGGCCGGACGTCACGCTGGTCATCACCAGTCCAGGCCTGCTCACGGCGGGGCAGCGGCGGCAGCTGGCCGGCGCGAGGGCGGACCTGTTCCTGGTCGCGCCGGGACCGGCGGTGCTGGCCGCACTGGCCCCTGGGATCTTCGTTGCGCATCAATCACGGATAGCCGACGGAACGATCGAGCGGCCTGCGTGCGGTCTGCGGCAGGCCGCCCTGGCCGGATCGGCCAACGTCGGCGGGCTTGCCTACCAGATCCCGGCAGGCGCGACCGGCTGCTACCCGGCCGGCGGGCACCCGAGCGTGGTCAGGTACGCGGCCGGCGGGCGGACCATCACGATCGTCGGCAGCGGCGCCGCCCTGACCGACGGTGACCTCGCCGGCAACGGCAACGCGGCGCTCGCGCTGAACCTGCTCAGCGCCCACCGCGAGATCGTCTGGCTGACGCCGGAACCCCCGGCCGCCGTGTCGGTCGCGCCCGCCACCGGGCCGCACCGCTCGGCGCCTAGCCTGCTGCCAGCCGGGGTGTGGCTGCTGATCCTGCAGCTGCTCATCGTGGTGGCGCTCGCGGCGCTGTGGCGGGCCCGCCGGTTCGGCCCGCTGATCACCGAGCGGCTCCCCGTCGTGGTGCGGGCGTCGGAGACCGTCGAGGGCCATGCCAGGCTGTACCAGTCGCGGCGGGCCAGGGACCGGGCCGCCGCGGCGCTGCGCCAGGCCATGCTTGGCCGTACCCTGCCCGCGCTAGGCCTGCCGCCTGGCGCGGCGCGCGAAGCCGTGACCGACGCGCTGGCGGCTAGGTCCCGGCTGAGCCGACCCGAGATCGAGGCCATCGTCGACGGCCAGGCACCGACGTCCGACGCCGACCTGGTTCGACTCGCCCGTAATCTTGACGAACTGGAGAAAGAGGTGCGCGCGCAGTGACCGCCGAAGATCCGCCCGCCGTCGGCGGCTCCCGCCACGGCGAGCCCAGCTACGGCGAGCAGAGCCCCAGGGCCGCGCTGGCCGGGGTTCGCGTCGAGGTCGCCAAGGCCGTGGTCGGCCAGGACTCGGTGGTCACCGGTCTGCTGATCGCGCTGATCTGCGAGGGCCACGTGCTGCTTGAGGGCGTGCCTGGCGTGGCCAAGACGCTGCTGGTCCGCGCCCTGGCCGACGCGCTGTCGCTGCACAGCAAGCGGCTGCAGTTCACCCCCGACCTGATGCCCGGCGACGTGACCGGGTCGCTGATCTACGACGCGCGGACCGCCAGGTTCGAGTTCCGTCCTGGTCCGGTCTTCACCAACCTGCTGCTGGCCGACGAGATCAACCGCACCCCGCCGAAGACTCAGGCAGCCCTGCTCGAGGCGATGCAGGAGCGGCAGGTTTCAGTCGAGGGCGACCCGCGGCCGCTGCCGACGCCGTTCCTGGTGGCCGCCACCCAGAACCCGGTCGAGTACGAGGGCACCTACCAGCTGCCTGAGGCGCAGCTCGACAGGTTCCTGCTCAAGCTCACGGTGCCACTGCCCGAGCGAGCGGACGAGATCTCGATCCTCGACCGGCACGCCGCCGGGTTCGACCCGCGCGACCTGGCGGCGGCCGGACTCGTCAGGGTCGCCGGGCCAGGCGACCTCGCCCAGGCGAAGGACGAGGCCAGGAAGGTGCACGTGTCCGCCGAGGTCACCGGGTACATCGTGGACATCTGCCGGGCGACAAGGACGTCGCCGTCGCTGCGGCTCGGCGTCTCGCCGCGCGGCGCCACCGCCCTGCTCGCCACCAGCCGTGCCTGGGCCTGGCTGTCCGGCCGGGACTACGTAACGCCGGACGACGTGAAGGCGCTGGCCAGGCCCACCCTGCGGCACCGGATGCAGCTGCGGCCCGAGGTGGAGCTCGACGGTGCCACGGCGGACGGCGTGCTCCAGGGGCTGCTCGCGGCCGTGCCGGTCCCGCGATGACGCTGACCGGCCGGACCGCCCTGGTGGCGCTGGCCGGCGGCCTTGTCGTGCTGGCCGCTGGGACCGGCCTGGCGCTGCTGATCGTGAACGCCGTGCTGCTCGCCGCCATCGCCGCCGACCTGCTCCTGGCGGCCAGGGTGACCGGGGTAACCGGGCTCGTGGTGAGCAGGTCGGGCGATGCCAGGATCCACCTTGGCCAGTCGGGGACCGTCCTGCTCGCCGTCGCCAACCCGGGCCGCCGCCGCCTGCGCGGCCAGGTCAGGGACGGCTGGCGGCCGAGCGCCGGCTCGTCGCCGCGGCTCGCGCGGGTCGACCTGCCTCCGGGCGGGCGGATGACGCTGACCACCACGCTGACCCCGAAGCGCCGTGGCGACTGCCCGGGCGGCCTGGTCACCGTCCGCTCGCTCGGCCCGCTCGGGCTGGCCGGCCGCCAGCGCAACCTGCCCGCGCCGTGGACGGTCCGGGTGCTGCCGCCGTTCCTTTCGCGTAAGCACCTGCCGGAGAAGCTGGCGATGCTGCGCGAGCTCGACGGCCAGCACCGCTCCATGCTGCGCGGCCATGGCACCGAGTTCGACTCGCTCCGCAGCTACGTGCTCGGCGACGACGTCCGTTCGATCGACTGGCGCTCGTCGGCGCGCCACGCCGACGTGCTGATCCGCACCTGGCGGCCCGAGCGGGACCGGCGGATCGTGATCGTGCTCGACACCGGCCGTACCTCGGCGGGCAGGGTCGGCGGCATCCCCAGGCTCGACGCTTCCATGGACGCGGCGCTGCTGCTCGCGGCGCTCGCCGTGCACGCGGGGGATCGGGTGGACCTGGTCGCCGCCGACCGGCGGGTGCGCGCCAGGGTGGTGGGCGCGCGCAGGGACGGCGTACTCGCCTCGTTCACCGGCGAGATGGCGCTGCTCGAGCCCGACCTGGTCGAACCCGACATCGGGCTGATGGCCGCCACGGTGCTCGGCATCGCCAGGCAGCGCTGCCTGGTCGTGCTGATGACCGACCTCAACCCGGCCGCGATCGAGGATGGCCTGCTGCCGCACATCCAGCTGCTCGCCGCGCGCCATCAGCTGCTGCTGGCCGCCGTCGCCGACCCGCGGGTGGCGGAGATGGCCGCGGGTCGCGGCGACGCGGCGGACCTGTACGCGGCTGCCGCCGCGACCGGCGCGCAGGCGGCCAGGGCCCGGGTCGCCGCGCTGCTGCGCCGCAGCGGGGTGGAGGTGGTGGACGCGCCGCCCGCCGGGCTGCCGCCGGCCCTGGCCGACGCCTACCTGGCCCTGAAGGAGGCCGGCCGGCTCTGAGGCGCTCGGCCCCGTCTGCGCGCGCCGATCGCATCACAAGAAGTCCCGCGAGGCCCAGCGACCACCCTCACATGCCGGCCCTAGCTAACCGGCGACCGGCGCGGTGTCCGGGGCCTGCATGATGTCACCGGTCTCGCCGGCGCGTGCCGCCCGGCGGCCGACCAGCAGCACGTAGCCAAGGAACGCCGCCTCGGCCACGCCGCCGATTCCGATCCTGGCCCAGGTCGGCAGCGGTGACGGGGTGACGAACGCCTCGATCAGCCCGGACACGAGCAGCACGAACACCAGGCCGATCGCGATCGTGATCAGCGACCTGCCCTCCTCGGCCAGCGCCCTGGCGCGCGGCCGCTGACCGGGATCGATGACCGCCCACCCGAGCTTCAGCCCGGCCCCGGCGGCCAGGAAGACGGCGCTCAGCTCAAGCATCCCGTGCGGCAGGATCAGGCTCCAGAACTCACCCGACCTGCCGTGGGAGGCCATCAGGCCGCCGATCACTCCGATGTTCAGCGAGTTCGCCAGCAGCACGTAGAGCACGGGCACGCCGAGCAGCAGGCCGGACAGCACGGTCTCGGCGGCGACGACGGCGTTGTTGGTCCACACTTTCGCCGCGAACGACTGGGCGTCATAGGCGGAGTAGTAATGCCGGAATTGATGTTCAACGAGATTTGCGGCGGCCGATCGGGACAGCAGGCTGGCCTGAAGCTCGGGCGAGTGAGCAACCCGCCATCCGACCAGGACCGCGAACAGGGCCGAGCCGAGCGCGCAGCCGAACCACCACCAGCGGGTTCGGTAGGCGGCCGCGGGAAAGGAGATCGCGGCGAACCGCCCGACCGCCTGCCAGGTCGACGCCTGGGCGCCGCTGACCGCGGCCCTCGACCTGGCCAGCTGGCTGGACAGCCGCCCGGCGAGCACCGGGTCGAGGCCGGCCGCCTGGACGGCCGAAAGCTGCGTCGCCACCCGCTGGTAGAGCCCGACAAGCTCGTCCACCTCGGCACCGGACAGGCGGCGGCGCCGCCGGGTCAGGGTGTCGAGGCGAGCCCACTCGGCGCGATGCTCGGCGACGAAGACGTCCAGATCCACGGCTGGAGACTACAACCGGGTTCGCGGATAGTCTGGGCCCCGGGCGCACATCCCGACGATGCGGTCGGATGCGCCGGAATCTAGCGGAGGAAATCGCGTGGCCGAGGTGGTGACCGGCGAGGCAGTCGTGCTCGACCTCACGGTCGCCCGCTTCCCCAGCCGCATCCTTGCCCTGCTGCTCGACGTGATCGTGCAGCTGGTGATCATCTTCTTCGTGGCGACAGTGGCGTTCGTGGCCGGGGCGAGGCACCTGAACGGGGCGTCGGCCGCGGCGGTGTTCCTGTCCGGGCTCGTCGGCGTCCTGGTCGGCTACCCGGTCATCTTCGAGACGCTGAGCCGCGGTAAGACGCTCGGCAAGCTGGCGCTCGGCATCCGGGTGGTCAGCGACGACGGCGGCCCCGAGCGGTTCAGGCAGGCGCTGATCCGGGCGCTGTCACTGGTCTTCATCGAGTTCTGGCTGCCGCCGTTCAACGTGATCGGGCTGCCAGCTGGGCTGATTACCTCGATGGTGTCGGCGAAGGGCAAGCGACTCGGTGACCTGTTCGCCGGAACCTTCGTGATCCAGGAGCGGGTGCCGCAGCGCAGCGACCTGGCGCCCGCGTTCACGGTGGTGCCGCCCGAGCTTGCGCAGTGGGCTCAGCACCTGGAGCTGTCCAGGCTGTCTGACCAGACGGCAGCCGCGGCAAGCAGCTACCTGCGCCGGTTCTACCAGCTGGTGCCCGCGGCCCGGGCCCAGATCGGGTTCCAGCTGGCGTCGGCGGTAGCCGCCCAGGTGAGCCCGCCGCCGCCGGCGGGCACCCCGCCGGCCGCGTTCCTCGGCGCGGTGCTTGCCGTCCGGCGCGAGCGCGAGCAGGCGCGGCTGCGAGCGCGGCTCGGCGCCCAGACGCAGGCCCAGTGGCAGGGCGCAAGGCAGCCGCAGCCGCCGGCGCCGGCGCAGGCCGGGCCTGACGTTCCTGGCGTGCCGTCGGGGACCATCCCCTACTCAGGGCCGGTCCCGCTGACGAAGGCGTCGGCCGACCTCACGTCGGGCGGCGGGCCGCCTGGTAGCGCGGGTGAGGGCGCCGATGGCTCGCCTGACCAGGTGGTGACCGAGCCGGACGACACCGTGACGGTGGGCCCGCCCGAGCGGCCGCAGGGCTCGGGCGGCGAGGACTACGGCTTCGCGGCGCCGTTCTAGCTCATCTAGCTCAGGAGTGTGCTGTCGACTCCGCACCCGCATCCGGCGCCGGGGCGCGGCCGCCGCTGCGGCCGGGCATCAGGAACGGAGGGACAAGGTTCCCTGTCGCGGCGACCGCGAGCGCCAGTCCCTGCTCGATGGGAACATCCTTGACCGAGTAGTGCTGCTGCCCGGCCGCGGTGGTCGCGGTCAGCGTCACCAGGCCCTGCCGGCGCTGGAACCAGGTCTGGTGGATCCGCCAGCCGATGATCGCGTCGACGCTGATGATGCTGCGCCTGCGGGACAGGGTCCCCGTCCTGGTCACCAGCCATTCGCTGGTGAGGCGGTGGCCGAGGCTGCGGTACCTGTCCGCCGCTAGCATGATGGCGGCGGGCAGCAGCGCGAACGAGCCGACCCAGACCCAGGTCGGACCGTGCTGTCCCAGCGTGGCGGCGCAGATCAGCGCGACGATCACGGCCGCGCCAGCGAGCGCCCTGACGTACCTGCGCCGCCGCGCCATCGGGCCGTGCGGCTCGAGCGGGCCGGAGCAGAGTTCCTCGGGCAGCCCGAGTACCGAAGCGGCCACGTCCCGCACCACGACCGCGGGCGCGGGCGGCAGCAGGATCGAGCCCTCGTGCTCGGCGCCGCGGCCCACGTGCAGGCCGGTCGTAATCGCGATGCAGCGGGCACCGCGGGCGGCCCGCAGCAGCAGCGGCTCGCTGATCTCGACACCGCGCAGCCTGCTGACAGAGATCGTGGTCACCCGCACCGACAGCAGCCCGCGGGAAACCCGCAGCATGTCGGTGCCGTCGCCGACCAGCAGGAAGTTCCAGAACACGGCGATGTAGCCGATCACCGCGACCAGCACGTACCCGGCGATCACGACCACGCCGCCGACCAGCACGCGCTGGACTACCGACAGCGAGGCATAGTCGGCGACGATCAGCCTGGCCGTACCGGTCTTGGCGATGTTGATCTGGGTCGCGTTCGTGAGCTGCACGATCGCGCCGAACAGCACGCCGAGCACGACAAGACCGGTCAGGGTCAGCGGCGCGAACCGCAGCCAGGCCAGTCGCAGCCGCGCGATCTCGGCCGCGCCGCCCGGCATCGCGCCGTCGGCCCGGCCTGACCGGGCGCCCGGCCGTGCCCTCCATGGCTCGCCCCCGGCCCGCGCCGGCGAGCCGGCCGAGGCGGGCTGGCCGACCGCCTGACCGGCCGCCTGACCGGCCGCCTGACCGGCCGCCTGACCGGCCGCCGGACCGACCGCCGGACCGACCGACGTTGTAGCGGGCTGGCCGACCGACCCCGCCGCCGCCTCGGTCGCGCCGTCCGGACCGGCCGCCGCGGCCACTTGCTTGCCGGCGGTCCCCGCCCCAGGCAGCAAGAGCACCCGCAGCGCCTCGGCGTCGGCCCTGGTCAGGCCGTCGAGGTGGAAGCTCTCGCCGGACCGCAGGTCGTTGCGGCCGGTGCCGATGCTGACCCGGCAGACGCCGAGCATCCGGTGCAGCAGGTGGGCGGTCACGTCGACGGTCCTGATCCGGTCCCTGGCGATCGAGAGCCGCTTCTGGTTCAACAGGCCGTGCCGCAGGTAGACCCGCTCGTCGGTGATCAGGTACCTGGTGGTCGCCCAGTGCACGAGGCCGGTCACCACCGCGGCGGCGGCCGCGGCGATGCCCCAGACCAGGCCGCCGCCAGTGCGCGCGTGCAAGATCACCAGCCCGGCCAGCAGCGGAAGCAACCTCGCCAGGTCGGTCAGCGGGCGGACCACTAGGCTTCGCCGGCTCAGCCGCTGCCAGCGCGCATCCGGGTCGGCGAAGCCGCCGGCTCCTGCCCTCCCGGCCGTCTCGCCCCAGCCCTGGCCGGGTTCCGCCGCCCTGCCGGGCCCGGCAATGCCCGGCTCAAGCCTGGCGCCCGCCATCCCCGGCGCAGCACCCGCCAGCCCCGGCGCAGGTCCGGCGCCCGCCAGCCCCGGCGCAGCACCCGCCGCAGCGGGCGCGGCGTCCGCCGCGTCCGGTGCGGTCATGTGGCGTCCCCGTGCGCCTGACCGGTCGCCACCGTGAGCTGGTCGAGCAGCTTGTCGGCGAGCGCGCGGTCGAGCCCGTGGATACGCACCGGGCCGGCCGCCGACGCGGTGGTCGCGGTGACGTTCGCGAGCCCGAAGATCCGCTCGCCGAGCGAGCGGTGGCTGTCGATGGTCTGGATCCTGCTGATCGGCGCGATCCGCCAGTGCACCGAGAACCAGCCGGACCTGGTGTAGAGCGCCTCGTCGGTCACCTCCCAGCGGTGCACGCTGTACCGCCAGCGCGGCATGATCAGCGCGTGTCCGCCGAGCACCACGAACGTGACGACGATGACGGCTACCCACGCCGCGTCGAAACCGCTGGCGGCCGCGGCGGCGATCTCGCCAACGAGGACGACGAGGCCGCCAAGCCCTGCCCTGGCGGTCCAGTAGGTGACCGCACGGCGGCTGACCCGGTTGCCCGGCACTCGCAGCCCGGGCAGCAGCGGGTCGGCGCCTGCGGCGCTCTGCGTGGTCATGCCTTCTAGGGTGCCATCTGCGGGCCGTGCGCCGGAAACGCTAGCTGCCGCGGTGCCAGGAGGCCAGGTACTCCTCCTGGGCCGCGCTGAGAGTATCGATCCGCGCGCCGACCGCGGCCAGGGTCAGCCTGGCCACGTCGGTGTCAATCGCGGCAGGCATCGGATGCACCCCGGCCGCCAGCCCCGCCGGCCCCGCTCCCCCGCTGATCAGCCAGACCAGCGCGAGTGCCTGCGCGGCGAACGACAGGTCCATGACGGCCGCCGGGTTGCCCTCGGCGGCGATCAGGTTGACCACGCGGCCCTCGGCAAGCAGGATCAGCCGCCGGCCGCTGTCGAGCACGTACTCGTCGGCGTGCGGGCGCACTCCCTCGTTGACTTCGACCGCGAGCCCGGCCAGCCCGCGCACGTCGATCTCCACGTCGAAGTGCCCGGCGTTGGCCAGGATCGCACCGTCCCGCATGACCTCGAGATGAGCCGTGGTGATCACGTCGCGCGATCCAGTTGCGGTGACGAATACGTCGCCAAGCCCGGCCGCGTCAGCCATCGGCAGCACCCGGTACCCGCGCATGATCGCGTCCAGCGCCCGCACCGGGTCGACCTCGGTCACGATCACGTGGGCGCCAAGGCCCGCGGCCCGCTCAGCGATCACGCTCCCGCACGATCCGTAGCCGGCTACCACCATCGTCTTGCCTGCCAGCAGCACGTTGGTCGCCCGGAACAGCCCGTCGATCACGGACTGGCTGGTGCCATACCCGTTGTCGAACATCCGCCTGGTGACCGAGGCGTCGGCGGCGACCACGGGAAAGGCCAGCGTCCCCGCGGCCGCCATCCGGCGCAGCCTCGCGACCCCGGTCGAGGTGGACTCGCATCCGCCGATCACGCCAGCCAGCAGCTCGGGGCGCTCTGAGTGCAGCGTGTTCACCAGATCGCAGCCGTCATCGACGACCAGGTCCGGTGCCCCGTCGAGGGCCCGATGGATGTGGGCGTAGTAGGTCTCCCTGTCCACCCCGGCCCTGGCGCCCACGACGACCCCGGGCATGCCTGCCAGCGCCGCGGCGATGTCGTCCTGGGTGGAGAGCGGATTCGACGCGGCCAGGTGCACCCGCCCGCCGCCCGCCACGATCAGGTCGACGAGGACCGCGGTCTCCGCGGTGATGTGCAGGCACGCGGCGACCGTGTGCCCGTCGAACGGCTTCAGGCTCGCGTACTGGCGCCGCAGCAGCCCGAGTACCGGCATCGCGCGCTGCGCCCAGGCGATCCTGGCCAGCCCGCCGCCCGCCAGCCCGGCATCAGCGACATCCGACCCGATCACTTCACCCACTCCAGCACCTCCACCACCCCGACCCCCGTCGACGAAAACCACCGTGGCCCGTTGATGCTGCCATCAGCGACATCAACGGGCCACGGTTGCTCAGGCAGCCATCGGTGGCGAGCCCTGCGCTCGTCAGTACCGGTAGTAGTCCGACTTGTACGGGCCCTCGATCGGGACGCCGATGTAGTCGGCCTGCTCCTTGGTCAGCTCGGTGAGCCGGACGCCGAGCGCACCGAGGTGCAGCCGCGCCACCCGCTCGTCCAGGTGCTTGGGCAGCACATGCACGCCGAGCGGGTACTCCTGCGTCCTGGTGAACAGCTCGATCTGCGCAAGCACCTGGTTGGTGAAGCTTGAGGACATCACGAAGCTCGGGTGCCCGGTCGCGTTGCCGAGGTTCAGCAGCCGGCCCTCCGACAGCACGATGATCGAGTGCCCGTCGGCGAACACCCACTCGTCCACCTGCGGTTTGATGGTGGTACGCCGGACGCCGGGCAGCCTGGCCAGCCCGGCCATGTCGATCTCGTTGTCGAAGTGCCCGATGTTTCCGACGATCGCCTGGTGCTTCATACGGCTCATGTGCTCGGCCGTGATGATGTGCAGGTTCCCAGTTGCGCTCACGAAGATGTCCGCCGTGGACACCACGTCGTCGAGCAGGGCGACCTGGAAGCCATCCATGGCGGCCTGCAGAGCGCAGATCGGGTCGATCTCGGTGACGATCACCCGTGCGCCCTGCCCGCGCAGCGATTCGCAGCAGCCCTTGCCCACGTCGCCGTAGCCGCAGACCACGGCAACCTTGCCGCCGATGAGCGTGTCGGTCGCCCGGTTGATGCCGTCGACGAGCGAGTGGCGGCAGCCGTACTTGTTGTCGAACTTGGACTTGGTCACCGAGTCGTTCACGTTGATCGCCGGGAACAGCAGCGTCCCCGTCCTGGCCATCTCGTAGAGCCGGTGTACGCCCGTGGTGGTCTCCTCGGTTACCCCGAGGATCGCGTTCGCCGTCTTGGTCCACTTGCCAGGCTCCGCGGCGAGGCTGGCCCGCAGCACGCCGAGGATCACGTGCCACTCCTCGGGGTCGTCGTCGGCCGCGGCGGGCACCTGCCCGATCGCCTCGAACTCGGCCCCCCGGTGCACGAGCAGCGTGGCGTCGCCGCCGTCGTCGAGCAGCATGCTGGGGCCCTCGTTGTCAGGCCAGGTCAGCGCCTGCTCGGTGCACCACCAATACTCGGGCAGCGTCTCGCCCTTCCACGCGAACACCGGGATGCCGCGCGGGTCCTCCGGAGTCCCGTCCGGCCCGACAGCGACAGCCGCCGCGGCGTGGTCCTGGGTGGAGAAGATGTTGCAGCTTGCCCACCTGACCTGCGCCCCGAGCGCCACCAGCGTCTCGATCAGGACAGCGGTCTGGATAGTCATGTGCAGCGAGCCTGTGATCCTGGCGCCCGCCAGCGGAGCGGTGCCCGAGTACTCCTCGCGCAGGGCCATCAGCCCGGGCATCTCATGCTGCGCGAGCCTGATCTCGTTGCGGCCGAACTCGGCCAGGGACAGATCGGCGACCTTGAACGGCGGGTGTTCGGCGGGCATCTGCGCTCCTCGCTTCCTGGCGTTGACATACCGAAGGTACGGGACCGCGCGGCCCCGCCGCACCGCCAGTGGGCTGTTTCTGACAGAAAATTGTTAGAATCAGCATCGTGCGCATCACGGAGGCCGCGAGCAGGCTCGGAATCTCGGCCCGGATGCTCAGGTACCGGGAGACGCTGGGTCTGCTGCCCGCCGTTCGCGGCCGCGCCGGACGCCGCGCCCAGCCGGCGAGTGCCGCCTCCGCGGGCACCGCGCCAGCACGCCTGACCGGTGGCCAGGGGGCCCGCCCGGTCCCCGGCCCAGGCGTCGGCACGGCCTCCGGCCCAGGCGTCGGCACGGCCTCCGGCCCAGGCGCCCGCGCGCCTGGCACCGCGGTCGCCGCGCACCGCCAGTTCACCGACGCGGACCTCGATGCGGTCGCCATCGGCCTGGCGATCGAGCGGCGGTACGACATCAGCCCGGCCGCGCTGGCGTTCGGCCTGCGGGTACTCGCCGACCCGGCCGCCCGGTCCGACGTCGCTGAACTCGGCCGCCTGATCGGCCGGATCAGGCCGCTGCCCGCGATGGCGATGGACTTCGAGAAGGAACGGGCGCTCCGCCTGCTCGGCACCGCCTCCGACGCCCAGACCGGCCCGCACCCACGGTCGAGCCCGCACCCACGGTCGATCCCGCCACGCGCTGAACCACGCCCCCGCTGAACCACGCGCCCGATGAACGACGCTCATGCTGCCCGCGCCCGCGCTGAACCACGCTCGCCCCTGACCGGGTCATTGCCGTTGGCTACGCCGATCATGGCGCTATTTAGCCTGATCAGGCGATTGCTGTGAGAGGGCGTCGGGTAGCCAATCGCCGTGGCCCGGCTGCCTGATCCCGCCGGGCGTGGCGACCGCCGGCCGGTCCCGACCGGAGGGAGAGCGGCGTGAGGAACGGCAAGCACCCGGCCCATGCCGCACCGCACCAACTGGTGCGTGCCCGCGGCACGCTCGTCCTCCTGGCGGGCGCGGCGGCGCTCGCGGTCGCGCTTGCCAGGTTCGCGGTGCACGTGGAGACCTTCGCGTTCACCGCGCGGATGTTCGACCTCGGCATCTACCGCGACGGCGGCCTGATTGTCAGGCACACCTACCACTTCCGCTCAGGCCGGTCGACGCCGCTCTACGACTGGGTCTCACCCGGCGGCGGCAACCCGTTCACCTACCCGCCGTTCGCGGCCGGGATCTTCGCTCTGATGTCCTACCTGCCGCTGCCGGCCCTGCAGTGGGGGATGACGGCCGCCAGTCTCGCGGCGCTGGTCACGGCGGTCTGGCTGACCATCGGCGCGGTGGACGGGCCGTCAGGGCGGGCCAGGGCTGGCCTCGCGCTGGCGGTTTCCGCGCTCGCGCTGTGGACCCAGCCGGTCCAGTCCAACCTGGCGCTCGGCCAGATCAACCTGCTGCTGATGGTGGCGATCATCTGGGACCTGCGCCCGTCGGCCAAAGGTGCCCTCGGCGCGCCTGGCCGCACGGTCGACCGGTGGTGGACCGGCGCAGCCACCGGGATCGCCGCCGGGATCAAGCTCACCCCGCTGATCTTCATCCCCTATCTGCTGGTGACCCGCAGGTTCCGCGCCGCGGCTACCGCGGCAGTTACCTTCGCTGCCACGGTGGCGATCGCGTTCCTTCCGCTGCCTGGTGCCTCGGCGATGTACTGGGGCGGCGGCCTGTTCGCCAGGGCGAACGGCTCGTCGACCGCCAACCTGGAGTTCTACTTCGCCTCGTCGTGGAACCAGTCGCTGCGCGGCCTGCTGTCGCGGCTGATGCTGCACGCGGACCTGGCGACCGGCCCGTGGCTGATGGCGGCCCTGGTGACCGCGGTGGCCGGGCTGTTGTGCGCGGCCTGGCTGCACAACGACGGCTACCCGATGCTGGGCGTGCTGGCCTGCGCCCTGACCGGCCTGCTGATCTCGCCGATCAGCTGGCTGCACCACTGGGTCTGGGTGGCCGCCTGGCTGGCAGCCACCTTCGCAATGGCGCTCCGGGCGCGGGGAGCGGCCCGATGGGCCTGGCTGGGGATCACGGCGCTGGTCACGCTCGCGTTCGTTGACCTGCCCAGACTGCCGCTTCTGCGCGTGGGCGGACAGGGACTCGACCTGGTCACCAACGTGCCGAGGAAACACCCGCTGGCCTGGCACGGCCTTGAGATCATCGGCGGGAACATCTTCGTCCTGGCCGGCCTGGCCGGCCTCGCGGCGCTGTTCGGCTGGGGCATCGTCCGCGCCTTCCAGCCCGCCAGGACCGTCGCCGCCAACCCGCTCACCGCAGGCCCGCTGACCGCAGGCTCTCACACCGCAGGCCCGCTGACCACGGGCTCTCACACCGCAGACCCGCTGACCACGGGCCCGCTGACCGCAAGCTCGCCTGCCGCCCCCGGCGCGGCGGAGCCCAGCGAGTTCTGGCGCGGCGACTCCGGCCCGGAGGTCATGACCTACCGCGGCGACTAGGGCTCCGCCGCGTACCCCACCGGCCGCTTCAGCAACTTGTGTATCTCTGGCAACCGGATGCGGGCCCGTGCGGCAGCGAAGCCGCCGCACGGGCGCTGTCGATGTGAAGGAAGTCCCAGAATACGCAGTGGATGTGGCATACATTCCAGGCCGAGGGTTGCACGGGAGTTACAGAAGTCGCGGAAGATTCCCTAGCGGCGGCTGATGCGTCGTGCAGGGCCAGCGGCATCGGCAACGCGTTCTAGTCACCGCCGGCGCCAGGCTGACGGTCGCGTCGGCCGCCGCCGGCCCGCTCTTCGCCGCCGACCCGCTCTTCGCCGCCGGCCCGCTCTTCGCCGCCGGCCCGCTCTTCGCCGCTGGCCCGCTCTTCGCCGCCGGCCCCGGCCCCGCCCTGCCCGCCGCGCGCGGCGGCGCGGGCGTCCCTGACCGCGCTCACCGCGGGGTCGGACTCCTCCACCTTCGCCGGGTCATAGAGGTCTGGCTCGAGGAACACCAGGCCCGCGATCGGCACCGCGATCCTGATCCTGCGCTCGGCCTCGTTGATCCCGGCCACGATCACTTCGGCCGCCTCGCCGGGGCGGACCGCGACCTTGGCCGCGACCAGCAGCGACTCGGGCCCCACGTGCATGGTCCGCAGGTGAATGACCCGCTCGATCTCAGGTCCGCCCTCGATCGCCGCGACGATGGCCCGCTCGGCCTCAGGGCCGGCTGACTCCCCGAGCAGCAGGCTCTTCATCTCGACCGCGAATACGACGGCGACGAACCCGAGCACCAACCCGATGGCGATCGACCCGGCGCCGTCCCACCTGCCGTCACCGGTGACCGTTGCCAAGATCACGGCGCACAACGCAAAGCCCAGGCCACTCAAGGCGGCAGAGTCCTCAAGCAGCACGGCGGGAACCTCCGGTGCCTTGGCGCGCCTGATGAAGACGCGCAGGCTGATCCGGCCCCGGCTCTGCCTGGCCTGGCGGACCGCGGTGCGGAACGAGAATCCCTCAAGCGCGATCGCGACCGCGAGCACCACGAAGGCCACCATCGGCGAGACCAGCACCTCGGGATGCAGGATCCGGCTGACGCCCTCGATCACGGAGAAGACGGCGCCCACCACGAACAGCACGACCGCGACGATGAACGCGTAGACGTAGCGCTCGGCACCGAAGCCGAACTGATGCTCCCTGGTCTCCTCGCGCCGTGACCTGGTCCGGCCGATCAGCAGCAGCACCTGGTTGCCCGAGTCGGCGACCGAGTGCACCGACTCGGCGAGCATCGACGCGGACCCGGTGACCGCGAATGCCGCGAACTTCGTGGCCGCGATGCCGAGGTTGGCCGCCAGCGCCGCGATGACCGCGCGCGGGGAGTCGCCGTGACCGCCGCCTGCCTCCTGGCGGGCGGGCCGGCTACCCTGCCGCAGGGCTGCGCGCCTCGCTGATCAGCAGCACGGGAATATCGTCGCGCACCGGGTAAGCAAGTCCGCAGTCGGCGCCCGTGCAGACAAGCTCGCTGGCCTCGTCGTCCGCCCGAAGTGGCGCGTGGCACTTCGGGCAGGCCAGGATCTCGAGCAGCCAGTCGTCGATGTTCACCAGGTCTCCCTGTCTCGCTCACGGCCGGTCGCCCGGCCCGGGCTGGTCGGCGGACTGTCGGTCACCGCCGTGGCACTACGCATCATGCCGCACGATCGCGAGTACCTCATCGGTCACCTTAGCCAGCGTCGCCTCGTCGTCGGCCTCCACGTTGAGTCGCAGCAGCGGCTCGGTGTTGGACGGCCGCAGGTTGAACCACCAGTCGGGCGCGCTGACCGTCAGCCCGTCCAGGTCGTCGGCGGTCACTTCGGGCCGCCCGGCGAACGCCTGCCGCACCCTCGCCGTGGTGGCCGCCTGGTCGGCGACCTCGGTGTTGATCTCGCCCGAGGAGACGTACCTGGAGTACGGGGCGAGCAGCTGCGACAGCGGCTTGTCCTGGCCGCCGAGGGCGGCGAGTACGTGCAGCGCCGCCAGCATGCCGGAGTCGGCGAACCAGAAGTCCCTGAAGTAGAAGTGGCCCGAGTGCTCTCCGCCGAAGATCGCGCCGCGCTCGTTCATCACGGCCTTGATGAACGAGTGGCCCACTCTGGTCCGCACCGGGACCCCGCCGTGCTCGGTCACGATCTCGGCCACCGCCCTCGAGGTGATGAGGTTGTGGATGATCGTCGCACCCGGCTCGCGGGTCAGCTCCCGCACCGCGATCAGGGCCGTCAGCACGGACGGCGACACGACCTGGGCCCGCTCGTCCACCACGAAGCAGCGGTCGGCGTCGCCGTCGAACGCCAGCCCAATGTCCGCCGAGCTCTGCGTCACGGCGTGCTGCAGGTCGACGAGGTTCGCCGGGTCGATCGGGTTGGCCTCGTGGTGCGGGAACGACCCGTCCAGCTCGAAGTACAGCGGCACGAGCTCGATCGGCAGGCCCTCGAACACCTTGGGCACGGTGTGCCCGGCCATGCCGTTCCCGGCGTCCACCGCCACCCGCAGAGGCCTGATGCCGGACAGGTCGACCAGCGTCTTGAGGTAGCCCGCGTAGCCGGACAGCAGGTCCTCGCTGGTGACCGTGCCCGGCTCGGCCGCGACGGCGTAGCTCCCGGTGCTGGCCATCTCGCGCAGCTCGGCAAGGCCGGTGTCCTGCCCGACCGGCTTCGCGCCCGCGCGGCACAGCTTGATCCCGTTGTACCTGGCCGGATTGTGGCTCGCCGTGATCATCGCGCCGGGGATGGCCAGGCTGCCGCTCGCGTAGTACAGCATGTCGGTGGAGCCGAGGCCGGCCTGCACCGCGTCGGCGCCGGCCGAGGTCACGCCCCTGGCGAAGGCGGCCGCCAGCGGCTCCGATGAGGTCCGCATGTCGTGCACGGTCACGACGGCGGGCGCCTGGGTCATGGTCGCGAACGCGGCTCCCACGGCCTCGGCGACGCCCTCGTCAAGCTCGGCAGGTACCACGCCGCGGATGTCGTATGCCTTGAAGATCTTCGCGTAGTCACCCATTGCGATATGCCTCTCCCGACCATCCCCGTGCGGCACGCACTGCCGGCGCGCCGCTCTGCCGGTGCAGATCGCCAGACTATCGGTCGCCAAACACGCCCACCCGCGCGACTGCCCGTCGCCTGGGCGGCGATCAGGCGACACGGTCAGGAGCAGCTAGCCGGGACGGCCGCGCTCGGGCGGGGCCGACCTGAGCACGCGCAGATGGCCCCGCCTGCCCACTTCCACGCCCTGGCCGACTGGCTCGGCGGCGGCCTGCGGCCTGGACGCCTCGCGCACGGCATTGGCGAGCGCCTCAAGATCGTCGGCCGCCGACTCCTCGCTCGGGCCGAGCGGTAGCCGCACGATGTCCCAGCCGCGCGGGGCGGTCAGCCGGTCAGCGTGCGGGCTGCACAGGTCGTAGCAGTGCGGCTCGACATAGGCGGCCAAGGGCCCGAGCACGGCTGTCGAGTCGCGGTACACGTACGTCAAAGTGCACACGGCGTCCCGCTTACACGCCGGGCGAGAGCAGCGGCGAGAACTCAACGACCCTCCTCGCTCACGGCTCCATGCGATCGCTCACAACCGTTGACCGTATCTGTAGCTACGGCGGTAACGCCATCACCCGGGGCACTGCCGCACAATCGTGTCTCCGCCGCGGTGTTTCTCCCGGCCCGCCGCTCCGGCCTGCGGACCAGCTTAACCACGTGGATCTGGGTACGCTGTGTGATTGTGCACCCGGCGGATGGCCGACCCCCCGCAGCCGCCAGGATCAGGCGGCGGGACCGGCATGGCCGTGGCCTGCGCGGGCCGCTGGCCCCGGCCGGATCACCGCTGTACCGCAGCCGCGCCGAGCGCTTCGACGACCTCGTGCTCCAGGCCGTCGCGCAGCTTGAGCCGCGGTGGGAGTCCGAGCTGGCCGCCATCGAGTTCGCGGTGGAGGAGGTCCCCGCCGACGACGCTCCGGCCGACGACCTGGGCGGCGACCTGGACCCGGTGCCGCTGGCCAGGCTCGATCCGGCCTGGCCAGATGCGGGCGACCCGCAGCGGCCGGCCAGGCCCGCCAGGATCGTGCTGTACCGGCGCCCGCTGCTGGCCAGGGCCGACGGCGAGGACGAGCTTGGCGAGCTCGTGCTCGACGTGGTCGTTGAGGAGTTCGCCAGGCTGCTCGGGCTCGACCCTCAGCAGGTAGATCCCAGTTACCCGGACGAGGACTGAACGCGGCGAGGGCTGAGCGCGGCGAGGGCTGAGCGCGCGGCGCGGATTGGGCAGGCAGCAGGGACTGAGTGCGCGGTCAGGAACCGAGCACGGCCACCAGCGACGACCTGACCGACGGCAGCACGACCGTTGTGGGCGTCGAGATGAACGGCAGGACCGTCTGCACCGTGTTCCCGACGTCGGCCAGCCGCGCGGCGTAGACCGGGCCAGAGCCCGGCAGGGGCGTCACCAGGATCGCCACCAGCGTGGTCTTCGGCGTGTGCTTGGGCAGCAGCACCTTTACCTCGTAGGAGGACTTGGCCGGGATATGCACGACCCGGCCCTGCTGCCCGGTCAGCGCGGTCCCCGGGACCGCCTGCGAAATCCGCACGTTGGCGGCGCGCCACGGGGCCGAGAGCACCAGCTCGGTCGTGCCCGCCTTGCCGACCGGGCTCGCCGCGATCACGCTCTGGCCGACGATCGCGGCCGAGCCGGTGATCATCGCGCCGGGTGCGCCGGGCGGTCCGCCGGTGACCTCAAGTTCGGCTGTCACCGGCACGTTCGAGGAGACCACGATCGAGCCTGGCGACCCGCTGAGCGACGGGATCGGCTCTCCGGCGCTCTGGTGCGGCAGCAGGCTGAGCCCGTTGCCGCCGGTGGGCTGATAGGACCCGTGCGCGGTCACCGCTGTCACCTTCACCCGCGCCGAGCCGCCGCCTGGCACGGTGAGGTACAGCTCGCGGGTCCCGGCGATGCCAGGCATCCCCGGCAGCACCAGCCTGGTCGCCGGCTCGGCCGCCACGGGGAGCCAGATGCCCGGCTTGGTGGCGCTGGTGGACTCGCGTACCGCGGCAACCACCCGGCCCGCGCTGGTGGTCACGTGCAGGGCCACCGCCCTGGCGCCATGCAGCAGGGCGT
This sequence comes from Streptosporangiaceae bacterium, assembly GCA_035517035.1. GTDB lineage: Bacteria > Actinomycetota > Actinomycetes > Streptosporangiales > Streptosporangiaceae > Chersky-822. Next base: position 3,787 of record DATIZP010000059.1, on the reverse strand, counting down.
CCAGCGTCTGTACCACCATGCCGTGCGGCGGCACCACGATCCCCGAGTCCGCCGCGCCGAGCAGCGGGCCGCTGTCGGTCTGGATGCTCAGATCGGCGTCGGCCGGCTGGTTGTCGGTGTTCATCAGGTAAAGCTCGGTGTGCAGCGTGGTGGAGCCAGGTCCGACGAACCAGAAGTCCGAGCCTGGCGCCTCGCAGCGAGCCGTCGGAATGCCCGCAGGGCTCAGTTGCTCAGCGTCGAAGCCCTGGGCGTCGGCGCCGTCGGCGGCCAGGACGAGGCCGCCTCGGCCGTCGCTGGTCGGCACCTTGCCGCCGGCCATGGTCGGCAGCGTGCTCTGCTTCGCAGGCAGGGCGCTGACGGTCTTGATGGTCCTGACGGTGAGCTGGCCGGGCTGCGGCGTCGTGCTGACCGGGCCCGCCGCTGAGGATCCGGCCGGCGACGCCCCGCCAAGCCGGGTGAGCACCACCCGGCCGCTGCCGGTCCCGGTCGGCGCGCTGGCCTCCGCGACATCGCCGCCGGTCAGCCCGCCCGATCCGGGGGCCGGGCAGGCCACGAGAGCCGAGGTGACGGGGAGGGCCCCCACCGGCCCGCCCCGGGTCTTGGACGCCAGGGCCATTGGGCGGCTGAGACCGGCGGCGCCGTACAGGCCGACCAGCGCGAGCACGACCAGCGCAGCGAGGACAAGCCGGTTCGCCAGCATCCGGTTCTTCGGCCGCCGGCCAGCCGGCTTTGTGGCGGGCCGACGGCCTGCGCCCTGGCCCGTACCGGGCCCGCGACCCGCTGACGGCCCGCTCCCGGACGGCCCGCTCCCGGACGACCCGCTCTCGGACGACCGGCCGACAGACGAACGGCCGCCGGACCGTCCTGCCGACCGTGTCTTGCGCGGCGTCACCAGGTCTCTCCCTCGTATTCAGTCCCGTAGCCGTCGGCCGGACCTGACCAGCGCCTGCTGGCGGCGCCGGCCTGGTCCAGGTCGTCCCACTCATCCTGGTCCTGCTCCGCCGGACGCCACGCGCTGCGCTTGCCCTGGGCCCGGACCGGACCGTCGACTGGCGGCAGCGGCTCGAGTGCGTCATCGCCGCCGCCCGACCACGCGGAGGCGGCCGGCCGACCGGCCGTGGAGTCGGTCAGCGGATCGCTGTAGCGTTCGTCCCGGTCGCGGGGGCTCCACCGGCCGCCTGAGGACCGCTGGTCACTTCCCGTCCAGCCGTGGCCGTCGGTCCACTCGCCGTCGGTCCCGTCGTCGTTGGCCGCCCGCTCGTCCTGGCCACGGCTCGCGCTGCGCCCGCGGTGGGCACCGCGCTGCCTGTCGCCTGAGTCCCGGAGGTCCTCGCGGCCCCGGAAGTCCTCGCGGCCCCGGAAGTCCTCGCGGCCCCGGAGGTCCTCGCGGCCCCGGAAGTCCTCGCGCGCCTGCCGGGTATCCAGGTCAGCCTGGTTGTCCGAGCCCGGCCAGTCCGCGCCACCTGGCCGGTCGGCTGGCGAACCCGGCCACGCGCCGCGGCGCGACGCCCCGAGGTCACGGTCGCTCCGGTCGCCGTTGTAGTCGCCGGCGGGGCGGTAGGCACCATCCGATGACGAGTCACGGACCGCCGGGTCGAGCGCCCGCCAGGACCCTGACGGCGATTCTGAGCGCGCGGCCATGCTGTCGTGGTCAGGGTCGGCGCCGTAGCCATCACCGGACCCATAGCCGCCGGCCTGGGACCCGCGGCCGGCCTGGTAGCCATCGCCAGCCTGGTGACCGCCGACCTGGGACCCGCGGTTAGCCTGGTAGCCATCGTCGGGCCGGTAGCCGCCGCCGGCCTGGTAGCCGCCGACCTGGGACCCGCCGCCCGCCTGGAAGCCGCCGCCCGCCTGGAAGCCGCCGCCCGCCTGGTAATCATCGCTGGCCCCGTAGTCACCGGGGGCCTGGTAGCGGCCGGTGTCGCGGTCACGGTCCGCGTCGTAGCCGCGACCGGCGTCGGCGCCCTGGCCGGTGTCCGAGCGTTCCGGCGGGAACGGCCATGCTCCCGACGGGGAACGGCCGGCCCGGGCAGACCCGCGGTCGTCATCGCGACCTGGCTCACCGCTGACGCCTGGGTACGGCCACGCGCCGGACGGCGACCGGCCAGGCGGCGGGGCGCCGGCCGGTCCCTGGCCGCTCGCCGCAGGCGAGCGGCGATCCTCGCCCGGCTCGACCGGGCTGGCGGCGTAGGGCCACCCCGAGGGTCCCGTTAGGCTGCGGTCTTTCTCGCGATCAGCCGGCGAGTCAGGCCACCCGCCGGTCAGCCAGGAGTCACCGCGCGCGTGGTCGCCTGAGGAGTGCGGCCTGGTGCCCGCCTCATCCGGCCCGGTGCCGTGCGCGGCCTGCGAGTACCGGTCCGGCCAGGGCCTGTCGGTCCGGCCGACGCGGGTCTCCCGGCCGCCGCGGTCGTCCTCCGGCCTGTCAGAGTAGTCGCGCGCCTTCGGCTCCGGACCGTCCAGGTCGCGGTCCGCGCCCCGGGAGCGGCCGTGCCGCCCCGCATCGGGACGCGCGGCATATATCTCCGTGGCGTCGAACTGGCCCGAGTCGGCTCCGGCGTCGAATCCGGCGGCGTCGTATCCGGCGGCGTCGAGTCCGGCGGCCTCCGTCTCGCCGCGGCCGAACCGGCCCGAATCGAACCGGCCCGAATCGAACCTGTCCGGATCGAGCCTGTCCGAGTCGAACCTGTCCGGATCGAGCCTGCCGGAATCGGATCGGCCCGCGTCGAACTGGGGCTCGTCGGCGTCCCGCGAGCCGTGCCGGAGGGCCGCCGGGCGCCGGGCGCCGCGGTCGCGGTCCCGGCCTGAATCGCTGCCCCGGCCTGAATCGCGGTCCCGGCCTGAATCGCGGTCCCGGCCTGAATCGCTGCCCCGGCCGGCCCGCCCCCTGCCCGCCGCCCCGACCCGGCCGCGCCCGCGTCCGCGCCCGCCGCGCAGCGCCCGCGCCGACCCGGCCCGGGCCGCGAGTCCGGACAGCGCCGCACCTCGGCCTGCCGGAACCACGGCCCGCGGCTCACCCGTGTCGGCCTCAGCGAGGTCCTCGTCGGCCCCTGCGTCGGCGTCCGTGCTCGGCGCTACCGCGCGCTGCGGCTCGGGCTCGGCAACGTGGATGCCGGGCAGCGCCAGGGCCGCCACGGCGAGGAACGCGAGCAGCTCGAATATCAGCGCAAGGTCGTGCCCGAGGCCCGGGTAGCCGAGGTCCAGCGTCCCGCCGCCCGCGGGGACCCGGAATGCCTGCGCCCAGCTCCCGGCGGGAGACGGCACCTGGGTCAGCGGGTGACCGTTCACCGACGCATGCCAGCCGCCGACAGGCTCGGCGAGCAGCAGCGTTCCGCCCGCCGCGGGGAGCCGGGCGCCGGACACGCCGACCGGCTCGGACGGGATCGGCACGACCGTCCCGTCGGGCTCGGCCAGCGCGACGCGCGCGGGCGGCGTGCTGAGCTGCCAGAGTGAGTAGGTCGGGGTGATGCTGTACGGCCGCAGCCCGATCATGCCGTCGAGCACCCGGTTGAGCTGGGGTCCCACCGGCGCCTGGACCAGGACGTAGCCGACGTCGAAGGCGGCGAGCTGCTGCGCCGGGCTGACCGCGAGGCTGGCGTCGGGCGTGGTCAGCTCGGCGACGACCCGGGTGAGCGCACGCTGCGCGCTAGCCGGCGGCATCAGCGAGGCATCGGCCAGGGACGGGCTTGGTCCGCGCAGCAGCAGGTAGGAGACCTGCCCGCCGGACTCGCGCAGCACCAGGGTCCGCACCTGGTGGCTCTGGCCGTCGGCCACGGCTACCAGCTCGGGC
>DATIZP010000058.1:0-44358 GCA_035517035.1 Streptosporangiaceae bacterium | reverse complement strand
TCTGGTGCACGTCCCCGGCGACCAGGACGGGGAGGTTGGAGTTGCCGATGAACTTGGTCAGGGCGTCGGACTTGGCGTGGTCGCCGATCGCGATCGCGATCCGCAGCGCGTCCCTGGCCGCGGGCACCGCGAGCAGTTCCCGCACCATGATCTTCTTGTCTTGTTCCTGCTCCCACTCGGCGAAATGCTGGAGCATGCCGCCAATCGCGAAGTTCAGCGCGTGGATTGGCGCGCCGGTCATGGATCCCGAGCAGTCAGCGAGCAGGATCACATGCAGCGGGCGTTTCGCCACGCCTCCGCCCGGCATGATCGACCTGGTCGGCATGGAGTGGATGCCGTCGCTCACGCTGCTCACCCCTTCCCAAGCAGCCGATCCCCGCAGGCCAAGCCTGCCAGGGCGCGAGCCCGGTGCCAGCCACGTCACTATTGGTGGTCAGAGTATGACACGGCACTCATGTGAATGTCTCCGCCCGCGCGGCGCGCTTCCTGCCGTGCCGCGACGGTGATGTCACGTCGCTCAGATCTGCCCGATGAGCCGGGCCGCCTGGCCGGTGGGGCCTACCCGTCCTGGTCGTCACCAGGAGCCGCCGCGTCCGCCTGGCCGGCCTCTGGCTGCGGCGCTCCTGCTCCGGCGTCGGTTGCCGCGTCCTCGCCGTCGGTGACCGCGGCAGGCTCGGCCCTGGTCGCCGGCGGTGCGGCCTCGGCGAGCAGAGCCTCGAGCCTGGCGCCGGTGACCCGACGGAACGTGCGGTGGTCCCTGGTTCGGTCGAGCACGGCGACCTCAAGCTGGCCCGCGTTGATTTCGACCCGGTCGCCGTTGGCCTGAGCGGCCAGCCCGGCGATCGCGGTCGCGAGCGCGTCCGACAGCGTCGACCCGTCCCGGTAGCGCTCCTTCAGCGTCGTCGTGATCGCCTCGGCCTGGCCGCCCATGGCAACGAAGCCATGCTCGTCGTTGACCGAGCCGTCGAAGGTGATCCGGTAGATCTGGTCCTCGGCCGGGACCTCGGCGACCTCGGCGACGACGATCTCGACCTCGAACGGCTTGGGGCTGTCGGTGAAGATCGTGCCGAGCGTCTGCGCGTACCAGTTGGCCAGCCCCCGCGCGGTCACGTCCTGGCGGTCGTACTGATACCCGGTGATGTCCGCATAGCGCACGCCCGCCTTGCGCAGGATCTCGTACTCGTTGTACCGGCCGACGGCCGCGAAGGCGATCCGGTCGTAGATCTCGCTGATCTTGTGCAGCGCCCGCGACGGGTTCGGGGCGACGAACAGGATGCCGGCGTCGTACTGGATCACGACTCCGCTGCGGCCGCGCGCGATGCCCTTGCGCGCGTAGTCCGCCTTGTCCTTCATCGCCTGCTCGGGCGACACGTAGAACGGCATCGACACCGTTGGTCTATCCCTTACTCGAGTAGTCGGCTTGACGCGTGCTTGGGGGGCTGGCGCAAGGGCCGCGGAGCGATGGCATCACTCGATTGCCTGCGGCCCGCGCAAAACCGAAGGCGGGCCGTCTGGGTCGCTCATCCGCTCGGCGACCACCGTCCGCGCGTACGAGCCGGTCTGCTCCTCGGTCAGCCGCTCGTAACCGTCGGCCGTGACGGTCACCACAATGGGATAGATCCGTCTGGTCATGTCGGGCCCGCCGGTCGCGGAGTCGTCGTCGGCGGCGTCGTAGAGCGCCTGCATGCAGGCGAGGACGGCTTCGGACGCGGCCATGCCGTCGTGGTAGAGCTTCTTCAGGGCACCGCGTGCGAACACCGAGCCCGAGCCGATCGCGAAGAACCGCTGCTCCTCGTAACGGCCGCCCGTTGGGTCGTAGCTGAAGATCCGGCCGATGCCCTCGTCGGTGTCGTAGCCGGCGAACAGCGGCACCACGACCAGGCCCTGCATCGCGAGGCTCAGGTTCGCCCTGACGATGCCGGCCAGCCTGTTGGCCTTGCCCTCGAGAGAAAGCGTGCGGCCCTCGAGCTTCTCGTAGTGCTCGAGCTCAAGCTGGAACAGCCTGGCCAGCTCGATGCCGATTCCGGCGGCTCCGGAGATGCCGACGCAGGAGTACTCGTCGCTGCGGAACACCTTCTCGATGTCGCGCTGGGCGATCATGTTCCCTGTCGTCGCCCTGCGGTCACCGGCCATCACCACGCCGCCGCCGAAAGCCGCGGCCACGATCGTCGTGCCGTGCGGCAGGCTGCTGCCGAAGCCGTCTGGCACGTTCAGGCCGCCGGACCCCGGCAGCAGGTCGGGGGCGAACCCGGACACGAATTCGGCGAACGACGAGGTTCTCGCGTTCAGGTAGGCCGTGGCCGTCAGCCTGGCGTCAGAGTCAGAACGCAACGCAATCCTTTCCTTGTGCGCACTGGAACCCACATGGCACTGACCCTACTGCCACGCGGCCGCCGGCGGCAGATCCGGCTGTCCGGTTACTGGCCGCCCTTCTGGACGTAGGACCTGACGAACTCCTCGGCGTTCTCCTCGAGCACCTCGTCGATCTCGTCGAGTATGGCGTCGACGTCGTCGGTCAGCTTCTCCCGGCGCTCCCTGGCCTCCTCGGTGCCCTGCTCCTGGGCATCCTCCTCGTCCTGCGTGCGCCGCGTGGTATGCCGCTGGCCGCCGGTGTCCTTCGTCGCCATCGGTGCACCCTCCGTGTCTTCGCGTCCTGTGCCGAAGCCTAAAGCTATCCTCGCCGCCCCGCACTCGCGCAAACCCCACCCCGCGCGGGCGGCATTCCCGCCACGCCGGCGCGGAGTCACTTTCCGGTCAGGGCGGTGACGAGCTCAGCGGCGGTCTGGCAGCGGTCAAGCAGCGCGCCCACGTGCGCCTTCGTGCCGCGCAGCGGCTCGAGCGTGGGCACGCGCTGCAGGGACTCGCGGCCGGGGATGTCGAAGATCACCGAGTCCCAGGAGGCGGCGGCCACCGCCTCCGGGTACTGCTGCAGGCAGCGGCCGCGGAAGTAGGCCCTGGTGTCCTCGGGCGGCTCGGTGACAGCCATGGCGATGTCGCGCTCGTCGAGCAGGCGCTCCATCCGGCCGGCGCCGACCAGCCTGTTGTACAGGCCGCGGCCCGACCTGACGTCGGAGTACTGCAGGTCGACCAGCTGGAGCCGCGGGTGGTTCCAGCCAATGCCGTCCCTGGTGCGGTAGCCCTCGACCAGCTGGAGTTTGGTGACCCAGTCAAGCTGGCCGGCCAGGTCCATTGGCTGCTCGGACAGGGTGGCGAGCACGGCCTCCCAGCGGTCGAGCACGTCGGCAGTGAGCTCGTCAACGTCGGTGCCGTACCTGTCCTGGGTATACTTGCGTGCCAGCTCAAGGTACTCGAGCTGGATCTGGATGGCGCTCAGCTTGCGCCCGTCGCGCAGCGTGATCAGGTGGCGGCAGGACGGGTCATGCGAGACGGCCCGCAACTCGGCGACGGCGCCGTCGATGCTCAGGTCGGTGGCCAGGAATTTGTCCTCGATCATCGCGAGCACCAGGGCCGTGGTGCCGAGCTTGAGGTAGGTGGACAGCTCGCTCATGTTGGCGTCGCCGAGGATGACGTGCAGCCTGCGGTACTTCTCGGGGTCCGCGTGCGGCTCGTCCCTGGTGTTGATGATCGGGCGCTTCAGCGTGGTCTCCAGGCCGACCTCGACCTCGAAGAAGTCGGCGCGCTGGCTGATCTGGAATCCGTCGTCCCTGCCGTCGGCACCGCGACCGACCCGGCCCGCGCCGCACACCACCTGCCGGGTGACGAAGAACGGCGTGAGGTACCTCACGATCTCGGCGAACGGGGTAGCCCGGCTCATCAGGTAGTTCTCGTGACAGCCGTAAGAGGCACCCTTGTTGTCGGTGTTGTTCTTGTACAGCTGGATGGGCGGCGAGCCGGGCAGCATGCTCGCCTGGGTGGCCGCCTCCTCCATCACCCGCTCCCCCGCCTTGTCCCACAGCGTGGCTGACAGCGGATCGGTGCACTCGGGCCCTGAGTACTCCGGGTGGGCATGGTCGACGTAGAGCCGCGCGCCGTTGGTCAGGATGACGTTGGCGAGCCCGAGGTCCTCGTCGGTGAGCTGGCTGGCGTCTGCGGTGTCCCTGGACAGGTCGAAGCCGCGCGCGTCGCGCAGCGGGTTCTCCTCCTCGAAATCCCATCTGGTGCGCCGCGCGCGGGCGGCGGTGGCCGAGTAATAGGCGTTGACCACCTGCGAGGAGGTCACCATGGCGTTCGCGCCGGGCTGCCCGGGTACGGAGATGCCGTACTCGGTCTCGATGCCCATCACGCGGCGAACGCTCATAGCGCCAAGACTAGTGCCCGCCAGCAAGCGAACCTATGCGTCACGGGCCGGGCCGGTGCGATGTCGCCCGTCCGGGCCCAGGTCACAGGTACTGGCCGGTGTTGGCGACCGTGTCGATCGAGCGGCCGGCCTCGTTGCCGCTCTTGCCCGACACCAGGGTCCTGATGTAGACGATCCGCTCGCCCTTCTTGCCGGAGATTCGTGCCCAGTCGTCCGGGTTCGTGGTGTTCGGCAGGTCTTCGTTCTCGCTGAACTCATCCACGCAGGCGGACAGCAGGTGCGCCACCCGCAGGCCCTTCCTGCCGGTCTCCAGGTACTCCTTGATCGCCATCTTCTTCGCCCGGTCGACGATGTTCTGGATCATCGCGCCGGAGTTGAAGTCCTTGAAGTACAGCACTTCCTTGTCGCCGTTGGCGTAGGTGACCTCAAGGAACCTGTTCTCCTGGGTCTCGCTGTACATGCGCTCGACGACCCGCTGGATCATCTCGGCGACCGTCGCCTCGGCCGACCCGCCGTGCTCGGCGACGTCGTCGGGGTGCAGCGGCAGGTCAGACACCACGTACTTGGAGAAGATGTCCCTGGCCGCCTCGGCGTCGGGCCGCTCGATCTTGATCTTCACGTCCAGGCGGCCGGGCCGCAGGATGGCGGGGTCGATCATGTCCTCGCGGTTTGAAGCGCCGATGACGATGACGTTCTCGAGCCCTTCCACCCCGTCGATCTCGCTGAGCAGCTGCGGGACGATGGTGTTCTCCACGTCGCTGGACACGCCAGAGCCCCTGGTGCGGAAGATCGAGTCCATCTCGTCGAAGAACACGATCACCGGCATGCCCTCGCTGGCCTTCTCCCTGGCCCGCTGGAAGACCAGCCTGATGTGCCGCTCGGTCTCCCCGACGTACTTGTTCAGCAGCTCGGGGCCCTTGATGTTGAGGAAGAAGCTCTTGCCTTCCTTGGCCACCTGGCCTGGCGAGCCGTCCGCCCCCGCCTGGCTCGCCAGCTGCGCGGTCCGCCTGGCCACCTGCTTGGCGAGCGAGTTGGCGACCGCCTTGGCGATCAGGGTCTTGCCGCAGCCGGGCGGGCCGTAGAGCAGGACGCCCTTGGGCGGGCGCAGCTTGTGCTCCTTGAACAGGTCAGCGTGCAGGTAGGGCAGCTCAATCGCGTCCCTGATCTGCTCGATCTGCGGCCCGAGCCCGCCGATCAGCTCGTAGGTGATGTCCGGGACCTCCTCGAGGATCAGCTCCTCGACCTCAGCCTTGGGAATCCGCTCGTACACATAGCCAGACCTCGGCTCGAGCAGCAGTGAGTCACCGGCCCGCAGGGTCCCGGCGAGCAGCGGCTCGGCGAGCCGCACGATCCGCTCCTCGTCGGCACGGGAGATCACCAGAGCCCGGTCGCCGCCCTCGAGCAGCTCCTTGAGCATGACGACCTCGCCGACGGTCTCATAGCCGAGCGCAATGACAACGTTCAGCGCCTCGTTCAGTACAAGCTCCTGGCCGGGCCGCAGGTCGTCGAGCTCGATGCTCGGGCTGACCGAGACCCGCATCTTCCTGCCGCCGGTGAACACGTCGGCGGTGCCGTCCGTGTTCGCCGCGAGGAAGACGCCGAATCCGGACGGCGGCTGCGCCAGCCGGTCCACTTCCTCCTTCAGCGCGACAATCTGGTCCCTGGCCTCGCGCAACGTGGCGGTGAGGCGCTCGTTCTGCCCGGTGATGCTGGCCAGCGCAGCCTCGGTCTGACTCAGCCGCTCCTCGAGCAGCCGCCCGGTGCGGGGTGATTCGGCAATCTTGCCGCGGAGCGCCGCGACCTCCTCCTCAAGGAAGGAGACCTGGTCCGTCAGCATCTTGACTCTGACCTCGTCATCATGGCGCGCGGCGCGAGCGCTGTCGTCACGAGAGGCCATGCCCCTCACCCCCTCCTGCGAGCGGACTTACCTAGACCCTACCTACGCGCGGTCATTCCGTAACCTCGCGGTGGCCTCCGGTCCCGTCTTTTCTGCCGATACGATCCGGTCTTGCGCTCGCATCGTTACTCATCGGCGGCTCGCTAGTCCAGCCTTGCTGGGCGGCAAAGGGCTCGCTTTCCGTTATGCGTGAAATGTCATTTACTGTCATCACTGCTGTCACTGCCGGTGCCGTGCAGCGCGCCCTTGGCCGGCCGGCGCCGCCTGGGCGGCGCGGTCACCCCGCAGGCGAGCCTGCGGGCGGTCACCAGGAAGCCCGTGTGGCCGACCATCCGGTGCTCGGGCCGGACGGCGAGTCCCTCGACGTGCCAGCCGCGTTGGATGGACTCCCAGGCGGCTGGCTCGTCGAAGCCGCCGTGCCCGCGCAGTGCCTCGACCAGGCGGGAGAGCTGCGTGGTCGTGGCCACGTAGCCGCAGATCAGGCCGCCCGGCGCGAGCCAGGTCGCCGCGCCGGCCACGTGCTCCCACGGGGCAAGCATGTCAAGCACCACCCGGTCGAAGTCGTGCGCCGCCGGACCGCCGTCACCGTCCCCGGCGCCGTCGCTCCCCGGCAGGTCGCCGACCACCAGCCGCCAGGCCGGGTGCGGACCGCCGAAGTAGGCCTCGACGTTGCTCCTGGCCACGTCGGCGAAGTCGGCCCTGCGCTCGTAGGACAAGAGCAGCCCGGCCTCGCCGACGGCCCGCAGCAGCCAGCAGGACAGCGCGCCGGAGCCCGCGCCGGCCTCGACCACCCGCGCGCCAGGAAAGACGTCAGCCAGCCCGACGATCTGGGCCGCGTCCTTGGGGTAGACGACCGTCGCGCCGCGTGCCATCGACACGGTGTAGTCGGCGAGCAGCGGCCGCAGCGCCACGTACCACGTCCCGCCTGACGCCCGGACCACGCTGCCCTCCTGCTGGCCGATCAGGTCGTCGTGGGCGATCGAGCCTCGGTGGGTGTGGAAGGACCTGCCCTCGGCGAGCACGAGGCGGTGCCTGCGGCCCTTCTCGTCCGTCAGCTGCACCTGGTCCCCAGGGCGGAAAGGCCCGCGGCGGTCGATCATCACGCAAGGCTAGCGCCGCACCGGCGCTGACCGGTCATACCCTCGCGAATGCCCGGTCCAGGTCAGCGGAGGCGAGCACGCCGAACACCTGACCGCTCGGCTCGATCAGCAGGTACTCCGACGCCGGCGCCTCCTGCACGGCCTTGATCAGGTCAAGCCCGCCCAGGTTGGCGGACAGCACCATGCCGGCGCTCAGCGCCCTGGCCAGGGCGCTGACCTCGATCCACGGCCTGCGCTCCTCCGGGGTGGCCTGCACCGCCGACTCGCTGACGATCGCGGTGGGCGTGCCCTCGTGGTTCACGATGACCAGCGCCCGCGCCCCGGCCGCCTGAGCGCGCCTGACCGCCTCGGCAAGCGGCAGGCTGGCCTGGACCGGGATGGCGCGCCTGGCCAGGCTCCTGGCGCTGACCATGGGCAGCCGCTCGCGTATCTTGGCTGCCCTGATCGCCTGGGTGGACTGCAGCCAGATGAACCCGGCGATCAGGAGCAGCCACAGCCAGTACAGGCTGAGGAACGAGCCCGCCGAGCCGCGCTCGCCGAACAGGGCGAGCCCGACAAGGGCGATGGCCAGCACCCGCCCGGCCCAGGCCGCGGCCATGGTGGCGGCCGCCGGCCGTCCGGTGACCTTCCAGACCCCGGCACGGAAGATCCGGCCGCCGTCAAGTGGCAGGCCGGGCAGCAGGTTGAACACCCCGACCACCAGGTTGGCCACGAAGAGCTGCTCGATCAGCTGGTGGGTGAGCCCGGGCGAGACGATCTTGGCGAGCTCGTAGCCGATCCCGGCGAGCGCGAGCGAGACGGCCGGGCCGGCCCCGGAGATCAGTGCCTCGCGTCCCGGCGATGCAGGCTCGCTCTCGATCTCGGAGAATCCGCCGAGCGGGTAGAGCAGCACCCGGCGCACCGACAGGCCGAAGCCGCGCGCGACCACGCAGTGCGCGAGCTCGTGCACAAGCACCGACAGGTAGAGAAGCACGACGAACCCGGCCGCGACGAGGTACCTGTCCTGCGTACTAGCCAGGTTGGCCTCGGCGCTGTTGGCGTACATCACCACCAGTAGCACGGCCATCAGCAGCCAGTAGGGCGAGATGTAGACGGGGATCCCGAACGGCCTGGCCACGACGAAGCCGAGCCTGGGGTCGCGGCGCGGCGGCCGGTCAGGCGACCGCCCGGCGTCGGTCGTGCCGCGATCGGGCGTGCTAGTTGTCACATCACGATGCTACGTGCTCACGGCCCCAATCGCTCGCCTGCAAACACCGCCGCTCGCTCCGCAATCGCGGGCGGACTGTCGGCGCCCTGGCCTACGCTGCCTGGTGTGGATGGGGTCGCGCTCAAGGGTTGGTCGCTCTCACCGTCGCGCGCAGCCGACTTCATGACCTGTCCGCTGCTGTACCGGTTCCGGGTGATCGACCGGCTGCCCGAGCCGCCGAGCCCGGCGATGGTGCGCGGCACCCTGGTGCACGCCGTGCTCGAGCGGCTCTTCGACGAGCCGGCGGCGAGCCGGAGCCCGCAGACCGCGGCCGGGCTGATCGGGCCCGAGTGGGACCGGCTGGTCGAGTCCGAGCCCGAGCTGGCCGGCCTGTTCGCCGACGACGGCGACCGGGCAAGCTGGCACGCGCAGGTGCGCGCGATGCTCGACCGCTACTTCACGCTGGAGGATCCGACCAGGCTGGAGCCCGCCCACCGGGAGCTGCAAGTGGAGTCCGAGCTCGCCTCCGGGCTCCGGCTGCGCGGTTACATCGACCGGCTTGACATCTCGGCCGGCGGTGACGTGCGGATCGTGGACTACAAGACCGGCACGGCGCCGCGCGAGGACTTCGAGGCGAGGGCCCTGTTCCAGATGCGGTTCTACGCCCTGGTGCTCTGGCGCACGATGGGCGCCGTCCCGCGGCTGCTCCAGCTGATCTACCTGGGCAACGGCGAGATCGTGCGGTACGCGCCCGACGAGGCCGACCTGCTGGCGACCGAGCGCAAGATCGAGGCGCTGTGGCGCGCTATCGAGCGGGCCATGCGGTCGGGTGACTGGCGGCCGCGGCCGAGCAAGCTCTGCGACTGGTGCGCGCACCAGTCGCTCTGCCCGTCCTTCGGCGGCACGCCTCCCCCGCTGCCCGGTCAGGGCGAGCCAGCCGCCGTGGGCGAGGGGCGAGACTACGAGATATAACTTGAATTCGTCTGACGATAGTACGTAACATGCCTCGGACGGTACCGTTCCGAGCGGCGCTCGCGGTCTGGCCGGAGGGGACGCAGTGATCATCGAAGCTCAGGGCCTCGCGCGCACCTTTACGAGCCGCAGGCGCTCGGTCGAAGCGGTGCGCGGCGTCGACCTCACCGTGAAAGAGGGCGAGATCGTCGGCTTCCTCGGCCCGAACGGCGCGGGCAAGACCACGACGCTGCGGATGCTGACCACGCTGCTGCGGCCCACCGCGGGTACCGCCACGGTGGCGGGCCGCGACCTGCTGCGCGATCCGGTCGGTGTGCGCAGGCGGATCGGCTACGTGCCGCAGGCGATCGGCGTGACCGCGGGGGGCACCGACCCGAACTGCCTGGTCAGCGAGGAGCTCGCGATGCAGGGCCGGGCGTACCGGCTCACGGCGGGTCAGGCCGCCGAGCGGGCGAGGCTGCTTGTCGACCAGCTTGAGCTGACCGGGCTCGAGTCCCGGCTGTGTAAGACGCTCTCCGGGGGGCAGCGTCGCCGCCTGGAGATCGCCCTCGGCCTGATCCACTCGCCGAGCGTGGTCTTCCTCGACGAGCCGACCACCGGCCTTGACCCGCAGAGCCGCAGCAACCTGTGGGAGCACATCGGCGGGCTGCGGGAGCGGCTCGGCAGTACGGTCTTCCTCACCACACACTACCTGGAGGAGGCGGACGCCCTGTGCGACCGGGTGCTGGTGATCGACCATGGCAAGATCATCGCGGAGGGCGTGCCGGAGGAGCTCAAGCGCCGGATCTCGGGCGACGTGGTGACGCTCAGCGTGAGCGGCCACCCGGCGCTTGCCCAGGCCGTCCTTGCCGCCCGTCCGGGCGTACGCGAGATCGCCGTCGAGGGCCGGGCCATCAGGATGACCGTGGAGCACGGCGAGGAGGCGCTGCCGGGGATGCTGCGCGCGCTGGACGGCGAGGGCATCACGATGGAGTCGATCCAGCTGGCCAGGCCCACGCTCGATGACGTCTTCCTGACCCTGACCGGGCGGTCGCTGCGTGACGACTCCCCGGCAGGCGGCACGGGCAAGGACGACGACGATGGCACCGAGGGCAAGGGAGCGCAGAAGTGACCGCCACCATCGCGCCGGCAGCGACGGCCGCGGCCGCCGAACGGGACAGGTCGGGCCCGCTGACCTTCCTCGGTGACACCATGCTGGTCTTCGGCCGCCAGATGCGGCTGTCGCTGCGCAACCCGGCCTGGGTCATCATCGGCTTGGTCCAGCCGATCCTGTACCTGGCCTTCTTCGGACCGCTGCTGTCCACCATCGCCAAGAGCGGCGCGCTCGGCGTGCCGGGCAGCGACCCCTACCGGTTCTTCGTGCCCGGCCTGCTGATCCAGCTCGGCCTGTTCGGCGCGGCGTTCGTGGGCTTCACGATCATCGCGGACTGGCGGGCCGGCGTGATCGAGCGGTTCAGGGTCACCCCGATCAGCCGGACCGCCCTGCTGGCCGGCCGGGTGCTGCGCGACGTGCTCACGCTGACCGTCCAGGCCATCGTGCTCGTCCTGGCCGGCCTGCTGTTCGGCCTGCGCGCGCCGCTGGCCGGCGTGCTGATCGGATTGTGCTTCGTCGCGGTGGTCGCGGTCAGCCTGTCGGCACTGTCGTACACCGTCGGGCTGCTGCTCAAGAGCGAGGACGCGCTGGCGCCGCTGATCAACATGATCGTGGTCCCGCTGATGCTGCTGTCCGGGATCATGCTGCCGATGACGCTCGGCCCGACGTGGCTGCAGGACGCCGCCAAGGTGACGCCGTTCGGCTACATCATCAACGCGATGCGGCAGGTGTTCGCCGGCCATTACCTCACGACCGTGGTCGCGCAGGGCGTCGGGGTGTCGGTGGGTCTGGCCGTGGTCTGCGTCTGGCTGGCCGCCCGCGCGTTCGTCAAGGAGAACGCCTGAGCCGCGGGTAAGCCGCGCATGGCCGATGCCAGGTAAAATCGCTCGATGTCGGTCGGAACCCCTCGGGCGCGCGAGACCTACCGCAAGCGCATGCCCGTCGTCATCTGGTGGGTATGGCTCGCGTTCGCTGCCGTCAACGCGGCGGATCTCGCGATCCAGTGGCATCACCGGAGCTCGATCGTGATCGCCGCGGTCCTGGCCCTCTGCACGGGCGTCGCCTACGCGTGCGCGCTGCGGCCGCGCGTGATCGCCGACGAGACCGGCATCACCGTACTGAACCCCGTGCGTGACGCCGCGGTGCCATGGGGAGTCGTCAAGGCCGTGGACGTCGGTGAGGCGGTCCAGGTCCACTTCTCGCTCCCGGACGGAACCGAGAAGGTCTTCCCGAGCTGGGCGATGTTCTCCTCAAGCAGAGCGCAGCTGAAGGCCGACATCCGCTCCCGTCGCCAGGCGGCGGAGCTCAGCAAGCTCTCGCCGACGTACTCGCGGCTGCCTGCCGAGGCGAAGGAGACGATGACGCGCACCGAGGCGCAACTCGTGGCCGACGCGCTCGATCGGCGTGCCCGAAGTGTCCGCAAGGCGGGTGCGCCTGCCGGTCAGGCCTCCCTCTCCTGGGCGTGGTGGCCGATAGCCGCCATGGTGCTGCCTGCCATAGCCGCGATCGTCCTGGTCCTGACCTGAGCTTCCGGTCCTGACCTGAACCGGGCGACGGATGGCTGTCAGGTGATCCGCACGCGCGGGTCGAGCACGGCGTACATCATGTCGACGATGATGTTGGCGACGACAACGAAGGTCGAGGCGAGGATCACGAAGGCGATGATGGTCGGCAGGTCGCCGTTATACACGGCGGTGATGGCATCCTGTCCGAGCCCGCCGATGCCGAAGACGGTCTCCACCACGACCACGCCGCCTAGCAGGGCGCCGACGTCGATGCCGAGCTGGGACACGACCGGTGTGAGGGCCGCGCGCACCGCGTGGCGGTACACGACGCGGCGCTCGGTCAGGCCCTTGGCCCGTGCGGTCCTGATGTAGTCCTCGCCGAGCGTGTCGAGCAGCGTGCCCCGGGACAGCCTGGTATATACGGCCGCCTGGACCGTAGCCAGCGTGACCCAGGGCAGGATCATGGTGCCCGTCCAGGGACCGATGCCCTGCGAAAGGCCTACATACCCGGTATTGACCCAGGTGAAGCCGTGCTCGTTCAGCGGCACATAGATGAACAGCAGCAGCAGTTCGCCGAGCACGAACGTGGGCATCGAGATCCCGGCGAGCACGCCGACCGTCGAGACCCGGTCGAACACGCTCCTGGCCTTCGTCGCGCTGAGGATGCCGACGCTGATGCCCACGACTAGCCACAGCACGACGCCGCCAACGACGACGGATGCCGTGCGCGGCAGATCCCTGGCCAGGATCGAGTCGACCGGTATCCGGCCGAAGTAATACGACAAGCCGAAGTTGAAGTGCACGATCCTGGTCAGGAAGTGCCAGTACTGCACCATGATCGGCTGGTTAAGTCCCAGGTTCCTGGTGACCTCGGCGATGATCGCGGCAGTCGCGGCCCTGCCCGCAAGCGACCTCGCGACGATCGTCGGATTCCTCGCGAAGAACAGGAAGAACGTGGCCGTGGTGACAATCCACAGGACCACGATGCCGGTCAGGATCCTGCGGATCAGGAAGCGGGTCATGGCCATCGCTCTAGCCCTCCTCGGAGTCGGCCAGGATGGAGGCGACCATGTCGTCGATCTGCGTTGTCCCGGTGCCCGCCATCCGCCGCTTGCGCCGCCTCCCGGCAGCGAAGATCCGCTCGGTCCGCGGGTCGAGCGCGTCCCGCACGCCGTCGCCGAGCAGGTTGAACGCGAGCGTGGTGATCAGCAGCGCCGCCGCCGGGAACACCAGGTACCACCAGGCGATCTGGTAGTACGACTGAGCGTCGGACAGGATGTTGCCCCAGCTCGCCACCGGCGGCTGGATGCCGAGGCCGAGGAAGGACAGAGTGGCCTCGAACACGATCGCGGCCGGGATCGACAACGTGGCGAGCACGAGCACGGGGGCGATCAGGTTCGGCAGCATGTCGACGAACATGATCCGCCACGGGCTCGCCCCGAGCGACCTCGCCGCTTCGATGTACTCCTTCTCCTTGATCGACAGAGCCTGGCCGCGGACCACCCGGGAGATGCCGGCCCAGGAGAAGAACGTGATCACGGCGATGACGATCGTCAGGCTCGGGCCGAACACCACAGCGAGCGAAAGAGCGAGCACGACGAACGGGAAGGCGAGCACGGTGTCGATGAACCTGGCGAGCACGGCGTCGACCCATCCGCCGAAGAATCCCGTGACGAGGCCGATGCTGACGCCGGCGACAGTGGCCATGGCCGTTGTGGACAGGCCGACGAACAGGGAAATGCGCGCGCCGTACAGCACCCGAATGAACAGGTCGCGGCCCAGTTCGTCGGTGCCGAACAGGAAGCCGTGCGAACCGGGGGACAAGGGGCCGCCGGACGCCGAAAGTCCCGTGTTCGGGAACACCTGGGCCTGGCCGTGGTGCGTGAGGGCGGCGAACACCGGCGCGAGTATGGCCAGGATCGCGATCACGATGATGACGATCATCGACGCGACGGCCATCTTGTCATGCCGCAGCCGCCGCCAGGTGAGCTGCCACTGGCTTCGGCCCTCGATCGCTCCGGTTACCGTACCCGTCTGAGCGGCGGTCGCCTGGAACTCAAGCTCGGTAATGCTCACGACGCTTCCCCTCGGACGGCCCGGGCCGCGTCAGCGAGATTCTCGCCGGTCTGGACCGGGTAGTGGCATGCGGTCAGATGGGTTTCGACGTCGCCGACCTTGACCTCAAGCGCTGGTTCCTCGGTGCCGCACAGGTCCTGTGCCTTCGGGCAGCGCGGATGGAATCTGCAGCCGCTCGGCGGGTTGATCGGGGACGGCACGTCACCGGTGAGGATGATCCGGTGCCGTGCCGCGGCGGCCTCGGGGTCGGCCGCCGGCGCAGCGGACAGCAGGGCAGCGGTGTAGGGATGCCGCGGCGTCTCGTACACCGGCTGCTTAGGCCCGGATTCGGCCACTCGCCCGAGATACATGACAATGACAGAATCGCTGACATGCCGGACGACCTCAAGGTCGTGCGCGATAAAGAGATAGGCCAGGCCGAAATCATCCTGCAGGTCAGCGAGCAGGTTGAGGACCTGGGCCTGGATCGACACGTCGAGCGCGGAGACCGGTTCGTCGCAGATGATCAGCTTCGGCCGCAGCGCGAGCGCCCGGGCGACGCCGATGCGCTGGCGCTGGCCGCCGGAGAACTCGGCAGGATACCTGTTGAAGTGCTCAGGATTGAGGCCGACCCGTTCCATGAGTTCCTGCACGGCCTTCTTGCGTGCGGCGCCGGTGGCGGTCCCATGAATGGTGAACGGATCGCCGATGATGGAGCCAACCCTGCGGCGCGGGTTCAGCGAGCCGTACGGGTCCTGGAAGATCATCTGGATCTCACGGCGGAATGGCTGCATCTTGCGGCGCGGCAGGTTCGTGATGTTGTGCCCCTCGAACGTGATCGTCCCCGATGTCGCCGGGATCAGGCCGGCGATGCACCTGGCGAGCGTGGACTTGCCGCAGCCGGTCTCGCCCACCAGGCCGAGGGTCTGGCCGCGGCGCACCGTCAGCGACACGCCATCGACCGCCTTGACCTGGGCGACGGTCCGGCCGATCAGACCGCCGCCTTTGACGGGGAAGTGCTTGACCAGGTTGTCGACCTGCACGAGGACGTCGTCGGCTAGGAGGCTGTCCGTGATCATGGATTGCCCGGGCTCTGGGTCCACGAACGCGCTCATGCGATCACGCTGCTTTCCGACTCGGGACTCTCCGCGATGGCCTCGGCGATCCGCCGCGCCTGCTCGTGGCGGCCTTCGAGCACCGCATGCCTGCGGGTCGCCTCCGCCGCGTCGGACGTGCCGACGGCGGTGTTCGGCAGGAAGCACGCCGAGCGGTGCGCGCCGGCGTCCCCCACCGGGATCAGCCGGGGCTCGTCGGTCAGGCAGCGATCCATCACGTAGGTGCACCTGGGGTGGAACGCGCAGCCAGACGGCAGGTTGATCAGGCTCGGCGGCTGGCCGATGATCGGCTTCAGCCTCTCGGCCGAGGCCGAGCTGTGCGGGATGGACTCGAGCAGGCCCTTCGTGTAGGGATGATGGGCCGCGTAGAAGGTGTCGTGCTTGCTCGCCTTCTCGGCGGCGCGCCCGGCGTACATGACCAGGACGTCGTCGGCGATGTCGGCGATGACGCCGAGGTCGTGCGTGATCATGATCAGCGCTGTGCCCATCTCCTGCTGCAGCTTGAGCAGCAGGTCGAGTATCTGCGCTTGGACGGTCGCGTCGAGCGCGGTGGTCGGCTCGTCGGCGATGATCAGCTTCGGACTCAGCGAGAGCGCCATCGCGATCATCGCGCGCTGCCGCATGCCGCCAGAGAACTGGTGCGGGTAGTCGTTCACCCGCTGCCGGGGCTGGGGTATGCCCACGCGCCCGAGCAGTTCGACGGCTCGCTCGGTGGCCTGCTTCCTGCTGATCGACTTGTCGTGCGAGCGGATCATCTCGGCGATCTGCCATCCGACCTTGTACAGCGGGTGCAGGCTGGTCAGCGGATCCTGGAAGATGACCGAAATCTGGGCGCCCCTGATCTGCCGCAGCTGCGCGGGCCGCAGCGCGAGCAGGTCGGTGCCGCTGAACATGGCCTTGCCGGTGATCTGACCTCCGGGCGCGAGGCCGAGCAGGGTCTGGGTGAGCACGGTCTTGCCGCTGCCGGACTCGCCGACGATGCCGAGTATCCGGCCGGTGTCCACGCTGAAGGACACTCCGCGGACCGCCTGGACGACCCCGTCGGCCGTCGGGAAGCTCACCCGCAGATCTGTCACGTCGAGAAGGGGCAAGTGATCCTCCCATGGAGCAGGCCCGATCGGCACCAGATCCGGACAAGGAAAAGATTAAGCGTTGATGTGGCAGATGGGCTATCTGCCCACATGCGAGCAGGCCCGGTCGGGCTGACCGTTGCTGGCCAGCCCGACCGGACCCATCACTCGGTTACTTGACGTAGATGTTGGTCAGGTCCGGGTCGCCGATGTTCGGAGCGAACAGAACGGTCGGTGAGTTCGGGCTTGCCACCCGGTCACTGCTGAAGACCGGGTTGCCCTGGTCGATCAGCGGGATGATCACGGCGTTCTGCTGGGCGATCAGGTCGACCTGGTGCCACAGCGCCGCCGCCTGAGCGGGGCTCGACGCGGACAGGGCCTTGGCGATGTCGGCATCGACGGTCTTGTTGCTGAAGCAGCCGTAGTTGATCGTGTTCAGCAGGCAGTCGGTCTCGAAGAACGGCTGCACAGTGGTGCGGCCGTTGTCGCCGAACCAGTCGGGGATCCACGCGGGCTGCGCGACGTCCCACTGGTTGGGCTTGTTGTTCTCTGGCGCGTTGCCGAGGTCCACGAAGTAGCTGGAGATCGGCTCTGGCTTGCTGGTGAGCTTGATGCCGCAGGTCGCGAAGCTGGCCTGGACGGACTCGAACAGCGCGGTGTTGACGCTGTCGTTCAGGTGCAGGTCGACGAGCGTCAGGCCGTGCGGGTAACCGGCCGAGGCGAGCAGGGACTTGCACTTGGCCGCGTTGCCCTGGTCGCTTGCCGTGTCGTAGAGGCTGATCGGCGAGTACCCGAGGTTGCCCGGCGGGATCGCGGTGTTGATGATCGTGGCCACGCTCGGACCGCCGAACAGCTTCTGGATCGCCGACTTATTGATGGCGAACTCCATCGCCTGGCGCACCGCGAGCTTGGTCGTCGCACCGCCCGCGTCCGGGCTGCGCAGGTTGAACACCACGTACGGGTTGGTGTTGCTCCAGCCCCAGACCTTGAAGTCAGGGTTGCTGAGGAAGCTGGCGATGAGCTGCGGCGGGAACGGCGTGTCCATCTGCAGGTCCTGTGTGCCTGCCTTGATCTCATCCACCTGGGTGGTGGCGTCGGTCACGCCCAGGGTGACGTTGATCTCGGACGCGTACTGGTGGCGCACCGGGTCGGTGGACTGCTTCCACGCCGGGTTGCGCGCCCACACCACCGACTTGCCAGGGACGTAGGACTTGAGCTCGTACGGGCCGTCCGACATCAGGTGCTGGCGGAACGCCGCGCTGTCGGGCACGTAGCTGTCGTACTCGACCGGGCGGGCTGAGTTGAACGGCATGGCCAGGATGTACAGGAAGTCACCGGCCGGCTGGAGCAGGTGGAAGACGATCGTCGAGGAGTTCGGCGTCGTGATCCCCGAGATCTTGTGCGTGTTCTGGTAGTTCGCGATGTTGGCGGCGGTCGCCGCGTGCGACTTGACGGCGAAGTACGCGGTCTCGGCGTCGAAGTACTGCTTGAAGCCGGCGATCGTGCTGAGGAAGTAGCCGGAGTTGCCCACCGGGGCGACCGGGTTGGCGAAGGCCAGATACTCGCGCTCGAAGTCCTGGGATGTGACCTGGCGCCCGTTCTGCCAGTCGACACCAGGCTTGATGTGGAAGGTGTAGGTCAGGCCGTTGTCGGTGATCCCGCCGTTGGCGACCGTGGGCACCTGCGTGGCGACGTCGGCGACCGGCGTGGTGTCGGTCTTCCAGCCGGCGTCGCCCACCTTGGTGTAGTTCACCGTCGGGTAGGCCACCAGCTGGCGCGCGTAGATGCGCTCGAACATGTAGTCCCAGGTGCCGTAGGCCGACACGGGGTCGAAGTGGTCCTGGCCCGATGCGGCGATCACGTTGATCGTGCCGCCGTAGTGCGGCTTGTTGGACGCGCCGGTCGAGCTCGACGTCGATGGCGTCGAACTGCAGGCGGCCAGGCCCAGCGCCACCGCGGCGACCGCCGACACGGCGGCCAGGCTCCCTCGTACTGGTCTCATTAGCTCACTCCTTCTGGCCTGGCGTCCGACCGCGCAGCGTGTCCGCTTCGGGTTGCAGCCAGTGACGATGACTCATATCTACTTGATCTGGTCGAGCAGGTGAACTGTGGTTATTCAACCGCAACCAGGATGTGATTCGCGGTGACTGACGAATACGTCAGGAAACGGCGAGCCGGGCGGGTCAGCGGGATCGCGCGAGCAGCGCCCGCAGCAGCGGGAGGTCGACCTCGGCCAGCGATGCGATCACGGCCCGGCCCGGCCCGGCAGGCACCGCGGCGGGGCCGGGCACGGCGACGGTCACGCAGCCCGCCGCCTCGGCCGCGGCGACGCCGCTCGGCGAGTCCTCCAGGGCCACGCAGCACCGGGGATCGGCGCCGAGCATGGCCGCGGCCAGCTGGTAGGGCTCGGGGTCGGGCTTGGTCCGGCGCACATCGCCGCCGCAGACGGTGACGGGGAAGCTGATCCCGCGCCTGGCCAGGCTGCGCAGTACCGCGTCCATGATCACCCGCTCGGACGAGGTGACCAGGGCGAAGGGAATGCCGGCGGCCCGCACCTGGGCGACCAGCTCGAGCGCTCCTGGCATCGCGGCAGCCTCGCGCTCGGCGAGCAGCCCGGCCATTCCGCCGATCAGCCACTCGGCCACGGCCTCGGCGGTCGCCGGGCGGGTGGCCCGGCCGAGCATGTAGCCGACGCTGCGCCGCAGCGACCCGCCGATCAGCGCGCGCTGGTCCCGCTCGGTCCACTCGCCACCCAGCCGCGCCATTACCTCTTGCTCGACCTCGAACCAGAGCGGCTCGGTATCGACGAGCAGCCCATCCATGTCGAACAGGACGGCGGCCAGGCCGGCGCACGCGCCGTCGGCGCCGGTCGGTGCGGTGCGCATCAGGTGCTGAAGTACTTGGCCTGCCGGTGGTGCGCGATCAGCGCGTCGGTGGACTGCTCGGGCGCGAGCTGGTACTCCTCCGACAGCGTGACCCCGATCCGCTCGGCGCCGAGCAGCCGCATCACCTTGGCGCGGTCCTCAAGGTCCGGACACGCGGGGTAACCGAACGAGTATCGGCAGCCCTGGTAGCCGACCCGCAGGATCGTCTCGAGGTCGTCGGGGTCGGCGCCGTCGATGCGCAGCGCCTGCCTGACCCTGGCGTGCCAGTACTCGGCAAGGGCCTCGGCGAGCTGCACGGAGAGGCCGTGCAGCTCCAGGTAGTCACGGTAGGCGTGCTTGGCGAACAGCTCGGCGGTGGCCTCGCTGATCCGCGGCCCTATCGTGACGAGCTGGAACGCGACCACATCGGTCTCGCCTGACTCGCGCGGCCGGAAGAAGTCGGCGAGGCAGAGCCTGCGGTCCCTGCGCTGGCGGGGGAAGGTGAACAGCTCCCGCTCGGCTCCGTCCTCGCCGAGCACGATCAGGCCGTTGCCCTCGCTGACGCAGCGAAAGTAGCCGTGCACCACGGCCGCCTGGAGCAGGCCCTCGGTCTGCGCACGCTCAAGCCACATCCGCAGCCGCGGCCTGCCCTCGGTCTCGGCGAGCTCCTCGTGCGACGGCCCGGATCCTCCCCTGGCCGGCTTGAGCCCCCACTGGCCGAGGAACAGCGCGCGTTCGTCGAGGAAGCTCGCGTAATCCGCCAGCGGTATCCCCCTGACCACACGGGTGCCGTAGAAGGGCGGCTGCGGCACCGGTTCGCTGGCGCTGACGTCGGACCGCGCCTGCGGCGCGGCGGGCATGTCGGGCTTGACCTGGTCGCGCTCGGCCCTGACCCGCCGCTGGCGCAGCGCCGGGAGTGCCGCCCCAGGCTCGCCGCGCTTGACCGCCATGGCGGCGTCCATCAGCCGCAGGCCCTCAAACGCGTCCCGCGCGTACCTGACCTCGCCGTCGAACAGAACGGCGAGATCCTGCTCGACGTAGGACCTGGTCAGCGCGGCTCCGCCGAGCAGGACCGGCCAGCGGTTCGCTAGCCCGCGCGAGTTCAGCTCGGCCAGGTTGTCCCGCATCACCACGGTCGACTTGACCAGCAGGCCGGACATCCCGATCACGTCGGCCTCGTGGTCGATCGCGGCCTGCACGATCGTCGAGATCGGCTGCTTGATCCCGAGGTTGACCACGTCGTATCCGTTGTTGGACACGATGATGTCCACCAGGTTCTTGCCGATGTCGTGCACGTCGCCCTTGACGGTCGCCAGCACGATCCGGCCCTTGCCCGCCTCGCCCGTGCGCTCCATGTACGGCTCGAGGTAGGCGACGGCGGCCTTCATCACCTCGGCGGAGGTGAGCACGAACGGCAGCTGCATCTGGCCGGACCCGAACAGGTCGCCCACCGTCTTCATGCCGTCGAGCAGCACGTCGTTGACGATCTCCAGGGCTGGCCGCCTGGCCAGCGCGTGGTCAAGATCCGCCTCGAGCCCGGCACGCTCGCCATCGATGATCCGCCGCTTCAGCCGCTCCCACAGCGGCAGGCCGTGCAGCTCGGCGGCCCGGCTGGCCTTCAGCGAGGCCGCGTCGACGCCCTCGAAGAGCTCGAGCAGCCTGGCCAGCGGGTCGTAGCCCTCGCTGCGCCGGTCGTAGACGAGGTCGAGCGCCACCTGCAGCTGCTCGGCAGGGATGCGGGCGATCGGCACGATCCGCGCCGCGTGCACGATGGCCGAGTCGAGCCCGGCCTTGACGCACTCGTGCAGGAACACCGAGTTGAGCACGGCCCTGGCGGCTGGATTGAGACCGAACGAGACGTTCGAGACGCCGAGCGTGGTCTGCACGTCCGGATACCGGCGCTTGACCGCGCGGATCGCCTCGATGGTCTCGATCGCGTCCCGCCTCGTCTCCTCCTGGCCGGTAGCGATCGGGAAGGTCAGGCAGTCGACGATGATGTCGCACTGGCGCATTCCCCAGGTGCCGGTCAGGTCATCGATCAGCCGCCCGGCGACGGCGGCCTTCCACTCGGCGCTCCTCGCCTGGCCCTGCTCGTCGATGGTCAGCGCCACCACGGCGGCGCCGTGCTCGCGCACGATCGGCATCAGCCTGGCGATCCGCGAGTCAGGGCCGTCGCCATCCTCGTAGTTGACCGAGTTCACCACGGCCCGGCCGCCGAGGCGCTCCAGCCCTGCCCTGATCACCTCGGGTTCGGTGGAGTCGAGCACCAGCGGCAGCGTGGCGGCCGTCGCGAGCCTGCTCGCGATCTCGGACATGTCGGCGGCGCCGTCCCTGCCGACGTAGTCCACGCACACGTCGAGCAGGTGCGCACCATCCCTGGTCTGGGCCCGCGCGATCTCGACGCAGTCGTCGAGCCGCCCGTCGATCATCGCGTCACGGAACGCCTTGGAGCCGTTGGCGTTGGTGCGCTCCCCGATCGCGAGGAACGCCGTGTCCTGCCGGAACGGCACGTGCTGGTACAGCGAGGCCACCCCTGGCTCTGGCCTTGGCCGGCGCCTGGCCAGGGGGCGGCCTGCCAGCCTGGCGCAGACCTCGGCGAGGTGCTCCGGCGTGGTGCCGCAGCAGCCACCCACCAGGGCCAGGCCGAACTCGGCGGTGAACGTCTCGTGCGCGCTGGCCAGCTCCGCGGGTGTCACCGGGTAGTACGCGCCGGTCGAGGTCAGCTCGGGCAGCCCGGCGTTCGGCATGCATGACAGCGGGAGCCTCGAGTGCGCCGACAGGTAGCGCAGGTGCTCGCTCATCTCGGCGGGGCCGGTGGCGCAGTTCAGCCCGATCACGTCGATGCCGAGCGGCTCGAGCGCGATCAGGGCGGCGCCGATCTCGCTGCCGAGCAGCATGGCGCCGGTCGTCTCGATGGTGACCTGGGCGATCAGCAGGATGTCGCCAAGCCCCGCAGCCGCGATCGCACGCCGCGAGCCGATGATTGCCGCCTTGGCCTGCAGCAGGTCCTGGCATGTCTCCACGATGAGAGCGTCTGCACCGCCGGTCAGCAGCCCGGCCGCGTTGGCCTGGTAGGCGTCGCGCAGCTCGGTGAACGACACGTGCCCGAGCGTGGGCAGCTTGGTACCGGGGCCGATGGAGCCGAGTACCCACCGGGGCCTGCCATCGCCGCTCGCCTCGTCGGCGGCGCGCCGCGCGATCGCGGCGCCGGCCAGCGAGAGCTCGGTGATCCGCTCGGCGATGCCGTACTCGCCCAGGTTGCCGAGGTTCGCGCCGAAGGTGTTGGTGGAGATCGCATCGACGCCGGCGGCCAGGTAGCCATCGTGCACGGCGCGCACGATGTCGGGCCTGGTCACGTTGAGTATCTCGTTGCAGCCCTCGTACCCGGCGAAGTCGTCGAGGGTGGCGGCGCTGCCCTGGAGCATGGAGCCCATCGCACCGTCGGCGATGACCACCCGCTCGGCGAGCGCGGCCCGCAGTTGCCGGTGCGGCTGATCCGGGGTGCGCGACATGATGGCCACTATCTTATGCGCACCGTGGTGGACATAAGCTTGGGCCGTCAGGTACAGGTCCCGACCTGGAGGTGGCTTCCGATCGACTTCCACGGCATCTCTGCACTGAACTCGCCCGCGGTGATCGCGGCGTTCGAGGGATGGAACGACGCTGGGGAGGCGGCGAGCGCTGCCGTCACCCACCTGTCCGCCGCGTGGGACGCCAGCGCGATCGGCGAGATCGACCCAGAGGACTACTACGACTTTCAGGTCACCAGGCCGGTGCTCGAGGTCGCCGACGGCCGGACCCGCAGGCTCTCCTGGCCGACCACCAGGCTGGCGCTCGCATCTCCGGCCGGGATCGGCAGGGACCTGGTGCTCGTGCACGGCATCGAGCCGAACATGCGCTGGAAGGGCTTCTGCGGCGACCTGGTGGATGGCTTCGGCACGCTCGGCGCCGAACTGGTGATCCTGGTAGGGGCGCTGCTCGCCGACTCGCCGCACACTCGCCCCGTGCCGGTGACCGTCGCGGCATCGGACGACAAGCTGGCCGCCGCGCTGCAGATCGAGCCTGTCGATTATCAGGGGCCGACCGGGATCGTCGGCGTCCTGCAGGACGCATGCACGACCGCGGGGATCCCGGCCGTGTCGCTCTGGGCGGCTGTACCGCACTACGTGGCGCAGCCGCCGAGCCCGAAGGCCTCGCTGGCGCTGCTGCGCGGCATCGAGGACATACTCGACGCGCCGATGCCGCTCGGTGATCTGCCCGACGAGGCGCGGGCCTGGGAGCGCGGCGTCGACGAGCTTGCCGACCAGGACTCCGAGGTGGCCGAGTACGTGCGGGCGCTTGAGGAGGCCAAGGACGCCACCGACCTGCCCGAGGCAAGCGGCGACGCGATCGCCCGGGAGTTCGAGCGCTACTTGCGCCGCCGTGGCGAGGCAGGCGGCGCCCGCTAGCTGGGCCGCCTATATGGGCGGCTGTGTGAGCTGGGCCGCCTAGATAGGCGGCCAGGGCACCGCGGGCCAGTCGTCTGGCGGGTACGGATGGACCCGGTGCTTGAGCAGCATCTCCACCCGCATCGAGGTGGCCTCCACCTCGTCGTCGGTGAGCCACTCCCGCAGCGTCGCGGTCAGGCCGCCGTTGCGCAGGCTGGCGCTGATCCTGCGCAGCGCGGTCATCGCGCCGGCCGGCAGCGAGTCGCCCCGCCACTGCCAGAGCACCGTGCGCAGCTTGTACTCACGGGCGAAGCTCACGCCGTGGTCGCAGCCGTACAGGTGCCCGCCGGGCGCGGGCAGCAGGTGGCCGACCTTGCGGTCGGCGTTGTTGATCACCGCGTCGAATACGGCCATCGCCCGCAGGCCGGGGTGGCTGGCACTCCTGGCCAGGGCGATCAGGTCGACCGACGGGTCGGACTCGATCCACAGCTGGCACATCCCGGGGCCGAACGGGCCGTCACGGTAGACCGTCGGAGGCACGATGTCCCAGCCCGAGGCCTGCGAGACGGCATAGGCCGCGATCTCACGCCCGGCCAGCGTGCCGTGCGGGAAGTCCCAGAGCGGGCGCTCCCCGGCGACCGGCTTGTACACGCAGGCCGCCTGGCGGTCTCCGAGGGTGATCGTGCAGTACAGCGTGGCGTTGGACGCCTCAGCCAGCCGCCCGGCGATCTCCAGGTCGCCCGCCGTCAGCAGCTCGATGGCCTCGTGCGAGCCTGCCGGATCCTGCTGCTCGGGCGACCGCTCATTCGCGGCCAACCCGGTGTCCGTTCTGGCGCGGGCAGATGTGACCCGACGGGTCGAGCGGCAGGCCGCACAGCGGGCACGGCGGCCGGCCGGCCACCACCACGGCGAGCGCTCGCTTGGCGAACGCGCGCGCCGCAGCGGCCGTGATCGTGACCCGCAGGATCGCCGGGCTGTCCTCGGGCGGCTGCTCGGTCAGCGGCTCGAGCGGCGTGTCGCTCATCTCCTGTGCCTCGATGATCACCCGCTCGCTGTCGCTGTCCCAGGCCAGCGCGATGGCACCGACCCTGAAGTCCTCCATGACCGGCTGCTCGAGCGGACCGTCGTCGGCAAGCGCCTCCGGTGCGGCCGGCGGGATGGCAGCCGAGCCGCCCGTGCGCCGCAGCACCTCGTCAAGCAGCTCATCCAGCCGCTCGGCGAGCTGGCTGACCTGCCCCTTCTCCAGCGCGACGCTCGTGACCCTGCCCCCGGCCTTCGCCTGGAGGTAGAAGGTGCGCTCGCCAGGCTGGCCGACGGTCCCGGCCACGAACCTGTCCGGCGGATCGTACGCGTACACCGGCATGTGCTTATCCTCCCGCGCCGCCGCCCACCGGCGCATCGCCCGGCCGCAGTGCGTGGGATCCGGCCGGGGACTTCTGCGATCTGGCCAGCGCCGTCACGCTGCCGCCGGTGTCGTTCATCCGCTCGACGAACGGGCGGAGCGGCGTGTAGCGGATGACACTGAGTGAGCACGGATCGACCTGGATCCGCTGGTACAAATCGAGATGCAGGCCAAGGCTATCGGCCAGCACGGCCTTGATCACGTCGGCATGCGAGCAGACAAGATATACAGCATCCTGGCCGAGCCTGGCGTTCCAGTCCCTGATCGCGGCCACGGCGCGGCGCTGGATGTCCGGCAGCCTCTCACCACCCGGCCCGGGGAAGGTGACCGCGCTCGGATGCGCCTGCACGATCCGCCACAGCGGCTCTCTGGACAGCTTGCGCAGCGACTGGCCGGTCCAGTCGCCGTAGCCCACCTCGATCAGCCGCTCGTCCACCTGCACGCTTGCTTCGGGCCGCTGGCGGGCGGCAATCACCGCCGCGGTCTGGGCGCACCGCTCGAGCGGGCTGGAGATCACCGCGTCAAGCCGGACGGAGGCGAGCCGCTCGGCGACGGCCGCCGCCTGCGTGCGCCCGCGGTCGTCGAGCGGAATGCCGGGGGTACGGCCGGTCAGCGCCGTGCCGGTCGCGGCGGTCAGGCCGTGCCGCACCACCAGAACCAAGGTCACGCACCGACTCTACGGGGTGCCGCCGGCTGCGCGCGGCTAGCTCGAGTCGGCCCGGCTGGCGGCTACGGTGCGGTCGCTGATCACGAACGTGACCGATCCGAACGAGACCTGATCGCCCGGGCGCACCGGGACCCCGGTCGTCACCCGCCAGCCGTTCAGCCTGGTCCCGTTGGTCGAGCCCAGGTCGGAGAGCAGCCAGTCCTCGCCCTTGCGGTACAGCCTGGCATGCCAGCGGGACACGCTCAGGTCGGCCAGGGTGAAGTCGCAGGCCATAGCCCGTCCGATGGTGAACCTGCGGTCATCGGATGGCGGCAGCCACAGCGGCGGAAGCTCGGGCCGCTGCGGCAGCGCCACGGGACCGGTCGGCCCGTTCCGCCCCGGCCTGGCCCCTCCGCGCCCGGTGATCTGGCGTGCGGCCGCGGCCAGCCGGTAGCGTGCTCGCCTGACCGGTCCCGGCTGCTGCCTCGGCAGGTCGGCGAAGAGGTCGGACAGGTCGGACCTGTCCCTGGCCCGCAGCGCCGCGTCCACTCGGTGCAGGAAGGTCTCCTGGCTCAGCAGCCCCTCGGCGAACCGGTCCCTGAGCTGGCCGATCGCTTGGTCGCGTTCGGCATCGGAGGCACGCACCCCGCGATCGTCGTCCGCGAGCCCGTTCCAGGACGCCCGCATACCAGAAGTATCGGGCCGACCTTGTGCGCGCACAAGGCACTTGGCCTGCTGCGGGTCGCCGGGCATCCGGCGGGCGCTCAGCTCGTCGGCTGCGCCGCGGCCGACGCCGCGGTCACCGCGGTGTCGCCATCGGTGGTCTGCAGCGGGAAGTGGCAGGCCGCGATGTGACCGGGACCGAACGACCGAAGCGCGGGCTCCTCGTTGGCGCAGATGTCCTGCGCGAGCGGGCAGCGAGTACGGAACCGGCAGCCGGAGGGCGGATTCAGCGGGCTGGGCAGCTCGCCCTTCACGCCGATGCCACGGCTGCTCCTTGCCGCGGTCGGGTCGGGTATCGGGATCGCGCCGATCAGGCCGGCTGTGTACGGGTGCGCGTACCGCTGGTAGACGTCATCGCTCGCACCCATCTCGACGAGTTTGCCGAGGTACATGACGCCCATCCGGTCGGCGACGTACTTGACCACGGCAAGGTCGTGCGAGATCACGACGTAGGTCAGGCCGTGCGCCGTCTGGAGCCGCTTCATCAGGTTGAGCACCTGGGCGCGGATCGATACGTCGAGCGCGCTGACCGGCTCGTCGGCGACGATCACCCTCGGGCTCAGAGTCAGCGCGCGAGCGAGCCCGATCCGCTGCCGCTGGCCGCCGGAGAACTCGTGCGGGAAGCGCTCGACCGCGTTGCGCGGCAGGCCGACCTCGGAGAGCAGCTCGAAGACGCGAGCCTCCTGCTCGGCGTGGCTGCCGATGCCCTGGATTGTCAGCGGCTCCCTGATGATCGCCCCGACCCGCATTCTCGGGTCGAGCGAGGAGTACGGGTCCTGGAACATCAGCTGCAGGTCGCGCCGCCTGATCCGGAGCTCTCGCCCGCGCAGCGCGCCGATGTTCGATCCGGCCAGGGTGACCTCTCCCGAGGTCGGCTGCTCGAGTGCGACGATCATCCGGCCGATGGTGGTCTTGCCGCAGCCTGACTCGCCGACCAGGCCGAAGGTCTCTCCTCCCTGGACGGAGAACGAGACGTCCGAGACGGCCTTGACCGAGCCGATCGCGCGCTGCAGGATGCCCGAGGTCACGGGGAACTCCTTGACCAGGTTCTTGACCTCGAGCAGCGGGCCCTCGAAGGCAGGCGCGCGCGCGGCCTCGCGGCGGCTCTTGGCGGTCGACACCCCCTTGGCCAGCACCGGACCGGCGCCCGTCACGGCGTCGGGAACGACCTCCACTCCGGCGGCGGCCGCAGCGGCCAGCTGCGCGGCCCGGGCAGCGGCGTCTACCGCGTCCGGTGCCAGCGGGCCGTCGACGGGGTGCCAGCAGGAGAACATGTGCTCCGAGGTCTCGCCGATCAGGTCGGGCTCGTCGGTCCGGCACTTGTCGGTCGCCTTGCTGCACCGGGGCGCGAACCGGCACCCGGGCGGCGGGTGGCCGAGGTCGGGCGGCAGGCCGGGGATGTTGAGCAGCCGCTGGCCGCGGTCCTGGTTCAGTCGCGGGATCGACGCGAGCAGCGCCTGCGTGTAGGGGTGATGCATGTGCTCGAACAGAATGCCGGTGTCGGCGGTCTCGACGACCCGGCCGGCGTACATCACGTTCACCCGGTCGGCATGGCCGGCGATGACGCCCATGTCGTGCGTGATCAGCAGCATGGCCATGTGCAGGCGGCTCTTGAGGTCGTCGAGCAGGTCAAGTATCTGCGCCTGGATGGTGACGTCGAGCGCGGTCGTCGGCTCGTCGGCGATCAGCACCTTGGGCTCGCAGGTCAGTGCCATGGCGATCATCACGCGCTGGCGCAGACCGCCGGACAGCTGGTGCGGGAAGTCGTTGAGCCGCTCCTTAGGGTGTGGCAGGCCGACCAGGTCGAGCACCTCGGTGGCACGGTCGAGTGCTTCCTTCTTCGAGACGCCCCGGTGCAGCAGCACCGGCTCGGCGACCTGCGAGCCGATGTTCTTGGTCGGGTCGAGCGAGGTCAGCGGGTCCTGGAAGACCATCGCGATCTCGTTGCCGCGCAGCTTCTGAATCTCCCGCTCCGGCAGGCCGACGAGTTCCTTGCCGTCCAGCCTGATCGAGCCGCCCACGATGGACCCGCCTGGTGGCAGCAGGTTCATCATGGACAGGCCAAGCATCGACTTGCCGCAGCCTGACTCGCCGACGAGGCCGAGGGTCTCGCCAGGGTCGAGGTGCATGTCGACGTTGCCGACGGCCTGGATGACCGTCGTGCTCTGCTTGATGTGGGTCGAGAGATCCTTGACCTCAAGGACAGGGGCCACGGGGGTGCTCCTCGTTCTCCGGGGATTCTGGCGGTCGCTACCGGCGGCGCAGTCGCACGTCGAGCGCATCGCGCAGCGCGTCGCCGACGAGGTTCAGCGCCATGACGGTGAGCACGATGCACAGGCCGACCGGATAGACCTCCCACCAGTAGCCGTTCAGCAGGTTCTGCGCGCCGCCGGAGAGCATGTCACCCCAGTCGAAGGTCGGGTAGTTGATCCCGAAGCCGAGGAAGCCGAGCGCGGCGACCAGCAGGATCGCATCGGCGACCTGGAACGTGATGTTCACGACCACCACGCTGAGCGCGTTCGGTATGAGGTGCCTGAGCACCAGCCTCGCCCGGCTCGATCCGGCCGCCCGCGCGGCGGCGATGAAGTCGCGCTCCCTGAGCGTGAGGACCTCGCCGCGGACCAGCCTCGAGGGAGCCAGCCAGGAGAACGCGCCGATGATGAGCGCGAGGGCAAGCACGGTCGAACCCCACCGGGCACCCACGATCAGGATGACGAAGAGCAACGGCACCGACAAGATGATGTCGACGATCCGCATCATCAGCCCGTCGACGAAGCCGCCGGCCAGCCCGGCGATCGCGCCCCAGAGGGTGCCGACGATCGTCGCGATGGTCGCGGCGAGCAGGCCGATCTCCAGCGACGCCTGACCGCCGACCATGAGCTGGCCGAGCACGTCGAAGCCGTCGGTGTCGCCGCCGATCGGCAGTCCCTGAACGGGTGGCGAGTTGGCGTTGCCGAGGCTGGCCACGGTGACATCGCCGTGGTAGATCAGCGGGCCGGCCCAGCAGAAGACGAAGAAGAAGACCAGAATGCCGAGCCCGACCACGGCGAGCCGGTTCTCGGCAAATGCGCGCAGCCCCAGCCGCCACCCGCTCTGGATGACGGTGACCTCGCCGCCTTCCGCGATGGGCTCGTGGACTACCGGCGTCAGGGTCGGTATCTCGTTGATCATTGCGGCCTCCTGAACCCCACTGTCCGATGTGCCGGCCTCGCGTTTGCCCGCGTCAGGCGATTCTGATCCGCGGGTCGGCCACCGTGAGCGCGATGTCCGCCACGTAATTGCCGATCACCGTCAGAACGCCGCCCATCAGCGTGTAGGCCAGCAGGACCGGGTAGTCCTCACGGTTCAGTGCGTCGATGAACATGATCCCTAGCCCAGGCCAGTTGAAGACGCTCTCGGTGATCAGGTTGCCGGAGAGCAGGGCAGGAATGCTGAGTCCGATCAGCGTCACCATAGGCAGGCACGCGTTGCGCACGAGGTGGCGCATCAGTACCAGCCGCTCCGGCAGGCCCTTCGCCCTGGCGGCCTTGATGTAGTCCTGCGCGAGCGCGTCAAGCGCCGACGAGCGCATGTATCTGGAGTACGCGGCCACCGATACCAGCGTCAGCGTCGCGACGGGCAGCACCATGCCGTTCGGGTGGGTGATCGCGCCCCACAGCGAGCTGTTCTGGCTGACCGAGGCCGGCGCATCCGGCGGGAGGATGTTCAGGGTCAGCGCGAAGATCTGGATGAGCAGCAGGCCGAGCAGGAAGGTCGGCATCGAGTAGAGGACGAACGCGGCGGTGGTGACCGCGTTGTCGCCGAGGCTGTTGCGCTTGACGGCCTGGTAGATGCCGATCGGGAGCGCGATGATGATCGACAGGATGAGGGCGGTGCCGCTCAGGTAGGCCGAGATGGGCGCGTGCTCGGCGAGCACCTGGTCGACGGACTGGTTCAGCGTGTACGACTGGCCGAGGTTGCCGTGCAGGAGCAGCCACATGTAGTGCCCGTACTGGGCGATGAACGGCCGGTCGAATCCGTGCTGCTGATTCCACGCGGCGACCGACGCTTTCGATGCCTTGGGTCCGAGAATGACCTGGCCGGGTGAGCCGCCAATGAGGTGCAGCATCGCGAAGATCATTATCGAGAGCCCGATGATAATGATGATCGAGGTGCCTGCCCGGCGGAGCAGGTAGGTGCTCATCTCGGGGGTCCTTCCTGGCTGCGCTACCGGGGGCTGCGCCGAGCGGGGGGATGGGCGGGACGCGGGTTGCCCGCCGGCGCCTGGGGAAATGATTCCCCATTCGCCGGCGGGCAATACCGCGTCGAGGTTGTTACTTAGTGAAGTACCACAGTTCCGGGTCCAGGGAGAACTGCGGGAGCTCCCAGAACGAGGCCTGCGGACCCGACAGGGTGTTCTTCCACGCGTAGACGTGGTCGCTGTCGGGCTGGAACAGCGCCGGGAGGTTAACGGCGAGGTACGACGCCTCGTTCTTCACCGCGGTGGGGTTGCCGCCGAAGACCGAGTCGTTGATCAGCGTGTTCGCCTGGGCGCTGCTGTAGCCGCCGATGTTGAACGTGCCGGTGGTGTTGAAGACCGTGTTGGTCGTCGGGTACAGCGACTGCGTGAACCCGCCGAAGTCCTCCATGGCCCACTTGTTGTCGTTCGCCGGAGCGGCGACGTCGTAGTAGTTGGAGAGGATGAAGTTGAAGGACTTGCCGGTCAGGGTGATCGGGATCCCTGCGCTCTTCGCGTCGGACGCGAAGGCGGTGTCCTCAGAGGTGATGGGCGGTGAGCCGTTGTTGTAGATCAGGTTGAACGTCAGCTGGGTGCCCTTGGGAATGCCAGCGCCGCAGTCCTTGGCGCCGGTGCCCGCGGACTCACAGGTCTGAGTGCCGTTGACGATCTTCCAGCCGTGGGCCGCGAGCGTGGACTTGGCGTCGGCGATGCTGAACGCGTAGACCTGCTTGGTCGCGTTGGCCGGGGTGAACGGGCTCGGCGGGAGCGAGGGCACCGGGCCGTCGCCCACCGCTGCGTAGCCGTGGAAGATGCCCTTGATGTAGCCGGCGCTGTCCACTAGGTGGGCGAGCGCCTGCCGGACGTAGAGCTGGCCGATGATGTTGTTCCAGTCGCCCGTGTGGTCCTTGAAGTTGAACACCATGTAGTCCCAGCCGAAGTCAGGGTAGCCGTAGACGTTGAAGCCCTGCTTGCGCAGCGCCGGGATCTGCGGGTAGTCGGACGACGGGACGAGGCCAACGGTGAGCTGGCCGGCCTTGAGCGCCGTGTACTCGGCGTCATCGGAGGTGAAGGCCACCTCCTGGAACGTGTTGATCGACGGCTTGGTGCCGCTGAACGCGGTGTTGGCCACCCACGTGCTCGAGTCGGTGCTTGGGTTGAACGCGCTGATCTTGAACGGCCCGTCCACGACCTGCCACAGCGGGTTGGTCGCGTAGGTGGACAGCTTCAGCGACTGCGCGTTCAGGAACTTGTAGATCTTCTCCGCGCCCGCGAGCGTGGTGTAGTTGACCGGCTTGCCGCCTGGGGCGTCGATGTCCCACGCCGCGCTCGGCAGCGCGTAGAGCAGGGCGAGCTGGTCGTAGAAGAAGTAGCCGGGGTTGTACGCCTTGCTCAGCTGGAGCGTGAGCGTGTCCGTGCTGGTCGCAGTCGCGCTCACGACGTTGTCAGGGAAGTAGCCCGGCGAGTAGTTGCCGTAGTTCGCCGCGCTGATCTTGACGGCCGCCTTGACCAGGTCGATGAAGAACACCACGTCCTGAGCGGTGACGGGCTTGCCGTTCGACCACTTGTAGTTGCTGTCCATGGTGATGGTCACGGTCTTGTTGCCGTTGCTGAAGACCGGCTTCTTGGCGAGGCTGAGCGCGTAGTTGATGTTGAGCGAATGCCCGACCGGCGACCAGAACAGCGGGCGCCAGCCAAGGTCCTGGAAGTAACTGATCGTGTACACCGACGAGTTCGCGCCCGGGGTGATCGGGAAGATGTAGTTGGGCGTCGCGCCGGCCGGCATTCCGAAGGACACGGTGCCGCCGGGCACCTTGTGCGACGACGGCTTGGGAATGCCGGCGAAGCCACTGCTGGTGTTCGCGTTCGTGCTGGTCGTGCTGCTCTTCGCGCAGGCGGCCAGCGCGGTCACGCCGACGACGGCGACCGCCGTCACCTTCGTGGCCGTACGGGCAAATCTCCTCATCAATCCTCCTGGATCATGTGGCGGTCGGCGTGCTATTGGACATGCCGCCGCCACTGATAATCGCAGCCGAGCAACCTCGCTCGCCGCCTCCTGTCGTATCCAGCCTCCCGGCACACGGACCTGGCTGACCAAGCATGCGCTGCGGAGGGTCACTCGGAGCGTAGATTCGATGAGGTAGCAATCACAGGGCGAATCTGTCACAATTCGTTATCGATGCAGCCCCGGCCAGCAACGTTGCGTACAGGGCCGCTCAGGCGCCCATCGCGTGCACGCCGCCGTCCACGTGCACGATCTCCCCGGTGGTCGCCGGGAACCAGTCAGACAACAGCGCGACGCAGGCGCGAGCGGCAGGCTCGTGATTGGTCAGGTCCCAGCCAAGCGGCGCCCGCACTCCCCACAGTGACTCGAACTGGTCGAAACCGGGAATGGATTTCGCGGCCATTGTCCGCAGCGGCCCCGCAGCCATCAGGTTCACCCTGATCCGGTACTGGCCGAGATAGCGGGCCAGGTAGCGGGCGCACGACTCGAGCCCCGCCTTCGCCACGCCCATCCAGTCGTACGCCGGCCAGGCGAGTCCCGCGTCGAAGTCCATTCCGACCAGTGCTCCCCCGTGCTCTCGCATCAGCGGCAGGGTCGCCATCGCGAGGGCTTTGAGCGAGTAGGCGGAGACGTGCACGGCCACCGACACGTCCTCCCACGGCGTGCTGAGGAAGTTGCCGCCGAGGGCGCTGCCAGGGGCGAACGCGATCCCGTGCACCACGCCGTCCAGCCGGTCCACGTGCTCGCTCACCCGGTCGGCCAGCGAGCCGAGATGCTCGGCGCTTGTCACGTCGAGCTCGAGCACGGGCGGCGGGTCGGGCAGCCTCCTGGCGATCCGCTCCACCAGGCTCATCCGGCCGAAGCCGGTCAGCACGACCGTGGCGCCCTGCTCCTGGGCGATCCTGGCGACGTGGAAGGCGATCGATGAGTCGGTCAGCACCCCGGTGACCAGGATCTGCTTGCCGTCAAGTAGCCCCATGCCGTGCCTTCCTGCGAGTAGTTCTGCGAGCGGCCGTCCCTGCGGGTCGCCGCAGCCGCTAATGGCCCATGCCAAGGCCGCCGTCCACCGGGATCACCGCTCCGGTGATGTACCCGCCATCCTGGCCGGCCAGGAACTGGACCACGCCGGCCACCTCGTCGGCGCAGGCGGTGCGGCCAAGCGGTATCCCAGCCAGGATCGCGGCCTTCTGCTTATCGGTGAGCTGAGCGGTCATGTCGGTGTCCGCGAAGCCCGGCGCCACCACGTTGACCGTGATGTTGCGGCTGCCGAGCTCGCGGGCCAGCGAGCGCGCCATGCCGATCAGGCCGGCCTTGGATGCGGCGTAGTTGGCCTGGCCGGCCGACCCGAGCAGCCCCACCACCGATGAGATGAAGATGATGCGGCCGCGGCGCAGCTTCATCATCGGTCGCACCGCGCGCCTGGCCACCCGGTAGGCGCCGGTGAGGTTGGTGTCGAGCACCGAGGTGAAGGTGTCCTCGCTCATCAGCGCGAGCAGCTGGTCGCTGGTCACCCCGGCGTTCGCCACAAGCACCTCGACCGGCCCGTGCGCGGCCTCGGCGGCCGTGAACGCCGCGTCCACCGACGCGGCGTCCCGCACGTCGCAGGTGACCACCGTCAGCCCCGGGATCTGCTCGCCGGAGCGCGAGGTGATCGTCACCGCGTCCCCCGCCGCAGCCAGTCGGCGGGCGATGGCCAGCCCGATCCCCCGGTTGCCGCCGGTAATCAGGACGGATCGGCTCATCGTCAACCTCCGCGCGGAAAGCAGCCGGTCGCGGCTGACAGTATCGCAGACGGTTACTGACGGGCTTGCCCGGCGGCGCGGCGGTACCGCGGTGTCGGCGGCGCCGGGTCAGGAGTCCTCGAGCCTGAAGCCGACCTTCAGGCCGACCTGGAAGTGCGCGATCTCTCCGTCCTGCAGCTGGCCGCGGATCTCAGTCACCTCGAACCAGTCCAGGTGGCGCAGGGTCTCCC
Organism: Streptosporangiaceae bacterium; assembly: GCA_035517035.1. GTDB lineage: Bacteria > Actinomycetota > Actinomycetes > Streptosporangiales > Streptosporangiaceae > Chersky-822. The sequence continues at coordinate 9,852 of DATIZP010000058.1, read as the reverse complement.
CGGCTCGGCGCAGCCCGTTGCGCATGGCTGCGTCGACGCTGTCTGGCGACGTGCCGACGATCTCGGTGACCCGGTAGGTACGGTCGGTCATCAGGTGCTCCTGTTCGCTTGATGGCTGCGCGGGTCTACAAGTACTACCCGACCGGATTAGCGTCCAGCCGGACGGCGGCCTACCGTGGAGAGATGCCCGGTCGTCGCAGTACCCGTCGTGACCATGCGCACGTGGTCACCGAGGCGCGGCTGTCCCGCTCCGAGGAGATCAGCCAGCGGGAGCGCAGGTACCTGGTGATGATGGGGCTGCGGGTGGTCTGCTTCGTCATCGCCGTGGTCGCGTTCCTGAACCACGCGGGCTGGTACGCGCTGATCCCGGCGGTCGGCGCGATCACGCTGCCCTACTTCGCCGTGGTGGTCGCCAACAGCCGGGCCACGAGCGCCGGGTCCGGCTTCCGGCCCTATGAGCCGCGGCTGCCCGAGCGGTACTCGGGGCCGCCGGGCGGCGGGCCCGACGACCAGGCGAGCGAAGGGCAGCCGGATGGCGGCACCGCGTCGGATCCGCAGGGCGGATCCGCATGACCCCGTCCTGACAAGCCGGCCCGGCGGGCACTTGCCGCACATCGGGCGGCACCGGCGTGTGTGCGTGTAAGGGAGCGTCAAGGCAGCAATGTCGGGCGCAAATCGGCGATCCGGGCAGGTACCAGCTGGCAGTGATCCGCAGATTCGCTTCTAATCCGGTCTTGACGCACATGGGGGCGGTTCGGTGTAACATGCTTACCGGTGCTCTGGTCCCCCGCTGGGGCACCGTTGCCGGCGTTCCGGGCCCCCGTCGGAACGCCGATGAATGCGACGCCGGGTGGTTTGCCCCCGTAGCCACCCGGCGTCGCCCTTTTCCTTTCGTCCGGTCTTGTTGCTATTCGGTCTTGCGGAACTCCGCGATGGCGACCGACATCATCGTCAGGCCCATGACGGCCACCATCCCGAGCGCGAGCCACTGCGGCACCGGCCAGCCGGCCCAGGTGAGCCCGGGCGCAAGCGCGTGCTGCTCGAACGGCGAGAGCTTCAGGTGGCTGAAGACCGCCTCGCGCATCGGCCCGACCACGTAGGTCAGCGGGTCGATCCTGGTCAGCACCGTGAGCCAGCCGGGCAGACCGCTCAGCGGGTACAGCGCGCCAGACAGGAAGAACAGCGGCATGACCAGCATCTGGGTCAGCGCCATGAACGCCTGGAATTGCTTGATCCGCGCGGCCATCATCACGCCGAACGCGGTCAGGGTGAACGCGAGCAGCAACAGTTCGCCGACGAGCGTCACCAGTAGCACCGGGTTGTACGGCACGCCGGCGAAACCGGCAAGCGCGAGGAAGATGACGCCCTGGAGGGTCGCGATCGTGGCGCCGCCGAGGCATTTGCCTATTACGATCGATGCCCGGCTGACCGGCGCGACCAGGATCTCGCGCAGGAAACCGAACTCTCGGTCCCAGACAATGGAGCCGGCCGAGAAGATAGCCGTGAACAGCACCGACATCGCCAGTACGCCGGGGTAGATGAATGTCTTGAAGCTCAGGCCCGGCGGCATGCTGTGCCCGGCGAGCGAAGACAGCCCGGTGCCGAGAATGAACAGGAACAGGAACGGCTGAACCAGCGAGGTGACGGCGCGCAGCCGGTCGGTCCTGAACCTGATCAGCTCGCGCCGCCACACGATGCTCACGGCGCGCAGGTCATGCCGCAGGCCGTGCTGTGGCGCCGCGACCCTGATCGACTCCACGATCGCGGTCTCGGCCGCCGGGGTGAGTGTCTGGGTGCTCATCTGTTACCGTCTTCCCCGGAAGCGCATCGCCATCTGCCGCATCGCGTCGGTGCCGGACGCCTCCGCGTCGCGGATGGTCTTGCCCGTGTAGGACATGAACACGTCGTCCAGCGACGGCCTGGCGACGCTGACCGCGCGGATCGGCACCTTGAGTTCGGCGAACAGCCGGGGTACGAACTGCTCGCCCGAGGTCACCGAGAAGGTGACCGCGCCTTCGTGCATGGCGGCGTCAAGGCCGAAGACCGCCGACAGCGCACCAATCGCAGCCTGGTCATCGGCGGTCTGGATCTGCACCCGGTCCTTGCCGATGCTGGCCTTCAGCGCCTCGGGGGTGTCCATGGCCACGATCCTCCCGTGGTCGATGATCGCGATCCGGTCGCAGTGCTCTGCCTCGTCCATGTAGTGCGTGGTAAGGAAGATCGTGATGTCCTCGCGGCGCTTGAGGTCGTTGATGTACGCCCAGATCGACGACCTGGTCTGCGGGTCGAGGCCCACCGTAGGCTCGTCGAGGAACAGCACGTGCGGGGCGTGCAGCAGGCCGCGGCTGATCTCCAGCCTGCGCTGCATGCCGCCAGAGTAGGTGCTGACCAGGCTGTCCTTGCGGTCCCACAGGCCCACCATGTCGAGCACCTGGCGCATCCGCGGTGCGACGGCCTCCCTGGGCACGCCGTAAAGCTCGGCGTGGAACCGCAGGTTCTGCTCGGCGGTCAGATAGCTGTCCAGCGTGGTGTCCTGGAAGACCAGGCCGATGTTGCGCCGCACCGCGTCGCGCTGGGTCGCCGTGTCGTAGCCCGCTACCCTGGCGGTACCCGACGTGGCGTTGGCCAAGGTGCAGAGGATCTTGATCGTGGTGGTCTTTCCCGCGCCGTTGGGCCCGAGGAATCCGAACGTCTCCCCCGCGGTCACGGCAAGGTCAATGCCGCGTACCGCCTCGACCTCGCCGTACCGCTTGGTGAGCGCGCTCACCTCGATCACCGGCAAAGTACCGCCACCTCCTTGATTGCCTGCCCGTCCAGGCCGGGCCACGACCGCTCGTATCGAGCCTAGCCGCAGCCCGTCCCGGCCCGGTCGCGGTGCTAGCTGGCTTCCTGCCCGGTCGCGGTGTTAGCTGGCTTCCTGCCCGGTCGCGGTGTTGTCGGCGTCCGGCGCCTCGCGCTCGGCCTCATCGTCTTCGGCCAGGATCCGGTACAGCGCCCGCCGCGTCTGGGCAAGCACCTTGCGGGCCTGGCTGAGCTGGCTATCCGAGCCCGCGCTCAGCACGCCGAGCGCGGCCAGGTGGACCTGGCGGACCAGCTGGTGGATGTCGGCGGCCGCCGACGCGCCGTCGCCGGCCAGTGCCGACCATGGCGCCCGCAGTTCATCGGCGTGCTCGGTCGCGTAGGCACGGCCAGCCTCGGTCAGCGCGAATGCGCGCCGTCCGCTCTCTGACCCCTGCGATTCGATCAGTCCTTCGTCCTCAAGCTGAGCCAGGGCCGGGTAGACCGAGCCTGGGCTCGGCCGCCACAGCCCGCCGCTGCGCTCGCCGATCTGCTGGATGATCTGGTAGCCGTTCATCGGCTCCTCGGACAGCAGAGCCAGCGCCGCGGCGCGCACGTCGCCGCGCCGCGCCCGGCCGCCGCGCCGGCCGTAGCCGTATCCGCGCGGGCCGAACCCGGGCGGTCCCATACGGAACCCGGGCCGGCCGTGGAAGCCTGGCCCGAAGGCGAAGTCGGGCTCGCCGAACTCGTCGTGCTGCCCGCGGAATCCAGGATCCCTGGCGAACCGCGCCCTCTCGTCGCCGGCGTCGAATCCCGGCCTTCCCGCGAGCCCGGCCCTGGCCGCGAGCCGCTGCCGCGCGCGGTAGCGCTTGGCGCCCGGCGCGTGATGGAGCGGGTGCTCCCACTCCTCGTTGATGTGGTCGTTCATCGTTCTCTCCTCTAGTCGAATCTCTCGATAGTTCAACGATATATCGTTATGTTCGAGATGGCAAGGGTCAGATGAGGTGGTGGTTGGGGCGGGTGGGCGGGAGGAGTCAGCCGCCGATGGCGGACATGGGCCTGGCGGGCTGAAGGAATCCGGGATCGTTGATGCCGTGGCCGGGCAGCTTGCCGGCCACCGCCGCGCGCCAGCGGGCGGCGAGCTCGGCGTCACCGGCTCCGGCTCGCATCGCCGTGCGCAGGTCGCTCTCTTGCCTGGCGAACAGGCAGTTCCGCACCTGGCCGTCGGCGGTCAGCCTGACCCGGTCGCAGGAGCCGCAGAACGGCCTGGTCACCGAGCCGATCACGCCGACCTTGGCCGGGCCGCCGTCGATCAGGAAGGTCTCGGCGGGCGCCGACCCGCGGGCCTCCGGCACATCGGGCGTGAGCGTGAACTTCGCGGACAGCGCCTGCAGGATCTCGTCGGCTGTGACCATGTCCTCCCTGCACCACCCGTGCTGTGCATCGAGCGGCATCTGCTCGATGAACCTCAGCTGGTAGCCGTGGTCGAGGCAGAACTGGAGCAGTTGGACCGCCTCATGGTCGTTGACGCCGCGCATCAGCACCGCGTTGACCTTGACCGGCGCGAGCCCGGTGGCCGCTGCTGCGGCGAGCCCGTCGAGCACGTCGCCGAGCCGGTCCCGCTTGGCCAGCCGGACGAAGGTGGCCCGGTCGAGGGTGTCGAGCGAGACGTTGATCCGGTCAAGGCCTGCCTCGTGCAGCGGCCCGCACAGCCTGGTCAGCCCGATGCCGTTGGTGGTCATGGAGATCTCGGCCCGTGGCCGAAGCGCCGCCGCGGCCGTGACGATGCCGGTCAGGCCGCGGCGCAAGATCGGCTCGCCCCCGGTAAACCTGATCTCGGTGATCCCTAGCATGCCGACGGCGATGCGGAGCAACCTGATCAGCTCATCGTCGGTGAGCTGTGCCTGGCCAGGCATCCAGTCCAGGCCCTCGGGCGGCATGCAGTAGCTGCACCGCAGGTTGCACCGGTCGGTGAGCGAGACGCGCAGGTCGGTAGCGACCCGACCGTAGGCGTCGGCGAGCATGACCACCTCCCCTCCGGCGTGTGGTGGCTTAGCCTACTTCCCGCCGTTACCGCGTGGTGCGGTGCTTGCCCGCCATGGCCGGGGCAAACTCCCACGCATCTAACAACAAGCAGCCGACGCCCCGATTCGTTCCCGGCGTCGGGCTCGATCACCGAGGATGGGGCAATGACCGTGACCGGCGCGATCTGGCGCGACCAGCTGACCGCCGAGCAGCGCGCGCTGCTCGGCAGGGACGCCGGCGTCATCGCCGACCAGCGCCCCGACGTCCTGGTGATCGGCGGCGGCATCCTCGGAGTCGCCACCGCCGCCGCTGTGCGGGACGCCAGGCTCGGGTCGGTACAGCTCATCGAGGCCGGCCGGCTCGGTGCGGGCGCTACCGGCGGCGCGACCGGCCTGCTGATCCCCGAGCCGCACCAGTGGAGTGACCCGGAGACGTTCGTCGACCTCGAGCGGGCCAGCCTGGAGCGGTGGCGCTACCTCGACCAAGCGACCCCTGGCGGACTCGGGCTTGTCGAGCTCGACTGGATCGGGCTTGCCCCAGACCCGGGCGGCCTTGCCGCGCATCAGCCACGCACGGTGGAGTGGTTCGACGCGGCCAAGATCGCCGCGCTGGTCCCCGGCCTCGCCTGGCATCTGGGCGGCGCGCTGATCCGCCATCAGGCCCGGGTCAACCCACTTCGGGCGCTGGTCGGCCTGGTCGGCGGCGTTGAGTCGGTGGGCACCGGCGTCGCAGCCACCGCGGTCGCCGTCCGCGGCGGCCGGGTGGAGTCGGTGACCACGTCGTCCGGCGTGATCAGCCCCGGTGCCGTGGTGTTCGCGACCGGCCAGCCGCCGGTCATCGACGGGCTCGACATCGACATCCCTTCGGACCGGGTCAAGGGACACCTGATCGTGACCGAGCCGGCCGGCGTGCGGCTGCCATGCACGGTGGCGCCGGTCGCTACCCCGCTTGAGGATGGCAGGCTGCTCGCCGGCGGCACGTTTGACTACGGCGACGAGAGCCCGGTGGTGCGCGAGGAGGTCGTGGAGACGATCATGGGCGGGCTCAGGGCCGCCCTGCCCGCGCTGCGCGGCGTCGGCGTGTCGCACCAGTGGTGCTGCTTCCGGCCGCGTCATCCTGACCGGCGGCCGGTCATCGACCGGGTACCCGGGCTTAGCAACGCCTGGCTGACCTCAGGTCACTTCCGCACCGGCATCCTGAACGCGCCGGCCACCGGGCTGGCGATCGCCAGGTGGATCGCCGCCGACAAGCCGCCGCCCGAGGCCAGGGCATGGAGCGCCGAGCGGTTCGCCGACCGCGGCTTGGGTAGCTGACGATCCGCGCGGGCCAGTCACCGCGGCAGACCGGCGGCCGCAAGCACCGCATCGGCCAGAGCGTCGTCATCGGCCGGGTCCACGGCGTACAGGTCGAGCAGCAGCCGCCCGTCGGTGACCCGTCCCACCACGGCCGGACGGCTGTCGGTCAGCAGGTGGCTGCCAGCGCGCAGCGGTACGGCTAGCCCAGCCGGCAGGCTCACCGCCGCGCTGGGCAGCACCACACCGGGGGCACCGCCGCCGCCCACGGCGGCCTGCGAGGCCACGGGCCTGGCCTCAACGCCAGCGTCAGCGAGTACGTGGGCGAGCTGCTGAGCCCTGGCGGCGAGCCGCCCTGGGTCGGCGGACAGCGCCTGCATGACCGGCACGGCCGGACCGGCCAGGGTCGCCTCAAGTGCGGCGGCCGTGAGCTTGTCGACCCGTAGCGCCCTGGCAAGGGGGTGCCTGGCCAGGGCGCTGATCAAGTCGGCCCGGCCGAGCAGCAGCCCGGCCTGCGGCCCGCCAAGTAGCTTGTCGCCGCTCGCGGTGACAAGGGCGGCGCCCGCCCGCAGCCAGGTGGCCGCATCGGGCTCGCCGGGGAGCGCCGGGTGCGGCCGCAGCAGCCCGGATCCGATATCGCCGACGACAGGCACGCCAAGCCCGGCCAGCTCGCCGATCCCGGCGGCCGACGTGAAGCCCTCGATCCGGTAGTTCGACGGGTGCACCTTGAGCACGAAGCCCGTGCGCGGGCCGATGGCGGCGGCGTAGTCGCCTGCGTGGGTCCGGTTGGTACTGCCAACCTCGCGGATCTCCGCCCCTGTGCTCGCCAGCAGATCGGGCAGCCGGAAGCCGTCGCCGATCTCGATCAGCTCGCCCCTGCTCACCACGATCTCGCGTCCCTGGGCGAGTGCGGTGGCAGCGAGCACCAGAGCCGCCGCGTTGTTGTTCACCACGTGGACTGCCTCGGCCTCGGGCACCGCCCGGTGCAGTGCCGCGAGCATCGCGGCGCCCCTGCGTCCTCTAGTGCCGGTGGCGAGGTCGAGTTCCAGGTCGGTGCAGCCGGCCGCAGCGCCGACGGCCGATCGCGCAGCCGCGGACAGTGGCGCCCGGCCGAGGTTGGTGTGCAGCAGCACACCGGTGGCGTTCAGCACCGGGCGCAGGGACGCGGCCAAGGGCGGGAGCGCGTCGGCCGCGGAGTCGGCGACGTCGCCGGGTCCGATCTCGCCGTCTCTGACGCGCTGCTGCGCCCGGTGAACGGCGTCCCTGACCAGAGCGCGGCCGAGCCGCTGCTCGGCGGCCGCGAGGCGCGGGTCGGCGAGGATCTCATCTGTCCGCGGCACCAGCCTGCGGGCATCGCTCACGAGCGCAACCATACCGGTGATCGTCGCGACACGGCCGCCGTGACTGGCCCGTATAGTGCCTGAACCCTCGGAATGTGCCAGGCTTGAGCGTCAGATGACCAGAGAGTGAGGGCATCATGGCCAGTGGCGTGCGGACAGCGCGGAGCAGAGGTGCCCTGAGCGGGCTGTTCCTCGTGCTCCTGGGTGCCTGGGGCGGCCTCGCGCCGTATGCGGGGCCCTCGTTCGGGTTTGGCTACACCCCTGATCAGGCCTGGGCGCAGACCAACGGCAGGCTCTACCTGTCGGCGGTGCCCGGCGCGGTCGTGGTGCTGACCGGCTTTGTGGTGCTGTTCACCAGGAGCAAGTGGTTCGGCGGGCTGTGCGCGTTCATCGCCGCGCTAGGCGGCGCGTGGTTCGTAGCTGGCGCCGAGATCGTCAGCGTGCTGCCCGCCAACCTGCGGCCGTCCGGGGTCGGCACCGGAGTGCCGATCGGCTCGACGGCGACCAGGGTGGTGCTGACCCAGCTCGGCGTCTTCGGTGGCGTCGGCGTGGCGATCGTGTTCTTCGCCGCGCTCGCGCTCGGCAGGCTCTCGATCGCCGCGCACCGCGACCACCTGCGGGCCGGCGAGTTCACCGAGGTCGAGGACCTGGGCATCGGCGGGAGTGGTGTCACATCGGGGCTCGCGGGAGGCTCGCTCGGCGCCACGGGACCGCTCGGCTACGGCGCCGCGGGCACCGCTCCGCTGCGGTCCGCCGCCGATCCGTACGCTCCCGGCGGGTCGGCGTACCCGGCGCAGTACACGCCCGCCGACGACGCGTATCCGTCATCGGGCGACCCGTATCAGCAGACCCAGTCCTACCCGGCCGGTCCCGACCAGCAGCCCTGAGTGGCGTTTCGCTAGTTACCGGTATCTGCTGATTGTGGCAAGCGATACCCTGTGGGCGCATGGGCAGTCTTCGCGCCCGGTCCTGACCGGACCCCGCAGAGAGCGACTAGGTGACCGGAATCACGTCAGCACGGCTGGCCAGCAGCCAGCCGAAGGGCAGCGCAGAAAGCCAGGCCGGGGCAGGCCTCTTCACTCCCGTCAACGTGGTGATCCTGGTTGCCACGGCGGCAGCGCTCGCGCTGCGTGCCATCCAGCTCGCCCGCCCGCAGTACCTGCTCGGCGCCATCGAGTACGACGACGGCGTCTACTTCGGCAGCGCGGTGCGCTTCGTGCACGGCGTGCTTCCCTACCGCGACTTCACCATGGTCCAGCCGCCAGGCATCGTGCTGCTGATGACGCCGCCCGCGCTGCTGTCCAAGGTGGCGGGCACCGCGTGGGGAATGGCGGCTGGCCGGATCATGACCGCGCTGGCCAGCACCGCGAGCGTGGCGCTCACCGGCCTGGTGGTCAGGCACCGCGGGGTGCTCGCCACCGCGGTCGCCACCGGCATCATGGCCGTCTACCTGTCCAACATCGTCGACGCGCACACGGTTTACGTGGAGCCCTGGCTGGTGCTCTTCGTCCTGGCCGGCCTGGTGGCGGTCTTCGACGGTGACCGGATCACCGCGAGCAGGCGCAGGCTGGCCTGGGGCGGGGTGGCGATGGGCTTCGGCGGCGCGGTCGAGATCTGGGCGATCTTCCCCGTCCTCGTGCTTGCCGCGCTGATCGCGATCACCGCCAGGCCGGCCTGGCTGCGCGCCGCGGGCACTTTCGCGGCCGGCGTCGCTGTCGGCTTCTGCGCGCCGGTGCTGCCGTTCGCCGTGATCGCGGGGCGCGGCATGTACCAGAGCATCGTGTCCTCCCAGATGAACCGGGTGCTCCCGGGGCGAACGGGGCTCTGGTTCAGGCTGCAGTGGATGACCGGCACGTTCGGTGAGGTGCGGATGCCGCATTCGGACCTGATCGCGCTCGGGGTGGCGGCAGTGGCGGTGGTGGTCGGCGGCGTGCTGCTCGGGACGCTGCTCGCCCGCCGCCTCTCTCCACCCCTGGACTGGTTCGCCGTGGTGACCGCGGCGATCGTGGTGGTCGCGTTCTTGTGGAACGAGCAGTTCTTCCTGCACTTCCCTGCCTTCCTGGCGCCGTTCCTCGCGATGGCGCTGGCGCTGCCGGTTGCGAGGGTGGTGCAGCACGCGCGCGCCGCGTTGGCCGGGCTGCCGCTGACCTCCGGTCCCCTGGCCGCCGGGCTGTCCTGCGCGATGATCGTCTTGGCCGCCGCGACGCAGCTTGGCGTGGTCACCAAGGTCAAGCCGGTGGTCAGCCCGGCCGCGGTGGCCGAGGCGATGCGGATCGTCCCGCCAGGCGCATGCGTGTTCACCGATCAGGCGTCCTACCTGATCGCCGCCGACCGGTTCACCTCGACCGTGCCGGGCTGCTCGCAGATGGTCGACCCGCTTGAGGTCGGCTATGCGCTCGGTCACGGCCGGGAGGGCG
>DATIZP010000057.1:0-13067 GCA_035517035.1 Streptosporangiaceae bacterium | reverse complement strand
CTGGCCGCGGCGCCCGTGCGCGCTGGCCGGCTGCACCAGCAGGTCGCCGACGGCGGCGCCGAGCGGGCTGGCGGGGTCCGCGGTCACGGTAGCGCTGATCGCGTGGTGGCTTGCCGTGGCCAGCAGCGGGATGCCGGAGCGGTGATCTGCCAGGCAGCGGTTCTGGTCGCAGTCGGCCCAGTCCGCATCGAGCAGGTACCCGTGGCGCAAGTCCATGACCGAGGGCGGCCCGGCGGCCAGAGCCGCGAACGGCCTGGTTTCCGGTACCTGGCCGAGCGCCCAGCCGGCGTACCCGGCGGCACGGGCCAGCGGGGCGCCCAGGTGCGGTGACCCGAGGTAGAAGACATGGCGGACGCGCCCCGCCCAGGCGGCGCCCGCTTCCCCGCCGTAATGGCAGGCACTGCGGATGACCAGGCCACCCATGGAATGGCCCGCCAGCAGGATCTCATCGATCGGCTCGGGCCAAGCCGCCGTCAGCTGCTCAAGCAGCCGCGCCAGGTCGCGGCCGCTGGCCGAGACATGCCTTCCGGTGTTGTACCGCACGTACACCGGGGTGTAGCCGAACTCTGCCCGCAGCCGGTCGCCGTAGGGAGCGGACTGCCCGGATCGCCGGCGCCAGGAGTCCTCAGTCTCGGCCAGGCCGTGCACGAGGACCGCCACCCTCGCTGTAGCCTGCGGGTACGCCTCCGCAACCCCCCGGGCGGTCAGCTCGACGTCGCGGCCGCCCGCCCGCACCGCCATCTCGATGCCCAGCGGCGCCAGGTCAGCGTCGAGCCGGTGGCCGGCCACGGCGTTCAGCGCGGCGAGCGCCAGGTTGCTGCCAGGCTGCCGTCCGGCAGGCCCGCCGCCGGCGCCCAGGGCAGACGCCGCAGCCCCGCCTGCCGCCCCGGCCGCCAGGCCGGCCCCCCGCACCGCGGCGTAGGCTCCCTGTGCCACGCCGTCATGGATCTGCCGGGCCAGCGCGCCCGCAGGCCCGACCGAGCCGAACGCCCGCCCGGCGATGGCCTGATGCACCTGCCCGATCCGGGCCACCAGCCCGGCGAACACCAGGCCGCCCAGCCTGCTCGCCGCGCGAAGTTCTGCTGGAGTCATCGTCTGCCTCCCCGGGTACCGGCCGGCCGTGCTGCCTCACCATTCCAGCTCAGGCGGCGACCGGTGGCAAGGCGCCGGCTCCCTACCCGATGCCATCGGGCCGGCAGCCTGGAGCGGTTCACGCTCGGACACCCTGGCATTTCGACGGTCATTTGCCATCGGGACACCATGAACCTGTGATCGGTCTCCGACGTACCCATTGATATGCACGCGAACGACACCGCACCGGTCGCATCGGCGTACCAGGACGGGCGCGGCGGCGAGAGCTCCGCCCGTCCTCGCCGATCGCGCGTCTGGCGTCGGCTGTATCTGCCGACGATCGTGCTCACCGGTGCCGCCGCCTGGCTGAGCTGGCGCGGCTGGACGATGCTCGGCCAGTACGGAGTGGCAAGGTCGATAAGCGCGGGTCGGTATGAGCTGGCCGGCCCGGTGGTGCTCGGCTTCGTGGCGGTCGTGTGCGTCATCGAGCAGATCTGGCCCGCGCAACGCAGGCCGGTGCTTGCCCGCGGGCACCTGCTTGATGTGTGCTATCTGCTGTTCTACGCGCTGCTCGTGGTGCCGCTGATCGTCTTGCTCGGTGCGGGATTCTCGATGCTGCTCGCCAGGCTCGAGCCCTGGCTGGTGCTGCCCAGGCTGCCCGGCGTACCGCGCTGGTGCTTCGTCGTCCTCGCGGTGGTTGGCATCGACGCCATGGACTGGCTGACTCATCTGGCCAACCACAAGATCACTGCCTTCTGGCGGCTGCACGCGGTGCACCACTCACAGGAGGAACTGAGCATCCTCACCACGTACCGGGCGCATCCGCTCGTGCACGTCAGCTTCCTGTTCTCGGCGATCCCGATACTCGCCGTCGAGTCCAATGCCGCCACGCCCGCCATTGTGCTGACCATGTACGCGTGCCTCGGCGCGCTGCCGCACGCCAATGTTCGCTGGAACTACGCAGTCGCGGGCCGGATTCTGATCAGCCCGGCCTACCACCGCATTCACCACAGGGCGACCGGGCGGCTCGACATCAATCTCGGTACTGTTTTCACCATCTGGGACGTGTTGTCACGGCGGGCGGTGTTTCCTAGCAGGAACGTCGGCCGAGCCGTGACGCCGACCGGACTAGCAGGGCGGCCCATTCCGGTCGAGCAGTCTGGGCGCCTGCGGCTTGGCCGGACGATGCTGGTCCAGCTCGTGGAGCCATTCACCTCGATCAGGACGGAGTCAAGATGACTGCCCATGCTCACCGGCAGAATCAGAGCACGCAGTCCGGCACGATGTGGCTGCTGTTCGTGGCAGATGCCGGGCTGCTCGTCGCGTCCGGCCTGATTCACCTGCACTTGTGGGATATCGCCTACCGTCACGTCAAGACGCTCGACGTGCTGTTCATTGTCCAGGCGGCCGCCTGCATCCTCGCGGCGATCGTTCTCCTGGTGACCCGTCACATCCTGGTCGTCGCGGGCTCGGCGGTGCTGATGGCGGGCACGATCGTTGGCTTCCTGCTCGCCCGCACCGTCGGCATCTTCGGCTTCAAGCTGACCTTCTCCTCCGGGCTCGCTTACACCGTGCTGATAGTGGAGGCCGCCGCCGTCATCCTGCTGGCCGCGACCAGCTGGCTCTTGCTCAGGCAGCGCAGCTAGCAAGCCGCGCCGGCGCCCGATCGGGACGACCCGTATCTCTTGCTTGCGGCATCCGCTTGACAGCGTGCAAAGCTAACGGCTATCTATATAGCTAGCCGTTAGAGGGGAGCACGCTCATGCAGCAGGAGGTCGTGCTGGCACTGCTGGCTAAGGAGCCGTCACACGGCTACCAGCTCCGTGCGCGGCTGCAGCAGGCACTCGGCCCGGCCGGGGACGCGATGAACGCTGGGCAGATCTACGTCACCCTTTCGCGGCTGGAGAGGTCGGGGCTGGTGACCTGCGAGCAGGCGGCCGGCCTGCCCGACCGGCCCGACCGCAAGGTGTACGCGCTGACCGCTGCCGGCCAGCAGCGGGTCAGCGCGTGGGTCGCGGATGTGAGCTGGCCGGGCCCTGGGCTGGCCGAGTTCCACCTCAAGCTGATTGCTGCCGCGGTGGCCAGGTTGGCCGACCCGCTGGCGATCATCGACGCGCAGCGCAGGGAACTGCTGCGTCGGCTGCGCGATGCCCAGCGGGCGGCGATAGCTGAGCCAGCTCACTCAGATGCGGCGCCGCTGCTCGAGGGCATCGTGCTCCGGCTCCAGGCCGACCTGCGCTGGCTTGAGGCATGCGAACGGAACTGGACCGGCCGGGAGGACCGATGACGGGCGAGCGGCGCGGGCGAGTACTGCGCGCCCGCGGGCTGCGCAAGGAGTACGGCAGGGGCGCCGGGCTGGTCCGCGCCGTCGACGGGGTCGACCTGGACGTGACGGCCGGCGAGATGCTGGCCGTGATGGGACCGAGCGGCTGTGGCAAGTCCACGCTGCTGCACCTGCTCGGCGGGCTGGACCGGGCTACGGCGGGGGAGATCTGGCTGGCCGGGCAGCGCACCGACCGGCTCTCCGAGCGGGAGCTCGCCAGGCTGCGGTGCGAGGCCGTCGGATTCGTGTTCCAGGCCTTCCACCTGATGGACGAGCTGACCGCGGCGGAGAACGTGGAGTTGCCCGCGCTGCTGGCCGGGCGGTCGCCTCGGGTTGCCAGGCGCCAGGCCGCTGACCTGCTTGAGCGGGTCGGCCTGGCCGACCGGGCCACGTTCCTGCCCGCCGCCCTGTCCGGGGGGCAGCGCCAGCGGGTTGCCATCGCCCGGGCGCTGGCGAACGCGCCCGCCGTCGTGCTGGCCGACGAGCCTACCGGCAACCTCGACAGTGCGGCGACGCTGGAGGTGCTCAGGCTCTTCGACAGCCTGCACGCGGTCGGCCAGACCCTGATCGTGGTCACCCACGACTCCCGGATCGCGGCTACGGCGGACCGGATGATCTCGATGCGCGACGGAGCCTTCATCGACGAGACAAGGCTCACCGGCGGCACCAGCGGCAATCTCGCCGACCTGGCCGGGCTGGGAGGTTGACCGATGGGCAAGGTCCTCCTCGTCTGCCGCCTCGCCGTAAAGGACATCCGGTACCGGCCGGCCCAGGCGCTGCTGCTACTGCTCGCGATCGCGACCGGCGCGGCGACGCTGGCACTCGGCCTCGCTCTCCACGGCACGACGGACGACCCATACGCGAGGACCCGGGCGGCGACGAAGGGCCCGGATGTGGTGGCGGTAGTCTTCCCCGACGGCTCGCAGGCACCAGGGCCGACCACCTCGGTCGGGCCTGGGAGCCAGGGCGCCCCTGGCATATCCGGGTCCGCCGACCCGCGCGAGCTGGTGAGGCTCGAGCACGCCCCGGGCGTGGCCGCGTACAGCGGGCCGTTCCCGGTGACCTGGGCACTGATCAGGATGGGGCGCAAGACGGCAAGTGCCGAGGTGGAGGGCCGTGACGCCGCCCGTACGCTCGTCGACCGCCCGAAGCTGCTGCAGGGCGGCTGGGTCCGCCCCGGCGGGGTGGTCGTCGAGGCGTCGTTCGCGAGCGCGCTCGGTCTGCGCATCGGTGACCGGCTCAGCCTTGGCGGCAGCTCCTATGACGTCACCGGGATCGCGATCACCGCCGCCATCCCGGACTATCCCGATGTCTGCTCGCATCTCGGCTGCTTCCTCGCCGGCGCCATCAGCGCCTATGACCCTGGTCTCATCTGGGCGACCGAACCCGATGCCGCGCGCATCGCGCGCTCGGGGACATCCACACCTCTGGCCTACTTCCTGAACCTGAAGCTCAGCGACCCGGACGGGGCGGGCGCGTTCGCCGACCACTACGACGCCAGTGCCTCGCCGACAGCCCCGTACCTGTATTCCTGGCAGCGCATCCGTGACGGGGATGCACAGGTGATCGCCAAGGTGCAGCAAGTGCTCTTCATCGGAAGCTGGCTGCTGGCCCTGCTGGCGATAGCGAGTGTCGTGGTGCTCGTCGGCGGCCGGATGGCCGAGCAGACCCGCCGAGTGGGCCTGCTGAAGGCGGTCGGCGGCACGCCGGGACTCGTCGCCGTCGTGCTCATCTTCGAGCATGCGCTCATCGGACTGTGCGCGGCCGGGATGGGGTTGCTGGCCGGATGGCTGACGGCGCCGCTGCTTGACGGGCCGGGGGCCGGACTCCTCGGCGCCCCGAACTCCCCGTCGCTCGGCGCCGCCACGTTCGGCTCCGTCGTCGCACTGGCTCTCGGGGTGGCGATGGTGGCGACGTTCTTGCCGGCCGTCCGTGCCGCGCGCCAGAGCACGGTCGCCGCGCTTGAGGACACTGGCCGTGCGCCGCGGCGCCGGGTATTGGTGATCAAGTTCTCGGCGCACCTGACCGCGCCGCTCCTGCTCGGCATCAGGCTCGCGGTCCGCAGGCCACGGCGCCTTCTCCTCGGCGTGTTCAGCATCGCCGTCACCGCAAGCACGCTCGTCGCGGTGCTGATCGGTTATGCCAGCGAGGGCAGTTTCCTCGGCCCCAGGCAGCTGCAGGCGATCACCATCATCGTGGTGATGCTCGTCATCCTGGCAGCTGTCAATATGGTCTTCATCGCCTGGACGACGGCGCTCGACACGCGCCATCCGGCCGCTCTCGCCCGCGCGCTGGGCGCCAGCCCGGACCAGATCACCGCCGGTCTGTCCGCGGCCCAGCTTCTTCCGGCCCTGGCCGGGGCGCTGCTCGGCATTCCCGGCGGGATCGCCTTCTTCTACGCAGCGCGGAACGGCGCGGGCCCGGCCATGGTCCTGCCCGTTCCCTGGCTTGCCGTCGTGGTCGCGGGGACCGTGCTGGCCGTGGCCGTGCTGACCGCGATCCCTGCCCGGATCGGCGCACGCCGGCTCCCTGGGGAGATGCTCCAGGCCGAAGCGACCTGATCAGATGGCAGGCCAGGTGCCGCCGATAGCGCGCGCATCCCCGTTAGCATGCCGTCATCAGCGGGTTGGCGGCGAGGTACGGAGCACCCTGATGAGCTTCCAGAAGACGCCCGGTGGCACGCGCGGAGCCAGGACGGCAGGGTCGAACGCCATGACGCGCGCCGTCATGGCGCTGATGATGGGCTGGCACCGGCGGGCCGGCGACAAGTTCCAGGGCATGGACCTGCTATACCTGACCACGGTGGGAGCCAAGAGCGGCAGGAAGAGGCAGTCGACGGTCACCCGCTTCGCCGACGGCGATGGTGCCTGGCTGGTGGTGGCCTCCGCAGGCGGATCTGCTCATCATCCAGCCTGGTATCACAACATCGCGGCGCACCCCGATCAAGTCTGGATCGAGTTCGGCGGCAGCCGGATGCGGGTGATCCCGACGCAGCTCGACGGCGAAGCGCGCGAGCAGGTTTGGCAGCGGATCGTCAAGAGCCAGCCCCGTTACGCCGGCTACCAGGGAAAGACCGACCGGTCGATCCCCATCGTCCGGCTGGCGCGCGCCGACTGACGAGCGCGACCCGCCGGCTGCTTGGCACGATGTGGCCGGTGGGCCTGTCGAAATGCGATGAAACAATGGTTTGCACAATGGTTTGCTATGGTCGCCAGAAAGAACTTTCGTGATCTCGCAACGCTAACGTCACACTTATGGCGCGTTGGCTGCCAAACGTGGGACACTTATGAGGTTAGCCTCGTCGGCCGGTCAACACAGGGGGCTGTCAATGGTTGCAACGGCCGGGTCCCTGGGGGGTCCGGCCCAGAGCATGCCGGCGCCGCCGGTGGCCGAGAGCCCGACGGTACTGCGCATCCTGCTCGGGGCGTATCTGCGGCGGCTGCGCGAGGCTAGGCGGATATCGCTGGACGAGGCAGGCAGTGTCATCCGCGCGTCTGCGTCGAAGATCAGCCGGCTGGAGAACGGCCGGGTGGGCTTCAGGGACCGCGATGTCGTGGACCTGCTCGCCTTCTACGGCGTGGCCGACGAGAAGCAGCGCCAGACCCTTCGCGACCTCGCCGCACGCGCGAACTCGCCGGGCTGGTGGCACGACTACGCCGATATCCTGCCAAGCTGGTTCGATGCGTACGTCGGGCTCGAAGAGGCCGCAAGCCAGATCCGGGCCTTCGAGGTCCAGTTCGTGCCCGGGCTGCTGCAGACCGAGGACTATGCCCGCGGCGTCATCATGCTTGGCTACTCCAACCCCAAGGAGATCGGCCGCAGGGTCGCCCTGCGGATGGCCCGCCAGGCGGTGCTCGACCGGCCGGAACCGCCCGTCCTTCGGACCGTGCTTGACGAGGCGCTGCTGAGGCGGCCAATCGGTGGCTCCAGGGCCATGCGCTCTCAGCTGAGCCATCTCATCGACATGTCGCAGCGCCCCAACGTGACCATCCAGGTGATGCCGCTCCAGGCGGGCGGCCATGCTGCTGCGGGCGGCTCATTCAGCCTGCTGAGCTTCGCCGATTACGAACTGCCCGACGTGGTCTATGTCGAGCAGCTGACCAGCGCACAGTACCTGGATAAGCCGGAGATCGTGGCAGGCTACCTGGCCGTGATGGAACGGCTGCGTGCCGACGCTCTCAGCCCGGCCGGCAGCGTCAAGGTCCTCCGGTCGATGCTCAGGCAGGCCTGAGCCTAGCGAGGCTCAGGAGGGCCGCCGCGCCCCATGAGGTAGAACTCCGGGTTGGGCTGGAGCGCGGCGAGATGGGCGAGCCGGTTGGAGGCCGCGAACAGCGCGGTGATCGCGCCGACGTCCCAGATCTCGTCGTCGGTCAGCCCTGCCTCGCGTGCCTTGGCGATGTTGGACTCGCCGAACAGCTCAGGGGTGCGCGCGAGCGCGAGCGCGAGGTCGGCGATCGCGCGGGACCGCGGGTCCAGCCTGGCCTGCCACGGGTTCGTCGCGACCTCATCGGCGAGGTGCGGATCCTTGGACCTGATGCGCAGGATCGCGCCGTGGGCGACGATGCAGTACGTGCAGTGATTGGCCCCGGAGGTCGCCACGACGACGAGTTCGCGCTCGGCCTTGCTCAGCCCTCCTGGCCTTTCCATCAGCGCGTCGTGGTAGTCGATGAACGCCCTCAGCTCGGCGGGACGGTGGCCCAGCGCGCGGAACACGTTCGGCACGAAACCAGACCGGCGCGCGATCTCGCCGATCCGCTCCCGCAGGTCGTCGGGGAGATCGTCAAGCTCCGTCATACCGAAGCGGCTCTCGGCCATGGTCCCTCCCGCTGTCTCGTGGTCTTGTCCGCCTTTCTAAGATCCCCGTTTCGGTCGTACCGTACCGCCGATGTGTGCGACCATGCCCTGTTATCGCATGGTTGGCTCGGTGTAGTGAGCGGCGACGGGACGAGGCGCGATGAGTGCGGCGAAGGCGAGCAGATGAGGCGGCGCTTCTGCGCGGCGCTGGCGGTGGTGTCATGCGGCCTCCTGGCAGCAAGCGGCGGCACGGCCGCGGCGAGCCGGGCCGATCCGTCCGCCTCGAGCCAGGGGTGGGGTTACGCGCAGGAGGTGCCAGACGCCGGCAGGCTCAACGCCGGCGGCAACGCCTGGCTCGGGTCGATGTCGTGCGCCTTCCCCGGCGACTGCAGCGCGGGCGGCTCGTACCGCGACTCCGCAGGCCGGTCCCAGGCTTTCGTGGTCGGCGAGGAGAAGGGGACCTGGCGCGAGGCACAGGAAGTCCCCGGCTCAAGCACGCTCAACTTCGGGCGGTCCGCCGGAGTGGAGGCCGTCTCCTGCCCAGCGGGCGGCACCTGCGGTGCTGGCGGGTACTACACCGACAGCTCAGGGCATCGGCAGGGGTTCGTGGTCAGCGAGACCCGCTCGACCTGGGGCAAGGCGGTGGAGCTCGCTGGTCTCGGCGCGCTGAACACCGGCGGCAGTGCCGGGGTCTACGAGATGTCCTGCCCGTCGGGCGGGAACTGCGAGGCGGGCGGTTCCTATGCCGTCGGAAGCCAGACCGAGGCGTTCGTGGCCGGCCAGGCGGCAGGCGCCTGGGCCGCGGCGACGGAGATGCCTGGCCTCGCGGGGCTGAACGTCGGGGGCGCCGCCGTCACCGGAGCCCTGTCCTGCCCGTCGCCAGGCAACTGCAGCGCGGGAGGCTATTACACCGACATCAGCGGCGACGAGCAGGCGTTCGTGGCCAGCGAGACCGCCGGCACCTGGAGCGCCGCGCAGGAGGCGCCGGGCACCGCGACGCTCAACGCGGGCGGCGCGGCGCAGATCTACGCGCTGTCCTGCCCGTCGGCGGGCAACTGCAGCGCCGGCGGCGCGTACCAGGACGCGGCCGGCTTCCAGCAGGCGTTCGTGGTCAGCGAGGTCGACGGCATGTGGGGGATGGCGCGCGAGGTGCCGGGCACCGCCACGCTCAATGCCGGCGGCCTGGCCGCGATCACCTCGCTGTCCTGCTCCTCGGCAGGAAACTGCGGCGCGGGCGGCTACTACTCCCAGACCTCCAGCCACGTCCAGGCGTTCGTGGTCAGCGAAACCAGCGGCACGTGGAGCGCCGCGGCGGAGGTGCCAGGCACCGCGGCGCTCAACAAGCGGAAGAACGGCGGGCTCAGCGCGATCTCGTGCGCCTCGGCGGGCAGCTGCAGCGCGGGCGGCTACTACACCAACGCCACCGGCCAGGCCGAGGTGTTCGTGATCACCGAGCGCGGCGGGGTGTGGGGCCAGGCGGCCGAGCTCGCGGGCACGGCGAAGCTGAACAGGGGCGGCTTCGACCTGATCACCGCCCTGTCGTGCGGCTCTGCCGGCCACTGCAGCGTCGGCGGCTACTACTCCGACGGCTCGGGGCACAACCAGGTCTTCGTGGCCAAGCAGACCTGATCGATCCGAGGTGACGCTGCGCTCGATCGACGAGCTTGAGCGGGCCGCCGCGCAGGGCTGGCAGGCTCCGGTCCAGGAGTGGCTCGGCGGCTGGCTGCTGCGTGCGGCCGACGGGTTCACCGGGCGGGCGAATAGCGCGCTTGCCGTCGGCGATCCGGGCGCCCCGCTCGGCGAGGCCGTGCATGAGGTGCGGGCTTGGTACCGCGCCCGCGGGCTGCCCGCGATGATCGCCGTCGCCTACCCGACCGGCAAGCCGGAAGCGAGCGGCCTTGACCGGTTCCTCGCCGGGCACGGCTGGGCGGTCCGGTCCGGCGCCGCCGTCGTGATGACCGCACACGCCGCGGCCCTGGCGCCGGCCGGCGTCGATGCCGCGCTGCGCGTTGAGATGTCCGATCAGCCGGGCGACGAGTGGCTCAGCCGGTATCACTACCGGGGCGCGGAGCAGTTGCCCGCGGTGGCCAGGCACCTGCTGTGCTCGGCACCGTGGCAGGCGTTTGGCGCCGTCCAGGCCGGCGGCCGCACCGTGGCGATCGGCCGGGTAGCTGTCTCGGGTGAGTGGGCCGGCCTGACCGCCATCGAGGTCGACCCGGCCTGGCGGCGGCGCGGCCTTGGCGCCGCGATCACCTCCGCGCTGGCCGCCCTAGCCGCCGAGCGCGGCGCGCGCGGCGTGTACCTGCAGGTCGCGGTCGACAACGAGCCCGCCCGCGCGCTCTACCGCCGGGCCGGCTTCACCGACCACCACGGATACCACTACCGAGTCGAGCCCTGAGCTCAGGCCTCGGAGAGCGGGTTGCGTACGGGCTCGGCTACGGGCGCGGGCGCCGATCGCAGCCGCTGGCCAAGTAGTTCGGTAGCCTGGCCGCCCTTCAGCCCGCTGATGAGCGGCGAGTGCGCCAGCCAGACCGCTCCGGCGAACGCGACGAGCAGCGAAAGCGCTTCAAGCGGCCCGGCCGCCCCGCCGGTCGACAGGTCGTCGCCGAACAGCCCGATCCCGATCGCGATGCTGGCAAGCGGATCGACGAGCACGACGCTGGACTGCGAGGCGACGAGCGGCCCGGCGTGAATGGCGTTCTGGGTCAGGAATACTCCGAGCGCCCCGAAGCAGGCCAGCGCGTAGGTCTGCCAGTGCCGGTATAGCAGGGTCCAGTCGGCGGCCGCGAAGTCCGTGACCACCTTGGTGCAGGCCGCGGTGAACGCGAAGCTCACGGCGGCCGCGGTGCCGAACATGGCCGACCGCCACCAACGCGGCCCGCGCAGCGCGAGCACGACACCGAGCGCGATCACACCCGTGCAGACGCCGCCGGCCACGGCCCAACGCCAGGGGGGCGGTGGCACCATGCCGTACTGCGGGTGAGAGAAGAACAGGAAGCCAGACAGCCCCGCGGTGACGCAGATCGCGCCAAGCCACTCACGAGGCCCGATCGGGAACCTGAACCAGATCGCCAGAATCGCGGCAAGGAAGACAAGCTCGATGGTGAGGATCGGCTGGACCTGCGACAGCCTGCCCAGATGCAGCGCGATCGCCTGGAAGAGGAAGGCGAGGATCATCATCGCGAAACCGAGCAGCCAGACTCCGCGGCGCAGCGCGTACGTGATCAGGCTGAGGCGCAGGGTTGCCCCGGCCGGCGCGTTCTCCACCCCGAGTCGCTGGAAGACGCTCGTCAGCGCGTTAGCCAGCGCGGCGGCCAGCGCCAGGACATAGACCATCGACCTCCGCCTCTGCTGGTCTCCACCTCTGCGACGCGAATGTGACGCGGACATCACGCAGAATTGACTCTAGGACCAGACGCTCACCCGGTACAGAAGATTCCCGGGCGCCGCGCGGAACGGGAAGGGGCACGAAGCCATGGGCGGTCCCGCCGAGCCCGCATACCCGCGCAGCCCGCTGCGGCTCGGGATCATCGGGGCCGGCATGATCGCGACCATCGAGCCTGGCTTCCTGCCTGGCCTGGCCTGCATGCGGGACCGGGCCGAGGTGGTCGCGATCACCAGCCGCACCAGGGCAAAGGCCGAGGCGGTCGCCAGGGACTGGCAGATACCCGCGGTGTTCGGCAGCGTCGCCGAGATGCTGTCGGGCGTCGACCTGGACGCCGTGCTCAACCTGACCCCGATCGACGCGCATTACGAGACCTCGATGCAGGTGCTCGAGGCCGGGAAGCACCTGGTCGCCGAGAAGCCGATCGCTTCGACTCTGGCCGAGGCCGACGACATCTGCGCGCTGGCCGAGCGACAGGGAGTGCACGTGCTGGTCGCTCCGGCCGACATGCTGCGGCAGGAGTGGGGACGGGCCAGGCGGCTGATTGCCGACGGTGCGGTCGGCCAGGTCGCGTTCGCGCGGCTGCAGTCCTCGCATGCAGGCCCGGCCGCCATGGCCTGGCCGGCCGACCCGACCTGGTTCTATGCCAAGGGCGCTGGGCCGCTGCTCGACATGGGTGTGTACGGCATCGACCGGATCACCGGGCTGCTCGGACCGGCGCTTCGGGTGGCGGCCATGTCCGGCCTTACCGCCCCGGCGCGGCGAGCGCGCGGAGGCCCGTTCGACGGCCTCGAGATCCCGGTGACCGAGGACGACAGCACCCTGCTGCTGCTCGACTTCGGCGGCGCCAGGTTCGCGATGATCGACGCCACCTTCAACGTGGTGGCCAGCAGGACGCCGCAGCTCGAGCTGTTCGGGACCGCAGGAACGCTGATCGTGGGCAGGCCGGGCGCGGCGGAGGGCAGTCTCCCGCTGGAGCTTTTCCGGCTGGACGCTGCGCCAGGGCTCTCCGGCTGGATCACCCCGCAGCCGATGGACGCCGTGCCGCGGCCCGACCGGGCCGTGACGCTGGCCCGCGCCGTCCTCGTCGATCACCTGGCCGACTGCCTGGAGCACGGCGTCAGGGCGGTCACGGGCGCCGACCGCGCGCGGCACACCCTGGAGATCATGCTCGCGGCCCAGACGGCGGCCCGCGAGGGCCGCACGGTGCCGCTCACCACGACGTTCGAGCCGCTCTAGCAGATCCGCGCGCTTAACGGGGGCACTTCGCTGTCGCGGTGGCCGCGGTGAGGTGCCCACGTCAATCTCCGGAGGGCTCGGTGCCGGCGCCCCCGGGCGCGTTCCCGGCGGCCGCGGCGCCCGGCCGGAAGGAGGCGACGAGCTTGGCCACCAGGGTGGCCAGGAAGATCTGGCCGGACATCGCCTCGATCATGGCCACGGCCCGGCCGGCCGACTCGGCGGCGGTGAAGTCGCCGTAGCCGAGCGTGGTGAGCG
>DATIZP010000056.1:0-65621 GCA_035517035.1 Streptosporangiaceae bacterium | reverse complement strand
GGCACCGGTCCTGTTCCGGGTCGAGCTCGGGGTCGGCGCGCATACCGGGCCGTCCGGACGGTTCGCCAAGGCCAGGTACGAGGCCGAGGTGCACGCGTTCGTGCTGAGCGCGATGGGGATCACGCGGTAGCCGAGCGCCGGTGGCTCGGGCGGTCGGGCTCGGGTGCCCGTAGTGCCGGAGTTGGCCCCGGTCTTGGCCCAGGTCCATGTCGGCCATGGCTCCGCCGCCCCGATTTGCTCGCGGCGGTCGGACTCTCGCGCATGCCGGGGTCTTGAGCCTCGGCGCTGGTCTCGCCCTCAGTAGGGATCTCGCCTCAGCCAGGCTCGGCGCCCCCCGCCTCGCCCCCTGTCCATCCGCTGCGGCCACATCTCATCCGCCAGCGCCACTCTTCACCCGCTAGTGCCACTTTGCATCCGCTAGCGTCATGATCACGAGGCTTTTGTGATGATTTGTGAGGCGCTAGAGGGTAATAAGTGGGGATTGGGGGCTCGGCGGGGCTCCGTGCGAGCCGGCCGAGGAGTTCGACTCGTGCCTGGACTGGCCGAGGCCGCAGCGCTATGACCCGCCGGTCAGCACGCCGGCCCCGTACGCGCCGCGGTCGCTGCCCGTGCTCGTGCTGTCCGGCGATCTCGACTCGCTGACCACGCCGGCCGAGGGCCGCTGGACGGCGCGTGAGATGGGACCGTCGGCGCGGTGGATCGAGATACATAACGACACACACATCAACGCGCTCGACGACACCTTCGGGTGCGCGCAGGGTCTGGTGCGACGGTTCGTCGCGGCACCGGGCAGGCTGTGGTCGCTGAACGCGTCCTGCGCGACCAGGACCCCGGAGGTACGGGTGGTCGGCAACTTCCCTGAGCGGCTCGGCCAGGTGGTGCCGGCCACGGCCACGGCAGGGAACGAGGCGGGACCGGAGGGCCTTAGGCTCGCCGCGGTCGCCGTCGCGGTGGCGGGCGACGCTGACTGGCACTGGTACTACGGCGACGGGGTGCACGGCTGGGGGCCGCGCGGCGGCACGTACCGCTTCACCGGGCCTCCGGACGACACCTCGATCATCTTCCGCGCCGACCGGTGGACCATCGACACGGCCGTCAGCGGCACGGCCACCTGGGACCGGCGGACCGGGCAGATGAGCGCCGTGGTGCAGGTCACCGGCCCAGGCGGCCGAACGGCCGTGATCCGACTCAGCTAGCTGGAAGACGTGTACCACGGCGTGGCGAGGGTCGCGGGCAGCTTCGGCGGCCGCTCGATCGCCGCCGTGATGCCCGCGCCGTGATGGCCGTGATCTGATGGCCGAGTCCTCGCCCAGACCGGCAGTCGCGCTGCCGGGTCTAGTCGAGGGCCGATTCACCGGTTAGCGTGGTGAATTACGCGAATCAGCACACAGGCGGAGCTGATCAGCAAATAGCGATAAGATCCCCGGGAGGTCATTGCGATCTCGTTAACTACATACTGGATAACAGACCCACCCCGTTTCAGGGCGGCGGAGACTCAGCCGCCGGCACGAAGGGGGTGACTGCGGCGCCTGCATCACCCGTGCGGAGGAAAGGAAAGACGGATGACAGACCAGACGGCCGCGACTACAGGCACGGTGCCGCCTCCGGCGAGCAGGCTCGAGCCGGACGCCATCGGGGTCGCGCAGGACACGGTCATCGGCATGGCATCCTCGGCGCCCGCGGCGACCGTCGGGTTGTCGCTGGCGCTGCTGGTGACGGCGACGGCGTACGGCAGCGGCCCGATCCTGCTGCTGACCGCGATCCCGATGCTGATCATCGCCAACGCCTACCGCCGGCTGAACCTGTGGAACGCGAACTGCGGCGCCTCGTTCGAGTGGGTCGGCCGGGCGATCAACCCGTATCTCGGCTACCTGACCGGCTGGCTGATGGTCGCTGCCTACATCATCGGCACCGTCGCCGAGGTGCTGCTGCTCGGGCCGTCCGTGCTCGCGGTCTTCGGCTCGACGTCCACCAACACCTGGGCCTATGTCGGTATTGGCTGCGCGGTGGGCGTGATCATGCTGGTGATCGCCGTGATCGGCATCCGGATCACGGCGCGCACGCAGGTCGGCATGGCGCTGGTGGAGTACCTGATCCTGATCGGGCTGTCGATCGCTGGCCTGATCTGGGTGCTCGGCCATCACCCAGGGTCCGTCCACTTCACCTCGGCCTGGCTGCACCCAAGCGGGATCGGCGGCAAGGGCAGCGCGGTCGCCGGGTTCCTGGCCGCCGTCTTCGTCTACGGCGGCTGGGACGGCACGCTGTACGTCAACGAGGAAGTCAAGCACCGCCGGGTCAACCCGGGCCGCGCCGCACTGATCGCGGTCGCCCTGCTCGCGGTGATCTACACGCTGGCGCAGGTCGGCTTGCAGGGCGTGCTGTCGCCGCACAAGCTCGCGGTGGCGTCGAACAACGGCACCGCGCTGGTGACGGTCGCTCAGGTGCTCGGCGGCGGATTCTGGGCCAAGGCGATGGCGCTGTCCATCGCGCTGTCGGTGATCGCCACCACCGGCACGGGCATCGTGCTCGGCGCGCGGATCGTCTACGGCATGGCGAGCTACCGGGCGCTGCCCGGCTTTTTGTCTAACGTCTCGCGCCGGTACTCCACGCCCGCCACGGCCAGCATTCTTGTCGGGCTGCTCATCATCGTCCTGAGCGCCGTCTACTTCCTCGCCACCTCGGTGGAGAACGCTTTCTACGACGTGATCGACGTGACCGGGTTCCTGTTCTCGGTGTTCTACATCATGACGGCGCTGGCATCGATGGTGTACTACCGGCGCCGGGTCTTCTCCAGTGCGTGGGACTTCCTCATACTCGGCCTGCTGCCGCTTGGCGCCGCGGTCTTCCTCGGCTGGGTGCTCGGTAAGTCGATGGCGTCGGCGCCCGCGTCGCAGAACTGGTCGATGGTCGGCATCGTGGTGGTCGGCATTGTCCTGATGATCGTCGCGCGCTTCGGCTGGCGGTCGTCGTTCTTCCAGATCAGGCGGGAGAGCGACACGCGCCGGTAGCCGGAGAGCGCAGCCCGCGGGTGGGCCGGCCGGGTTTGGCTAGCGCAGCGAGGCGGCCGGCCAGGTCTCCCACGAGGTGTAGAGCGGGCGGTATCCCTGCTGGCTCCAGAACGGCAAGGACACCGGATTGACCTGCGAGTAGTGCAGCAGCGTGACCGCCACGCCCGCCTCGTCCGCGGCCTGGTGCATGTGCTGCGCCAGTGCGCCGCCGATCCCGTTGCCCCGCTCTCCTGCCAGCACGTAAAGCTCCGTCAGGTAGGCGACCGGCGAGCGGGCGCTCAGCGGCGCGATCCAGCCCGCGGCCTCGGGCCGCTCGGCGTGCAGCATCCCCACCGCGGCGCCGTCGCGCACGGCGAGCCAGGTCCATGGCTCGGGCTCGGCCAGCTGCGCCGCGCTGTAGCGGCGCAGCGCGCTGGCCGTATGCGGCCGTTCCTTCACCCCGCCGAAGTGGGCGTCGTAGTCGATCAGCGCCATCCCCAGGGCGACGACCTCGTCGATGTCGGCCGGGTCGGCCCGCCTGACCGTCACGCCTCCGGCCGGCCCCGGCCCGGCACCGTGCCCCGGTCCTCCATCAGGCTCCCGGCCGGGGGCTGGCCGGGGGCGTGCGGCGATCACCGCCATCGGCTGCAGCCCGTGCCGCTGCAGGACCCTGACGCCCTCGATGTCGCGGCTCGGCCAGGTGAGGATCGCGGCGCTGTCCTCGTCGTCGGCGCCTGGCACGGCAGCGAGGTGCCTGGCCCACCCGCTGAGCAGCTCGTCGAGCTCGTCCCTGGCATCCCGGCCGGTGAGCCACGTGCTGAGCCTTAGCCTGCGGGACGCGCCCCAGGTGGAGTCCAGCGAGCCAGGCTCGGCCTGCCAGTGGTCGCACGCGGCGACGGCTGCGGGCTGGCCGTCGCGGCCGTTCGCTACGAAGCGCTCCCCGCAGCCCGGGTGCGGCGGGCCGGTGGCGGCCAGGAGCGGGTCGAGCGCCGCCAGCCGGCGGGCGGCGGCCTCGCGTACGGCCAGAGCGGGGTCGTCGCTCGTCACGAGGCCTCCGTGCGTTCGCGCATTCGTCGGTTAACTCATTGTCACTAAATAGGCATTTTATTAGTACAAGGTTCACAATATCGCTAGTCGTAACTATGTTCGGAATGTGGCCCTTGTAACGGCACGCCGGACCGCAGTTGCCAGGTTCCCACCTAGGGCGAAGCGGCGCATTCTGCCCATTGCCTAATGACCCCCGATCCATTGTCGCTCGCCATCGGCACGGCAGTCGGCCTGATCGATGTCAGCGGCCTGCTGTTCGCCGTGTTCTACATCCTCACGGCTGTCGCCACCGTGGTCTATTACCGGAACCGGGTGTTCGGCGGCGCCAGGGACGGCGTGATTCTCGGGCTGCTGCCGGTCGCGGCGGCTGCCTTCCTGGCCAGGATCGTGGTGAAGTCGCCGCTTGCCGCGCCGGCGGCGCAGCTCTGGTCGCTGGTCGGGATCATCGGGGTGGGCCTGGTCCTGATGCTGATCGCTCGATTCGTGCTCGCGTCGTCGTTCTTCGGCCTGCGGCGGGAGAGCGAGCCAGCGGCCCGCTAGCCGCCGGAGATGTTGGCCAGGCTCTCCCGCACGGTCCGCACCAGCGGGTCACGCGGCGGCAGTACCCGGTCGCACCGCTCGGCGGTGTCGCGCAGCAGCGAGGTCGCGTCGCCGATCCGGCCGACGGCGTAGTAGGCGTGCGCGAGGTTCACCCGGCGGCTGAGGGTGTCCGGGTGGTCGGCGCCGAGTACCCGCTCGGAGTCCGCGCGGGCCCGCTCGTACAGCTGCAGCGCGGTCGCCATCCGGCCGGCCGCGTGGTACGCGGACGCCAGGCGGCAGCGCGCGATGATGGTGTCGGGATGGTCAGGGCCCAGCGAGCGCTCCCGCCCGGTCACGACCCGCTTGTACTGCGCCAGCGCGTCCTTGACCCGGTCGGCCGCCAGGAACGCGTCGCCCAGCCTCATGCCGGTGGCCATGGTGGCCGGGTGCGAGGAGCCCTGCACGCGCTCCCGGTCGGCCAGGGTCCGCTGGTACTGCCGGATCCCGTCGGTCCGCTGCCCGGCGGCGCAGAAGGCTGCGGCCAGCGCGTCCCGCGCGTCGAGCGAGTCCAGGTGGTCGGCGCCCAGCACGTGCACGCTGTCGCTGACCGCGCGCTCGAGCACGGCGACGGCCTCGGAGGCCCGCCCGGAGGTCTGCAGCGCACGGCCGAGCCTGACGGCCGCGCCGATCGACGCCGGATGATCGGGTCCGAGGTGCGCCGACCGCTCGGCAAGCACCTGCTGGAACCAGGGCAGCGCCTCGGCGGCCCGGCCCGCGGTCAGGAACGCGGTCGCCAGGTGGTCGCCGGCCGCGAGCGTGTCCGGATGATCGGGCCCGAGGTATCGCTCGCCCGCCTCGGTGACCTCGCTCCACTGCGCCGCCGCGAGCCTGGTGAGCCCGGCGTTCTCCAGGCTCTGGCCGACCCGGAACAGCAGCCGGTACCAGTCGCCGGTCCAGATCAGGTCCCCGGCGCACCTGATCGCGCTCTCGGCGCAGGACCGCAGGCTGATCGCGAGCATCGGGTCGGCGTCGTCCTCGGGCCACGCCTCGAGCAGCGCGGCCGCAGCCGCGACCGCTGCCTGGTCGAGCATCTGGCCGGATGTCGCCGACCTGATCGCGGTCTGGATCGCCGAGCTCATCCGTACCGTCGGCGGAGTGCTGGCCTGGTCGATGCTCAGCAGCCCGGTCTGCTCCAGGCTGATCATGGCGGCCCAGGTCTCCTCCGGCCGTCCCAGTCCGCGCGCCTTGCCGCCAGCGAAGTCGCGGACTGCTCCGGTGCTGTAGACCGCGCCGGGGATCGCACTGCCGTCGAGCAGTGCGGTGAGTATGAGCAGCGGCTGCGCCGGGCCGCTGGGCAGCAGCCGGTAGGCCTGCTCGACCGAGAGCGTCCAGGTGACCGCCGCGGCGGCAGGAATGGCCTGGCCAGGCGGCGCGAGCTGAGCCTTCTTGCGCGCGTAGTGGTCCAGGTAGTCGCGGCATGACAGGGTCGAGCCCTCCACCACGGAGCTGACCTGCGCGAGCGCGATCGGCTCGCCGCCGAGCGTGTCGACCAGGTCGATCGCTCCGGTGCGCTGCCCGCGGTCCTCGGTGAGGCGGCCGAGCAGGTAGCTCAGCGCCTCGCGGCGGCTCAGCCCGCCGATCGGGAAGGACGCGACCCGGTCCCGCCTGGCCAACGCGGCGGGATCGGCGGTCGTGACCAGCGTCCGGCCGGTCGGCCCGGACGGCCACAGCCCGTCGAGGTTCACCTGTGCCGATAGGCCGTCAAGCACGACGAGCCAGGACCTGTCGGCCTTGGCCAGCCAGCCGGCGAATCTGGTGGCCAGCGCCTCGGCGTCCCCGGCCGGGTCGACGCCGATGGCCGCGACCGCGGCCGCCGCGTATCCGGCCAGTACCGAGGCTTCCGTGGTCGCGTTCACCCATACCAGCAGGTCAAGGTCGCCGGAGCGCCAGAGCGACTCGGCCAGGTAGGCGGCGAGCTGGGACTTGCCGCACGAGCCGAGCCAGTCGGGCCAGCCGGGCGCCGGCGCGTCGCTCGCGGGCACCAGCGCGACCACGCATCCCTTGGCGAGCGCCTGCTCGAGGCCCGCCGCGGACTCCGGCCTGGCCACGAATCCGTCGGCGAGCGGCGGCACCGCACCGGACCTGACTGGCCAGGAGTTGCCACCTGCCGGACCCCCCTGTCCGGCCGCCGCCACGCGATGGACCACGCTGGCCCCGCTACCTTTGACCGAGATTGGTCGGCATGCAAACCCCTCGCGAACTTCACCTGAAGGTCATAACGAACGATACGGGCCAGGAAGATCACTCACCGTGATTCGGAGCTAATCTTCAGCATTACATACTAATCAAGCAATGTGCCGCTCCGTATGTCGCGGATTCAGCGACGGTTTTGCGGTGACAGCTGTGGCCGGCGGTTTCGGCCGGGATTCAGGGACGCGGGTGGCTCGCGATTTCGGCGATGACATCGCCGACGCTGCGGACCGCGCCGTGCCTGCGCCTGATCAGGTCGGCCACCAGCCCGGTCCAGCCGGTCTGGTGCGAGGCACCGAGGCCCGCGCCGTTGTCACCGTGGAAGTACTCGCTGAACAACAGGTTGTCGCGCCAGGCCGGATCGGACTGGAACGGCTCGGTGCCGCCGAAGCAGGCACGCCTGCCCTGGCCGTCGCGGGCGAAGATGGAAATGAGGCGGTCCGACAGGTCGATCGCGATCTGGTCGAGCGTGAGCCTGCGTCCCGAACCGGTCGGGTACTCGACCGTCAGGTCGTCGCCGAAGAACCGGTAGTAGCGCTCGATCGCGCTGATCACTAGGTAATTCACGGGGAACCAGATCGGGCCGCGCCAGTTGGAGTTGCCGCCGAACAGCGGGGTGGTCGACTCGGCGGGCTCGTAGTCGATAGACGCCTGGTAGCCCTCCACGTCGATGGTGTAGGGGTGCTCGCGGTGCCACGCGGAAAGCGCCCGCAGGCCGTGCGGTGAAAGGAACTCGCCCTCATCGAACAGCCGGGTCAGCAGCCGGCCGAGCTTGTCCAGCCCGGCCAGGCTGAGCAGCATGCGCTGGTGCGGCGGCTCGCCGTGCAGGATGCCGATGCCGCCGAGGTGGAGTTCGGCAAGCCCGCGGCGGCCGGAATCCGACCAGCCGTCGGGCTGGCTGGCATCCGTGCCGGTCAGGAAGTCGGCGAAGCGCTTGCCGACCGCCATCGAGCGCTCAAGCGCGCCCTGGTCAACCACGCCGAGCGCCAGGGCGGGGATCATCCCCGCCACCGACCGCACGCGCACCGAGACCGGCTCGCCGGCGGGCGGGATCAGCCGGTCGTAATAGATCCCGTCCGCCTCGTCCCACAGGCCGAGGTTGTCGAGCGCCTCCCTGATCGCCGCGAAGTGCTCGAGGAACTTCATCATCAGGTCGGTGCCCGGCCGTTGCCCGGACCGGTGCAGCACCAGCGCCATCGAGGACATCGCCATCGCGTAGAAGCCCATCCAGCCGGTGGCGTCCGACTGCTCCAGAATCCCGCCGACCGGCAGGTGCGAGCGGTCGATCGGGCCGATGTTGTCCAGCCCGAGGAAGCCGCCCTCGAACAGGTTGTTGCCCTCGGCGTCCTCGCGGTTGACCCACCAGGTGAAGTTGAGCAGCAGCTTGTCGAAGACACGGCTGAGGAAGTCGATGTCGCGGCCGCCGTCCACCGCGAACACTTCGAGCGCCGCCCAGGCCTGCACCGGCGGGTTCACGTCGCCGAAATCCCACTCGTAGGCGGGCAGCGCACCGTTCGGGTGCTGGAACCACTCGCGGCAGAGCAGGATCAGCTGGTACTTGGCGAACGCCGGGTCGATATGGGCCAACGCGATGCAATGGAACGCCAGGTCCCACGCGGCGAACCAGGGGTACTCCCATTTGTCGGGCATCGACATGATGTCGAACGCGTCGAAACTGCGCCAACGGCAGTTCCGGCCGGTCAGGCGTTCTGGCGGTGGCGGCGGCTGGCCCGGGTCGCCGTCCAACCAGCGCGCCACCTCGTAGTAGAACAGCTGCTTGGACCAGAGCATCCCGGCGAAGGCCTGGCGCATGATCATGGCCTCGTCGGCGCTGGCGCCCGGCGGGGTCAGCTCGGCGTAGAATTCGTCGGCCTCGGCCCGACGCTGCGCGATGACGCGCTCGAAGTCCGGGCCGAGCGCGTCATGCGGCGGCACCGGGGGCTTCTGAGTGTCATCTCGCTGGGCTGGCTGCGGCCGCGGCGCGGCGGGCCGCAGCCGCAGCCGCAGCTCGGCGGACTGGCCGGGGCTGAGCGTCAGCCGGTACCAGGCCGCGCACTTGGTGCCGGTCATGGCCGGGTTCACGGTCGCCGCCCCGCAGACCACATGATCCCCGATCCCGTCCTTGGGGAACGGCGTGATCGGCTCGGTGCCGAACAGCAGCCGGGTGTTGGTCTCGTTCTCGCAGAAAAGCAGTTCTGGAGCCCTTCCGTCGGGCCCCGGGCCGGCCAGCAGCTCGAGTTCCCCGACGAAAGGATGCTCGACGGCGACCATGGCCCACGGCGGCTGCGAGGAGTGGTCGGCGGCGATGGCGGACAGCACGGGCCTGGCCGGGCCGTCGCCCCACGACCAGGTGTTGCGGAACCACGCCGTCGGCAGCACGTGCAGGCTGGCCTGCTCGGGTCCGGCGTTGGTGACGCTGACCTGCATCAGCAGGTCGTCGGGCCCGTCCTTGGCGTACCGCACCTCCACGATCCAGTACCTGCCGTCGTCGAAGACGCCGGTGTCGAGCAGCTCGAACTCGGGTTCCGAGCGGTTGCGCGACCGGTTCTCGCTGAGCAGTTCGGCGTAGGGGAACGCGGCCTGGGGGTAGTGGTAGCGCCAGCGGTTCCATACGTGGCTCGGCACCGCGTCGGAGTACCACCAGTACTCCTTGACGTCCTCCCCGTGGTTGCCCTGCGAGCCGGTGAGGCCGAACAGCCGCTCCTTGAGTGCCGGGTCGTTGCCGTTCCACAGCGCCAGGCCCAGGCAGAGCCGCTGCTCGATGTCGCAGAACCCGGCCAGGCCGTCCTCGCCCCACCGGTAGGTCCGCGACCTGGCCTGGTCATGCGGCAGGTAGTCCCAGGCCTCGCCGTCGGCGCTGTAGTCCTCGCGCACGGTGCCCCACTGCCGCTCACTGACATAGGGACCCCACCGGTACCACTCGCCGGCCTGCCGCAAGCCGTACTCCAGCCTGCCGAATCTGGCTACCCGCTCGCTCTCAGCGCCCACCGCCGCCACCTTCGCTCGCAGACCCGTGCTCCCGCTGGCCCGTGCTCCCGCTGGCCTGCCGGCATTGGGCGTTAACTATAGGGGACGGCCGGCGGCACGCTCCGGCCGCTCGGGGCGGAAGCGAGCCAGATGCCTGACCTCATCAGCAGCGCGGCGAACCCGCTGGTCAAGCGAGTGCGGCTGCTGGCCGACCGGCGGCACCGGCGGCGCGAGGGCGCGTTCGTGGTGCAGGGCGTCCAGCCGGTCTGGCAGGCGGTGGAGGCGGGCGCTGGGATCGAGGTGCTGATCGTGGCTCCCGGGCTGCTGCGCGGGCCAGCCGCCGACATGGTCGCCGAACAGGAGCGGCGGGGCGTGCCGGTGGCCAGGCTGACCGACGAGCTGTTCGCCAGGATCGCCGACCGGGATGGCCCGGCGGGGCTGGCCGCGATCGTGACCCGGCGGCTGGCCGGGCTCGACGAGCTTACGGTGCGGGCCGACTCGGTGTTCGTCGCGCTGCATGAGGTCGGCAACCCGGGCAACCTCGGCACGATCATCCGCACCGCGGACGCCGCCGGGGCGTCCGGCATGGTCCTGGTCGGTGCCACCACCGACCCGTTCGACCCGGTCGCCGTGAAGGCGTCGATGGGTGCCGTATTCAGCGTGCCGCTGGCCGCGGCACCGGACGCAGCGGCGTTCCTTGGCTGGTGCCGGGAGGGCGGCGTCGCGGTCGCTGTGGCGTCCGGACAGGGCTCGGGGCGCTTCTGGGACGTGGCGCTGCCGCGGCCCGTCGCGATCGTGCTCGGCAGCGAGGGCCGCGGCCTGCCCGCCGGCCTGCTCGCCGAGGGTGACGTGCGGCTGCGGATCCCGATGACAGGGACGGCGGAGTCGCTCAACCTTGCCGTCGCTGCCGGAATCCTGCTATACGAGGCTTGGCGGCAGTTCCGTACGGAAGGCGGACCAGGTGGGCGGACTGAACCCTGAGGTGGACCCGGCCGAGGTGGGACTCGATCCCGACCGGCTAGCCAGGATCGACCGGCACTTCGCCAGGTATGTCGAGGATGGCAGGCTGCCGGGCTGGCAGCTCACCGTGAGCAGGCACGGCAAGCTCGCGCACGCCGCGACCTGCGGCCAGCGCGACCTCGAGGCCGGGCTGCCGGTGGAGTCCGACACGATCTGGCGGATCTACTCGATGACCAAGCCGATCACCTCGGTCGCCGCGATGATCTTGTACGAGGAGGGCGCGTTCGAGCTGACCGACCCGGTCAGCAGGTTCATCCCGTCCTTCGCCGACGTGCGCGTGTTCGTCGGCGGGTCGGACGTCAAGTCGGTGACCGTGCCCGCCATCGAGCCGGTGCGGATCTGGCACCTGCTCACCCACACCTCGGGCCTGACGTACGGCTTCCACCGGTCGCACCCGGTCGACGCCCAGTACCGGGCGCGCGGATTCGAGTGGGGGACGCCGCGCAAGACGGACCTGGCCGGCTGCTGTGACCTGTGGGCCAGCATGCCGCTGCTGTTCCAGCCGGGCGCTGAGTGGAATTACTCGGTCTCGACCGACGTGCTCGGCCGCGTCGTGGAGGTGGCCTCCGACTCCAGCCTGGACGAGTTCTTCGCCCGCCGGGTGTTCGAGCCGCTCGGGATGACCGATACGGCCTTCTGGCTCCCCGATGACGACCACGGCAGGCTCGCGGCGCTGTACTCGCCGGGCCCTGGCCGCCAGGCGCAGCGGATGGAGGGGCTCGGCGCGGTGTCGAACCACGTTCCGACGTTCCTCGGCGGCGGCGGCGGGCTGGTCTCCACAGCCGCCGATTACCACAGGTTCACCTCGATGCTGCTCAGCTCGCCGGGCAGCCCGGCCGGCGAGCTCGACGGGGTCAAGGTGCTCGGCCCGAGGACGGTCGGCTACATGACGAGGAACCACCTGCCGGGCGGGGCCGACCTGGAGACGTTCGGTCGGCCGCTGTTCGCGGAGGCGCCGTTCCGCGGCGTCGGCTTCGGGCTCGGGTTCGCGGTCATGACCGACGCGGCGCCCGGCAAGACGCTGGGCAGCGAGGGCGAGTACTCCTGGGGCGGCGCGGCGAGCACGGCCTTCTTCGTCGACCCTGCGACCGGCCTGACCGTGGGGTTCTTCACCCAGCTGCTGCCGTCAAGCACGCATCCGATCAGGCCGCAGCTGCGCCAGATGGTGTACCAGGCGCTTAGCGATTAGCCGGCCGCGGCAGGCCCCGGGACTGCCGCGGCTGCGGCTGCGGCTGCGGCCGCGTCCGGCTGGTCGGTCGCCGGCCGGCCGGAGGGCAGGCACGCCCAGGCCAGCACCGCGGCTGCGGCGACCGGCCCGAGCGCCGCATCTGCCATCGCTGTGATGCCGATCGCGCTGGCGAGGACGCCGCCGACCGCGGCGCCGAGCACCGTCGCGGCCATCTGCGCCGCGCCGAACGCCGAGCTGACCCGGCCGAGCACCAGGTCAGGCGCGGCGCGCTGGGTGCCGACCCTGACCAGCAGCAAGATGGCGGCACCTGGCGCCCCGACCAGCGCGATGAACGCAAGCGCGGAGCCGACGCTCGCGGAGTTGAAAAGGCCGGCGAACGCGCCGGTCTCCGCGACCAGGCACAGGGCGGTGCCGCCGCGCACATGCCCGCCCCTGGCCAGGCGCCTGCCGAGAGGGGCCCCGGCCAGGTAGCCCACTCCGAGCGCCGACATCAGCAGGCCCACCTCCCGCGGGCCGCCGCGCAGCATGCGCATGGCGAACGGTACCAGGACGACGGTGAAGGCGCCGTTCGCGAACAGGAACAGCGCAAGGACGGCCAGCAGGCCGCGCAGCATCGGACTTTTGGCCAGGCAGGTCAGGCCGGCGTGCAGATCGGCTCGGAGGGTAGTCGGCGGGCGGGCCTGGCTCTGGTGGGCCTGGCTCTGGTGGGCCTGGCTCCGCCGGACTCGCCCGTGCCCAGATGCCGCGTCGCCGCGCTTACCGGCTGGGTGGGATAGCGTTCTTGCTGGTCGGGGTGCTCGGCGGAGCGAGAGTACCAGCGCCGCCGAGACCAGGTACGTGGCCGCGTCGGTGGCCACCAGCCAGCGGAACCCGGCGACCGCGTAGAGCAGGCCGCCGAGCGGGCCGCCGGCCAGCCGGACCGCCCCGCTGGCCGCCGCCGACCAGGCGCCCGCGGCGTCCAGGTCGGCCGACCGGCCGACGATCTGCGGGATGATAGCGCTGTAGGCGGGGTCGAAGAACGCGGCGAAGCTGTTCTCGGCGAACACCGCCGCGTAGACCACCCACACCAGGCCCGCGTCGCCCGCGGCCAGCATGCCGAGCACGCAGGCCGCGCGCAGCGCGTCCGATCCCGCCATTATCAGGCGCCTGTTCCAGCGATCGGCAAGGACGCCGCCGAGCGGTGCGAACACGAGCGCAGGGGAAGCCTCGGCCACTAGGGCCAGGCCGGTGCTGCTTGGCGAACCGGTCAGGTGGAAGACGTAGACGGGTACGGCGACGACCATCAGCCAGGTGCCGAGGTTCGACTGAAGCTGGCTGATCCAGATCCGGCCGAAGACAGGGTTGCGTACCACGATCGGACGGGGGCGTCGCTGGCCGTTCTGGCGGCGGGTTGGCCGGGTGGCTGGCGCGTCGCTGTTATCTCTGGAGAACACAGTGTGGGATTATATGTTCTGTGGAAATAGTTGAGCTAGGCAGGAGGCTGCGATCCAGGCGCGCGGCGGCCGGAGAGACGATCGCCGCTGTGGCGATGCGGGCCGGGCTGTCCGTGCCCTACATCGCGAACCTGGAGAACGGGCGCGGCAACCCGACCCTTGGCGCGCTGTCCGCGCTGGCCAGGGCGCTCGGCACGGAGCTGCGGGTCTGGCTTGCCGAGCCTGGGGAGGGCCAGGGACCTGCGGAGGCCGTGCCGGGTGGGGCGGGCCTGGGGGGTGTGGCGAGCCGTGGCGGCCTGGGGGGCGTGCCGGTCACGCCGTCGGCGACGCTGGCCAGGTTCGCCCGCTCGGAGCGGTTCGCGGCCGAGACCGCGCGACTGGCCGGGAGCGCTGGCCGCGCGCCGCTTGCGCAGCGCGAGTTGATGCTGGTGGCCATGACGGCCGTTGCCGCCGCGGTGCCGCGGGAACTCGGGCAACTCGACTGCCACCGGATTCTCGACGCCATCGTGCTCGCGTCCAGGGGATGAGCGGCGGGCGGCGGACGGCGGGCGCGGGCGGGCGTGCAGGGGAGTGGGCGCGACTCGTGCGGCGCGAGTGCGGCGGGGCGGGAGTGATGTGATGTGCGCGGCGGGTGGCGTGCGAGCACGCCGGGGTTGTGAGCGGCTGGGACTAGCTGGCTGGGCCGCGGCCGCTGCGGTGCGCGCCGCCTGACCGGCCCGTGCTCACCTTGTCCGAGCCGACCGGCACTGCCTCGGCCTGGGCGTGGCGGGCCGAGTCCTTCCTGATCGCGTGCACGCGGTGCGCGACGAGCCCGCCGATCAGGACGACCGCCAGGGCCACTCCCACCAGCGAGAACGAGTGGTAGAACTTCGTCACCGTGGCGCCGAGGCTGTAGCCGAGCAGGCTCAGCGCGGTTGCCCAGATCGCTGTGCCGATCAGGCTGAAGATCGCAAACGGAGCCACTGGCACCTCGACGACTCCGGCGCCGAACGAGGCGAAGCATCGCACCAGCGGCAGCACGCGGGCGACGGCCACGGCCCAGGAGCCGCGCCCGGCGAAGAAGCGCTCGGCCCGGTCAAGGTCCGAGTGGGAGATCAGCACCCACTTGCCGTACCGCTCGAGCAGATGCCGGCCGCCGCGGCGGCCGACCGCGTAGGAGGTCAGCGAGCCGCCCATCTCTGCCAGCGTGCCGATGACGATGACGCCGATAAGGCTGAACTTGCTGTGCGGCATCGCGGCGATGACTCCCGCCAGCGCGAAAGTGACCTCCGAGGAGATCGGGATGCAGCACGCCTCGACGAAGGCCAGGATGATCAGCGCCAGGTAGCCGTGGCTGGTCATCACGCTGGTCAGAAATGACTCCATGCCGAAAGTTCTACAGCATCAGGCGCACTGCCCTGGCCAGGGTCACCCGAAATTAGCCAGTCCTTAAGGAGTGGACTCCATGATCACGGTGGATTACCTGCTCTATGCGACAGAAAACTACCGTGATCATGAAGTCCAGTGCCCCGCCTCCAACGGGGGCTGGAGGCGGGGCACCGTGGTCGCGGCAAGCACCGGGGGGCTGGTGCTGCCGCGGTCCGCGCTGCGACCCGGGGGAAGGGCGAGCGCGGGATCGGCGGAGTCCGTGGCACGGCCGGGCAGGTGGCGCGGGCGCCGCATCATGTAACCCCGTTATGACGAGATTTACATCCGTAATTCGGGCAACGTGACTGAGATCACGCTTTTGGTCGGCGCGACTCTGGGCACCGCCGGCCCCAGGGGCACCCGTACCGGGCATTCGTTCGGCCGCGGGAGCGGTGCCTCGTGCCGGTACCCGCCCTTGCGGACTCAGGATGCATAGGCCTAGACCAGGTGCGGGGTGATGGTCGCGACCAGGTGAGCGGCCTGGGCTTCCCACTTGGCGTAGGCGTAGGGGAAGCCCGAGTTCTGCACGCCCTGCGCGGACTCCCACAGCGGCTGCTGCGCCCAGCCCGGGTTGTGCGCCTCGTAGCCGCGCAGCGCGCCGAGGAACGCGTCCGCCGCGTAGGCGGGGTGCAGGATCTGGGCCGAGGTGCCCCAGCCGCAGGACGGGCGCTGCTGGAACAGGCCGAGCGAGTCGGACGTGCCGTAGCCGATGTTCAGCAGCCCGGATTCCTGCATGGACGTCGCGACCGCGACGACAGCGGCGCGGACGCCCATGTGCTTGGCTAGGGCCTGCCGGACGATGGTCCTCGCGTTCTCGTACCTGGCCGGGGTGATCGGCATCCAGATCTGCGGGCCGCTGGTTCCGGCCGGGGTGAGCCGGTCCCGCGCGGGTAGGGTGCCGTGCGATGCCTTGGGGAACGTCTGGCCGGCCGCGATCTTGCTCGCCGCGGCCCAGGTCAGCCCGTGCATGGCGCGACCGGTCCCCGGTCGGCCAGTGGTGTGACCGCCCGTGGTATGACCGCCCGTGGTGTGACGGACCGCGGCGCGGTGAGCGGCGGCGTGCCATGCGTTCGCCACGTGGCCGATGCTGCCGGTGCCGGCAGCGCTCGCCGTGCTGCCCGTGAGGGCCATGGTCGCGGTCGCGGCTCCGGTGCCGGCCAGCGCCAGCCCGGCACCGGTGATGGCGAGTGCCTTGCGGTTCGCCGATCCGCCGATGCGATCACCAAGCGCGCGCAGACCGTGGCTCAGGCGGGGGGAACGGGGGGTGCGGATCATCGCATTCCTTCCGAACTGACCCGCCGCCGCCCGTACCGGGACGCGAGCGCCCGCAGTGCGGTGCTGTAGCCGTCGGACCTTCCGGCCGGCAGTCCGGCGCGCGCGTGTGCGCGTGCCTCGCTGGTTCAGCGCGGCGGCCGTGCCTGGTGCGCGGGGGGTGCGCACCAGGCAGGCCAGCCTGAGGAAGCGGGAGGGCAGATCCGGTTGGGGGGTGGTTCTGCTCCCCGGCGGGGGTCACAGGATGTAACGCGCCGTCACTGTCCGTACGTCCCGGATCCCGGCAAAGTGATGCAGGTCACGGCCGCGGGCTGGACGCGGGCTAGCAGTGGGCTAACAGCGGCCGGGCGGTCAGCCGGCCCGCGAGTTCCCGGGAGCCGAGGTGCCGAGCGGGGCGGTGGCGGTCGAGGCAGCCAGCGTGGCCGGGCTGACGAACGTGCTGCCGTCCGGACCCGCCTGCACGGCCTCGTGCAGTGCGCTGCCCCTGAGGAACTGCGGCCAGCTCAGGAACCACTGGGTCCAGCCGTTGTCCCAGATCCCGCCCTTGGGGCTGCCGAGGATCGTGACCGGGTCCCCGGCCACCTCCATCTTGTAGTAGACCTCGGCGTCGGCCGGCGGCAAGTTGACGCAGCCGTGGCTCACGTTGGTGAAGCCCTGCTCGCCCACCGACCAGTAGGCATCGTGCAGGTAGTCGCCGGTCCAGGTGAAGCGCACCGACCACGGCACCTCGATCGCGTAGCCCGGGCCTTTCATCAGCACCGGGTTCCCCTTATCGATCGTGAGGTAGGTCCCATTCGGCGTGTCGTCGCCCGGTCGGCCGGTGCTGATCGGCCAGGTCCGGTAGAGCCTGCCGTTCCGGTACAGCTTCATGTGGTGCGTCCTGGTGCTCGCCACCACGATGAGTGACCCGCCGATGCGGAACTGCTGGGTGAGCGTGTGCATCCCGTAGACGCCGGGCGCGCCCTCCACGCCGTTCAGGTGGCCGACGAAGCTCACCGTGGTGTTGGCAGGCCAGTACGAGCGCGGGCGGAACGACAGCGTCTGGCTGTTGTCCCAGTACCACGCGCCGACCACGGGCTTGGAGGTGGTGATGCTCAGCGAGCGCTCCACGGCGGCGCGGTCAGTGATCGGGTGGCTGAAGGTGAGCATGATCGGCATGCCGACGCCGTAGGTGTCGTTGTAGCCCTCGAAGATCATCGTGTTGAAGGTCTGCGCTGGTGCCAGGGTCTTGAACGTGCTGGACTGGGTCACGTGGTTGCCTGATGAGCTGATCGCCTTGGCCGTCACCGTGAGCGTCTGCGACACCGGCAGCGTCCACGTGCTGTGCCAGGACGTCCCTGACTTGCTCATCGTGCCGGTGACTGCGCTCGCGCCGAGGTCGTGGCCAGTGACTGTGACCGCGGTGAGCTTGCCGCCAGTGGCTGTCACCGTGATGCCCTTGGCCGGGTTGACGGCTCCGCTGCCCGTCGCCGGGGAGAAGCTGAGCGTGACCCCCGAGGTCGGCGACGTCCCTCCCTCGGTCGTCCCGCCCGCCGAGTCGCCCGACGACTGGCACGCCGCCGCGAGCACGCCCGCCGCGCAGATGACGGCAAAGGGCGCCAGCTTGCCCCGCCGAGATGGGCTCTGGCTGTGCAGCACGTTGTCCTCCCGGTTCGGCCCGCCGCTGATCCGGCAGAAGCCGCAGTTGTGACCGGTACTTGTTGTCGGCCTCGCGCGTCGCGGACCTTTCGTGGCGCGAGCGCCAGTGCGCCGGTGCGCTGGTAGCCGTCCAGGTGAGCCCGGCGGGCTCCGGACGGCGGACCGCGGTCGGTGTGTTCTGGCGCCGCCGGACGCGTGGTCCTGGCTCGTCTGCCAGCGGGCTACCCCGGTCGGTCTACAGTATGCCCGCCGCGCGGGCGTGCCCAATCCGGCTTTCGTGCAGCTTGCCGGATGGCACCCGGGGGTAACGGACGACGGCGACGGAAATGGCCGGAGAGTCCGGCCGACCTCGCCGCGGCGAGAACGGCGATGACGGTGGCGGCTATGGCAAACCACGGCACGACGTCGCCGTACCGGTCGAACGGCGTCCGCACCGAGGTGGGCGGGAGTGCCACGGTGATTCGCACCACCCCGCGCACGTTCGTGTCGGCCCAGGCCAGCAGTCGGCCGCGGTCGTCGAATGCGACCGTGTCGCCGGTCAGCGCGGCCTGGACGGCGGGTCGCCCGGTCTCCGCCGCGCGCAGCGCGGCCAGCGAGGCGTGCTGCTCGGGCGCCCAGCTGCCCTGGAAGGTGGAGTCCGAGGTCTGGTAGATGATCACCTGGGCGCCGTGGTCGGTGTCGGCGCGCGACATGTCGGGGAACGAGGACTCGAAGCAGATCAGGATGCCGAGCGTCAGATGCCGGCCGTCAGGCAGGACCGCGTGCATGACCCTGGCTCCCTGCCCCGGCTCCATGTCCACCGACGCGGCCCGGCTGATCTTGGTAAGCCAGCCGAGCGCGGATCTGAACGGTATGTACTCCCCGAACGGGACGAGCCGCGACTTGGTGTAGGTGGCCTCGATGCCGCCGGGGCCGATCAGCGCCGCGACCTTGAGCTTGCGTCCCGTCGGGCTGACTGCGTCCTGGCTGATCAGCAGCTGGGTGCCGATCTCGGCCGAGAGACGCTGGAGCCCGGCAAGCACGCGCGGGGCCGCGTACAGGTCGTAGCCGACGCTGCTCTCGCCCCAGACGACCAGGTCGGCGCGCGGGGCCCGGAGCGTCATCCTGATCTCCTCGGTCAGTTCCTGCGCTGGCCCGCCGGCCGGCACCAGGCCGGGCTGGACCAGCGTGAGCGTGAGGTGGCCGGTGGGCGGCACCGCGTACTCGGAGGCCGTAAGCGCGAAGGCGGCAGGACCGGCCGCCACGGCAAGCAGCGCGCCCGCGGCGCCGATCGCTCGGCCAGGCCAGGATGGCGCGGTCAGCATGACAACGATCGCGGTGTTGGCGGCGACCAGGACAAAGCCGATCAGCCAGATCCCGCCGACGGCGGCGAGCGCGAGCACGACCGGATGCTGCCACTGGCTCGCGCCGAACACGACCCAGGGGCCGCCGATGCCCTGCCAGGACCTGATCCAGTCGATGACCACCCAGAAGCTGGGCAGCACCACGATGGCGGCGAGGGACTGACGCGGGCTCGGCCCTGGCGGCCACAGCCTTGCCGCCCACCCGGTGCCGGGCCGGGCCGGGCTGTCGGCCAGCCCGTCGGCCGGGGCATCGGCCAGCCCGTCGTTAGGGTCAGGTGCGCCGGGGCGGGCGCGGAGCAGCCGCCAGGCGGCGTAGCCGACGCCGGCCCAGGGCAGGCCGAGCACGATCACGACAAGCAGCAGGCCGGGCCCCAGGTTAGGGATCAGCCAGTACAGGGCGGCGAGCAGGTATCCCGCGCCGAACCACCAGCCGCTGACGACCGCCTCGCGCCCGGTGGGCGCCGCCCGGAGCAGCAGCAGCCCGGGTACCGCGCCGAACCAGGCCACGAATTCCAGGTCGAGCCCAGGGAAGGCGAGCACCGGCACGGCGCCGGCGATGAAAGCCGCCCACCGGGCCGGCCGGGTCAGACCGCGCCAGAACCCCACTGGATCATTCTTGCGGTTCCCGGCCGACATCGTGGCCCCCCGATGCTGCAAATCACGACATCGACGAGGCACGATGTCGGCCGCCGCTGGTCGGCCAACCTCAGCGCGGACGCTTACGCCGGGTCGGCTGCGGCAGAACCTCCGCCCCTGCGCTGACGCCGGGGCGTCAGCGCAGGGCGGCGTCAGCGCGGGGACAGGACGCAGAACTCGTTGCCCTCAGGGTCGGCGAGCACGACCCACCTGACATCGCCCTGCCCGACGTCGGCGGAGACGGCGCCGGCCGCCCGCAGGCGGCCGGCCTCGGCACGGTGGTCGCCGCCCGGCGGCGGCGCGACGTCGACGTGCAGCCGGTTCTTCACCGACTTCGGGTCGGGCGTCCGCACGAACTCCAGGTACGGGCCGGTCCCGCCGGGCGGGCCGAGCGAGGCGAAGCCCGTGTCTGCCTTCCCGGGCTGCCAGCCGGACACCTCGCCCCAGAAGCTAGCGACGGCGGCCGGGTCCGCGCAGTCGGTGACAACCGCGGCCACCGGCCCGGTCCTGGCGTACTGCGGCCTCGGGTCCAGCACGCAGAACTCGTTGCCCTCGGGGTCGGCGAGCACCTCCCAGGCGACGTCGCCCTGGCCGATGTCGGCGCGGGTCGCGCCGAGGCCGATCAGCCTGCGGACCTGCGACTGCTGGTGCTCGGCCGACGCGGACGCCAGGTCCAGGTGGACCCGGTTCTTGACCACCTTGCGCTCGGGCACGGGAACGAAGACCAGCGGCAGCGCGCTCGGGTCCGGGTAGCTGAACCTGGCGGGCAGCACGGCAGGCTCCTCTGGGTCGGGCTGCAGGTCCCAGGCGAGCGCGCCGGACCAGAAGGCGGCCAAGCGCGGCGGGTCGAGCGCGTCGATCACCATGTGCACCGGACGGGTAGCCATGCACGCCAACCTGGCACGCCTGGCCGCGCGCTGGCAAGCC
The DNA here is from genome assembly GCA_035517035.1 of Streptosporangiaceae bacterium. Taxonomy (GTDB): domain Bacteria; phylum Actinomycetota; class Actinomycetes; order Streptosporangiales; family Streptosporangiaceae; genus Chersky-822. Next base: position 44,986 of record DATIZP010000056.1, on the reverse strand, counting down.
GGCGCGGCCTCGCCGGCGCGGGCTGCGGCAGCGCGGCCCGGTTGGGCCGGTCAGGCGCCGCTCGCCGCGGACGCCCGGCTGGTCCGGCGCCCGCGCAGCCGGGGAGCGGCCAGCGCCCAGGCCAGCGCGAGCGCGGTGAGCACGGCGATGCCGAGCTCCGGCCAGGGCCCGATCCGGTCCGCGGGGGTCAGCGCGGAGGGCAGCGGCACCCGGGCCTCGAGCTCGACTCGCCGCCAGGTACGGCTCCTGACCACGATGGCGCCGTCCGGCGCGATGATCGCGCTGATGCCGGTGGTCGAGGCTACGGCCACGGACCTGCCGGTCCAGATCGCGTCCATCCGCGCCATGTCGAGCTGCTGCAGGGTCTCGCCGAGCTGCCCGTCAAGCTCGAAGTCCGCGTCGTTGGTCTGCACGGTGAGCAGGTTGGCGCCCGCCGCGACCTCGGTCCGCACCAGGTTGTCGAACCCGACCTCGTAGCAGATCAAGTCGCCCAGCCTGACCTTGCCCACGCGAAACACCACGGCGCGGTGCCCGGGAGTGAAGTTCTGCGGCTGGAGCGAGGGCAGCGACGTGAAGTGGTCGATGAACCCGCGCAGCGGTATCACCTCGCCGAACGGCACGAGCTGGCGCTTGATGTACACCTGCACCGGCCCCCGGCCCGGCCGCCAGAGCTGGCCGGCGTTGCGCAGCGGGTTGTCGAGCAGGGCGCCGACCAGGACCGGGCGGTCGATCGCGGCGACGGCGGTGGCGATGTTGGCGTAGGTGGGCGGCGAGAGGCTCGGGTCGATGTCGGTGGAGTTCTCCGGCCAGATCACGATGTCCGGAGCGGGCCGTCGGCCGGCCCGCACCTGCCTGGCCAGCGCGACCGTGGCGGCGGCGTGGTTCATGGTGACCACGGTGGCGCGCAGCTGCTCGGGCAGGTTGCGCGAGTGCGGCACGTTGCCCTGGATCGTGGCCACGATCGCGGTCGGCCCGGGACCTGGCGCCCAGCGCCAGGCGAGGTTGCCGGCCATCGTCACCCCGACGGCGAGCGCGGCGAGCAGGCCGGCCATCCCCAGCCCGCGCCGCCGGGCGCCAGGTGCCGCCGCCGCGAGCACCAGGGAGGCGACGCAGGCCCCGGCCAGCGCCAGCAGGAACGTGACCAGCGGCGGCCCGCCGATGGCCGCCCATCCCGCGGTCGGCGCGGCCGGCTGGCTCATGGCCAGGCGGCCCCAGGGAAACCCGCCCCACGGGAACCTGTCCCTGATCGCCTCCTGCGCCACCCACCAGCCGGCCACGGCCAGCGGCCAGGCGCGCAGCCGCAGCAGCGGCCGCAGCGCGAGCGCCAGGACCGCGAAGAGCAGCGTCTCGATCACCGCGAGCGTGACCCACGCGTACCAGGCGACATTGACAAGCCACGACAGAAGCGCAACAAAGAACACGCCGCCGCATGTCAGCGCCAGGGCGAATGTCGCCAGCCAGCCCTTTCGCCACATGGCGAGTACCAGCAGCGCGGGGCCGGCCATCGCCAGCGGCCACGCGCCCACCGGCGGGAACGCCGCCGCCAGCGCCAGTCCGGCGGCGAACGCCAGGGCCGCCGACGGCCAGCGGGGCAGGCCGCGGTCGGCCGGGGCCTGCCCCGCCGCGCCCTGCACGGCAGGCACGGCGCGCCCGGACGGCCCGGGCTCGGGGCCGCGGCGGGTCGTGGCGCCGTCGTCGGCCGCCCCGCCCTGGCCGGTCGGCCCGGCTGAGCTGCCCCCTGACAGGGCGGCCCGCTCACTGCGCAACAGCACTCCTGCTGGTTGGTTGCGGAAAATCCGGCAGTTGCTGCGAGCGTATCCGCGCTTGTCGGAGGCACGGAATAAACCTGTGTACCGGCCGAGTATCAGTTCAGTGACGACGGAAGGAGCGGCCGGTGAGCCGACGCGGCTGGATCATGTTCGCAGCGATGAGCGTGATCTGGGGACTTCCCTACCTCCTGATCAAGATCGCGGTCGGCGGCGTGGCGGTTCCGGTGCTCGTGTTCGGGCGGGTGGGCATTGGCGCGGCGCTGCTGCTGCCGCTCGCGATGCGGCGCGGGCAGCTCGCCGCGATCCGGCCCGCCTGGCGCTGGCTGGCCGTGTTCGCGCTGGTGGAGATCATCGCTCCGTGGTTCGTGCTGTCGGAGGCCGAGCGCACGATCACCAGCTCGCTGTCCGGCCTGCTGATCGCCTCGGTGCCGATCATCGTGGCCGTGCTCAGCCTGCTGATCGGCGCGAGCGAGCGGCTGAGCCCGGTGCGCTGGATCGGCCTGCTGATCGGCCTCGGCGGCGTCGCGCTGCTCGCCGGGCCGGACCTGATCGGCGCGCACGCGACCGCCGGCACCGCCCGCGCCGTGGGCGAGGTGCTCTTCGTCGCGCTGTGCTATGCGACCGGCCCGCTGATCGCGAACCGCAAGCTGGCCGGCGTCCCGCCGGTTGGCATGACCGCCGCGTGCCTGGCGTTCGCCGCCGTGGTCTATGCCCCGGCCGCGGCGCTGACCTGGCCGTCGTCGGTCCCTGCGGCCAAGGTGCTGCTGTCCATCGCCGGCCTCGCGCTGATCTGCACGGCGGCAGGCTTCTGGATCTTCTTCCAGCTCATCGCCGAGGTCGGGCCGCCGCGGGCCAGCGTGATCACCTACATCAACCCGGCGGTCGCGGTCACGCTCGGCGTGCTCGTGCTCGGCGAGCGGGTCACGCCGGTGATGCTGGCCGCGTTCGGCACCATCCTGGTCGGCTCGGTGCTCGCGACCAGGCCGACGCGGCTGCCCGGCCGCGAGGCGGCCGGGCAGGCTCAGGGCGACCAGGACCGGGTGCCGGCCGCCGAGCCCGCGGCGGGCGTGGTCCCGATCCCGGCCGGCGACGACTGAGCGGCGACGACGACTGCGGGCGGCGGTCAGCTCGGAGGCGGGCTAGTTCAGGTCCCAGATCTCGTCGGCGGCGCCGTAGCAGTCCTCGATGACCAGGCCGGTGCCGCCGGCCTGCGGGTCGTAGGCCAGGCAGCGGCCCGACCAGCCGTTGATCAGCTGACCGCCCGGCCCGGGCACCCAGACCTGCTGCGGGTCGATGGCGCCCGAGCAGAGGTTGAGCACCACCGGGGTGCCGTCGGGAAGGCTGGCGCCCTGAAAGACCGTGCTGCCGCTGCCGTCGAGGCAGAATCCCGCGGTGGCGCGGATGCTGCCCGAGGTGCCCAGCGACCATACCTCGCCGGGCAGGCTGCCGCAGGCTGCGACGGTGGCCTGGTCGCCGAGCGCCGCGCTTCCTGCCGGGTTGTCCAGGCACCGCGCGCCCGCGCCGGTCAGCAGGAACCCGGCAGGCAGCCGCCACGCCTGCCACCGGCGGCCGTGCGCCGGGTCGCAGGCGGCCGCCGTGATCCCGGTGCCCGGGCGCAGCCGCGCCGCGGCCAGGCACCGTCCGGTGGCCGCATCCACGAGCGCGGCCGAGATCTGATAGCCGAACCGCTCGCCCGGCGTGCTGTCGCAGCGGGCGAGCACCGCAGGCCCGGCCGACACCGACAGGCACCGGCCGCCGAGCCGCAGCGTGCCGACGTTGCCAGGGCGACCCAAGGACACGAACGCCCACTCCTGGCCGGCCTGGCCGGTGCAGTGCAGCAGCCGCACCGGCTGCCCGGCCTGGCCGGCGCCGCCGTCCGCGCAGAGGGTGCGCGAGGCGAGCACGAGCGGGCCGGCGGGCGCGCTTGCCACGCTGAGCTTCGTCACGGCCACCACCGAGAACCTGGTCGACCCGCTGGCCGAGCCGTCGGTCGCGGTCACCGTGACCCGGTAGGAGGCGGCCGCCGTCGGCACCGAGCCGGTGATCAGCGCGTCGGTCGAGTGCGGCACGGCGCGGATCGAGAGGCCGGCGGGCAGGCCGGCGGCGTGCCAGCGCAGTCCGGCCACCGACCTGGTGTCCAGGCCGGTCAGGCGGACCGTGAGCCTGCCGCCGGCGGCCACGTCGCTGGTGCCCGGATCGACCACCGTGACCAGGTGCCCCGAGCTGCGGAAGGCCGTGATGCCGTCCGGGGTGCCGAGGCCGGTCGGCCCGTTATACCCGGGTCCGCCGTGGCACAGGTACTGGCGGGAGGCCTCGCAGGTGCCGTTGGTGCCCGTGGGCACGTTGAACAGGTGAGAGGGATGCAGGTAGGGGTACTCGGCAGGGTAGGTCCGCCGCTCGGGGTGCCCGGCGATCGCGTAGATGGCCGTGATCAGCGGCGTCGCGACGCTAGTGCCGCCGAACTCGTTCCACCCGGGCAGCCAGTCGGGTGACGGGTAGCTGTCGAAGATGGCCACCCCGGTGCGCGGGTTGGCGACCGCGGCGACGTCGTTCTCTGTCCGGTTGAGGCAGCCGCCCGGCGACCGGTCGTCGGCCCGCTGCCACGACGGCTTGGGCTCGAGTGCCGAGCAGCCTGAGCCGGTTCCTTGCGCGCCGAAGGCGGTCGAGCCCCACACCGACTCGGTCCAGCCGCGCTTGCCGGGCGCGTGCTTCAGCGTGGTGCCGCCGATCGAGGTGACGTACTGAAGGTCGGGCGGGAACGCGGGGCCGTAGCCGGAGTCGCCGGAGGCGAAGTCGATCACCGTGCCCGGGTGGTTCAGGGAGCGTGCGTACCGGTTCTGGCCGGCGAACTCGCCGCCCGCCCAGCTGTTGGAGATGTACCGGGCGCCGGAAGCGATCGCCACCCGCTCGGCGGGGACGAGGCTCCTTATGCTGGCTGCCCTGGCCTCGACCAGCAGGATCCGGCAGTTCGGGCAGATCGCCGAGACCATGTCGAGGTCGACAGACTCCTCGCCCGCCCATGACCAGTTCGCCGCGGGCAGCGGGCTCGGCCGCCCGGCCTGGTTCACGATGCGCAGGCAGCCGCTTGCGGTGGTACACGCGCCGAGATGGAAGCGCGAGCGGTACCTGGCCAGGTCGGCGGCGGCCCTGGGGTCGGAGAAGGCGTCCACGATCGCGATCGTGTCGCCCCTGCCGCCGCGGAACGGCGCGGCGCCGAGCTTGTAGGCGCTGCGCAGGTCGGCCGGCGAGTAGAACCCGTTGACCCGCGTGGCCGCGATCGCCGGGACCGCTCCCGGCGGGACCGAGCGGACGATGGACAGGCACTCCATCTGCCCGGCTCGGGCCGGAGGCGGGCAGACGTAGCGCTCGCCAGAGGGCAGCGGCGCCCTGCTGACCTGTGCGATCACGCCGGGGTTGCCGGGCGGCGGCGGGGTCGTCACGGCCGAGGCGGCGGCCGGAACGGCGGGGCCGGCCGTGGCCGGAAGTGCGATCGCGATGGCCGGGAGTGCGGCGGCCGCCGCGGCGGCGAGCGGCCTGCGTATCGGTGCGGGGCGCACAGTTCCTCCGGAGGGCGGCAGGCGCGCGGTGCGGCGCGCCATCTGACATATACCAAGGCAGCGGAGCGAGGGAAACTCGAATCGCACCGCTGCCCCGCGGGCGGGCGGCCAATCCGCCGCCCCGCGGCGCGCATTATCGGTGAGCCGCCCTGGTCTGCCGCCGCTAGAATCGCGAAAATGATCGACCTCAAGGCGGCACGACAGGATCCGGACGGCTACCGGGCGGCGCTCGCCCGGCGTGGCGCCGGGCAGGACTTCGACGAGCTGATGGCTGCCGACGCCAGCTGGCGCGAGGCGACCGAACGCGCCGAGTCACTGCGCGCCGAGCAGAAGAAGGCCTCCAGGGGCAAGCCGGGCCCCGACGAGCTCGCCAGCCTGCGCGAGCTGGCCGGCCGGATCGAGGCCGCGCTGCAGGAGCAGGCCGTCGCCGCGCAGCACCGCGCGGACATCCTGGCCAGGATCCCGAACCTGCCCGACCCGACCGCGGCCGACGGCATGGACGAGGAGGACGCCGAGGTCGTGCGGACCTGGGGCGAGCCGCCTCAGTTCGGCTTCACGCCCAAGGACCACACCGAGCTCGGGTCGGCACGCGGCTGGATCGACATGGCCAGGGGGGCGAGGCTGTCGGGATCGCGGTTCGCCTACCGGATCGGCGACGTCGCGGTCACCGAGATGGCGCTGTACCAGTACGTCCTGCACAAGCTGCGCGGCAAGGGGTTCCTCACCGTGCTGCCGCCCATCCTGGTCGGCGAGCGCGCGATGTACGGCACCGGGTTCCTGCCCACCGAGGAGTCGAACCTGTACCGGCTGGAAAAGGACGACCTGTACCTGACCGGCACCTCCGAGGTCGCGCTGGCCGGGATCCACGCCGACGAGCGGCTCGAGGAGGATCAGCTTCCGGCCAGGTACGCGGGGTTCACCACGAATTTCAGGCGGGAGGCCGGCGCGGCCGGCAAGGACACCAAGGGCATGTTCCGCGTGCACCAGTTCGACAAGGTCGAGATGTACGTCTACTGCGTGCCCGAGCAGTCCAAGGACATCCACGAGGAACTGCTCGCGCATGAGGAGGAGATCACCCGCGAGCTCGGCCTGCCGTACCGGGTGATGAACATCTCGGTCGGCGACCTGGGCGCCCCGGCGGCCAAGAAGTACGACATCGAGGCCTGGTTCCCGACCCAGGAGCGGTACCGGGAGATCACGTCCTGCTCCAACACGACCGACTACCAGGCTCGCAGGCTGAACATCAGGTTCCGCCGCGGCGGCGAGCTCGAGTTCGCGCACACACTCAACGGCACCGGCGCGACCGCCAGGGCCATGCTGTCGATCATGGAGAACTTCCAGGACGAGGGCGGCAAGGTCGCGGTGCCCGAGGTGCTCAGGCCGTTCGGCGCTCCGGCGGCGATCGGCAGGCTCTGACCGGGCCAGGCCCGCACCGGGCCAGGCTGCCGGGCCAGGCTGCCGGGCCAGGCTAGTCCCGGCGGCGGCTCAGCTGGTCTCCGGGCGGCGCCCGGAGACCAGGCCCGCCTCGTTGAACACCGACGACGCGGTGATGCCGGTGAAGCCTGCCCTGGCCAGCATCGCGGCCCAGGTGCTGATCGAGACCGGGTAGTCCTTCGCCCTGACCAGGTAGCGGTAGCCGTTCTTGGCGATCCGCCACCAGCCGCCGATGCCCTTCCTGGCCAGCGCCCTGATCTTGAACCTGATGATCGCCCGGTCCTTGCTGGTCGCGCCGCGGCCGAACATCATATCGGCGACCACCAGCTCCCCGCCCGGCCGCAGCCACTCGTAGGCCGCCGCAAGCACGCGGGCCTTGTCCGGGTCGCGCAGCCGGTGCAGGGCATAGCAGGACACGACGATGTCCGCGCTGGCGGCGGGCAGCCGCAGGTCAGGCAGCGGAGCCGCGAGCACCCGGAGCCCGGTGATCGACCGGTCGATCGCCGTCTCCTTGAGCCGGGCGACCATGGCCTGGCTCACGTCGACCGCGAGCACGCTCGCGCCACTCTCGGCCAGCGGCACGCTCAGCCGGCCGTCGGCGCAGCCGAGATCGATCACCTGAACGCCCGGGCGAGGGCCGGCGGCCGCGAGCACCGCCTCGGTGACCCGCTCCAGGCCGGTCCTGGTCCGGCGATCCCAGCCCGCTGGCCGCCGCGGCGCGAGCACCTGTGCATCCGGCCCGGCCGGCGGGGCGGACATATTCCGCGGGTAAACCGAATAGCGCTGATTAGCCCTCTTGTCAGCCGACAACTGGCTATCGCTGGCGTTGTTGTCAGCCACCCCGGAATCTGTCACCGGGACAGGCTAGCAATCGAAGGGCTCCGGTACCCGCCATCCCGTGACCAGGGCGGCATTGCGACAAGGGAATGCGGTAATTCATGATCTCGAAGGATTAGTGGGCGAAATGCCTACTCAATCCTTCGAGATCATGGAGGGTCAGGAGATCGGATGCGCGGCGCAGAACGCGACGATCTCGGCGGCGAGCCGGTCCCCGGCATCCTCCTGCAGAAAGTGCCCGGCGCCGGTCAGCACCGGATGGTCGAGCCCGGCCGCACCGGGGATGGCCCGCTCGAGCACCGGCGCCATCCCGCCGGTGATCGGATCGGAGTCACTGAACGCGACGAGGAACGGCTTGTCCCACTCCCGCAGCCGGTCCCACGCGGCGCGGTTGGCCGCCGACGCCGGGTCGTCGGGAGTGGTCGGCACCAGCCCGGGCATCGCCAGCGGGCCCGCCATGAACTCCCGGCCGGGGAAGGGCGCGTCGTAGGCCGCGAGCACGTCGTCGGGCAGCCGTCTGACGCAGCCCGAGCGGACCAGCCGCGACACGGAGAGCTCGGGCGCGGTCCTGACCACCTCGCGGAACCTCAGCCAGACGTCCGGCATCGGCAGGTCGCCGGTGGGCAGCCCGGTGTTGGCGGCGACCACCCGGCCGAACCGCTCAGGGTGCTCGGCGACCAGGCGCAGTCCGATCAGGCCGCCCCAGTCCTGGCCGACCAGCGTGACCGCGCGCAGGTCAAGCACGTCGAACGCGAGCCGCCGCATCCACTCCACGTGCCTGGCGTAGCTGTGGTCGGCGATCTCGGCCGGCTTGTCGGAGCGGCCGAATCCGATCATGTCGGGCGCGATCGCCAGCAGGCCGGCGTCGGCGAGCACCGGCATGACATGGCGGTAGAGGAAGGACCAGCTCGGCTCGCCGTGCAGCAGCAAGACCGGCTCCCCGTCGGGCGGCCCGGCCTGCACGTAGGCCATCCGCAGATCGCCCACGTCGGCGTAGTGCGGCTGGTAGCCGAAGTCAGGCAGCTGGCCGAACCGCTCGTCCGGCGTCCGAAGCACGCGCATCCGCCGATCCTGGCATGCGTCGGGACGCGGCGGAAGCCGGGGCCGGCTCAGCGCAGCCTGGTCCCGACCAGCAGGGAGTTGCGCAGGTCGGGCAGCACCACCTCGGTCGAGATCAGCCGCGCGTCGCCGTAGAAGAACTCGCGCTTAGCGTCGTGCTTCCAGTGCGGTGAGTCGGCCGGCAGGATGGCCATGGGGATCACGTCGTCCATCACGATCCGCCCGCCGACCCGCAGCAGGTCGACCAGAGACCGGAAGCCCGCGGGGTCGCGCCAGCCGCCGTCAGAGAACAGCAGATCGAACGGCGCGTGCCGCGGAATCAGGTCGGCAGCGTCGCCCGTGAGCACGGTGATGCGGGGATCGGCCGCCAGCAGCCCGGTGGCGGCCGCCGCCCGGCGCTCGTCGATCTCGACGGTGACCAGCGTGCAGTCCGCGGGCATCGCGCTGGCCATCCAGGCGCTGCCCTGGCCCGTCCCCGTGCCGATCTCGCCGATCCGCCCGCCCAGGCAGCCCGCCGCGAGCACGGCGAGGAACCGACCGACACCGGGCAGGCTCGCCGACGGGTTATGCTCCGGCCCTGCCTCCTCCCTGGTCAGCGGGAAGCCGAGCTGGCGGGCGAGCGCGTTCGCGCGCTCGACCAGTGGCGGCAGCGCATCCGGCGACATCCAACCTCCTCGTCCAGGCCCGGTCACAGGCTAGCCGGGACCCGGCGCGGGTGACATGGGAGTGCGGCGGTGTCTCGTTCGGAACGACCGGGCCGCCCGGTTCACCGGGCCAGGAACAGGAATGATGAGGTGGGGAACAGGCTCGTATCGGCGGGGAACGGGGGGCGGCCGTGGAGCGCATGAGCACGCTCGACGCGGGCTTTTACTTCGTCGAGCACCAGAACGTTCCCATGCACATCGGCTCGCTGGCCGTCTTCGACGGCCCGCCGCCTGGCTACGACGAGCTGCTCGCGCTGTACGAGTCCAAGCTGCACCTGGTGCCCCGGTACCGCCAGGTGGTGCGAACGCTGCCGCTGCAGGTGTTCCGCCCGTACTGGGCCGACGACCAGCACTTCGACATGCGCTACCACCTGCGGCACGCGGGCGTGCCGCCGCCCGGTGACGAGGCCGGGCTGCGCCAGATGGCGGCCCGCATCTTCGCCCAGCGGCTCGACCGGGAGCGGCCGCTGTGGGAGGCCTGGTTCCTCGAGGGGATCGAGGGCGGTCGCTGGGCGATCATCTCCAAGGTGCACCACTGCATGGTGGACGGCATTGGCGGCTCCGACCTGATGGCCGCGCTCTTCGACCTCACCCCCGAGCACGACCGGCCGGCCGTGGTTCCCTGGCAGCCGCAGCCCGGCCCCTCCCTCGCCGACGTGCTGGCCGACGGCGCCGTCGACACCGTGACCTGGCCGGTCAGGCAGCTCGCCGACCTGCCCGGGCTGGTCCGCCGCCGGATGCCGACCCCGGCCCAGATGCTCGGCTTCGGCCTGGGGCTGACCGGAAGCGCGCGCCGGCTCGCGGTGCCATCCGCCTCGTCGCTGAACGGGCCGATCAGCCCGCACCGCCGGTGGATCTGGGCCACGGCGAGCCTGGCCGAGGTGAAGCGGATCCGCCGGGCGCTCGACGTGACCGTCAACGACGTGGTGCTCGCGGCGATCACGACCGGCTTCCGCGACCTGCTGCGCTCGCGCGGCGAGCTCGAGGAAGGCGTGGTGGTCCGCTCGCTGGTCCCGGTCTCGCTGCGCGGCCCGGACGAGCGGCAGCCGGTCAGCAACAAGGTCTCGGCGATCCTGGTCAACCTGCCGGTCGGCGAGAGCGGGCCGGTGCTGCGGCTCGAGCTGCTGCACAGCCAGATGCAGGACCTGAAGCGGACCAGGCAGGCCGTCGGTGCCGAGTTCCTCACCGGAGCGCTTGGCTTCGCCGCCCCCGCCCTGCTCGCGCTCGGGTCGGCGGCCGCGTTCCGGATACCGCAGCCGCTGGTCCAGACCGTCACCACGAACGTGCCAGGGCCAGGCTTCCCGCTGTACCTGCTCGGCAGGCAGATGCTCGAGGTGTACCCCTACGTGCCGATCGGCGACAACCTGCGGATCGGCGTGGCCGTGTTCTCCTATCTGGACAGGTTCTCGTTCGGGATCACCGCGGACTACAGGGCGGTCCGTGAGGAGGATCTCGGCGCGCTGACAGCCGGGATAGGCCGCGGGCTCGCCGAGCTTTCCGAGCGGGTCAGGGTTCCGGCCGGCGAGCCCGCGCCCCAGGCGGCCGAGGTCGCCCCGGCCGAGCGCGAGCCAGTCAGGGCCAAGCAGGCGAAGGCCAAGTCAGTCACGGCGAAGCGGGGGAAGGGCAAGCCAGTCGAAGGCAAGCCGGGGAAGGGGAAGCCGGCGAAGTGAAGCGAAGCTTCTCGCCCGCCTGGCTCGTCGCCGGTGCGGAGCATGGAGTCGGCGCACCGCCGGCTCTAGAATGCTGACATTCCGGTGAATCCAGCGGCCGCCCGGTGCCCGCGCGCTGAGGCCGCCCGCCTGGCTCTCCCCCGAGCAGCGTAAGGCATGACATGCAGAGGGCGTCCGATACCTCGCTGCCAGGTGCGGTAGCAAGGGCCTTCGGCGAACCGGCGGGCTCGCCATTCCGCCGCGACGGGCTGCTGGTCAGGGTGCTCCCGTTCGCCGTGGTCGCCGCGCTGGCCGAGGCCAGCCTCGCGCTGCCGCCCGGTGCCCTGTCCTGGCCAGCCGCGATCGCGAGCATCGTGGCGCTGCTGGCCACGGCGGCCGCGTTCGCGCTGCCGTGGAGCAGCCTGCCCGGCTGGCTGACCGTGCTCGTGCCGCTGGCCTACACCGGCTCGGTGCTCGCCCTCATCCTGGCCGCCGGCCCGACCTCGGGCGTCGGCGTCGTGCTGCTCATCCCGCTAGTCTGGACCGCCCTGTTCCACCGGCCGTGGGAGTCCGCGGTGATCGTGGCCGCTGTCGTGATGGTCGAGGTGATCATCTCGCTGACGCCGGTGGTGGTTCCCGGCGCGGTGATCGGTCGGCGGGTTCTGCTGTGGGGAGCGCTCGGCGCGCTGATCTCGGTGGCGACCCACGGGCTGCGGAGCCGGATCAGGCGCACCCATGATGAGTCGGCCGGGCTTCAGGCACAGCTGCGTGAGGTGAGCCTGCTGCGGGACAGGGACAGGATCGCCGCCGACCTGCAGGACAAGGTCATCCAGCGGATCTTCGCCGCTGGCCTGGCGCTGCAGAGCGCGTCGGCGATCAGCAGTGACGCGGAGGTCCGCCGCCGCATCGACGCCTGCACCGACGACCTCGACGACGTGCTGCGGACGCTGCGCGACACGATCTTCGGTCTGGAACGCAGGCTCCAGGGCCGCGGCCTGCGCCAGGAGATACTCGATCTGTGCGGCGACCTCTCGCCCGTGCCGGAGATCAGCTTCGCCGGGCCGGTGGACGGGGCGCTCCATCCCGGCGCCGCGGCCGAGCTCGTGGAGCTGTTGCGCGAGGCGATCGGCCTGGTCAGCCCGCAGGCGATGCTGGCCAGGATCGGCGTCACCGTGGGCGGTGACAGCGTGCTCGCCCTGCTCGAGGCCGGCCCGGCACCCGGCACCGAGGGGCCGACGTGGCCGGACAACGCGTTCTCCGGCCTGTCCGAGAAGGCGACGCTGGCCGGGGTGGACCTCGCCATCGAGGTCACCGGCGGCAGCACGGCCAGGTTCTCCTGGCAGGTACCGCTGCGCCCGGCGGGATAGCCTGCTGCGCAGGCGGCCATCATCATCTGGCAGGACCAGGCGGCCACCGCCCGGCAGGTCCCGCGGAGAGGCGGCGCGATGGGCACGACCGGCACCGACCTGATCAGCCGGCCAGACAAGGTGCTGTTCGCCGAGCGCGGCGAGACCAAGGGCGACCTGGCCGAGCACTACCTGCGCGTGGCCGAGCCGCTGATGCGGACCATGGGCGGCCGGCCAGTGCTGCTGCAGCGCTTCCCCGAGGGCGCGGGCGGCCCTTCGTTCTTCCAGAAGCGGGTGCCGAAGAACGCGCCCGACTGGCTGCGGACCACGACCGTGGCCACGCCGAACGGCACCACGTCGCAGGCGCTGGTCGCCGCCAACCTCGACCATGTGCTCTGGGCGGTGAACCTTGGCTGCCTTGGCTTTCACGTCTGGCCGTACCTGGCCGACGATCCCGAGCACACCGACGAGCTGCGGATCGACCTTGACCCGTCGCCTGGAGTGGACTTCGGCCAGATCAGGCAGGCCGCGCGCGAACTGCGGGCGCTGTTCGCCGAGAACGGGATCGCCGGACACGCCAAGACGACCGGTAACCGCGGGCTGCACGTCTATGTCAAGCTGGCGCCCCGCTGGGACTCCTACCAGGTCCGTGCCGCCGCCGTGGCTGTGGCACGTGAGCTCGAGCGCCGCCGCCCTGACCTGATCACCGCCGCGTGGTGGAAGGAGGAGCGCGGCCAGCGGGTATTCGTGGACTTCAACCAGAACGCACCGCATAAGACCGTCTTCGGTGCCTGGTCGGTGCGCGCCCGGCCCGGTGCCCAGGTGTCCACCCCCGTCGGCTGGGACGAGCTCGACGACATCCACCCGGACCAGTTCACGATCGCCTCGCTGCCAGCCAGGCTGGCGACCACCGGCGATCCCTGGGCCGGCATGAACGACGACCCGCAGTCGCTGGAGCCGCTGCTGGCGATGAGCGCGAAGGACGCGGAGAACGGCCTGCTCGACGCGCCCTGGCCGCCGGTCTACCCCAAGCAGCCCGGCGAGCCGCCGAGAGTCGCCCCGAGCCGGGCCAGGAAGGTGTGAGGTTGACCGGTCACCCCGGCCAGGCCGGCCCGCGCGGCCAGAGCGGCGCCGGATACGACCCGTTCGGCCGCGGGCCGTTGGCGGTGGGCGTGGCGAGCTTGGATGCCCCGGACGAGGCGCGCGGCAGGAGTTTTCCTTGCGAGCTCTGGTATCCCGCCGAGCGGGGCGATGCCTCAGGCGCGCAGTCGGCCGCCACGGCACTGGCGGGAGCCAGGCCGCTTGTCGTGTACTCGCACTCGAGCGGCGGTCACCGCCGCAGCGCGACGTTCCTGTGCGCGCACCTGGCCAGCCACGGATACGCGGTCGCCGCGATGGACCACTCCGAGCTTGTCGCCGCCGAGCTTGGCCGTCGCGACGACGAGACCCCGGCGGCACGGGCCGAACGGATCGACGCCGTGATCGGCAGCAGGGTGCCCGACGTCCGGTTCCTGCTTGGCTACCTGCTGGCGACCGCCAGCCTGTCCGGCGGCCTTGAGCTCGACGCAGAGCGGATCGGGCTGGTCGGGCACAGCTTCGGCGGCTGGACCGTGCTGGCCGTCCCGGACGCCGAGCCGCTGGCGGGCTCGGTCGTGGCGCTCGCACCCGGCGGCGCCTCGGACCCGCGGCCAGGGATCCTGCCGCTGACGCTGGCGTTCGGCTGGGGCAGGGACGTCCCGACCCTCGTGCTCGCGGCCGAAGACGACGTGCCCATACCGCTCGACGGGGTGCAGGAGATGTTCGGCAGGATCCCGGGGTCCAAGCGGATGGTGGTGCTGCGCAGAGCCGACCACCAGCACTTCGTCGATGACGTCGAGGCCGAGCACGAGGCGGCACGGACCTCGCCGCTCCCGCCAGCGGCGGCATGGATGGCGGCGGAGATGAAGCCGGCCGCGGAGCTGTGCTCGGGCGAGCAGGCGCACCTGTTCACGCGCGCGCTGACGCTCGCGCATTTCGACGCGACGCTGCTCGGCCGTGGCGAGGCCGAGCGTTTCCTGGCGGGCGACGTGGCGGCCGAACTGGCCGACCGGGGAGTGGAGGCGTTCACATGGCAGTGACGTGGCAATGACGCAGGCCTCGGTGGTGTTCCCGGCCGGACCTGACGGGCGGCGCAGCACCTCGGCGTTCGGTCGCGCGGTGGTCGCCGACGCCCTGCGCGGCACCGACCCGGCCGGGGCGCTCGGTGCCGAGCAGGAGACGAACTGGCGGTCCGGCTATCTCACCCACTTCCGGAGGCTGATCGAGGCCGGCCTGACCTCGACGGACGCCGCACTCTCGATCGCCGGCGACGGCCTTGAGTCGGTACACCGCCGGATGCGGGCGGTGCTGGCCGATGGCTCGGAGACCGGCATCGACGACCTGCTCACCACGCCGGCCGGGGATGGCCTGCGGACCGTGGCGGTGCGCGGCACGGCCGAGCCGGGAACCGAACTCGCCCTGCCCTACCGCGGCAGCGTGCTGCGCGGCGACGAGCTGCTGCGCAGGCTGGACGCCTGGGTGTCGGCGGGAATCATCGAGCCGTCCTGCGCGGACGCGGTTGGGGCCGTCGCCGCGCACCCGGAGTGGCTGAGCCTGCCGGGACGGACCGTGGCCGCGCTCGGTGCCGGGTCCGAGATCGGCCCCCTGCCCGTGCTGCTGCGCTGGGGCGCGACCGCGGCAGGGATTGACCTGCCCGGCCAGCGGCTATGGGAGCGCGTGCTCGACATGGCCCGGGCCGGCGCAGGAACCCTGCTGGTCCCGGTCAGCAACGGCCAGCGTGCGGAGACCGGCACGGGCGCCGAGGCCGGCTCGCCGGCGGAAGAGGACCCGGCCGCCTCAGAGGGGTCGGCTGGGCTGGCGAGATCGGCTGGCACTGACCTGAACGCGGCGGTGCCCGAGCTCGCCGACTGGCTGGCCGGCCTGGGCGGCGGGCTCGTGCTCGGCAACTACGTCTACGCCGACGGAGCCGCCAACCTGGCCGTGTGCGCGGCCGCCGACACGCTGACGCTGCGGCTGGCCGCCGCCCGGCCCGACCTGGCGATCGCGTTCCTTGCCACGCCAACCGACGTGTTCGCCGTGCCCGCCGACGCGGTGCGGCAGTCGGTGCGCGCCTACGAGCAGCGCCCGATGGCCGTTAAGCTCGCGGTCCGCCCGCTGCGCGCGCTGTCGGGCGGCCGACTGCTGCGCCGCGCCTACGTGCCGGGTGCCGACCCTGGCATCAGCGACTGCCTGGTCGCGCAGCAGGGTCCGAACTACGCGCTGGCCAAGCGGCTGCAGCGGTGGCGCGCCTGCGTGGCCAGGCAGGCGGGGATGACGGTGTCGCTGAACGTCGCGCCGCCGACCAGGACCCGCTCGGTAGTAAGGAACCGGGTGCTTGCCGCCGCCTACGCCGGGGCGCACCGGTTCGGCGCCGAGGTGTTCGAGCCTGACACCTGCCGGGTCCTGATGGCGGCTCTGCTCGTGCATGACCTGTGCGCCGGGTCGGCCGCGGGGACCGAGTCCGGTCCCGGACCCGAAGGCGGGCCCGGGCAGGGACCCGGATCCATCCGCCAGCCCTGGCAGGACGAGGCCTATGCGGCGGCTCACGGTGGGCTGTGGCGGATCGCCTACGCCCCGCGCAGCGCCCTCGGCCTGGCCGCGCTGCTCGGCTACGGCTCGGCCAGGTCCTGAAGGCCTGATTCAAGGCTGGGCAGCCAGGCGGCAGCAGGCGGCTCGGCGCTCCACAACCCCGCCCGCGCCGGCCGGGGCGCCCGGGGCTGTTAGGGGGGCGGCCACCAGGTGGTGGTTACCGTGGCTGCGGCGACGGTAACCACCATCGCGCTGGTGGTTTCGTCACGCCAGACCGTGTAGTCGCCGACGGCTAGGCCGGGGTAGACCGCCGCGTACTGCGGTCCGCTCGCCAAGTGGCGCGGGCGTACCTGCGAGTGCACGCGCCGGCTCTCGGGCAGGTCCTGCCTGCTGATCTCGATCTCGACGCCGTCGAGCTCCGGCGGCGTGCGCAGGACCAGGGCCCCCTGACCGGGGCCGAGGTCGAGCACGACGCTGCCTGGAGCCGACGGGCCGAGCGTGGGCTCTTCCATCAGATCAGCTCGACGGGTGGTCGTAGCCGTCGTAGGGGACGCCGAGGTAGGGGAAGCTGTCCAGGTACGGAGTGCCCAGGTCAGCCGGGGTAAGGCCGTCGGTCAGCTCGCCTGCTGCCGCATCCGGCTTGAACGTGGAGTCGACCAGCGCGAAGGTCACGCCGGCGATCGCGCGCAGCTCGACCGAGACCACGTCGTCGAACACGCGCCGCCCGTTCGGGAAGCCGGCCGGGTCGCCGCCGAGCAGGCCGAGGGTGTTCGGGTTGGACGCCGGCGGGATCGAGGTGTTCAGCCGCAGCATGTCGGCCTGGACCGAGCCGGTGAAGTTGGTGAAACCAGACACGATCCCCTTCGGGATCCCGGTGAGCAGGATCGCCTCGAGGTCGGCGCGCGCCGTCTTCGCCTTGTCGAGCGCCGCCAGGTTGGGGAAGACACCCGGGTACAGCACGGGCAGCAGCCCGGCAAGCTCGGGATGCGCGACGTACTGCGCGAACTGCTTGTCGTGCGCGGGCGGCTGGGTGTTCCAGAAGTCCTTCCTGCCCATCGGGATCAGGACCTCGTTGACCAGCGGGTTGCCCAGGCGCGACACCTGGCGGAACGGGCCGCTGTTGACGACCTCGCCCTGCTCGGAGCCGTGCAGCCGCACCCGCTGCCTGGACGCCGTGGTCCACACGCCGATGACCGGGCGGCCGGACGCGGTGACACGCGAGATCGGCACCTGCAGCGCGATGGAGTGGACGTTCAGGAACTTGGTGGCGTTGACGCCGGGAGCGGCCTGGAGGCCGTCGGCCTTGCCGAACACGCTAAGGTTCTGGAACGGCCGCAGGTTGCCGAGGTCGAAGATCGAGCCGAGGTCCACGTAGAAGCCCTCGGCGCGCTGCCCGGCGAACACCTTGCTGTCGTCCGACAGCGCGTTTACGGCCGGCCCGGCCAGCGCCGACTCGTAGTTCGGGGTGGACAGCGGGCCGATGTTGCACGGCGGGGTGATCAGCTTGCGGCCGAGCACGTGCTGGCCGGTGCGGTCGATCCTGGTGACCGTGTAGGTCTGCCTGCGGTTCCAGTTCGGGCTGGACAGCGAGGTGATCGGCCCGACGTTGTACAGGAACGTGTCGGGGTCCTCGACCTCGGTCTGGAAGCGGAACTGGTAGGTAATGTCCGCCTCGCCGTGCCCGTTGGTGTCGATGTTGATGTCGTAGATGACGTCATCGCCGAACTGGTAGAAGTTAGGGCCGCCGGCCGGGCCCTGCAGCGGAATGTAGTTGGCGATGAGCGTCACGGTGTCCGGCTGGTCCGGGCTGACGAAGGCATAAACGTCGGTGCTGTCGGCAACCGGATCCATGGAGATCTCGGGCGCCTCGCGATGCGATGACATCAGGTTCCTCTCGGTTCTGCTCGATTGGCGCGGCAGGGCGGCTAGCGGCTGGCGCGGACTATCCGGGCGGCCAGGTCCCGGTCGTGGACGCGGACCTGCATGGTGCCGCGGAACACCTCGATGTCGCCGACAGACGCGTCGCGCACGTGCACGACGATGGGGTCGGAGGAGGCGGCGTCGGGCTCGGCGGCGGCGTGCCGGGCGTCAGGCTCGGTACGGGCCTGGACCGCCTCGGCCCGCCCAGGGAACGTGATCCGGCCTAGTGCGGTTGCCGCAACTCCTGCCGCACCGGCTCCAGCGGCCACGCGGAGCACGGAGCGGCGCGATGGCGAGCCAGCGCCAGCGGGGTCAGCTTGCCGAGCCGCAGCACGGTCGGCAGGGTCGAGTTCAGGCATGACAATCCTTTCCTGGGCATAGTGCTTTCCTTACCGGTGGCGATCGGGCATTAAAGTCCCCGATCGAGCGGGCTGGTGGGTAATCACGCGCTGCATTCGTTCCACCCGGCAGCGCGGATTGGTCCGCCCGAGAATCCCCCGGAAGATTTTCTCCGGTCAGTGAGTCAGGTCCAGCAGTACCAGCGGTGTCGTGGTCGGCTTCTTGGTTCCGCCGGCCGGCTCGACCGTCATGCCGAATATGTCTCCCTTGACGACCCCGCTGACCAGCACGGGGGCCAGCCCTTGGTACTTGCCCGCGGGCAGCAGCCCGGCGGATCGGGTCTGCGGCGGGCCGATCAGCCACAGCTGGTAGATCTTGCCCGCAGGCAGCGGCGGCAGCTTGGTCGGGGAGACCAGCATGGTGTGCCGCTGCAGGGAGAACACCACGGTGGTGACCAGTCCGCTCGGCGTCCGGTGGGTGATCGCGCGAGTGTCCGGTGCGGTGAGCAGCGCGGCGATCTTCTGCTCGCGTGCCCGCACCTGCTCAAGGCGGCTCTCGGCGGTCCTGCTGCGGTGCAGCTGGCGCTCGGCGTTGACCAGCGTGATCGCGAGCGCGATCGCCACGACCAGGCAGGCGGCCGCCGCGACCCAGGCGAGCCTGGGCCGGGGCACCGGCCGCGGCCGTGCGCTCGACCGGTGGTCGTCCACCCGCGGCGGAAGCTGCCTGGTACGCGCCACGGCGGTCAGCACCCGCCCGCGCAGCTGCGGCGGCGCGAGCCGGGAGGCGGCGAACGCGAGCCTGGTGGCGGTCTCGCTCATGCCGCGCACCTCGGTGGCGCATTGCTGGCAGCGCCGCAGGTGGTGCTCGAAGCGGGTGCGCTCGGCCGGGTCGTCGATGGCGTCGAGCGCGTACACGCCGGTCAGGTAATGCAGGTCGCTGCGCAGCCTCACCATGACACCCCCAGGCAGTCCCGCATCCTGATCAGGCCGTCACGGATCCTGGTCTTGATCGTGCCGAGCGTGATCCCGAGCAGGCCGGCCACCTCGCGATAGGAGTAGCCGCCGTAATAAGCCAGGGTGATGGACTCGCGCTGGATGTCGGTGAGGCCGTCCAGGCAACGGCGCACCCGCTCGCGCTCTAGGGTCGACTCGACCGCGTCGGCGACGTCGTCCTCGGCGAGCAGGACCGAGCTGCGCTGCTCGCGCTCGGCCGCGGCGGCCACCGACCGCACCCGGTCGACCGCCCGCCGGTGGGCGATGGTCATGATCCAGGTCGCGGCGCCGCCCCTGGCAGGATCGAACCTGGACGCCGCGCGCCACACGTCGAGCAGCACCTCCTGCGCTACCTCCTCAGACTGCGCCGGATCCCGCAGCACCTTGCGGATCAGGCCGTAGACCGGGCCGGATACCTGGTCGTAGAGGACCGCGAACGCGCTCTCGTCGCCCCGTGCCACCAGGGTGAGCAGCCGGTCCAGGTCCCGGTCCTTCCCCTCCGGAAGACCAGGACCCAGTCCAGCGGGCCGCGCGTCAGCCGCGTCCATGGCTGGTATTCGTTGTGCGAGCGCCCTCGGATTGGTGCGACCTTGCCGAGCCGGCTGGTAATGCCATGGCCGCCCCCGCGCCGGGGGAGCGCCGCCGGGTCATGCCCGGGCTCGGTGCCTGCGTCATGCACCACATAGTGAGGCCACGGCGCCGCGCACACCATACGTTTGGGCCGGCCCGGGTCGGCCTGTCTCCCGCCGGGTGACTGGAGTGTGCGCTGCGATCTGTGGGGAATTTTTTAACCAACCGTTCCGGGGGGAGGTCGGAAGCCATGTCCACGACTGCGTGGCGGTTCAGGGGCACCGAGGGCGCCGATGAGGCGGTGCTCAAGCTCAAGCAGCTGAACTCGCAGGACCTCATCGACGTGCAGGACGTCAGCGTGATCCGCTGGCCGCAGTACGCCTCGGCGCCGACGGCGACCGAGCACGTGACCGACGAGGGCAGCAAGGTCTCGGCGATGGTGCACAAGCTGAGGACCGGCCGGATCGATTCGGGGATGATCGAGTCGGTCAAGGGTGACCTGATGCCGGGGACCTCGGCCGTGGTGGTGATGAGCTCGGACGCCGCGGTGGACACCGTCGCCAGGGCGTTCCAGGGCCAGGCCATGGAGTTGATCCGCTCCGACCTGTCGGTGCAGCAGCAGGACGCGCTGCGGGCGGCGCTCGGCGGCCCGCGCGGTCCCGCCTAGCGCAGCGCCGTCCCGCGGGCCAGGGGCAGGAACACCTGGTCCACGATCTCGTCGATCGCCTGCCTGCCCGGCGGTGTCCTGGTGACGAACAGCTCGTGCCTGAACAGGCTGATCGGCACCGCGGCGACCCGCGCGGGGAGGTCGCCGCCGATCTCGCCGCGGTCGGCGGCGCGCTTGAGTATGGACGCCATCGCCTGCCCGCCGATGTCCAGCACGTCCTGGTGCAGCGCGGCGAACGACTCGCGGTCGGCGAAGTAGTCGCCGAGCAGGCCGCAGACGACCTCGGGCCCGAGCTCGGCCAGCCTGGCCGAGGCCCGGCCGAGCAGCGCGATCACGTCGCCGCGCAGGCTGCCGGTGTCCGGCACCTCGCCGGACAGCATCGGCCGGTGCCTGCGCAGCGCGGCGATCACCAGCCCGGGCTTGTTGCGCCAGCGCCGGTAGAGCACCGCGCGGCTGGTGCCCGCCCGCTCGGCCGCCCCGTCCATCGTGAAGCCGGAGTACCCCGCCTCGCGCAGCTCCGCCCAGGCCGCGTCGAGCAGCGCGTCCTCGAGGGCCACGCCGCGCCGCCTGGTTCCCGCGCGCTCCGCGCGCGGGAACCGATCAGCCACCCGCCTAGAGTCCCGCTCGGTCATGGAGCCTCCTTAGAGACTCTTGTATCTTAGCCGTGCCTCCGATTAGATACAGTTGTATCTAATCGGAGGCACTCCCATGCGAGCAGATCCCGTCCCCGCGCCGGCCCGGCCGGCGCGCGGATTCGCCACGGCCGCAGGCTGGTGGCCGCTGGCCGTGGTGGCCACCGCGCACCTGATGGCGATACTCGACACCACCGTGATGTTCGTCGCGCTGCCGTCCGCGCAGCAGGCGCTCGGTCTCTCGGTGGCCGGCAGGCAGTGGGTGATCACGGCGTTCACGCTGGCGTTCGCCGCGGTGCTGCTGCCCGGCGGGCGGCTGGCCGACCGGTTCGGGGCCCGCCGGACGCTGCTTGCCGGGGTGATCGGCTTCGCCTGCGCCAGCGCCGTCGGCGGCGCCGCCACCGGCGGCGCGATGCTGATCGCCGCCCGCGCCGTGCAGGGCGCCTTCGGCGCCGTCCTGGTCTCCTCGACCAAGTCGGTGCTGGTCACGGTCTACTCCGACGAGGCCAGGCGGGCCAGGGCCGTGGGGATCTTCACCGCCACGCTGACCGGCGGGGCCGCCGCCGGGCTGGTCCTCGGCGGCGTGCTGACCAGCGAGCTCGGCTGGCGCTGGTGCCTGTACGTCAACGTCGTGCTCGCCGCGGCCGCGGTGACCGGCGCGCTGCTCGCCGTGCCCGAGGTGCCGGGCAGGCCGGCCGTGCGGATCGACGTGGCGAGCGCCGCGCTGGCCTGCGCGGGCATGGCTGCCCTGGTCTACGGGTTCGGCGAGGTGCCCGACTTCGGCTGGGCGTCGGCCGGGGTGGCCGGCTCACTGACCGCCGCGGCCGTGCTGCTCGGCCTGTTCGGCGTCCGGCAGGCGGCTGCCGCCAGCCCGCTGCTGCCGCTGCGGGTGCTGCGCGACAGGGACCGCGGCGGCGCGCTGGCCGCGATGGTGGTGAACAGCCTGAGCACGTTCGGGATGCTGCTGATCCTGACCTACCAGCTCCAGGCCGTGATGGGCTACTCGGCGCTGCGCACCGGGCTGGCGCTGATCCCGTTCGCTGCCACCGCGGCGCTCGGCGCCGCGCTGATCGCGCCGTTCCTCGCCGCCCGGGTCAGCCCGCGCTGGCTGATCGCGGCCGGCCTGGTGCTGAGCGCGGCCGGGCTGGCGCCGCTGACCGCGCTCACCGCGTCCAGCCGCTACCTGCCGCTGGTCGCGGTCGCCGAGATCATCGAGGGCCTGGGCACCGGCATCGGCGGCCCGCCGATGCTGCAGACCGCGCTGGGCCGCGTACTCGCGGCCGACACCGGGGCGGCGGCGGCCGCGTCAAGCGCGGCCGCCCAGCTCGGCTCGTCGGTCGGCGCGGCCCTGCTCAACACCATCGCGGCCACCGCTGCCGCCGCCTACCTGGCCGGGCACGCCGCCGTCGGCCAGGCCGGAGCCAACGTGCACGGGTACGCGGTGGCCATGGCCTGGGGAGCCGGGATCCTGCTGGCCGCCGTGATCCCGGTGGTGGCCCTTGTTCGGGCCGGAAAACCCGCGACTGGCCGGAACGCACGGTTTGCCCGCTCTGGCGGCGGGTAGCTCGCGCGCCACGGGCCGCCGCTCGGCCAGGACGGCCAGCCCGACGCGCTCGACATCGACGCGCCGCCGGCCTTCATCGAGCCGCCCGACCTGCCGGAGCCGCGACTGAAATGGGGTACGTGGTAGGCGGGCGCCGGCCTGATCGGTCCCGGGCCCGGGAGAGACGAGGCTCACGTGCACGGAACGTTGCCGAACAGCGGTGACTATAGGACGATTCTCGCCATGGGTAACCCGCGGCGAGCGGTCCGTCAGGGCACCGGGCCGGTGGTCAGATGCGCCTGCTGCTGATCGGCGCGCCCGGCTCAGGCAAGGGGACGCAGGCCGCCCGGCTGGCCGAGCGCTTCGGCATCGCCCACATCTCCAGTGGCGACCTGCTGCGCCAGCACGTCAGGGACGGGACATCGATCGGGCAGCGGATCAGGTCCTACGTCGACAAGGGCGACCTGGTGCCCGACTCGGTCGTGCTCGACATGCTGCGCAAGCCCGTGGTCGCCGCGGTCGAGGCCGGCGGGTACGTGCTCGACGGCTTCCCTCGCACGGTCGAGCAGGCCCAGGCCTCGTTCCCGGTCGCTCACGCGCTCGGAGTCGAGGTGCAGGCCGCGATCCACCTGGACGTGGGCCGCGACGAGCTTGTCAGGCGGCTGCTCACCCGCGGTCGCGGCTCGGACGACACCACCGAGGTGATCGAGCACCGGCTGCAGGTGTACCTGGACAAGACCGTGCCGCTGCTCGAGTACTACGCGAACCGCGAGTGGATGTTCAGCGTGGACGGCGCCAAGCCGCCGGACGATGTGCACGAGGACATCGTGGCCCGGCTGGTGAAGATGGCCGCCTTCGCGGGCTGGGCCCATGAGGTGAGCCCCGACCGCGCGGCGCCGGGCTGAACGACCCGACTCTGCTTGATCGCGCGTCGGCGGGGCGGGGTCAGCCGGTGGAGCCTGGGCCGAGGCCGAAGACGACCCACACCTGGCCGGGGGCGAAGGTCATCCGGCGGCCGTCGGGCAGGGTGAAGCTGGTGCCGCCGTTCTTGTCGTGGCGTGACCAGCGGACGTGGTAGGCGAGCCCGTTGCGCAGCACGACCGCGGTGCCGTGGCCGACGGTGTTGGCGTACGGCGGCCTGATGCCAAGCTCGCGGAACGGTGATGTGCCGACGCGGGTGTACTGGATCACGACCGTGTGCCCGCCGAGCGGGCGGCCGTCGGCGGTGGTGGCCAGCTTGCCGTCCATCGAGACCAGCCAGCGGCGCTGCTTGTGCGACCACCAGAAGATGAAGTGCGCCGCGGCGTAGCCGACCCGATAGGAATGGATCGGCTTGCCTCCGGGCGGCGGCGGGCCGAACCTGAAGCCGATGTTGCGTGCGAGGCTGGCGTGCGGCGCCTCGTGCAGCAGCGTCCTGGTGTCGGCGTAGAGGTTGTACGGCTCGATCCTGGCGGCGCTGCGGAAGTAGCCGCCCACGATCCCGGCGTAGAGGTCGACGATCTTGGAGTGTTCGACCACCGGAAGCAGTGCGGGCTGGGCACCCGAGAACGCGAACGCTGGCCTGCCGAACTGCCGCAGCAGCTTGATGTCCTCCTGCCTGGCGCTGCGGACCGGGCCCACTTCGGGCGGCACGCGGGAGGAGAACACCGCCATGATCCGGCTGAGGCCGCCCTCCACCGGGAGGAGGTAGACGATGTCCGCGTAGCTCAAGCCGGTGGGCGGCCTGGCCTGCTCGACGTTGTCGATCTTGAAGATCAGGACCCGTCGCAGGTACTTGATCGGCTCGCCGGTGAACGGCGAGGTCAGCTGATGCCTGGCCGGGCGGGTCGGCGTGGGCGTCGGTGTCGGGGTGCTCTTCGGCAGTGACCTGGCCCGGGCCGGAGTCTGGTGGCTCGTCAGCGCGAAGACGATGCCGACCAAAGTCGCCAGCGCGACCACGGCTCCGAGTGCCGCGATCAGCGTCTGCCGGGAGAGCCTCACCGGGTATCTCAAGGGTCCGACGCTACCACCGGGACCGGCCGGTGACGGCCCGGACCGAGGAGGAGGGGCCGGAGCGCGGACGGCTGACAATGGACCTAGCCATCCGTCACGGCGGGTCGCGCGGCCCGCGGCAGCAGGAGGTCCCTTCTTGGCCAGTGCGGACGTCACCAGCAAAGACCGGCCGACCGGCAATGCCGCGGCTGGGGGCGATGCCGCGGCTGAGATCCGGGCTGCGGGGCCGGCGGCGCCCGGCCTCGGCCGGGTGCCGTTCGCGCTGCGGATCGGGGTGACTGGTCACCGCAGCCTGGCCGATCCCGACGCCGTGGCCGGAGCGGTCCGCGAGGCTCTGCGTCTGGTCCGCGGCAGGCTCGCCGTGCGGCCGGGCACCCAGACCGTGCTGGTCGCGGTGTCGGCGCTGGCCGAGGGCGCGGACCGGGTGGTGGCCGAGCAGGTGCTCGCCGAGCCGGGCTCGCGGCTTGAGGTCGTGCTGCCGCGCGGGCGGAACGCCTACGCGCGTGACTTCGCGACGGCTGCGTCGCGGCGGGAGTTCCACGACCTGCTCAGGCGGGCCAGCGCCGTCTGGCAGGCGCCGTCGCTGGACTCCGATCAGGACGGTTATAAGTGGGCCGGGAGGCAGGTGGCTGACCGGTGCGACGTGCTGGTGGCCGTGTGGGATGGCGAGCATGAGCGCGGTCGTGGCGGCACCGCCGAGATCGTGCGGTACGCCAGGGAGCAGCAGGTGCCGCTGGTGTGGATCTGTCCCGGCGGTAGCGGCGGGGGTGGCGGCGGGCCCGTCCTGCACGCGGAGCTGGAGACCGAGGCGTTTGGCCTGCTCAGGAAGTCGGCAAAGGACCTCAGCACGTTCAACGCAGGGCGGCTGTCCGGCCCGGCCTTCCAGGCCCGGCTGGCACGCGAGCTAGGCGACCTTGGCCTGGGCAAGGACCGCGGCCCGGGCGACGGCGCGGGCGCGGCGATGCCGGAGGAGTTCCGGTCGTACTGCGACGACGTCGCGGCGTGGCTGCTGCCGTTCTTCATCCGTGCCGACACCCTCGCTGTGCGCCTGCAGGGCTGGTTCCGCGCGCTGAGCACGGCGGTGTTCGCGATGGCGGCTGCCGCCGTCGCCGTGGTCGCCGTGCAGGTGAACTTCTGGCCCGGCACGAACTGGGTGGCGATCTTCGAGGTTCTCCTGCTGCTCATGCTGCTGGCCATCCCGGCGAGCAGGAACTGGCTGCAGTTGCATGAGCGGTGGACCTCGTACCGGTTCCTCGCCGAGCGGCTGCGGTCGGCCTACTTCCTCGCCCTCGCCGGGACCACCGACCGGGCCGGACGCGGCGGCCAGTCGTCGTTCGCTGACCCGTCGGTGGGCTGGATCGAGCGGGCGCTTGCTGAGATCGTCGCGCGCAGGCCGCCGCAGCGCCCCGCCGCCACCGAGGTCGAGCCGCTGCGCGAGTACCTGGGTACCTACTGGATTCAGGACCAGGCCGCCTACCACGTCAAGGCGAGCGGGCGGCACGAGAAGTGGGAGAAGAGGTTCCGCGGCGCCACGATCGCGTTGTTCACGGTGACGCTCTTCGCCGCGCTCCTGCACGTGAGCGGCGTCGGCCACCACGGCGCCGGCCGGTCAGCCCTGGAGTCGACGCTGATCGTGGTGTCGATCTGCGTCCCGGCTGTCGGTGCCGCCGTGCACGGTATCGAGTCGCAGCGGCAGTTCCGCCGGCACTCACAGCGGTTCAGCCGAATGAACATGC
The DNA here is from genome assembly GCA_035517035.1 of Streptosporangiaceae bacterium. Taxonomy (GTDB): domain Bacteria; phylum Actinomycetota; class Actinomycetes; order Streptosporangiales; family Streptosporangiaceae; genus Chersky-822. The sequence goes on along the minus strand of DATIZP010000056.1, from coordinate 18,634 downwards.
TGCTCAGGCGTCTGTGCAGCCGGATGGAGGCGGCACGCGACCTGCCTCAGGTTCAGTCCATCGCCGCCGAGGTCGAGCGCACGATGCGGGAAGAGAGCAACGACTGGTTCGGTGTCATGCGCTTCCACGACGTCGAGCTCATCATGTGACCTGCCGTGGGGCGACCCGTGGCCGGCGGATCCTGGCCGCGAACAGGTCACGCAGGCTCACCACGCCGCAGATGCGGCCGTCCTGCGCGATCGGGAGATGGCGAAATCCGTTCAGCAGCATGACCTGAGCGGCGTCCTCGGCGGAGGTGTCCGGGCTGGCGGCATGCGGGTCGGGGGTCATCCACGCCGAGACCGGCGACCCGGACAGGTCCTGCCCGGACGCCGCGGCCCGCAGGATGTCGCGCTCGGTCAGGATGCCGGCCAGGAACGATCCCTGCATGACGATCGCCGAGCCGACGCCCGCCTCAACCATGCTCGCCGCCGCCACCGCCACCGAAGTCTCCGGTGCCGCCGTCACCACGCGGGTATGCATCAGATCCCGGAGCGCGGTCATGGCCGGCATCCCGGGCTCGGCAGGCGGCGGGGACATCGCGGTCGGCGGCGGCCCTGAAGGCGCTCAGCCACTGCCGCCCACCTCGCCCACCTCGTCGAACTCGGCGTCATGGTGCGGAGAGCCAGGGTCGGCAAGCTCTTCCGACAGCATCTTCCACAGCGACCCAGCCCACTCGGACAGGCTTGGCCACTTCATCCAGAAGACCTGCAAGGTCAGCTCGTCGAAGTGCGCGTGGGCGCGCTCCGCAGTGACGGCATCCCTGATCTCTTCCAGGTCATGGATCAGGTCGAGGAACCGGTCGGACACGCCATCCATCGAACCACCTCCACGCGAGTCTAAGACGGAAGCCATGGCCCGCGCGAGGCCCAACTGAGTGCAGAGTGCCTCACCGCGGCGGCCAGCACCCGCGCCGAGCCGCCGTCAGTCCTGGAGGTAGCGCGCCAGCCAGCCGAAGATCATCTCCTGGGCGAACTGCGGCGCCATCGGCTGATCGTGACGCTGGGCGCCTTCCGCGGCGGTGAAGACGATCAGCTTCTTGTCCGCGGCGGGGACCCTGGTCAGCAGGCGGTAGGCCTGGTAGGGCTGGCGCCCGAAGAAGGTGTCGCCTTCATTGGCGGTCAGCAGGGACGGAATGGTTATGGCATGAAAGTCGGCGGTGAAGTCGAATCGGAGGATCGCCTCCAGGAGGCCGAAGTAGTCCTGCGGCGGTCGTCCTGCCCTGGCGTCCTCCTGCGCCTGGGTCTGGAAGATCTCACCGCGCTTGTGGATCACGAACTGCGTCTCCGGCGGCAGGTGCGGCCAGGCCTTGATGAAATCGGCATTCATCTCGCGCGCGACCTTTTCGCGAACGGCTGGAGGGGCATGGCGGACCTTCAGGACTATCGCCAGGTCCTTCGGGTCACCCCAGATCGGGGCCAGGCTGACGGCGGCGGGCTCGAGCACGACCGCGCGAAGGCCGGGGGTTCGGGCGGCGGCCCGGGCACACAGCATGCCGGCGAAGCTCAGGCCGATCAGTCCGATGCGGTCGGCGCGGACGCCGGATCGGGCCGCAAGCGCGCGGACGATCGGGTCGATGATCTGATCCCAGTCCGGGGTGAACGGGATCATGTGCTGGAACAGCAGTGACATCTGGCCGGGTCCTTCGAACAGGGCGACGTTGTAACCCCGCTCCAGGCCGGCCACCACGCCGAACTGCATCGACTCCACGTTCTGGCCGTCGCTGCCGTTGCTGATGATCAGCGTCGGCCGCTGCGCGCCTGACTCATCAGGGCGGAAGAAGTACACCGGTATGGTGTAGCGGCCCGCGCGGACCGTGAACTGCGAAGGGACAGGCGTCATGGCGGCCAGCGCGGCCTGCCACTGGCGGTTCACCGCGTCAAAAAGTTCCTGCTCGCGCGCCGGGCGCCCGGTGCCGAGCACGAAGAACAGTGCCTGGGTCAGGCAGTTGCCTGCCCGCAGGTGCTGGTACCTGGCGGAGACGGTCTGCCCCGCATCCTGCGACGACCGTGCCAGCGCTGCCAGGCGGTGGCCGCGGGCCACGAACTCATCCACGTAGGCGTCGAAGTCACGCTGGCCCAGCCGTGCCGGGTTCCCGGTCCTGGCGTTTATCGCGTCGAGAACGGTCAGTATCTCCCCGACGTCCGCGGTGCCGGCACCCGCCGCGCCGAGAACGAACAGTCCCTCGTCGTTGAAGGTCTGCGAACGGAACGGCGAAACGGCCCTCTGGTTGTTACCTGGCCTTCCCGGTCGCTGCGCGCCGACCGCTACCGAAGAAGCCATCGCGGGCTCCGCGGCGCCGCCTGCGATCGCTCCGGCGGCGAGTATCGCGCCGCCGGTCATCATGTCCCGCCTCGATGTCGCCATGCGGCAGATGCTAGCGCGCAACCCGTTTGACCTGCGGTAATGCCGCCGTGTCGGAGTGCAGTCGGCCTAGAGGTGGCGGGACCACCAGTCGATTATGGCCTCGAAACGCGCGAGCCGGTGGCTGGGCCGCCCGCTGCGGGAAAGCTCGTGCCCCTCCCCTGGGAACAGCAGCATCTCGGCGGGGACACCGCGCAGCCTGAGCGCGACGAATAGCCGCTGCGCCTGTTCGACCGGGCAGCGCCAGTCGTGTTCGGAGTGGACGATCAGCATCGGGATGCCGATCTGATCGGCGTAGCTGAGCGGGCTCTGCGCGGCCCAGCCCGCGGGGTCGGCGCCGAACAGGGAGGCGGCGAAGAACCAGCCGATGTCGCTGGAGCCGTGGAAGCTGTCCACGGCGTTGACGGCGCGCTCGCTCACGGCCGCCTTGAACCGCTCGCCGTGACGGGCGGCGAGCCAGGAGGTCATATAGCCGCCGTAGGACCCGCCGATCACGCCAGCGCGCGAGCCGTCGAGGTCCCCGGTTGCGAGCGCGGCGTCCAGCAGGGCGAGCAGGTCGGGGGCCGCGCCGGTGCCCGCTTCGCCGACGATCGCGGACCCGTGTGCCTGCCCGTATCCGGATGAGCCGCGCGGGTTGCCCATGACCACCGCGAACCCGGCGCCGGCGTACACCTGCGCCTCGTCGAACAGCCGCCAGCCGTACTGGAAGAACGGCCCGCCGTGGATCATCAGCAGCACCGGGTGCGGCCCGGCGCCGTCCGGCCGCACGATCCAGCCGTGCACCGGGTAGCCGTCAGGCGCGGTGGCCGTGAGCTCCTCGAGCGGGCGCGGCGAGGGGACCCCGGCGAACGAGGTGAGCTGGCGCTCCGAGCCGTCGGCGACGGCGATCAGCTCGCCGGCGGAGCCCGGGTCGGTGACGGCCGCGACCAGCACCGAGCCCGCGCTCGCCGCGCCCCCGACCTGGCGCTGGCCGGACAGCAGCCGTTCCGGCTCGCCCGCATCGTAGGAGACGAGCAGCAGTTCGACCGCGCCGCGGTGCTCGGAGCCGACCAGGACGCCGTTCGAGGTGGGCTCGATCGGCGTGTCCCTGGCCAGGTTGACGGTCTCGGCGTCGGTGAGCCGCACGGGTAGCGCCGACCCGTCGGCTGGGGCCGACCACAGGCCCGTGTTGCGACCGGACGACTCCAGGCCGTCGGCGCCGAGCTCGACCGCGGCGAAGACCACCGACTGGCCGTCCGCGGCGTACCGCACCTGGTCGATCGAGAGCCTCGGCCCGTCCGCCGCGCCCCCGGCGGTGGTGACCGGCCGCAGCCGCGAGCCGTCCGGCCCGCACATCCAGACGTCGGTCACGAGGTCGGTGTCGCGGGTGTCGTGCCTGGCAGACACGAAGGCCAGGCTCTGGCCGTCCGGGCTCCAGGCCACGCTGGCGTGATCGAAGTCACCGCTGGTGACCTGGACGGGCTCCGCGGGTTCGGCGAACGGGTCCACGGTGAACACGTGGGCGCGCCGGTCGATGAAGAAGCCCAGGTTGTCCTCGCGGTACTGCAGGGTCCTGATCCGCCGGGGCGGCTCCGCGTCGCTCTTGCCCGGCGCGTAGCGGCCCTCGTCGGGCACGCGCGTCACGTAGGCGATCAGCCGGGAGTCCGGGCTCCACGCCGGGGCGCCCGCGCCGAGCGGATGGTCGGTGACCCGCCTGGGCTCGCCGCCGCCGGTGGGCATCACGTAGAGCTGGGGCTTGGAGTCCTGCCCCTCCGCGCTGCCCGCCCGCAGGAACGCCAGCCACGCCCCGTCCGGTGAGTACGCCGGCGCGCTGTCCCGCCAGCCGGTGGTGAACGGGCGCGCCGGGGCCGACCCGTCGGTCGGGACGATCCACAGCTGACCGCGGTAGTCGTCCGCGTCCAGATCTGGCCTGGTCACTGCGACGACGGTGAACCGGCCATCCGGCGAGACAGCGGGCTTGCCGAGGGCGTGCAGGAGCGCGATGTCTGCGGGCTTCATGGCAGCAATCTAGCCGGACGGCGGCGGCCGCCGTCGTCCTGGCCGCCGCCGGTCAGGCCTTCTTCACGTGCACATGCAGCTCGGCGGTGGGCGGGCTCTGCATTCGACTCCTTCGCGTCATCGCGGCAGCCAGGCCACGTAGAAGATGCCGAGGCCGAGCGCCACGCACAGGCCGGAGATGAGCCAGAACCTGATCACGATCGTCGTCTCGGCCCATCCGAGCATCTCGAAATGGTGCTGCAGCGGCGCCATCTTGAATACCCTGCGCCTGGTCATCTTGAAATAGCCGACCTGGATCACGTCGGACATCGTGATGATCACGAACAGCCCGCCGAGAATGATCAGCAGCAGCTGCGTCTTGGTGCAGATGGCAAGCCCGGCGAGCACTCCGCCGAGGGCCAGCGACCCGGTGTCACCCATGAAGATCCTGGCCGGCGGCGCGTTCCACCACAGGAAGCCGACGCAGCCCCCGAGCACCGCGGCGGCCACCACAGGCAGGTCGGCCGGGTCGCGGATCTGGTAGGCCTGCGGTGCCAGGACCACCGTGACGTCGTTGCGCTCCTGCCAGATCCCAATCAGGACGTACGCCGCCAGTATCGGCACGGTCGCGCCCGCCGCCAGCCCATCCAGCCCGTCGGTCAGGTTCACCGCGTTGGATGTGCCGGCCACGATGATGACGACCCAGATCACGAACGGCAGCGTGCCGATAGCCGGGCCGATGTCCCGCAGGAAGGCTACGTGCGCGTCGGCGGGCGTCAGGCCGAAGCCGTCCGGACGCTGCAGCACCTCGATAGCGAACACGGCGGCGATGACGGCCTGGCCGGCCAGCTTGGCCCCGCCGCGCAGCCCGAGGCTGGTCTGCCGGAAGATCTTGATGAAGTCATCGATGAAACCGACCAGGCCCAGGCCTGTCATCAGCAGCAGCACCAGCACGCCCGATGCGGACATCGGCATGCCGGTGGCCACGTGCCCGACCACGTAGCCGATCAGCGACGCGATCACGAAGACCGCGCCGCCCATGGTCGGAGTCCCCCGCTTGGTCTCGTGCGACTTGGGGCCTTCCACCCTGATCGGCTGGCCGTAGCCCTTCCGCCGCAGCAGCCCGATGAAGAGCGGCGTCCCGAGCAGCGCGGTGACGAGCGCCACGGCGCCGCTGACGATGATCGTCTTCACGCCCGTCCCCTCGTCACCGGCTTGACGCCCCTTCGGGATGGCTCGGATCTCGGGCAGGGAGGCTGAGCACGGCCAGCAGGTGCCTGGGGCATCCAACGCGCTCCAGGCGGCAGGCCGCTGGCACGGGTCACAGGTTACTGCCGCTGCGGAAGACAAGTCCGCACGACGAAGTCAGGCAGGCGGCTGTGGCCCGGCGTCGCCGTCAGAGGCAGCCGTTACGCTGGTCGGCGTGGCCTACGATATCGAGCTCTCTGACCGGATCCGGTATCTCGTCGGTACCGGGCCGGGCGTGACCGAGAAGAAAATGTTCGGCGGCCTGGCCTTCCTGATCGGCGGCAACATGGCGATCAGCGCCAGCGGTCAGGGCGGGGCGCTGGTCCGGGTCGACCCGGCCGAGTCCGCCGCGCTGACCGAGATGACGACCGCCACCGTGGCGGTCATGGGCGGCCGGGAGATGCCGGGGTGGCTGCGGGTCAGCTCCGATGCCCTGGAAGCCGACGACCAGCTCACCGAGTGGGTCAGCAGGGCCGTCCGGTACGCCCGGTCACTGCCGCCCAAGCGCTAGCACCGCCGCGCCTGTCAGCCGTCATGGACGCTTCAGGAACCTCAAGCCGAACGCCGCGAACACCAGGACAATTCCGATGTTCACGATCAGCCGCGCCATGAAATGGTTCCTGAAGAACAGGACGTCCACGCCAACCACGACGGCTACCAGCGCGAGCACGTAAAGCGCTACGGCTACCTGTCTTCCCATCGTTCCTTCCTACTGTGTGCGACGGAGCGGAGCAAGAGCGGTTCCTGGTCAGCATGCGGCTCGCCGTGCGGCCGGCGGCATGAGCCAACGTCACCATCGCGGAGGACCAAGGGCACCAGGTGACCAGAAGGGATAGCCCGCCGCTTGGCCTCTCCGGGCGGGCCCGGCGCGGGCGGCGGATTCGTGCCAGGCTTGGCCCATGGCGGAAGGATCAACACGCCGAGGCGTGACCATTCAGCGGCTGTCGAGCGGCCGGTTCGCGGCCATCAACGACCGGGGCGGCCAGGTCGCCTTCGGCACCGGCGACGGAACGGACTTCACCCCGACCGAGTTGCTGCTCGCGGCGATCGGCGGCTGCACCGCGATCGACGTGGACATCCTGACCTCGCGCCGGTCCGAGCCTGACTCGTTCGAGATCGCGGTGACCGCGGAGAAGGTGCGCGACGAGGGCGGCAGTCACCTGACCGGCATCGAGGTGACGTTCAGGCTCGCCTTCCCCGACTCCGAGCAGGGCGAGGCGGCGCGGGCGATCCTGCCCGGCGCGGTGCAGCGGTCGCACGACCGGCTGTGCACCGTCGGACGCACCGTGCAGATCGGTACCCCGATCAGGACCAGGATCGAGTAGCCACCCGGCCCGCCCGAACTCAGGCACCTGGCGGCAGAGAGGAGCCCGGATGTCAACGACGTCAGAACCTGCGCATCTGAGCAATCATCATCGGAATACGCTGCGCCAGATTTTCCAGCATCCCGTGAGCCACAACATCGAGTGGCACGCCGTCGTTTCCTTGCTCAACGCAATCGGCTCGGTCGTGGAGCAGGAGGACATGATTGCCGTTACCGTCGGATCCGGGACCGAGTACTTCGAGGTCCCCGCGCATAAGGACATCGACACCCAGACCGTTGTCGACCTCCGCCGGATGCTGAGCGGCGCCGGATACGGGCCCGACGTACCCGGAAGCGATTCCGGTGCCGAGGAAGGCGGCGCCGAGGGTCAAGAAAGCTGATCCGGACGACGTGCCTGCCTGCTGGGAGGGGTGTGTTCCATCACGGGACATGTGGGATTCGGGGAGGTGCTGCGCGGCCATCGTCGTGCGGCGCGCATGTCGCTCGAGCAGCTCGCTCAGGTGTCGGGGGTGAGCGCCCGGACCTTGTCGGATATGGAGCGCGGCCGGATCAAGGGGCCTCAGCACCGAACCGTGACCGCTCTGGCGGATGCGCCGGCGCGTCGGGCGGCGCCTGGGCAATCAGCGTGCCGAGCGACTCTCCCTCGTCGGGCGCGTACCCCGCGATGTAGCGACTCCGCCGCGTCGTCGACAAGGCAAACGTAGCCTGACGCGGTACTAGCGAGCAGACGCAGAGCGTCTTACTGGAGCACGAATGCCGCGACCGAGCTGGCGATGCCGTGCGCGGCGGCGTCGCGCCAGGCGGGATCGGTCACCTTGGCGGCGTCGCCGGCATTGCGCATGTTGGCGCACTCGATGAAGATCTTCGGCACGGTAGACAGGTTCAGCCCTGCGAGGTCATTGCGAAGCTGGATGCCGTTCGCGCCCAGATAGGTGGAGAGCGGCTCGCCGGTCGACTGCCTGAAGTGCCGGACCGTGGCCTCGCCGAGCTGCGCCGATGGCTTGATAATCGCCTTGTTGTCGCTGATCGAGCTCACCACCAGCATCGGCACGAGAGCGGCGAAGCCGTACCCGTCCGGGGGGCCGCCGTCGGCGTGAATAGCGATGACGGCGTCCGCCCGGGCCCGGTTGCCGATCCAGGCCCGGAGATTGTTGCACGGGCCGTAAGGCGTGTGGCCGTTCTGGGTGAGGATCACCCGGGCGCCCGCCGCCCGGAGGATGACGCGCGCCCGGCGGGCGACGTCGAGAGTGAACGCGTACTCGGGGAACCCGGCGTCGGTCTCGGTGCCGACGGTGTTGCACGGCTTGAAGAACCCGCCGGCGTTGATCGGGCGATCGATCTCGGCGAGGTGGTGGATGTTGTTCGGGTTGTGGCCTGGGTCGATGACCACGACCCGTCCCGACAGCGGCCGGACCGGCCGGGACGACCGGGCGGGCCGATGCCCGCCGCCTTCGGCGACCGGACCCGAGGCCGGTGCCGCTTCCTGGCGCTGCGCTAGCAGGTGCTCGGCGAGCAGCGCGGACGCGGGCACGGCAGCCGCGCCAAGGACCAGGGATGCCTTCAGCACCCCACGCCTTGCGGGCAGGTCGCCGCGGGCATGACGCCCGCCGGGAGCCTGGCCGTTCGCACCGGGCATCGATTACCTCCAGTGCCACGGTAACGCCGTGGTAGCCGTTAATCCCCTTTCTCACTCCGAAAACCGGGCGACTGCCCTCTGCGCGGCCGCGCGTGTGCGTGCGGTCCTGGCATTGTCAGCGGCAGGCTGCGCAGAGGCCGAGCACGTCGAGGCGGTGGCTGTGCGGCTCGAAGCCCTCGGCGGCGGCGAGCCTGCTGATCGCGGCGCCGGCCTGCTTCTCGAACCCGGCCGGGAGGGTGACGTCGATGACCTTGCCGCAGTTGACGCACAGCAGGTGATGGTGATGTTCGGTGAGATCCTCAGCCAGCTCGAACCGGGTGTACTCATCGTGCGCGGTGATCCGGCGGACCAGCCCGGCGGCGTGCAGGTCGACCAGGTGCCGGTACGCGGAGCTGCGCGGCAGGTCAGGCAGCCGCTCGGCGATGTCGCCGATGCTCACCGGGTGGCCCGCGCTGACCAGCAGGTCGACGATCGCCCGCCGGCCGGCGGTATACCGCTGGTCGACCCGGCGCAGGCGGCGCTCCACCTCGCCGTGCATGTCGTCGCCCGTGTCCTGGTCTGACATCGTGCTCCTTCGCATCCTCACCCGCCTGCGGGAAACGTCGCGTCATGCGTGCCGCGAAGGCCGCCGGCGGGCATCACGCGTCCTCCCCGCTGTGCCGGACGGCGTCGGCGACGATGCTCGCGACATGGTGGTCAGCCAGCGAGTACACCGCCTCCCGGCCCTGCCGTTCTACCCCGACGACCCGAGCGCCGCGCAGCACGCGCAGGTGCTGGGAGACCAGAGGCTGGCTCATGGCCAGCCGGTCCACCAGCTCGTGCACGCACCGGGGCTGTCCGGCCAGCTCGGTCACGATCGCCAGGCGCGCCGGCGCGGCCAGAACCTTCAGCAGCTCCCCGGCCGCCTCGAACGCCTTCACCTGCGGCGACACCCGAACATATAAACACATGCCGATCTGTTTATGCAAAGAGAGCTCGGCATTCGCTTGTAATGAGACTCAGTCTCAGACTGCCGTGGCCTTGCGCCCGCTGCTACTGGCCACGGTCAGCACCGACATCGCCGCCGCGCGCGGCGTCCCGGTCCGGCTGGTCGGCCTGACCTACATGCTCGCCCTGGCCGTCTCGGTCGGCCTGTCATCGCTGGCCACCGGCGCGATCTTGTCGACCGCCCTGCTGATCGGGCCCTCCGCAACCGCCCTGCGGCTGGCCAGGACACTCACGCGAGCCCTGATCATCGCGTGCCTGGCCGGAATCGCCGCGACCTGGGGCGGCATCCTGCTCGCCTACGGCTCCTACTACTGGGAACCCTCCCGCCAGAGCCTGCCGGTCAGCTTCTTCATCGTCGCGATCCTCTTCGCCGCCTACCTGGCCTCCGGGCTGCCCGCCTCGGCCGGGTCCGGCGGAGCGCGGAGGGAGGACCATGTTCGCTGCCTTCATGACGAACGCCTGGATCACCGCCACCATCGTCGCCGCTCGCCGGCCAGGCCGGATTTCGCGTCCGCACGGTCATCCCGATCACCGCCGTCTTCCGTGACGTCCGGGTGGCCGACCAGGTGCTTGGCATCCAGCGGGTGACCAGCCGGGCCGTTGACGCTCGGTACCTCACGCAGGACTCAGCCAGCCACTGGCTCACCTACCTGGCCACGCAGTCCTTCTTTGCATCAGCCACGCTCTACATCGTCACGGCGACGGCTAGCTGACCACGGCGGGTCGCTCAAGTCGCACCGACCCGCAGATGTCACTACCACCGTCCATTCCGGCCCGGCACGAACGAGGGAGGATTTCATGCTGGAGGCTTTTGCTGATCTGTCCACGGCGCTGGTGGCCGACGCCTGCGTGCGGGCCGCCGTACCGGTGCGGGCCGCGCCGCCCGGCATCCGCGCGGTCGTTCCCGGGCACCGGGTCGCGGGGCGTGCGCTGCCGGTGCGTCACTACGGCAGCGTAGATGTGTTCCTGGAGGCATTCGGCGCGGCCGGGCAGGGAGACGTGCTGGTCATCGACAATGGCGGGCGGAGGGACGAGGCGTGCGTCGGTGACCTGGCAGTGCTGGAAGCCGAAGCAGCGGGGCTCGCCGGCGTGGTGGTGTGGGGGCTGCACCGGGACACTGCGGAGCTGGCGGAGATCGGCCTTGCGGTGTTCAGCTACGGCAGCTACCCGCCGGGCCCGCTGCGGCTGGACGAGCGGGAGCCCGAGGCGCTGAGCTCGGCGCAGTTCGGGCCGCACGTGGTCACCGGTTCCGACGTTGTCTTCGGTGACGATGACGGCGTGCTGTTCGTCGCCGCCGAACGGGCCGGGGAGATCCTGGCGGCGGCGGGCCGGATCTGGCAGACCGAGCGCGAGCAGGCCCGCAGGATCCGGGCCGGCCAGACGCTGCGCCAGCAGACGGACTTCCCCGGCTATCTGGCGCGCCGGGCCGCCGATCCGTCGTACACATTCCGGCGGCACCTCCGGCAGGCCGGCGCGGCCATCGAGGAGTAGGCGGCAGGCCGCAGTGAGCCTCACGTCACTGTTCGCGAAGCGGCGCGGGAGGCGACGCTCACGCCGCGCCGTGATCTGGTGCGGGCGTGCTGCCCGTCGTCGCGGGGCCGGAGCGCAGGTGGCTGCTCCGCTGCGGACTCGCGGCGGGGAGTTACCGGACATAGCCGTTCGGTAGCAGGATGGGGCCATGGGGCGAACCATCAGGCAGCTGGCCGGGTCAGCCGTCGCCGCGGCGGCGCTGGTCCTGACCGGGGGCGCTGCGGCCGGGCCGCGCGCGCCCCACCTGGTCGGCTGCAACGAGTCCGGCCCGGTCCGGCCGGTCCGGTACAACCCGATCTGCAACGACGGCGCCCGGACCATCATCCGGCTGCACTGGTCGAACTGGTCCAGGTCCGCCGCGGGAGCCGGCAGGTTCTACACCAACACCTGCGTGCCGAGCTGCGCACGCGGCCGGGTCCGGCTGTACGACGTCACCGTGTCCGCCTGGCGGGTACTCGGCGGCGACTACACCAGGTTCCGGTACCACTTCCCGCACCGGATACCACGCGGACTGCCCCGCAGCTGGACCATCAGCTACTACGCCGGACGCTGGCACGGGCGGCTCGTCTGAGGATGAGTCGGCCACCGCGCCGTAAGCGCCGAGCCCCACCTGGCAAGCCAGCCCGGCAGCCTCCGAGGGGACATCGGCAGCGCAAATACAGCGCCTCGTTTGCGCTGAGATACTGCGCTGAGATATTGAGAGCCTTCTCAGAGGCGTCCGTTCAAGATGTTCAGGTGCTGCGCGAGCGCCTTCTGGCCGGAATGATCATGGCCCGGCCGGGTTCCGCGTTCTAGCATGACCATCATGACAAGCCGGGTCCGGCACGCGGCCATCCCCTGGGCGGTGCTGCCGTTCGCCATCATGATCAGCGTAGCGGCGGCCAGCTGCGCCGCAGGTTCCGCTCCGACGAGGTCCGGCACAGCCACGCTGGCCGTCCTGACCTGTCGCGATTCACCCGGCCAGCAGGAGCCGGGCGCGGCGCCGGCGCGTCTGGTCAACGGCGTCGATGGCTTCATCGGCGACGACAATCCCGGTGACCGGGCCTCGGTCCCCGTGCTGCACCTGAACGGGGTCCGGTACCTGGCCTGGAAGACCGCCCTGGCGATCGCGCCGACAGCCCGCCCGTACCGGATCGTCAGCGTGGTGCGCCCGGTCTCAGCGCGCCTGGATTACTCCATCGGCAAGCACGCGGCCGCACCTTCGCTCAGGGTCCGAATTCCGGTGTGCGGTGATCGCTACACCCTCTATGTCGGCGGCATCTTCGTCCGGAAACCCGCGTGCGTCCACCTGGCCGTCACCGGACCAGGCTCGGAAGCCGCTTCGGTGAACGTCCCGATACTGACAGCACACTGCCCACGGTGACCGAGCCTGGGCGGCGCGGCCGAGTGAGGCTGTCCGCGCCCGTACGCATGACTCATAATCCGGTCCTTTTATGAGACATTGCGCTCGCGCCAATCAGTCGGTTGGCCGGTCATCCGCGATGGTAGGTGCAGATCGACCAGTCGCGTGTCTCGCGCTGTTCCCCAGGTATCGAAACGCTGTCCTGAACGGCGGCTTACGGCGTCAGACGTCCCAGTTGGTCATTCTGAGCTCCGGGTTTCTCGCCATCCCGTACGGCTGACCCGGCCGTCCGAGGCCATGACCGCCTTTCGGGGCGCGACGGCGGAACGCCGTACGGGCATGTCCTGGACCACGGACATGAGCCGCGCTGAGGAGTTTCGCCAGCGGCATTCCTGGCAGGCGCCGACGGCCATCTACCAGGCTGTCCTCACACCTGATGCGGTGCTCGCGCTTCTGGAACGCAGGGGCGAGGGCCGGGAGGTCGTCGCGGACTTCGAGATGCTCACGGCGGTGAAGCAGGTCGGCCCTACTTACCTGCAGCGCTTCCGCGAGGACGGATAACCCGCTCTCGCGGGCCAGCTGCTCAATCCCGTGGCGCCCGAGCGCCGCGGCTGCTGCCAGGCCCGGTTCCTGCGGATACTGGTCCGGTAGCGGCTACACGGTGGCTTGTGATCACCCGGCGGTCATAACTCATCGCCACCCCGGTTGACCCGCCCGCCGTGCCGCAGCCGACACCCGGTCACGACGGACCGTCCGCGGTGCAGACCTTGGACCTGGCCGCCGCGACCCGATCCTGGACATGCCCCTCCGGTCGCGGCCAGCCTCTCGAAACCTAAGCGCCCGGCAGGCAGCGGGAATGTCCGTCGCCCGACAGCCCGGCACAACGACAGCAAGCAGTTGGACCGCATCCGTGGCGAGCCTGCGGTTGTGCAGCGTTGTGAACCCGGGCCCCGGAAGATCGGCATCTGCGGCCTGGACAGTGCCGGGCATGTCGCGCTTGATTTCGTGGGACACTCGCTGCGACGATAGGCCCTGATGCATCCATGCGAACATGTTTTCGATACCGGGAGTAGCATGGAGATCGCCGGCGAGCAGCGTAGCCTGCTGGAGTTGTGCGCGATCCGGGTGGACCAGGCGGGCCTGGACTGGAGCCTGATCGCCCGCCAAGCTTTGGATCCGGCCGGGCTGAGTGCCCTCTGCCAGGGTGTGATCATCGAGAAGTCCAGCGCTGCGGCGAAGTCAGGCCCGGTTCTGCGGACGGGCCTTAAGCGGCGGGGCGAACTCAGTGACCGGGTGTCGGCGGAGGTGGAGGCCGCCGATCGCGTCGGCGCCCGGCTCGTCACCGTGCTTGATGCCGGTTACCCCGCCAACCTGCGGCTGATCCCGAACCTGCCGCCGTTCCTGTTCTACCGGGGTGAACTGGGCGACGATGGCGTGCGCTCGGTGGCCGTGGTCGGCACGCGCACCGCGAGCGAGGCCGGCATCCGCCGGGCAGCGAGGATGTCGCGGCTGCTCGCTGAGCAAAAGGTGACGGTAGTGTCCGGCCTTGCCAAGGGCATCGACACCGCAGCGCACAAGGCTGCGCTGGAGGCCGGAGGCCGGACCATCGCAGTGATCGGCACGGGGATCACGAGGTGCTATCCGGCTGAGAATCGAGAGCTGGCCGAATCGATTACCGGACATGGCGCGCTGGTGTCGCAGTTCTGGCCGACAAGTCATCCGAGCAGGTACACCTTCCCGCGCCGCAACGTCGTGATGTCGGGCATCAGCCAGGGCACCGTGGTCATCGAGGCGACCAGCGCCTCGGGAGCCAAGATGCAGGCCCGCCTGGCACTGGAGCACGGCAAGAAGGCCTTCCTAATCAGCTCCCTGGTCACCTCCCAGCCCTGGGCCAGACTCTACGTCGAGGCCCGTGGCGCGATCGAAGTGGCCGACGTCGACGAGGTGATCGCCCGGCTGGCCTCGCCGGAGCGCGTGCGGCGGGCGACGGAGCAGCAGCAGCTGTCCCTGGCCTACCTGTGACATGCCCGACCTGCCAGAGTTGCCAGCCGGAGAACCGCTCGGATTCCCCAGATGCGGCAAATGCCCCTACCGGCTCACCGGGCCGGCCAGGATCTGCATGGCATGCGCAGCCAGGACGCTGGACGCTGTCGGCCCGGAAGCGTGCCCGGTCTGCAGCCAGCGCCTCGAAGAAATTGACTCGTGCCGGAACTGGCTGTGCCACGATCCAGAGCGCCGGATCGAGCCATGCGCCATGTGCTCTAGGACCGCTGAAGCGAGGACGTTGCCGGCGAGCACCCAGTTCATGGGCCGGCTCTTCGACGATCATGGCCAGATCTACCGCGGCTGCACGGCATTCGATGCCGCGCAGTACACACTCCAAAGACTCGCCGCCCTGGCGAGCTTCGCTTCGCCGCGCACTGAGATTGCCCAGGGCTCACCAACCGCATCTTGTGCGGATTACCCTGTATCCCAGATTCTGGTCCGCCTCAAGCCCGGCGTCTCCCCAGTTCAAGCGCGATATATCTGGTCGCCGGGCAGGCCGGTGGCCATCTTAATATGGCCGCTCGGGGAAATGCGCTAACAAGAAGGAAGAGACCGGTCGGCGGCGTTCTGGCCTCCTTTACGGCTGAAGGGGATCAGCTTGCGAGCGCCCGCAGCGCGGCCGGGCCGATCGCCGGGCTACCCTGATCCGGCATGGAGAGCTTGCGCGGGCAGGTGGCGATCGTGACCGGCGCGGCCCGCGGCATCGGGTTCGGCATCGCCACCGTGCTACGCCGCGAGGGTGCCGACATCGTGGTCGCCGATCTCGACGCGGCAGCGGCGCAGGCAGCCGCGACGCGGCTGGATGCCGCCGCCGAGCACGCGTTCGGCGTCGGGACCGACGTCACCATCGAGGCGGACATGGCGAGGATGGCCGCGGCGGCGGTGAGCAGGTGGGGACGCATCGACATCCTGGCGGCCAACGCTGGGATCTACCCGCACATCGCGCTGGCCGATCTCCGGGCTGCCGACCTCGACCAGATCATGGCGGTGAACGTGCGCGGGGCGTTGCTGGCGATGCAGGTGTGCCTGCCGCAGATGACCCGGCGCGGATACGGTCGAATCGTGCTCACCTCGTCCATCACCGGACCGGTCGTCGGCCAGCCGGGCTACGCGCACTACGGAGCGACCAAGGCGGCCATGCTCGGCCTGATGCGCTCGGCCGCGCTGGAGGTGGCCGGGGCCGGAATCACGGTCAATGCCGTGCTGCCGGGCAACGTCCAGACGCCCGGCTTCGACGACCTCGGGCCCGAGCACGCCAGGCGGATGCTCGCCGCGATCCCGCTCGCGCGGTTCGGCACGCCAGAGGACGTCGGCTGGGCGGTGCGCTTCCTTGCCTCCGTAGAAGCCAGCTACATCACGGGCCAGACCCTGGTCGTCGATGGCGGCCAGGTCCTCCCGGAGAGCGTCGGCTGAAGGGCTCAGCCGACGCGCAGAATTTCGCCGGCGAAGTCAGCCGTCAAAGGCCGGCCGCCCGCCGAGCGCGCCGGGCTGCGACTGCGGCACCAGTCAGGAGATCGCGGCCTTCACCAGCTCGGCAACCTTCTGTTCGACCGCGGGGCTCCACTTCTGGAGCGCGAACGACACGGGCCACAGGTCCCCGTCGTCGAGGTTCGCAGCGTCCTGGAACTCCAGCGTCGAGTACCGGGTGTTGAACTTGCCCGAATTCTTGAAGCTGACGACGACCCTTCCTTCCGCGTTGACATAGGCGGGCATCCCGTACCAGGTCTTCGGTGACAGCTCCGGGGCGCTGGCGCTCACCGTCGCATGGATGCGCTCGGCGATCGCACGGTCCTCCGGCGCCATCTTGGCGATCGAGTCGAGGGCCGCCTGCAGGCCGTCGGCCTTTTTGGCCCCTTGCTTGCCCTCAGCGCGCAGCTCTTCCGCGCGCTGCTTCATCGCGGCGCGCTCCGCGGCAGTGAACCCGCTGGACCCGGTCTGGGAACTCTTCGCTGGCATGGCACCTGCCCCTTCGGCCTTCACAGGCCAGCGTGATACCGGCCAGTTGATCGAAGGCTAAGCCCGCCGCGGCCGTCCATGCTTCTCCATTCGTGCTCGATTACGGCAGGGAAGCTGACCTGGATGTCGGGGCCACCTTCGGGCCGGGCCGATCACCGATGATGCTGTCGGCCAGTTGTTAGGCAGGGCACGCGCACGGTCGGCGCCCGGTAATAATGGCGCCGAGAATCGCGTTTGGCCGACCGGGTTCGCTGAACACGGCTGGCGGAGGCGGGATCATGTGTGCGGTCCCAGCTGTCTGAACCCGTTGTGCGCCTCATGGGACGGGGATGTCGTCGTAGCGCCCGCGGCTGGACTCCATGATCAGGGTGCCTTCCCTCGATATTTGCGGAGAACTAACCCTGATCATGGAATCCGGGCCGGGAGGCCGGGTCAGGTTACGTCGGCGCGGACCGTGGTTCGGTTGGCGAGAACGGCAAGCACCGCAGCGAGTGCCGCGAGCAGGCCGACGGCCGCGGCGAACGGCAGTGGGCTGCCGCCGGAAACGCTGTGCGCCGGGCCGAATGCCGCGCTGCCGAGCGCCGTGCCGCTGAGCGTGGTCGCCGCCGTGTAAGGAAGGTAAGGCCGCACCGAGGTGAACAGGCCGCCGATTACCGACTCGATCACGATCGCCCAGACGAGCACGCCGATCACCCCGGCGATCTGTGACCTGACCAGCGACCCGACGCCCACCCCGATCACCGCGAGCAGAGCCCCGGCGAGCAGGTGGCCGATCCCGTACCTGGCCAGCGTGGCGTCGCCCACCGTCACCTGGTAGCCGTGGCCTGCCACGAACGCCAGGCCGGCGGCCAGCGCGATCAGGTAGCCCACCACGCCGAAGATCCCGCCGCCCAGCGCCCCGGCCGCCGCCTTGGCCGCTAGCACCCGCCCGCGGTGCGGGGAGGCGAGGTAGGTCATGGTCGCGGTGCGGTGCCGGAACTCTCCGCTCGACAGCGTGACGCCGAGCACGGCCGCGAGCAGCAGCCCCCAGACCCCGCCGGTGATCACGGTGTTCAGGCCGGACGCGGTGTTCAGCGGCGGAACCGGCCGGCCGACGCCCGCCCGCGACGCCTCGAGAACGGTGAACAGCCCGGTCAGGCCGACTGCGGTCGCAAGCAGCCCGTAGCTGAGCCTGGTGGTACGCAGCTTGAGCCACTCAGCCCGGATGAGCCCGGTCATCGTGGTACCTCCCTGGTGGCGTGGTTGTTGTCGGTAAGGTGCAGGAAAGCCTCCTCGAGCCCGCCTGGCTGCTGCCCGGCGAGATCGGCCAGGCTGGTGTGGGTAACCAGCCGGCCGTGGTCGAGTATCACGACCGAGTCCACGGTCTGGGCCACTTCGGCGAGCAGGTGGCTGGAGACCAGCACGGTGCCGCCTTCGGCGGCGAAGCAGCGCAGGAAGTCGCGCAGCCAGCGCACCCCCTCCGGGTCGAGTCCGTTCGCCGGCTCGTCGAGGATCAGCACCTCGGGATCGCCGAGTAGCGCGGTGGCCAGCCCGAGCCGCTGCCGCATCCCGAGCGAGAAGCCGCCCGCCCGGCGGCCCGCCGCGTTGGCCAGGCCGACGGCGTCGAGCACCTGGCTCACCCTGGAGTGGTGCACCCCGGCGGCGGCCGCCTGGATCGCCAGGTGGCTGCGGGCCGAACGGCCCGGATGGAAGCTCGTCGCCTCGAGCACCGCCCCCACCGTGGCGAGCGGGTCGTCCAGATCGGCGTATCGGCCGCCGCCGATGGTCGCGTGCCCAGCGTCGGCCGTGACCAGGCCGAGCAGGATGCGCAGCGTCGTGGTCTTGCCGGCGCCATTAGGGCCGAGGAAGCCCGTGATGCTGCCTGCCTCGACGTCTAAGCTCAGATCGTCCACGGCGAGCACTCGCCCGAAGCGCTTGCTCAGCCCGCGAATCTCGATGATGGCCATGATCGTTCTCCCGTAGCTCGCTGTGCTTGACCGTTCGCCATGGTGCGCCGAGCGGGCCGCGGCGGGCATCGGTACGGCGGACCGACCCGGGTAGTCCGTGGTGGCAGCGGGCGGCGGCCGGGCTGCGCCGCTCGGAGTAGGCGGGCTAACGGATGCTGGCCGCGCGGAGGATGCCGCCGCCTCGGCCGGCGGCGTACCGTCGTGCATAGCGATGACCGGGTCAGCCTCGTATCGGGCCA
>DATIZP010000055.1:0-46178 GCA_035517035.1 Streptosporangiaceae bacterium | reverse complement strand
CGCTGTCGTCGGCGTGGGGCAGCCAGGCCGAGCACCGCGCCGTCGTGCTCGCGGCGCTGACCGCTCCCGCGGAGGAACGGACCGGCCCGTGGGACTGACCGACGAGCAGCGCTCGCTGCGCGAGTCGGTCAGGGACCTGCTTCGCCGGCACCGCCCGGCGCCCGTCGACGGCGCCGGCGCCGACGACGGCGCCGACGGCGAGCAGGCCGCGCTGTGGCGGCTGCTCGGCGATGTGGGCGTGGCAGGCCTCGCGGTGCCTGAGCGCTTCGGCGGGGCCGGCGCCGGGCCGGTCGAGGTCGCCGTCGTGGCCGAGGAACTCGGCCGGGTGCTCGCGCCGGCGCCCTTCCTCGGCTCGGCGGTGCTGACCACCCAGGCGATCCTTCGCTCCAGCGACACCGGCGCGTGCGAGCGGTTGCTGCCCGCCCTGGCAGGCGGGAGCGCGATCGGCGCGCTGGCCTGGACCGGCCAGGAGGGCGGCTGGGACCCCTGCTCGGCCGCCTGCCTGGCGGCCGAGCAGGCGGGCGGCGGCTGGACCATGACCGGTGAGGCGCACTACGTGCTCGACGGCGACCTGGCCCACGTGCTGATCGCCGCGGCGGCGCTGCCTGACGGCGGGGTCGGGCTGTTCGGGGTGGACCCTGGCCAGCCAGGGACCGACCGTCGGCGCGCACCGTCGATGGACCAGACCAGGCGGCTCGGCGTGGTGCGGCTGGCCGGCGCCGCCGGCCAGCCGCTCGCCTCCGCGGCACCCGCGGCGCCCGCGGATCAGGGTGCGGCGCTCGCCGGGGCCAGGGACATGGCCTGCCTCGCGCTGGCCGCCGAGCAGGCCGGAGCGGCGGCCGCCGCGCTCGAGCAGACCGTGGCCTACACCGGCACCAGGGTGCAGTTCGGCCGCCCGATCGCGAGCTTCCAGGCCATTTCGCACCGGCTCGCGGAGCTGCACGTGCGGGTCGAGTCGGCCAGGGCGCTCGCCTACCACGCCGCCAGGATGGCGGGCCTCGACGACGCCGGAACCGACCCGCAGGCCGGGCTGCTTGCCGCGGCGGCCAAGGCGTACTGCTCGGAGGCGCTGGCCGCAGTGGCCGCCGAAATGATCCAGCTGCACGGCGCGATCGGCGCCACCTGGGAGCACGACGCGCACCGCTACCTCAAGCGCGCGCACGGATCGGCGCAGCTGCTCGGCGCCCCGCCGGCGCACCTGGCCAGGATCGCCGCCACCGTCATCGACGGCTAGGCACTCTGGTGCCGGCTCGGCTCACGCCGCCCTGACCGTGACCGGTTACATCCAGTCGGCATGCCGCGGCCAGGCCAGCAGCGTCTCGACCACCTCCGGCGGTCCGGCCTGCTCGGCCGGGGTGCCGTACCGGCCGCGGTAGAACAGCAGCGGCCGCTGGGCGCCGCACTCACCAAGCTCGCGCACCCGGCCGATCACGATGCTGTGGTCGCCGCCGGGATGCACCGCGTCCACCTCGCACCCGGCCCAGGTCAGCACGCCGTCAAGCACAGGCGACCCGGCCGTGTCCGGTGTCCATGACACCCCGGAGAACTTGCCTGGCCCGCTCCGGCCGAAGGTGCCGGCGATGTCGTGCTGGTCCTCGGTGAGCACGTTCACCGCGAACCGGCCGACCTTGGCGATCCGCGGCCAGGTGCTCGAGGTCAGCGCGGGGCAGAACACCACGAGCGGCGGGTCCAGAGAGAGCGCCGCGAACGCCTGGCAGGAGAACCCGACCGGCTGCCCGTCGGCCACGGCCGTGATCACGGTGATGCCCGTGCAGAAGTGGCCGAGCACCTGGCGGAACTTCTGCGGTTCCGGCCGGAAGCTCACCAGACTCGCTCCGGACCTCACGACCACCGCAAGCGCCCTTCCGGCTCGGTTCATTCCCGGCTACCCGGCCGGACTTCGCCGGATGTTAGGTCAGCCTAATGTCCGGCCCCGGCGGCGAAGACGTGGCCCCACTCGCTGATCGCCGTGGTCTGCCTGCTGACCCAGGTGGCGTCGTCCACGCACAGCCCGTCGGTGCCGTACTCGATGTCGAAGCCGCCGGGGGTGCGGACGTAGAACGAGACCATATGGTCGTTGGCGTGCCGGCCGAGCGTGGCGCTCAGCGTGCCGCCGCGCCTCGCGCACCTGTCCATCGCCCGGCCCACGTCGTCGAGCGCGGCGACCTCGACCATCACGTGGATCACGCCGGTCGGGCTGGCCATCGGCGCGAGCGCCACGCTGTGGTGCCTGGCATTGCAGCCGAGGAAGCGCATCATCGCCGGCGGCCCACCTGGCGGGCGGCCGAACAACTCGCCGGGCATCGCCATCGTGTCGCGCAGCCGGAAACCGAGCAGGCCGGTCCAGAACGCCATGGCGGCCTCGTCGTCGGCCGCCGGGATCACGACGTGCCCCATCCCCATGTCGCCGGTGACGAAGGCGATGCCGTACGGGCAGAACGCGGGCCTGCTGTCCAGCGACGCCCCCCAGAACACCTCGAGCGTGTGGCCGGAGGGGTCGTCGAACCGCAGCAGCCCGGCCACCCGGCGGGCGGCGAGCTCCTCGGGCGTGCCCGCTTTGGCCGGCACCCCGGCCCGCTCGAGCCGCCGGGCGAGCGCGGCGAGCTCGGCCTCCCCGGCCACCTCCCAGCCCGAGGCGAGCAGCCGCTCGGCCTGGCCAGGCACGATCACGAACCTGCCGGGGAAGTCGTCCATCCGCAGGTAGACGGCACCCTCCTCGGGGCCGCGGCCGTCGGTCATGCCGAGCAGCCTGGTGCCGAACTCCCGCCACCCGCCAGGGTCAGCCGACTCGATCCGCAGGTATCCCAGCGACCTGATCTCGCTCACGTGTCCTCCTGCTCGCTCACGTACCGGCCAGGAAGTCCAGCGCCAGCCGGTTGAAGTCGTCGAACTTCTCAAGCTGCGCCCAGTGCCCGCAGCCGCCGAAGACGTGCAGCTGCGCCTTGCGTATCTGCTTGAGCGCGACCAGCGCGCCGTCCAGCGGGTTGACTCGGTCCTCGCGCCCCCAGATCAGCAGCACCTCGTTACGCAGCCTGTGCGCCTGCCGCCAGAGCATCCCGTCTTCCGCGTACCTCGGGTCGTAGAACGACATGCCGAGCGCCGACATCGCCGCGATCGCCTCCGGCGTGCTGGCGACGGCGTACCGCTCTTCGACCAGCTCATCGGTGATCAGCTGCTGCCTGAACACGAGCGTGCGCAGGAACGCGGCCATCTTCTCCCTGCTCGGCCCGGGCGGCGCGGCGAACGAGGCCAGCCTGCTGACTCCCTCGGTGGGGTCGGGGGCGAACACGTTCAGGCTGAGCCCGCCCGGTCCCATCAGGACCAGCCTGCCCGACCGGTCCGGGTAGTCGAGCGCGAACCGCATCGCGGTGCCGCCGCCGAGCGAGTTGCCGACGAGGTGCACGCGCTCGATGCGCAGATCGTCGAGCAGGGCGGCCAGGGCACGGGCCGAGAACGTGAAGTAGTTGCCCTCCACCGGCGGTGCGGCCGTCCGGCCGAACCCCGGCTGGTCGGGCATCAGGGCGCGGAAGCGGCTGGCGAAGACGGGCAGGTTCGGACCGAAGTTGGACCAGGCCGACGCGCCGGGACCGCCCCCGTGCAGCAGCACCACCGGGGTCGGGTCCGCGGCCCGGTTCCCGGGCGGCCCGGCCTCGTGGTAGTGCGTTCGCATCATCGCCGTGTCCGCGAACCGGCTGGTCTCATCGTGACCGGGTGCGGCGGCTGGCTGGTCCTCGGCCATCGTGCCTGACTCGGTCACAGCATCGCGTCGGCGGCGGGCGGCAGGCCGAACTCGCCCCGGCCGAACATGGTCAGCGCCCGCTCCGGGTCGTTGATCGCGTGCACCCGGCCGGCGTGCGCGTCCCGCCAGAACCGCTGGATCGGCGTCCCGGTGCGCAGCGCGCGGCCGCCGGAGTTCTCGAACAGCAGGTCGACGGCGCTGATCGCCTGGCCGGTGCCGCGCACCTGGTCCCGCCTGATCCGCAGCCGCAGCGGCATCGGGATCGGCTCGCCCGCCCTGGCGTGCGCCATCAGCTCGGTCATGTTGCGCTCGAGCGCCAGCCAGGCCCCGTCGATCTCGGCCGCCGCCTCGGCGATCCTGGCCTGGGCGAACGGGTCCTCGCTGACCTTGTGCCCGGCGTACGCCGCGCTGACCCTGTCCCGCTGGTAGGCCACGTGCGCGTCGTACGCGCCGGACGCCATCCCGATGATCGGCGTGGTGATCGCGTAGGAGAACACCGAGCCGAACGGTATCCGGTACAGCGGCGCGCCGTTGCGCTCCTGGCCCGGACAGGCGCACTTGGTCACGTCGGCGAAGCTCAGCGAACGGTGCTCGGGCACGAAGGCGCCGTCCACCACGATGTCGTTGCTGCCCGTGCCGCGCAGGCCCACGGTGTCCCAGACGTCGTCGATCTCGTAGTCGCTGGCCGGGAGCAGGAAGGTGCGGAAGTCCACCGGGTTGTGATCGCCGTCGGTGACGATGCCGCCGAGCAGCACCCAGCTCGCGTGGTTGCAGCCGGAGGAGAAGCTCCACCTTCCCTTGAGCCGGTGCCCGCCCTCGGTCAGCTGGGCGCGGCCGGTCGGAGCGTAGGACGAGGACATCCGGGTGTTGCTGTCCTGCCCCCAGACCTCCTGCTGCGCGGCGGCCGGGAACAGCGCGAGCTGCCACGGGTGCACGCCGACCACCGAGGCGACCCAGCCGGTCGAACCGCACGCGCCGGCGATCATCCTGACGGCGCCGTAGAAGGTGATCGGGTCGGCCTCGATGCCGCCGTAGGCGGCGGGCTGGAGCAGCCGGAAGAACCCGGCCTCCTCAAGCGCCTTGACCGACTCGGCGGGGACCACCCGCGCGTCCTCGGTCTCCTGCGCCCGCTCCCGCAGCACGGGCAGCAGCTCGCCGACCGCGGCGATGACCGATTCGGCGCTCTTCTCGCCCACTGGCCGCTCCTCCCGCCTGCGCTGGCCCCTAGACTAGAACATGTTCTAGTCTAGGGCTATCACCCAGGGGAGGCCCCATGAACGACCGGGACGGGGTCCGCACCATCGAGGCGGGGGCTCCGCCTGACCGGTACGCTCGCGGCTGGCACTGTCTCGGCCTGGCAGAGCGGTTCCGCACCGGCGAGCCGCACGCGGTGCAGGCGTTTGGCACCAAGTTGGTGGTGTTCGCCGACTCATCGGGCGCTCTGCACGTGCTCGACGGGTTCTGCCGGCACATGGGCGGCGACCTGACCATGGGGACCATCAAGGGGGACCAGGTGGCCTGCCCGTTCCACGACTGGCGCTGGGGCGGCGACGGCAAGTGCGCTCACATCCCCTACGCCAGGCGAGTGCCACCGGCCGCCAGGACGAGGTCCTGGCTCACGCTGGAGCAGAACAAGCAGCTGTTCGTCTGGAACGACCCCGAGGGCAACCCGCCGCCCGAGCACGTCACCATCCCCCGCATCGACGGCGCCTTCGCGCCCGAGTGGTCCAACTGGACCTGGGACTCGATTCTGGTCGAGAACTCCAACTGCCGCGAGGTCATCGACAACGTCGTGGACATGGCGCACTTCTTCTACATCCACTTCGCGTTCCCGACCTACTTCAAGAACGTGCTCGAGGACCACATCGCGGCGCAGTACCTGACCACCAAGTCGCGGCCGGACGTCAGCACCGGGTCGAATTACGCCGACGGCGGCGAGACCACGCTCCGCTCGGAGGCGGCCTACTACGGCCCGTCGTACATGATCGACTACCTGTGGCACGACTACCACGGCATGACGATGGAGAGCGTACTGATCAACTGCCACTACCCGGTGACACCGAACTCGTTCCTGCTGCAGTGGGGCGCGATCGTGAAGAAGCCCGCCGGGGTCAGCGACGCCCAGGGCGACCGGATCGCGGCCAAGTTCGCCGAGTTCATCGGGCTGGGATTCCAGCAAGACGTCGATATCTGGACGCACAAGACCAGGATCGACAACCCGTTGCTGTGCGCCGAGGACGGGCCGGTCTACCAGCTGCGGCGGTGGTACGAGCAGTTCTACACCGACGTCGCCGACGTGGCGCCGGACATGGTCGCCAGGCACGAGTTCGAGATCGACACCACTCGCGCGGTGACATCCTGGGAGGCCGAGGTGGCGGCGAACCTGGCGGCGCGGGCCGAGCAGGCGGGCTGAGGGGTGGACGGCGGCACGCGCGGCGGCGCCCTCGGCGTCGCCGTGGCCGACGACCGGCCCTGGCGGTACTGCGACGTGCCGTGCGCGCGGTGCGGTGCCGTGGTGCAGGTGGCCAAGTTCAGCCCACAGCACACCAGCGTGCAGTGGACAGGCGAGGCCGTGCTCCGGTGCGCGGAGTTCGCCGCCGAGATCGCGGCAGGCCGGACCCCGGCGCTGGTCGCGACCTGTGCCAGCATGCGAGCCAGCATCGACGACGCGGTGGCGGCCGGGCGGGTCGAGGTCCTGCCCCCATGAGAGCGGTGCGGGACCGGCCGGCCACCGCCCCGCCGCGGATAGCCGGGCCGTGACCGGCGGGCGCACCTTCTACCAGGTGCCGGTCGCCGAGGTGATCAGCGAGACCGACCAGGCGTGCTCGCTGGTGCTCGACGTGCCAGCCGAGTTCGCCGAGGCGTTCGCGTACCGGCCCGGCCAGTTCCTCACCATGCGGGTGCCGCTGCCCGACGGCGGGTCGGTGGCCAGGTGCTACTCGCTGTCGAGTTCCCCACAAGCGGGTGACCGGCCGACGGTCACGGTCAAGCGGATGCCGTCTGGTTATGCCTCGAACTGGATTCCCGACCACGTGACCGCGGGAACCGTTCTCGACCTGCTGCCGCCCGCCGGAACGTTCACCCCGCGCTCGCTGGACGCCGATTTCCTGCTGATCGCCGGCGGCAGCGGGATCACCCCGGTGATGTCGATCCTCACCTCGGCTCTGCTCGCAGGCCGCGGCAAGATCGTGCTGATCTACGCCAACCCCGACGAGCGCTCGGTCATCTTCGGCTCCCGGCTGCGCGATCTGGCGGCGGGAGCGCCGCACCGGCTGGTCGTGATGCACTGGCTCGACGTGCTGCAGGGCCCGCCGGGGGCGGCGGCGCTGCGCGAGATGGCCAGGCCGTACGCGGGCTACGACGCCTATATCTGCGGGCCCGACCCGTACATGGCCGTGGCCAGGGCAGCGCTGCGCGACCTCGGCGTTCCGCAGCAGCGGGTGCACGTGGAGCGGTTCCTGTCGCTGGCCGAGAACCCGTTCGAGGCGACCGAGGACTCTGGCGAGGGCATCGCGGCCACGCTGGAGGTCACGATCGACGACAAGCTGCACGAGCTTGACTGGCCGGCAGGCCGGCGCATGCTCGACGTGATGATCGACGCCGGGCTGGCCGCGTCCTACTCCTGCCGGGAGGGCATCTGCGGCGCGTGCGCCTGCCGCCTGCTGGCCGGCGAGGTCGAGATGGCGCACAACGAGGTGCTCGAGGACGAGGACCTGGCCGAGGGCTACGTGCTCGCCTGCCAGTCACTCGCCCTGACCCCGCAGGTCAGCGTCAGCTACGACTAGGGTCACCGGTCGCCTCGGCTCCGCGGCGGGTCAGCCGTGGCTCACGTCGACGACGCAGAACCGGTTCCCGTCCGGATCGGCGAGCACCACGAAGTCCGGGTCCTCGGGATACAGGTCCCAGTCGACCTCCGACGCCCCGAGCGCGACCAGCCTGCGGATCTGCTCCTTCTGATCGGCCGCGTCATCAGCGTAGAGGTCCAGGTGCAGGCGCGGATACCGCTCCGGCGCCACGTCGCTGTGCTGGAACGCGAGCACCGCGCCTCCCGGACCCGCAAGCCCGACCTCGGTCCAGCGGGCATCAGGCCCGCCGACCACCACCTCGAACCCGAGTGCCTCGGTCCAGAACTCCACCGCCCGCCGCATGTCGGTGACGCCGAGCACGATCAGTCCCATCTTCAGCATGCTGATGCTCCCGGTAACCGCTAGTCCCCAGTAACCGCCAGTCCCTAGTAACCGCTAGTCGCCAGTAACCACTAGTCCCCGGTCACCCCGTCGATCTGCTCGCGGATGATGTCCGCGTGGCCGTTGTGCCTGGCGTACTCCTCGATCATGTGCAGGTAAACCCAGCGCAGGTCGAATACCCGACCGCGGGGTGCCACGAAGGTCTCGCCGAGCGAGCGCCCGCGCGCGGCCTCGTCGGCGAGCTCGCACTCCCTGGCGAAGGCCGCGAAGTCGCTCTCGGCCTCGGCCGCGTCGGTGAGGTCGAAATCGCCGTCGGGGTACTCGTCGCTGTTGTACAGGCCGTCGAGATCGGCCTGGCCGGCGAACAGCCGGCGGAACCACCAGCGCTCCACCGCGGCCATGTGCCTGACCAGCCCCAGCAGGCTCAGCGTGGACGGCGCCACCGCGCGGGCGACAAGCTGCTCGCCGGTCAGGCCCTGGCACTTGAGCAGCAGCGTCTGGCGGTGGAAGTCAAGCCAGCCCTGGACGGCCTCGCGCTCCGCCGCCGTCTCGGGCGGCTCGCTTCGCTCCACCTGCGGCGCGGTCCACGTCACCGTCTCATCCTCTGCCCCACCCGCCCCCGCCGCAATTGAGTTTCCGCCGACGGCTCCGTGTCCGCCGCAGCTCAGCTTCCGCCGCGGCCGCGCCCGCCCGGCGCGTCACCAAGCAGGCGAGCCACCGCCACCCCACACAGGCAGGCAGCCAGCGCCACGCCCAGCCAAGCAGGCCAATTCAGGCCGCTGTCGTGCGTCAGCACCCGCAGCAGCACGAGAACCAGCGCCGCCAGCGCCATGCACGCGGCCACCAGCCGCTCGTCACCCTCGCCGGCCAGGACGAGCGCTCCGGCGACCGAGAGCGCCTCCCACAAGACGAGGCACCCGGCTGCGAGTCCTCCGGCCACGCCGAATCCCGCCCACCCCGACACCACGCCGAACGCGGCAAGGCAGACTGGTCGGCCGCCCACCGGCAGGCACTGGGTGTTCCAGGCGAAGAACAGGACCACGACGCAGGCCAGACCGAGCCCGATGATCACCACCGACCAGCCGCGAGCCCTAGTCTCCGCCCCGCCCGGCCCGCGCACCGGGGTGGTCGTGCCGCCTGCCGCCTGAGAACCGCTCATCTGACCGCTCCCCCTGACCGCCATACCCAGGGGCGAGCGCGGGACTCACCGCCTGGGGCGGCTAGCGCCTGTCCCGTAGATCTCCGCGGGCACCGACGGCTCTTCCGCGTGGCAGCACCGGCCATGGACAACCCGGAACGCAGCGCGACTGGCCTTTGCGCCACGCGGCCGCGGCCGCGGCCGCCTGGGCGAGCACGCCCGCCCGGGCGAGCACGGCCGCCCGGGCGCCCGGGCAGGCACGGCCGTCCGGATCCTCGCATACCATCCGAAACCGGATGTGATCATCTGGGTGACCGTGGAATGAATGCCACATTCACTGCGTATTCTGGGACATCCGCCACATCCATCAAGATCATCTCCGGGAGACGGCCCGCGCCAGACCACAAGCCGAGCCGTCAGGATCTGGCTCCGCGACCCAATCCCGTGATCTGCGGGACAAGCGCCAGCCGAGCGAGAACCGGCGGACCCGAGCCAGGCCCGGCAGACAGCGGAGCCGAGCCAGGACGGGCGGGCGGCGGACCGAGCCAGGCCCGGCAGACGGCGGAACCGAGCCAGGACGGGCGGGCGGCGGAACCCGAGCTAGGACCGGCGGAACCTGCCCCGCACCGCCGAGCCCTTCCCCGACTCGGCCTGAGCGGCGCCGCCGCGCCTGGCCCAGCGCTGGCCAGCATCCGCAGCAGGCTCCGCCTGCTCAGTCCCAGCCTCGCCAGTCCCAGCCTGGCCAGACTCCGCATCCGCAGGCTCGGCGTGCTTGGGCTCAGCCCGCCCGGACTCAGCTCGCCCGGACTCAGCTCGCCCGGACTGGGCCCGCCCGGACTGGGCCCGCCCCGACTTGCCGCGCCCAGGCGCCTTCTCCCCGGACGCCCCCTCCCCAGAAGCCTTCTCCCCAGCCGCTCCTTCGCCGGATGCCACCTCCGCCGCCGCCTCCGCCGCCTCGCGGCCGGGCACAGCCGCGGACTCGCCTCGCTTGAGCTCCTCCCTGGCCTCAGCGAACGCGGTCGCCGCACGCTCCAGGTCGTCAAGTGTGTGAGCGGCGGACACCTGGGTCCTGATCCGCGCCTTATCCATCGGGACCACGGGGTAGCTGAACCCGATCACGTAGACGCCCTTGGCCAGCATGAGGTCGGCGAGCCTGGCCGCCTGGGCGGCGTCGCCGATCATCACCGGCACGATGGGGTGGTCGCCGGGCAGGATGTCGAAGCCCAGCGCGGTCATCCGCTCCCGGAACCACAGCGTGTTCTCCTGCAGCTTCGCCCTCAGGTCGTCACCGGAGTCGAGCATGTCAAGCACCCGGAGCGATGCGCCCACGACCGACGGCGCCACCGAGTTGGAGAACAGGTAGGGCCGGGACCGCTGCCGCAGCAGGTCGATGATCGCCTGCCGACCGCTTGTGTAGCCGCCGCTCGCGCCGCCGAGTGCCTTGCCAAGCGTGCCGGTCACGATGTCGACCCGGTCGGTCACCCCGTGCAGTTCCGGGGTACCGCGGCCAGTGGGGCCGACGAACCCGACCGCGTGCGAGTCGTCCACCATCACCATCGCGTCGTACCGCTCGGCCAGGTCGCAGATCTGCGGAAGCGGCGCCACGTAGCCGTCCATGGAGAACACGCCGTCGGTCGCGATCAGCCGCCGCCTGGCGTCGGCGCATGCCTTGAGTTGCTCCTCGAGGTCAGCCATGTCCCGGTTGTGGTACCGCAGCCGCCTGGCACGGCAGAGCCTGATCCCGTCGATGATGGACGCGTGATTCAGTTCATCGCTGATCACGGCATCCTGCTCACCCAGAATGGTCTCGAACAGGCCGCCGTTGGCATCGAAGCACGACGAGTACAGGATCGTGTCGTCGGTGCCGAGGAAATCGGACAGCCGCCGCTCAAGCTGCTTGTGCAGCTCCTGCGTCCCGCAGATGAACCGCACGCTGGCCAGCCCGTAGCCCCAGACGTTGAGCGCGTCCTTGGCCGCGCCGATGACGCGCGGGTCGTCGGCCAGGCCGAGGTAGTTGTTGGCACACATGTTGAGCACCGGCGTCCCGCCCGCGACCACGATGCTGGCCCGCTGCGGGCCGGCGATAACCCGCTCATTCTTGAACAGGCCGTCCGCGCGGATCTGGTCGAGCTCATCGGCGATCTGCGGCTGAACGCTGGTGAACATCCTCGGCCTCCCGTGCCCTTTCTGCTGAGCAAGATTCTGCTATCCAGCCCAGTCGAGTACCACCTTGCCGCATTTGCCCGTCCGGACGGCCTCGAATGCCACAGTGAACTCCGCTGCGTCGAATCGATGCGTGATGACCGGGGAGATGTCGAGCCCGGACTGGGTGAGAACCGACATCATGTACCAGGTCTCAAACATCTCGCGGCCATAGATGCCCTTGATGGTGATCATGTTGAGTACCAGATGGCCCCAGTCGATCGCGTAGTCCGTGGCGGGAAGGCCGAGCATCGCGACCTTGCCGCCGTGCGTCATCGAGCCGAGCATCTCGCGGACGGCGGTCGGCTTGCCGGACATCTCCATGCCGACGTCGAAGCCCTCCCGCATCCCGAGATCAGCCATGATATCGGCAAGCGACCGCTCTGCGGTGTCGGCGGCAACAGTGACGCCGACCTTCCTGGCCAGCTCCAGCCGGTACGGCGACACGTCGGTGATCACGACGTACCTGGCGCCCGCGTGCCTGGCGACCATCGCCGCCATGATCCCGATCGGGCCAGCCCCCGTGATCAGCACGTCCTCGCCGAGCACCGGGAACGTCAGCGCCGTGTGCACCGCGTTGCCGAACGGGTCGAAGATCGCCGCGACCACCGGATCGATGCCGGGGTGGTGCCGCCATACGTTGCCCGCCGGCAGTGCGATGAACTCCGCGAACGCGCCGGGATGGTTCACGCCGATGCCCTTGGTCCGGGCGCACTGCACCCGCCGCCCGGCCACGCAGTTGCGGCACCGGCCGCAGACGAGATGACCCTCCCCGCTGACCAGGTCCCCGACGGCCAGGTCGTGCACGTCGGCGCCCAGCTCCACGATCTCGCCGACGAACTCGTGCCCGATCACCATTGGGACGGTCACGTTGGCCTGCGCCCAGCCGTCCCATTCGAAGATGTGCAGGTCGGTGCCGCAGACCCCGGTGTGCAGCACCTTGATCAGTACGTCATCCCTGCCCACCGGCGGGACCGGGACGTCCTCCAGCCAGAGGCCAGGCTCGGCACGCACCTTGACCAGGGCCTTCATCTGCCGCTCGCTCTCATCGCCGACCCGGCCGGTCTGAGCGGGTCGGCACGAATGTACCGCAGCCGCCGTCGCCGCCAGAAGCGATGATTCACCGACGATTCAGGCGGCCAGCCGGGTGAGGCGACGTCGCAAACCAGCGCTCACCTCCGACCACTCGGCGGCGAGCACCGAGTAGTAGGCCGTGTCCCTGATGGTGCCGTCGCTGGCGGGGCTGTGCGCCCGCAGGACGCCGTCCGGCATGGCGCCGAGGCGCTCGATGGCGCCGCGGGACGCGCGATTGCGCGCATCGGTCTTGAAGGTCACCCGGTGCACTCGCCAGACGTCGAAGGCCTGCGTCAGCATCAGCAGCTTGCACTCGGCATTGACGCCGGTGCGCTGGGCGGAGGCCGCGTACCAGGTGGCGCCGATCTCGGCCACCGAGGGCGGCTGGTCGTCGGCGGGCTCGGGCCCGAGGCCGACGCCGGGCGGCCAGGGCGGTGGCCAGGTGAAGACCTGCAAGTCGAGGAACCTGGTGCAGCCGATGACCCGCTCATCGGCGAGCCTGCGGACGGCGAAGGGCAGCGCCCGCCCGGTGGCCTGGTACTCAAGAGCGCGGTCCACGTAGCTGAGGGCGTCGTCCAGCCCGTCGGGTACCCAGGTGAACCCGTAGCTGGCCCGGTTCTCCGCCGCGGCCTCGGCCAGCGGCGCCGCGTGGCCAGCCGCAATCGGCTCGAGCCTCACCAGCCGACCTTCAAGCACAAGCGGGCTAAGCACTTAGCCGACCCCCGATGCCCTCATCGCCTCCCACGATTCCGTCGAGACATTATCCTGCGAATCGGCCAAAGCGTTACATCTTTTGGACGCGCAGGTGTCCGGCTGGGGTCCGGCTGGAGTCCGGGGCTGGCGCCTCACTCCGGCCAGCGTGCCCGCCAGAGCTGCGGTCTCGCCGCGCAGTACGCGCAGCCGATGGCGAGGATGCCGGCCAGGGTCAGCATCGTCGCTGACGCCGACAGGTACTGCAGCAGCAGGCCGCTGGCGGCCAGGCCGGCGGGCATCCCGGCGGTCATTAGGGTCATGACCGCCGCGATGATCCGGCCGCGCTCGGCCGCGGGCGCCTGGCGCAGGATCAGGACGTCGAGCAGGACCCGAATGGACGGCACGCCGAGCATCGCCACGAACAGCACGCCGGCCATCCACCACGGCCCGTCCGGCACCGCGAGCAGGGCGAACAGTGGGACCAGCGATGTGCTCACCGCGATCAGCAGCACCCCGGGCCGCAGCCGGTGCAGCGGTCGGACCAGCGGCGCGCCGGCCAGGCCGCCCACCGCGGCGCCTGCCAGGGCGACACCGATCATGGCAGGCGACACAGACTGGGCGCGCAGGAGCACCACGGCGATCAGGCCGAGGCTGGCGCCGACGGAGTTGACGATCGCGATCAGCAGCGTGGTCGCCCTGAGTACGGGGTTGCCCCAGATAGCTCGGATCCCGGCCAGCATTCCCGAGCCGCCGCGCGACGGCGGCCGGTCCGGCCCGGCGTCTGGCTGGCTCGGCCGATCAGGAACGGCCCTGACGAGGACCGCGGTGACCAGCGAGAGCACAAAGGAGGCCGCCGTGAAGACAAAAGGAACAGCGTGCGCCAGCAGCCGCAGGCCGAACAGCGCGCCGCCGAGCGGCGGCCCGGCCAGGTCGGCGCCGTTGATCCTGACCTCGTCCTGCGTCAGCGCCCTTGTCAGTTGCTCCTTCGGTACCACGGCGCGGACGAGCAGCATCCGCGCGGTGCCCGTGGCGCTCTGGCCGACCCCGAGCGCCACGGCCGCCAGGATCAGCAGCGGGAGGCTGAGCCAGCCGAAAATGAGCGCAGCGGCGATCGTCGCCGTCACCGCGGCCCGGATCGCCTCGGCGACGATCACGATCATGCGCGGGCTCCGCCGGTCGGCCAGTTGCCCGGCGGGCAGGCCGGCCAGGATCATGCCGGTCGTCTCCGCGGCCGCGAACAGCCCGGCCTGGGCAGGCGAGCCGGTCACGGTCAGAATCGCCAGCGGATAGGCCACGTCCGCGACGGACCGCCCGAGCGTGGCCGCAGCCGATCCGGCCCAGAGGGTCTGGAACTGCAGGTTCCGCCGGAGCGGCAGCAGTGCCGCCGGTCGCGCTCCCTCGATGTCCGCGGCCAGCGCTCCGGCCGGCCCGTGCCGATCCGATCCGGGCTCAGCCGACCCAGGTCCAGCCGACCAGGACTCGGCCGATCCGGGCCCGGCCGATCCGGGCCTGGCCCATCCGGGCCCAGCAAGCCCAGCTGCGGCCGCTGCCGTCGTGGTCTCGGTCATTTCGCTCTCCCGCCGCTCCGCCATCGTTTACGTCAGCGCCACTATTTGCGACACGATCATCATTCATGGTTAAGTGAACGATGGCATGAGCGTGAGCATCTGGCAAGATGGGAACGTGCAGGACGTGACTGGGAACGAACCGAACTCCCCATCCGCTGCGGAGGCTGCCCCCGACGAGGCCGTCCGCGCGATCTCCAACGTCGAGACGCTGCGGGCGCTGGCCGATCCGACCAGGCTCAAGCTGCTGTCCGCGCTGATGCAGGGCCCCGCCTCGGCTATGCCGGTGATGTCGGTCAAGGAACTTGCCGCGCGGATCGGCGAGCCGCAGACGAAGCTGTACCGGCACATGAAGCAGCTCGAGGCCGCCGGGCTCATCCGCGTGGCCGCCAGCCGGGTGGTATCGGGCATCGTCGAGCAGCGGTATCAGGCCTGCCAGCGCGACCTCATGTTCGGCCCCGGGCTGACCGAGTCCGAGCGGGGAAGCGCAGGCCTGGAGGCAGCCGTGGCGGCGGGGCTTGAGCTGTACCGGAGCCAGTTCTTCTCGGCACAGCGGGCCGGCCTCATCGGCTCGGCGTCAGAAGACCGGCCGGCCGATGAGTCGCACCACGCGGCGATTCTCTCGATCGGGGAAGCGCAGATGCCCAAGACCCACGCGGCGTCCATCAGGGAGCGACTCAAGGAGATCATCGAGGACGTTGACAAGTATTCTCGCGAAGATCACGACCCGGGCGCCGATGGCGACTCGGACCAGGTGACCACCCATGTGCTGATCGGATACTTCTGCCCGCGCACGCCCGATGAATGACGCCGCACGTGAGGTCCAGCACCCCTGACCACGTCGGCCGATCCGGCCCGCAGCATCAGCTGCCGGCGACCCAGTCCGCACATGGCAGGCGCCGCGGTCCAGCGTTCGCCGGCCGCGGCGCCGCTTGCACGGAGCCCCCAGTCCGGCCGAGCCGCCCCGAGCGGGCGGGACCCGGCCGGTGACTGCGAGTGCCCCTGGCCTCTAGCTGCTCGCGCGGTGGCCGCGCACGATGATCACGTCGGCCGTGGCCCGTGTGTGCACCCTGCCGTGCGCCAGGCGGTCCTGGTGTGATCCCGGCAACGGAATCCTGCTGCGCGACCGCCGACCGACCCCTGCCTCATCACGCCGGCCGAGCCGACGCTTCCGACCTGTCACCCGGGCGGCCAGACCAGCCTTCGATTCCTCGCTTACCGGCATCGTCGTCATCTCAGTCATCGTCGCCTCCTAAGCTCCGACGAGGTGTTCACGACCTCGAAACTATTTGCGGCACAGAGATCATTCACCTCTAGGTAAATAGTATCACTGTCGTGAATGGAAGGCAAGGGCGGTTCCCCGCCGCAGGACTCGGCCGGAAAACTGGAACGTGTTCTAGTATTGAGCCGGGAGGCACCATGGCCGGGGAAGATGCCGAGTTCGACGTCGTAGTGGCTGGCAGCGGCGCCGCCGGGATGACGGCGGCCCTGGCCGCGGCGCGCGCCGGCCTGACCGTCGTGGTGATCGAGAAGACCGGTTATTTTGGCGGCTCGACGGCGCGCTCAGGCGGCGGCGTCTGGGTGCCGTGCAATGCCGTGCTCAAGCGGGCAGGCGTGCGCGACTCGCCCGAGCAGGCCAGGCAGTACCTCGCCCATGTCGCCGGGGACGCCGTCGACCCACTGCGCCAGCGCGCGCTGCTCGATCACGGGCCGACCATGCTTGACCTGATTACCTCCGCCGGGCCGCTGAAGCTCGCCTGGGTGCCCGGCTACGCCGACTACTACCCGGAGGCGCCCGGCGGCCTGGCCGCCGGGCGAAGCGTCGAGCCGCGCCCGTTCGACGGCCGGGCACTCGGCGCGAGCCTTGAGCAGCTGAACCCTCCCTACCTGCCAGCCCCGGCGGGCGTAGCGATCACCCAGTACGACTACCGGTGGCTCAGCCTGGGCACCGGCCATCCGCGCGCGATCTGGGTGGCCGCCAAGGTCGCGGCCAGGACCGCCCGGACCAAGCTGCTGCGCCAGCGCACGCTCAGCCTCGGCCAGGCACTCGCCGCCGGCCTGCGGGCCAGCCTCGCCTCGGCGGGCGTGCCCGTGTGGCTTGAAACCCCGCTGACCGGCCTGGTCATGACCGACGGCAGGGTCACCGGCGTGCGGGCAACCAAGGACGGCCAGCCACTCACGATCGCAGCCCGCCGCGGCGTGCTGATCGCGACCGGTGGGTTCGAGCGGAACGCGGCCATGCGGGCGGAGTACCAGCGTCAGCCGATCGGCGTCGACTGGACGGTCGGCTCGCCCGGCAACACCGGCGACGGCATCATCGCCGGGCAGCAGGCCGGCGCCGGCCTGGACCTGATGGACGACGCCTGGTGGGGGCCGTCCATCCCGCTCACCGGCGGTCCGTACTTCTGCCTGGCCGAGCGTTCGCTGCCGGGCTGCCTCCTGGTCAACGCGGCCGGCCAGCGGTTCGTCAACGAGGCCGCGCCCTACGTCGACGCGGTGCACGCGATGTACGACGGGCACAGCGAGGACAAGCCGCACATCCCGGCCTGGCTGATCTTCGACCAGCGCTACCGGAACAGCTACGTCTTCGCCGGGCTGCCCCCGCGCAGGCCCCTGCCGCGGCGCTGGTACGCCGCGGGAGCGGTGTTCAAGGCAGATTCGCTCACCGACCTGGCCGGCCAGGTCGGGATCTCCGCCGACGGGCTCGCCGAGACCGTGCAGCGGTTCAACGGCTTCGCGCGGGCGGGCAAGGACGAGGACTTCGGCCGCGGCGAGTCGGCCTACGACCGCTACTACGGCGACCCGCGCTGCCGGCCGAACCCGAACCTCGCGCCGCTTGCCCAGCCGCCGTTCTACGCAGTCAAGATCGTCCCTGGGGACCTGGGCACCAAGGGCGGCCTGCGCACCGACGAACGGGCGCGGGTGCTGCGCCAGGACGGCAGCCCCATCCCCGGCCTGTACGCCGCCGGGAACGCCAGCGCTGCCGTCATGGGGCACAGCTACGCCGGAGCGGGCGCCACGATCGGCCCGGCGATGACGTTCGGCTACATCGCGGCCCTCGACATGGCGAATCCCCAGGAACCCGCCGGCTGATCTCGGTCGGGCGCGTGCGGTCAGCTACCGGCAGGCCCGCGGAACCGCGTAGGCGCGGATCGACGAGGTCACGAGGCTGTCGCCCGCCGCGACGCTGACGTAAACGACCCGGCCGGCCGCGGCCAGCGCGACCGGCTCACCCGCCACGCGGATCGTGTCCACCTGCCCGAGCACGCCGCCGCGGTAACCGAAGCAGACGAGGCTGTGCCGCGCGGTGGCGGACGCCACCCACACGGTGCTCCCTGCCGACCAGACCTGCTCGGCCCGGCGCAGCGCCGGACTGGCGCGGACCGCGGCCGGCGTGACCACATGCAGGCCGGGATCGAGTCGCACCAGCCGACCGATGCTCGGGCTGGCGTCCGATGACAGCGTCATCCAGAACCCGCCAGCCTCGGCGGTCACGAACCCAACCTGGTCGTCGGCTCCCCCGCCGTAGCTCACCTTGGGCCGTCCGGCGATCACCAGGTGGCTGTGGAACCCGTAGCCGTTGGTTACCTGCGCCACGACCGTGCCGCCGACCGCCGCCAGCCGGGTGATCGCGAACCTGCCGTCCACCTTGCCCTCCGGGTCAGCGGAGGCGACCGGCTGACCCGGGACGCCGGGCGGCGGCAGGACGAGCGCGGTCAGCCCGTACTGGGTCGGCAGCAGTGCCGACCTCGCGCCGGTCGGCAGGATGTCAGGCAGGCCGGCTGAGTAACCCGAGCGGAGGTGAAGGTCGGCGTTGAGCAGCCAGGTGCCGCTCGGGCCGCTTGCCTGGTCGGCGTAGAACTCCAGCCAGACCGAGCCGCCCGGCCCGGTGCGCAGCGCGGACGGCTCCGCGGGAACGCTGACGCGGCGCACCAGCCGGCCGGTCGCCAGCCGGTAGGCGGCGAGCGCGTACGGCGGCTCGCCGGAATGGTCGGTGGTCACGTACAGGTACCGCCCCGCGGCGGCCATCGCCTGCACATCCGCGCCGGCTGGCAGCGTGACGATCCGCACCGGCCTGGCCAGGCGCGGCCCCCGGTGCTGGTGCGCCGGCCGGCTGGAGGGGCGATGCCCGCCCCGGTGAAGCGTCGCGGCCGCGTAGCCGGTCCCGGCCAGGATCAGCGCGCCGGCGGTCACCGCGGACACGGCCAGCCGGCGGCGGCGCCTGCGGGTCGCGGTGCGAACCAGTTCGGCGAGATTCGCCCGGGGCGCCACCGTCCCGCTGGCCTCGTCGAAGGCGGCCCTGAGCTCTGACTCGATCCCCGTGCTCACGCGAGCCTCCCGTCCGGCAGCAGTTGCCGCAGCCGCGCGATGGCCCTGGCGTGCTGTGATTTCACGGTGCCGACCGAGCAGCCGAGCACCCGCGCCGTCTCGGCCTCGGTCAGGTCGTCGAAGTAGCGCAGCACGAGCACGGCGCGCTGCCCGGCGGGCAGCGCGCGGACGCAGGCCAGCAGCGCCTCGCGGGCAAGCACGCCGTCGACGGCGCGGTCGGGCTGCGCGGCGCCGAACGCCTCGTCCAGCCGAACGGTCCGGTGCCGCCGGCCGGAGCGCCAGGCGTCGGTCGCCGCGTTGACGATCATCCGGCGCACGTAGGCCTCGGGTAGCTCGCTGCGCCTGACCCTGGCCCACCGCCGGTAGGTCCGCTCGAGCGCAGTCTGCAGCAGGTCCTGCGCGGCCTGCTCGTCCCCGGTGATCAGGTAGGCGGTCCGGAGCAGCCGCCCGGACGAGGCAGCCACGAAGTCGGTGAAGTCGTCCTCGTCTCGCCCGGGCATGATCACCTCCGCCGGCCCGCGCTCCGCTGCGGCGGCGCCACCGGCGTGCCGCTTCACACTCCTCGACGTTGGCAGGTAATCGGAAGGTTGTCAGCAGCCGGGCGCCGGATTCAGGCCGGGCGCCGGATTCAGGCCAGGCGCCAGGTTCGGGCCGGGCCTAGGGTTCAGCCCGGGCCCAGGATCAGCCCGCTGGTCGGCACCCCGGTCCCGGCTGTGACCAGCACGGGTCCGTCACCAGGCACCTGGTTGACCGCGGTGCCACGCACCTGCCTGACCGCTTCCGCGATGCCGTTCATGCCGTGGATGTAGGCCTCGCCGAGCTGGCCGCCGTGCGGGTTCAGCGGCAGCCGGCCGCCGACCTCGATCCCGCCGTCCGCCACGAAAGACCTGGCCTCGCCGCGCGGGCAGAACCCGAGCTCCTCAAGTTGCATCAGCACGTACGGGGTGAAGTGGTCGTATAGGATCGCGGTCCTGATGTCGGCCGACCCGGCCCCGGCCTGGCGCCAGAGCTGGCGCGCCACCACGCCCATCTCAGGCAGCCCGGTCAGCTCATCCCGGTAGTAGCTGGTCATCGTGAACTGGTCGGGCCCGCTGCCCTGCGCGGCCGCGCGGATCGCGACCGGGTCCTGCCGCAGGCCGCGGGCCCGCTCCAGGCTGGTGACCACGACCGCGACCGCCCCGTCGCTCTCCTGGCAGCAGTCGAGCAGCCGCAGCGGCTCGGCGATCCACCGCGACGCCTGGTGGTCGGCCAGCGTGATTGGCCTGCCGTAGAACCACGCATGCGGGTTGGTCGCGGCGTGCCGCCGGTCGGCGACGGCCACGGCGCCGAAGTCCTCGCTGGTGGCACCGTAGACGTGCATGTACCTGCGGGCCGCCATGGCCACCGTGGCGGCCGGCGTGGACAGGCCCATCGGGTAATGCCAGCCGTTGTCGATCCCGGACGACGTGGGCATCGCCGCGGCGCCGACCGAGACTTGCCCGAACCGGCGGCCGGACCGCTCGT
Source organism: Streptosporangiaceae bacterium (assembly GCA_035517035.1). Classification (GTDB taxonomy): domain Bacteria; phylum Actinomycetota; class Actinomycetes; order Streptosporangiales; family Streptosporangiaceae; genus Chersky-822. Next base: position 25,748 of record DATIZP010000055.1, on the reverse strand, counting down.
TCAGCGCCCGGTAGCAGACCACCACCTCGGCCACCCCGGTCGCGACCGCCATCGCCGCATGCTGCACGGTCGCGCACGCGGCCCCGCCGCCGTACCCGATCTGGCTGAAGAACGTCAGCTCAGCGATGCCGAGCTCGCGGGCGACCGCTACCTCCGCGTTGCTGTCCATGGTGAAGGTAACCAACCCGCCCACGTCCTGTGGTCGCAGGCCGGCGTCGTCCAGGGCGGCTTTGACCGCCTCGACCGCGAGCCTGAGCTCGCTGCGACCCGAGTCCTTGGAGAACTCGGTGGCCCCGATCCCCGCGATCGCGGCGGACCCGGTCATGCCGGCCCCCGGAGAACGTCGACAAGCGCGGTGGCGATCACGTGGTCGCCGAGGCCGCACCGGCCGGTGACCTGCACCTGGTACCGGTCGGCGTCGGCGAGCTCGGTGTGCTCGGTGACCTGTCCGGAAAACGTCAGCCGGTCGCCCGCGTAGCACGGCACGCCCAGGCGCAGCGAGGTGGCGCGGAGCAGGGCCTGTGGCCCGGCCCATTGCGTCACGAATCGCTGCACGAGGCCGGTATCGGTCAGGATGTTCACGAAGATGTCCCTGCTGCCGTTGGCCACGGCCAGGTCCCTGTCGTGGTGCACCGGGGTGAAGTCGCGGGTCGCCAGCGCGCTCGCCACTACGAATGTCGGGGTGACCTCCACCACCATCTCGGGCAGCATGCCGGCGTCCGGCCCGCCGGCCCTGACGCAGGCAGCGGGCCGCCACGCGGGCAGCACAAGCTCGTCGTCGATTCGCAGGAACTCGACCCGCACCGCCATCCCGACACTCACCTGGTCGGGGCTGACGCCGGTCATCTCGCCGAGCACTCGCACCCCCTCGTCGAGCTCGACCAGGGCGATCACCAGCGGCAGCCGCTTTCCCGGCACGGGCGGGTGATGGTGCACGACGTAGCTGAAGACCGTGCCGGTCCCGGCCGCCACCGCGTAGCCGGGCCGCGGCGACCCGCAGGCCATGCACATCGGGCCGGGCGGGTGGCGCAGCGCCCCGCAGTCCTCGCACCGCTGGATCCGCAGCTCCCCGGCCGCCATCCCGTCCCAGAAGAACGCCGTGTCCGCCGAAACCACCGGCCGCATCACCACGGCGGCGGCCGACCCCCCGCCCCAACTGGCGGGGGCGGGTGGAGGTGGCGGGGCGGGCTGTGCGGGTGGGGGGCGGAACTTCAGGATCCTGAAGTCCATGGTGGCGACGATCTCCTCGCCGCTGTACCAGGTGTGGCGGGTGGTGAAGAACCAGCCCTCGCCGAGCGTCGTGCGCTTGGGCCCGATCAGGCCGACGAGGCTGAGCGTGATCGTCAGGCGCTCGCCGTAACGCAGGTACCGGTGGAAGACATGGTCGGAGTTGGTGGCGACGACCGAGGTGTAGCCTGCCTCCTCGAGCACCGACACGATCTGGCTCATCGGGTCTTCGGCGCCGCGCTCCCCGCGCAGGCCGGGCATGGTCCAGACCTGGGCCATGCCCGGCGGCGCGACCAGCCCGCCGTGCACCGAAGCGACCGCGAGCTCCTGGTCGGTGTAGACCGGGTTGGCGTCGCCGATCGCTTCCAGCCAGTTCTCGACGATGGGCAGGTTCACCGGGTCGCGCGCGGCTCGCGGCGCGCTCTCGCCGAGCGCCATGATCCGGTCAGCCGCGGCGCGGATCCGCGCCGCGGTCTCGGCAGCGACGTCTGTCGCCATCTCTCTCCCGTCCGTCATCCTGCCGTGCCATCCACCGCGCCCGGCCCGGGCCGCGACGTCAGCGCGGCACCCTCGGCAGCTTCAGCCCGGCGGTCGCGATCAGCTCGCGCTGGACCTCGTTCACGCCACCGCCGAAGGTCAGCACCAGGTTGCGCTTGTGCTGCACGTCCAGCCACCGCATCAGCTCGGCGGTGGCCGCGTCGGCCGGGTCGCCGTGCCTGCCGACCACGTCAATGAGCAGCTGGCCGAGCCGCTGGATCCGCTCGGAGGCGAACACCTTGGTGGCCGACGCGTCGGCCACCTGCACCGTCTCGGCGACCGCGACCTGCCAGTTCAGCAGCTCGTTGACCCGCAGGCTGGCCGCGACCTCGGCCAGTGCCCGGCGCACGTCGTGCTGTGTGGCGACCGGCTGGCCGTCAGGTCCCCGCTGCGCCAGCGCCCAGTCCCTGACCCGGTCGTGCAGCGCGCCGAGCCTGCCCGCCGGGCCTAGCATCACCCGCTCGTGGTTGAGCTGGGTGGTGACCAGCCGCCAGCCCTGGTTCTCCGGGCCCACCCGCATGGTGACCGGCACCCGCACATCGGAGTAGTAGGTGGCGTTGACATGGTGGGCGCCGTCGCAGGTGATAATCGGCGTCCAGGAGAACCCGGGATCGGTGGTGTCCACGATCAGAATCGAGATCCCCTTGTGCTTGGCCGCGTTCGGATCGGTGCGGCAGGCCAGCCAGATGTAGTCGGCGTCATGCGCGCCGGTGGTGAAGATCTTCTGGCCGTTGACGATATAGCTGTCGCCGTCCCTGACCGCCCTGGTGGTCAGGGACGCCAGGTCGGTCCCGGCCCCCGGCTCGGTGTAGCCGATCGCAAAGTGCACCTCGCCGGCCAGGATCCTCGGCAGGAACATGGCCTTCTGCTCGGCCGTGCCGTACTCCTGCAGCGTCGGGCCGACGGTCTGCAGCGTCACCGCGGGCAGCGGCACGTCGGCCCTGGCCGCCTCGCTGGCGAAGATCTGCTGCTCCACCTGGCCGAACCCGCGCCCGCCGTACTGCACGGGCCAGCCGACGCCGAGCCAGCCGTCGCTGCCCATCCGGCGGATCAGCCCCTGGTAGGCGCCGCCGTGCCGGTCGGTCAGCATCGCGGCCCGCTCGGCCGGGCCGATCAGCCCGGCGAAGTAGGCGCGGAGCTCGTCCCGCAGCGCCCGCTGCGCGTCGGTCAGCTCGATCAGCATGGCGCCCGCCCCTCAGGCTGGCAGGCGCCAACGGCGCCCGCCAGCACGTCAAGCCGGTAGTCGGCGCCGCCGACGAACCTGGCCAGGTCGGTGACCATGGCCGAGTACCTGTGCAGCGGGTAGCTGACGTCTACGCCGATCCCGCCGTGCAGCTGATGGCAGGTACGCAGCGCCGCCGGTGCCTCGCTGGCCAGCCAGTACGCCGCCACGTCGCAGTCCTGCGCGGCGTCCAGGCCGACCGAGAGCCGCCAGCAGGCCGAGAGCGCGGCCAGGTGCAGCGTCCTCGCGGCGATATAGACGTCGGCGGCCTCCCCGGCCACCGCCTGGAACGTCGCGAGCGGGCGGCCGAACTGCTCGCGGCTGGCCACGTACCTGGCGGTGAGGTCGAGCGCGCCGCTCACTGCGCCGTCCGCCGTCGCCGCCGCGCCGGCCGTCGCCAGCTGGTACAGGTCAGTCACGGCCGCGTCCGCCTGGCCGTCGCCGACCCCCAGCACGCCGGCCACCGGCGCGGCGTCGAGCCTGACCGTGCACTCCGGCCCGGTGCCCGACGTGGGCCCGGGCTGGACGCTGACCCCGGCCGCGGCCCGCGCGACGACCACGACGGCCCGCCCGCTGCCCTGCACCGAGGCGGGAACCAGGATCCAGTCGGCATCGTCGGCGTACGGCACGCCGACCTTGGTGCCGGTGACCGTGCACAGATCAGGGTCCGTCGTTGTGGCCGGCCGGGCAGGCAGGCCGCCGGAGCGCTCGCGCACCCCGGCGGTCAGGACCACCTCGCCGGAGCCAACCCCGGCGAGCAGGCGTTCGGCCAGGTCCCGGCTGCCCCAGCGGACGGCGGGAAGCACTCCGAGCATGAGTGTGGCGAGCGCGGGAACGGCGGCGGCCGCCCGGCCTGCCTCGGTGAGCAGCACGGCCACATCGAGCACCCCGAGATCGTCGCCGCCCATCGCGCCTGGCAGCGCAAGCGCGAGCAGGCCGGCCTTGGCCAGCGCCTGCCAGGCCGGGCGCCACGCCGCGTCCGAACCCGGCTCGTTGTGGCCCGTGCTCGCCGACACCGTGCCTGCCAGCACCGTGGCGGCGGACTCCGCGATCACCTGCTGGGTCTCGCTGAGCTCGAAGTCCATCAGCGGGCCTCGTCCCTGGGCAGCCCGAGCATCCGCTCGGCGACCAGCGACAGCAGGATCTGGCTGGTGCCGCCGGCGATGCTCAGGCACCGGACCAGCAGGAACTCGTGCACCTGTCCGGCCGCGTTGCCGTCGGACGCGGCGCCCTCGACCCCGCACAGGGTCAGCGCGGTCTCAGCGACCGACTGGCGATGCGCCACCCCGAGCAGCTTGCGCACCGCCGCCATCATGCCGGCCTCGCCGCCGCGGGCGACCGCGGCGGCGATCCTGTCGTCCATCACCGCAAGCGCGAGTCCCTCCGCCAGCCGCAGCCCGATCTGGTCGATGACCATCGGGTTGGCGATCGGGCCCTGGCGGACCGCGGTCAGCAGCGCCTCGACGTCCTCGCTCAGCCCGGCACCGCGGACCATCGCGACCCGCTCGGTGGCCAGCGTGGTGCGAGCCACCCGCCAGCCCTCCCCGGGCTCGCCGACCACAAGGGCGTCGGGCACGAACACGTCGTCAAGGAAGACCTCGTTGAACATGGTCAGCCCGGTGATCTCGCGCAGCGGCCTGACCTCGATGCCCGGGTCGTGCATCGAGACTATGAAGAACGTGATGCCCTTGTGCTTGGGCGCGGCCGGGTCGGTCCTGGCCAGGCAGATGGCCCAGTCGGCCTGGCCGGCCAGTGAGGTCCAGACCTTCTGCCCGGTCAGCTTCCAGCCCGCATCCCGCTGCCCGTCGCCGTCCACCCGGACCGCCCTGGTGCGCAGCGACGCCAGGTCAGAGCCCGCCTCAGGCTCGCTGAACAGCTGGCACCAGGTGATCTCGCCGCGCAGCGTCGGCCCGGCGAACCTAGCCAGCTGATCGGTGCTGCCGTGCGCCAGGATCGCCGGAATGGCCCAGCCGCCGATCCCGATGTCCGGCCTGGCCAGCCCGGCCCTGGCCAGCTCCTCGTCGATGATCAGCTGGGCGGCGGGGCTGGCCGACACGCCGTAAGGCGGCGGCCAGGCGGGCGCCACGTACCCGACCTCCGCCAGGCCGCCGCGGCGGTCGCCGGGCGGCATCGCGGACACCGCGCTGGCGACGAGCCGCGCCGCCGAGCGTATGTCGCCCGCGTCGGCGGGCTCGCCGTCGTCCAAAGATCCCGCGTCGTCGAACGGGTGCCGTCGCATACCCTCGAGCGCCAGTTCGGCCGCCCTGGCCCGCCACGAGGAACTGCCGCCGAGCAGGGTGCGCAGCGACACGGCCCGGCGCAGGTACAGGTGCGCGTCGTGTGCCCAGGTGAACCCGATCCCGCCGAGCACCTGGATGCAGTCCTTGGCGTTGTCCACCGCCGCGTCGAGCGCGAGCACGGCGGCGGCCGCGGCGGCCAGCGGGTGCTCGTCCGGTGACTCGCCGACCGCGCGGGCGGCGTCCCAGGCTGCCGCCGTGGTCAGCTCGGACCGGCAGAGCATGAACGCGCACAGGTGCTTGACGGCCTGGAACGACCCGATCGGGCGGCCGAACTGCTGCCTCGTGCGGGCGTGCTCGGCGGCGGTCTGGCAGCACCACGCCGCGACGCCCGAGGCCTCGGCGGCGGCCAGCGTCGCCGCGAGGTCGACGACCAGCCCGTCCCGCAGCCCGCCGAGCACCCGGTCGGGCTCGATCAGAACCTCGTCGAGCGTCACGTCGGCCAGCGGCCGCGAGAAGTCGACCGGGGTGCGGCGGGCGAGATGCACCCCGGGCCGGGCAGGCTCGGCCAGGAACCAGGTCTCGCCGACTTCGGTGGCAGCGCCGAGCAGCAGGTAGGGCGCGGCGCCGGCGCCGGGAACCAGGCGGGCCGTGCCGGATACCCGCAGGCCGCCGCCGGACGGCACGACCCCGGTGAGACCGCTCGCCGACATGGCCACGGCCACCGCGGCCGCCCCGGACGCGACCCGCGGCAGCAGTGCCTGCGCCGCCGACCCGCCGGGCGCCGCGGAGCGCGCCGTCTCGGCAAGGACCAGTGCGGCCAGCAGCGTCGGCATGACCGGGCCGGGCACCAGCGCCGCGGCTAGCTGCTCGGCGACCACGGCGACATCGGCTGCGGTGCCCCCGGAGCCGCCGCAGTCCTCGGGCACGCCGATCGCGAAGATGCCAAGCTCCGCCAGGCTGGCCCAGTGGCCGGCCCAGTGCTCGGCCGAGCGCGGACCGCCCTTCTCCAGACCTCGCACCGCGGCGATCGTGCCCGCGCGCTTGGCCCACTGACCGACCGACTCGGCCAGCGCAAGCTGCTCGGGCGACTGCGCGATCGGCACTCTTCCTCCCGCTCGTCACGCTGGTCAGGCGCAGACAAAATTAGAACACGTTACACTACCTACGGCTACCGGACGGTGCACCGACGAGAGGCAACGATGCCACCTGGGAAGCCGTCGCACGTGCCGACGGCGACAGTGACAGCGACGAGCGGGCCAAGCGAGAGCGAGCTCGGCTCGGCGGCGCAGCGCGAGCGCCGCAGGCGGATACTCGACGCCACGCTGGCACTGGCATCTCGCGGTGGGTACGACGCGGTGCAGATGCGCGAGGTCGCCGAGCGCGCCGACGTCGCGCTCGGCACCTTGTACCGGTACTTCCCCTCCAAGATCCACCTGCTCGTCTCCGGGCTGGTCAGGGAGTTCGAGCGGACCAGGGAGAAGCTGAATCGGCGGCCCAACCCCGGCCAGAGCTCGGCCGACCGCGTGGTCTACGTGCTGCACCAGGTGACCGGGAATATGCAGCGCGACCCGCAGCTGACCGAAGCGATCACCCGGGCGTTCATGTTCGCCGACCCGAGCGCGTCCAGCGAGGTCAACGCCGTGGCCGCGCTGATGGAGCAGATGCTCACCGACGCCATGCACCCCGGCGAGCCGACCGCCGACGAGCGCGCGATCGCCCGGGTGATCGGCGACGTCTGGCTGTCCAACCTGGTCGCGTGGGTCACCCGCCGGGCCTCGGCCGACGACGTCGCCGACCAGCTCGAGCTCGCGGCGCGGCTGCTGCTGCGGTAGGCGCTGCCCTGGCAGCGGGCTACCGAACCGCGCGACTGCGGTCAGGCTGGCCGCGGCCTTGACCGCCTCGGTAGCTCCGATCCGTACCAGGTCTCGATCAGCCACCTGGAGATGGACAGCGACGGCGGCATCGCAAGCTCGCCGGTTTCGATCGCCTCGCGCAGGTCGTCCCGGCTGTACCAGCGGGCCTCGGCGATCTCGTCGGCGTCCACGCTGATCACCGTGCCGGTCGCCTCGGCCCGGAAGCCGAGCATCAGGCTGTGCGGCATCGGCCACGGCTGGCTGCCCGCGTAGCTGACCGCGCCGACGATCACGCCGGTCTCCTCGTGCACCTCGCGGGCCACGGCCTGCTCGGCCGACTCCCCCGGCTCGACGAACCCGGCAAGGACGGAGACTCGGCCCTTCGGCCACTGCGCGTTCCGTGCCAGCAGGCACCGGTCGTCTGGGTCGGTGACCAGCATGATGACGGCCGGGTCACAGCGCGGGAAGTGCTCGCTGCCGTCCTTGGTGCACCGGCGGGAGTGCCCGGCCATGGCCGGCGCGGTCGGCGATCCGCAGCGCGAGCAGTGGCCGGCCACCGCGTGCCAGTTGGCCAGCGCGACGGCATGGGTCAGCAGGCCGGCGTCCCGATCGCAGAGCAGGGTTCCGGTCTCGCGCAGCCCGGCTCGGCGTAGGTCGGGGTCGCCGGCGGGATCGGGCAGCGGACCGGCTACGCCGAAGTAGGCGACCTCGTCGGCATCGACCCCCAGCAGGAACCTGGTGCCATCCGGTGCGGCCGCCGGGGAGACGAACGCCAGCTCGGCGGCACCGTCTCCGATCCTGGCCAGGGCCTGCCCGTCCTCGATCACCAGGACCCGGGTGCGCGGGTCGGCCCAGGCGCGGGCCAGCCACCCGTCATCGGTGCGCCGCGCCGTGGACCGCTCCACCTCGTGCCTGGTCAGCGCGATCCCGCCGGAAGCAGAAATCAGGGGGCCTGCCACGGACTCAGAATACGCAGGGCCCGATCCGGCAGGCACCTGCGTGCCGCGCAGGCCTGCGCCGGATCAGCCCAGGGCGGCGAGCTCGTCAAGCAGGTACGCGGCGACCTCGGCGCCCTTGAGCAGCAGGCCCATATCGACCCGCTCGTTGGGCGCGTGGATCTGGTCCTCGTCCAGGCCGACCGCGATGAACACCAGCGGCGCGGCAAGGATCTCGGCCAGGTCGGCCTCGGGTCCGCTGCCGCCTTCGCGGGTGAACAGGACCTCGGTGCCGAAGGCGCGTTCCATCGCCCGCCGGCCGGCCGCGACCGCCGGTGAGTCGATGGGCGAGAACGAAGGACGGACCCCGGGACCCTCCGCGGTGACGACGACATCGACCCCGACTGGCTTGCGTTGCGCAAGGTAGTCACGGAGCATTCCGGCCACCTCGGCAGGTTCCTGGTTGGCGACCAGCCTGAACGAGAGCTTGGCGTGCGCCTCGCGCGGGATGATCGTCTTGCCGCCCGGACCGGTGTGGCCACCCCACATGCCGTTGATCTCGGCGGTCGGACGCGCCCAGATCCGCTCGATCGTGCTGAATCCGGCCTCGCCGGTCGCCGCGCCGCTGTTGCCCGCCGTGGCCAGCCACGCCTTCTCGTCGAACGGCAGCCTGGCGAACAGGTCGCGCTCGGCCGACGTGAGCGCCACGACCTTGTCGTAGAAGCCGGGCAGCGTCACCCGGCCGCCCTCATCGTGCAGCCCGGCAAGCAACCCGGACAGCACGTGCAGCGGGTTGGGCACCGCGCCGCCGAACGAGCCCGAGTGCAGGTCGCGCTCCGGGCCGTAGACGTCGATCTGGGCGTCGACGACGCCGCGCATGCCGGTGCACATCGACGGCACGTCCGCGGCCCACATGGTGGTGTCCGAGATCACGATGACGTCGCAGGCCAGCCGTTCCCGCTCGCGCCGTAGCAGGTCGGCGAAGTGCGGCGAGCCCGACTCCTCCTCGCCCTCCACGATCAGCTTCAGTGAGACCGACGGCGCGGCGGCGCCGTTGGCGGCCAGCCAGGCGCCGAGGCCGAGGGCGTGGAACAGCACCTGGCCCTTGTCGTCCGAGGCGCCGCGGCCGAGCAGCAGCCCGTCCCGCTCGACCGGGGCGAACGGCGGCGAGTCCCATTCGTCGAGCGGTTCGACCGGCTGGACGTCGTGGTGGCCGTAGACGAGCACGGTGGGCGCGGCCTGGTCGGCGGCCGGCCAGTGCGCGAACACGGCGGGCATGCCCGGGCTCGCTGGTGTCCCGGTCTCCCAAACCTCGGCCACCGGGAACCCCGCCCCCCGCAGGTGGCCGGCCAGCCATTGCGCCGACCGGAGCACGTCGTGCGCCCTTGCCGGGTCGGCCGAGATCGACGGGATGGCGAGCCATTCCCTGAGCGCGGCGAAGAACCCTCCGGCATGCGCGTCGATGTAAGCCCTGACGCTGCCGTCCATGGGAGTACCACCTCGTCGTCGGCTCGGCTTGCTGGCAGGTCAGCCGCGCGAAGTCCCGTGTGACGACTGTGGCCAGTGATCGGTAAGGGCACTCTAGACCTATTCGACCGGGCCGCGTGCCAGTCTTGTGCCATGACAGCCTTGGACCCGGCGCCCTGGCACGACCTCTTCGTCGCGATCGCCGGCGCCGCGGCGGCCCTCACCGGCCTGCTCTTCGTGGCCGTCTCGCTCAACCTGAGCCGGATACTCGAGTTCCGCACCCTGCCGACCAGGGCGGCCGAGACCCTGTCGGTGCTGGTGGGGCTGCTGCTGGTATCGATCTTCGTGCTGGTGCCCGGGCAGGGCAGGACCGCGCTCGGCGCCGAGATTCTCGGGCTCGGGCTTGTTCTGGCCGGACTCATGCTGCCACGGCGGCTCGGCCTGCCGCGCGATGCGGACGACCCGCTGATTTGGACCCTCGTCCCGATCCTGGTGATCACGGCGGGGACGGTGCCGATGATCGCCGCCGGGATCAGCGTCCTCGCCGGGGGCGGGGGCGGGCTCTACTGGCTGGTCGCCGAGGTCGTGCTCGCCCTCGCCGGAGCGATCGTGAACGCCTGGATCCTGCTGGTTGAGATCGTCCGGTGAGTCCGCGCCGTCAGCCGCCGCGGGACGCCGACTCCTCGAGCGCCCGCGCCACCAGGACACGGGCCAGGTGCTCGCGGTAGGCCCGCGGGCCGTTGATGTCCTCGGGCGCGCTTGTGCCCTCCGCGGCGTGCGCTGCGGCGTCGCGCGGGCTGGCCCCTGAGGCGAGCGCCCGCTCGACCGCGTCGGCCCGCACCGGCGTGGAGCCCATGTTCACCAGGGCGACGTTGCCGCCCTGGACGGCGACGCCGACGATGGCCCAGTCGATCGCCCGCTTGGTGAACTTCTGGAACGACCAGCCAGGCGAGGCGGGCCTCGGGATGCGGATCTCGGTCAGCAGCTCGCCGGGCTGCAGCGAGGTCTCAAGCAGGCCGGCGAAGAACTCCCCGGCGGGGATCTCGCGGCTGCCCGACGGCCCGCGCGCCACGAGCGTCGCGTCCAGCGCCAGCACGACCGCGGGCAGATCGGCTGCCGGGTCGGCGTGCGCCAGCGAGCCGCCGATCGTGCCGCAGTGCCTGACCTGGGGGTCGCCCACCTGGCCGGCGGCGTGCGCGAGCAGGGGCAGCTCGCTGGCCAGCAGCTCGGACCGCGCGAGGCTGTCGTGGCTGCTCAGCGCGCCCACGGCGATGCGGTCGCCGTCCGCCCTGACGTAGCTGAGGTCGGTCAGGCGGCTGACGTCGATCAGGATCTCAGGCGCGGCGAGGCGGAGCTTCATCAGCGGAAGCAGCGAGTGACCGCCGGCCAGGAACTTCGCGTCCTCGCCGCCGTCGGCGGCAAGCTGCACGGCCTCGTCGGCCGACGAGGCACGCTGGTAGGTAAAGAGCGAGGGGATCACCTGAGCTGCCTTTCGGTTCCCGTCACGACCCGGACGCGGCCTGGCGGTCGGCGGCCGCGGCGAGCACGGCCCTGACGATGTTGTGGTATCCGGTGCACCGGCACAGGTTGCCCTCGAGCGCGGACCGCACCTCGTCCTCGGTGGGCGCCGGGTTCTCGGCGAGCAGCGAGACGCTCGCCATGACCATGCCCGGCGTGCAGAACCCGCACTGCAGCGCGTGCTCGGCGCGGAACGCGGCCTGCACCGGGTGCATCTCCCCGGCGCCGTCGGCCAGCCCCTCGACCGTCACCACCTCGCGGCCGTCGGCCTGCGCGGCGAGCACGGTGCACGACTTCACCGAGCGCCCGTCGAGCAGCACGGTGCACGCGCCGCAGGAGCTCGTGTCGCAGCCCACGTTGGTCCCGGTCAGCCCGGCCACGTCGCGCACGAAGTGGACGAGCAGCGTGCGGTCGGGCATGTCGGCGGCGACCTCGCTGCCGTTCACCGTCACTGTGACCTTCACCGGCCCTCCCTCGCTTCGCTGATCGCGGCCCAGACCCTGGCCGGGGTGAGCGGCATGTCGATGTGGCGGACGCCGAGGTGGCTGACCGCGTCGATGACGGCGTTCTGGGTGGCCGGCGTGGCTCCGATGGTGCCCGCCTCGCCGATGCCCTTGAACCCGAGCGGGTTGATGGTGGCCGGCGTCTCGCTGGTCAGCAGCTCGAAGCTGGGCAGCTCGGCGGCGGTCACGATCGCGTAGTCCACCAGCGTGCCGGTCACCGGGTTGCCGTCGGCGTCGTAGATCATCTCCTCGAGCAGGGCCTGCGCGACGCCCTGGGCGATGCCGCCGTGCCGCTGGCCCTCGGCGAGCACCGGGTTCAGCACGGTGCCTGCGTCGTCGACGGTCACATGCCTGACCAGCCTGGCCTTTCCGGTCTCGGTGTCCACCTCGGCGACCGCGACATGACTGCCGAACGGGAACGTGGGCTGGCCCTCGGTGTAGTTCACCGACGCGGTCAGGCCAGCGTCGCCCGCGTGACCGGCCACCTCACCCCAGGTCCGGCTGGACGCGGGGTCGCCGCGCACCTGCCACGCTCCGCGCTCGGTGTCGAGCTCCAGGTCGGCCTCGCTGGCTTCGAGCATCTCGGCGGCCACCCGGCGGGCCTGTTCCTTCACCTCGACGGCCGCCTTGTGCACGGCGATCCCGCCGAGCTGGAGCGAGCGGGACGCGTAGGTGCCCACGCCCATCGGGATCAGGTCGGTGTCACCGTGCACGACGGTGACCTTCGCCATGTCGATGCCCAGCTCGTTCTCGACCAGCATCGCCCACGCGGTGTGATGGCCCTGGCCGTGAGCCGAGCTGCCGGTGTAGACCGTGGCCGTACCGTCCGGGTGGACGATGAGCTGGGCGGTCTCGCCGCCGTTGGCGTCTGCGGCAGTGATCTCCACATAGCTCGACAGGCCGATGCCGAGCTGCACCAGGTCGCCGCGCTCGCGGCGCCTTGCCTGTTCGGCCCGCAGCTCGGAGTAGCCCGCCCCGGCCAGCACCTTGTCCAGGGCGGCGACGTACTCGCCGGTGTCGTACACCGGGCCGCACGGCGAGCTGAACGGGAACTTGTCCGGCGGCACCAGGTTGATCCTGCGGACCTCGGAGGGGTCCATGCCGATCTCGGCGGCGAACAGGTCAACGGCCCGCTCGATCGCCGCGGTCGCCTCGGGCCGCCCGGCGCCGCGGTAGGCGGAGATCGGCGTAGTGTTGGTCACCACCACCTGGCGCCCGGTCGACACGTGCGCGATGTCGTACGGGCCGGCCGCCATCAGGCCGGTGAGGAACGGCAGGAAGCCGCCCATCCGGGGATAGGCGCCGGTGTCCTGCACGATGTCGAGCCGGTAGGCCAGGATCCGGCCGTCCCTGTTGCCGCCGATCTTGACGATGTGCCGCTGCGCCCGGCCGTGCGTCATGCCGACCAGGTTCTCGCTGCGCGTCTCGGCCCACCGCACCGGGCGGCCGGTGTGCTTAGCGGCCCAGGCGACGAGCAGCGCATCCCGGTCAAGCGCGATCTTGGCGCCGAAGCCGCCGCCGACGTCCGGGGCGATCACCCGGATGGCCGCCGGGTCAAGGCCGAGCAGGCCGGCCAGGATGAACCGGCCGAGCTGCGCGTTCTGGGTGCTGACCCAGACGGTCAGCCTGCCGTCCTTCCAGGCCGCGGCCGCGGCCCGGCCCTCGAGCGGCACGGGCGCGAGCCGCTGGTTCACCAGCGTGTGCTCGACCACGACCTCGCAGTCGGCGAAGGCCGCGTCGTCCGCCGGGATGCCCGAGGTCACCGCCACGTTGCTGCCCGCCGGCGGGAACAGCAGCGTCTCGTCGGCCAGCGCCGCGTCGAAGCCCACCACGGCGGGAAGCGGCTCGTAGTCCACGCTCACCAGCTCGGCCGCGTCCTCGCCCTGGTAGCGGTCATCGGTGAGCACCATCGCGACGACCTCGCCGACGTAGCGGACCCGGTCCACCGCGAACAGCGGCTCCGACCAGTGCCCGCCGAGTGGCAGCGGAGCGCCCTCGGCACCGGCACCGGCATCGTCGGCGCCCTCTTCGGGCGGCGGTGGCGGCGCCGGCAGGTCGGTCAGGTCGGCCACGGTCAGCACCGCGATGACGCCGGGCGCCGCCAGCGCCGCGCTGGCGTCGATGCCGGTGATCAGCGCGTGGGCGATCGGGCTGCGCACGAACGTGACCCGCGCCGCGCCCTGCAGCTCGGGCGCCTTCACGTCGTCCACGTAGGTGCCGCCCGCCGTCAGCAGCCGCGGGTCTTCGGTCCGGACCACCCGGGTGCCGAGAATGCTCATGGGCTCGCCTGCCTTCCCGTGCGCGGGTGTCGTGCCCACGTAGTGACGCGGGCTGGCTCGCGCGGTGGGCTCAGTATCGCGGCGCGGAGCCTGCGATCGCAACCGTGTGCAAGCGCTCAGACTGCGGCCTGCCGCTCGCCTCCGGGCACTCTCCGGTCCGACCTCGCGGGCGCCGGCCAAAGTGCCGGCAGCGGTTGGAGCCCGGCGGTAGAACACAGGTAGGACAAGGACTGTGACCGCGGCGAGAGCGGGCCGGTAATCGGCCGGGGAACGGCCCGAGAGGCGGCCAGGGAAGCGGCCGGGCAACGGCAGAGGGATCGGAGAAAGAATCATGATCGAGCCATACCAGGCGCTCGGACTTGTGCCGACCATGCGGGGGATCCGCCGACGCGAGGAGATCGCGACCAATCTCGAGCACCTGTCGCACCTGATCAAGGCGGCGTCCTGGCTGTCCAGCCTGGACCTGCCGGTGCGGCTGATCGCGATCCCCGAGGGCGCGCTGCAGGGCTTCAATGACGAGGTACTCGACCTCGACCACGAAGACTTCGCTCGCGAGTGCGCGATCGACGTCCCTGGCCCGGAGACCGAATATCTCGGCGGCCTGGCCAGGCAGTGGAACGCCTACCTGATGGCGCAGGCCAAGGCCAGGCACCCGGAGTTCCCCGGCCGGTTCTTCAACGTGGGCTTCATCCTCAGCCCCGACGGCGAGGTGATCCTGCGCCATCACAAGGTCGTGCCCCTGCTGCCGGTCGAGCATTCGGTGACGCCGCACAATGTCTGGGACAAGTGGATCGAGCTGTACGGCAGGAACCTGGACGCCTTCTACCCGGTCGCCGACACCGAGATCGGCAGGCTCGGCTTCCTGATGGCCAACGAGGGCTCCTATCCGGAGAACGCCAGGGGCCTGGCCATGAACGGCGCCGAGGTGGTCTACCGCGGCCCGTACCCGCACCCGCACGTCGGCAACGGACTGTTCGAGATCCAGAACCGGGCCAGGGCGCTTGACAACAACATGTACCTGATCGCCTGCAATGTCGGAACCTATTACCTGCACACCGACTCGGACACCCCGATCGACACGTTCGGCGGCGGCTCGGTGGTGGTCGACTACCGCGGCCAGATCGTCGGCCGCCATGACTACAGCGCCGGCTCGTCCTGGGTGGCCGGAACGGTCGACATCGAGGCGCTGCGCAGGTTCCGCGCGAACGCACAGTGGGACAACTGGATCAAGGACCTCACCACGGAGCAGTACCAGATCATCTACGAGAACCCGATCTACCCGAAGAACCTCTACCTCGACCGCCCGCCCTACGGCCACGAGGAGTACCGCCGCGAGGTGATAGACCGCCAGATCGAGCTCATGCACGAGCGCGACGTCTGGGTCCGCCCCGACCGCCCCGACCGCCCCGAAGCCGACCCGGGCGCCGCTCGATGACCGCGACCGCGTCCCGTTGGCCCGCAGCGAAATCGCCGGCCGCCGCGCTGATCAGCCAGTCCGCTGGTGATACCCCGCACCGGCTGCGCTGATCCGCCTGGCGTACGCGGCGTCAGCACATCGCCCGGGCGTGTCGCGACCAGCGGCAGGCTGCCCGGGATCCACGAGCGGTAACGATCGAGCCGGAAAACCGGGGGCTGTCCGGCGGCGTGTCAGCTGCCGTCCAGGCCGAGCCTGCGGCGCACGACCTGGCGGGCCAGGTCCAAGACGGCGGGATCGTCGTGGAGTACGAAGTTGGTGTCGGTGGCCAGGATGATCCCGTTCAGCTCGAACGCGAGCCGCTGAGGGTCCTCACCGGCGGGGAGTTCCCCCAGCTCGATAGCGGTGGCCGCGAAGCCCTTGATCAGGTCCACGAACCCGGACTGGAACGCGGCGACCGCCTCCTTGACCGGGCCGGGACGGGTGCCCACTTCCAAGGCGGCGCCAGCGAAGAAGCACCCGCCGGGGAAGGTGCGCCGCTGCAGGTGCTCGAAGAATGCCTCGCACACCGCCGCGAGCTGGGCCAGCCCGGCCGGGGCGGCCAGGGCGGGCTCGACGACTTCGCCGGCGAAGATCCGCCCCGCCTCTTGCACGGTGGCCAGCTGGAGTTCCTGCTTGGAGCCGAAGTGCGCGTACAGGCCGCTCTTGCTCATGCCGATCGCCGCGGCCAGGTTCCCGATCGACAGACCCTCCAGACCGTCCACGGTGGCCAGCGACGCGGCCGCGCGCAAGATCGCGGCCCGGGTGCGTTCCCCGTCCGCGCGGGGCTGCCGCGCCCGGGTGCGCTGACTCGTGGCGCCCTCCGTCATCTTGACAAGATAGCACGACCGGCCGTACTGTCCGACTTAGCGCGAACGATCGTGCTAAGTTCCGTGAGGGGCCTGGCTATGGTCACCGGCAGCACATCCAGGAAGGCGAGCCATTGTCGCCGGGGCCGCCATGACCAGCTGCCGTCACGCACCTGACAAGGAGGGAAGCAATGACGGGAAAAGCAGTGATTAGTCTCACCACCGGCATGGAGGATCCGGAGAAAGTGACCGTGGCGTTCCTGGTCGCGGTCGGCGCCGCCGAATCGGGCCGGCCGACCCTGATCTTCCAGGCCAAGGAAGCCGTCCGGCTCGCCCTCGAAGGGGTAGCCGCGGGTGTCGCCTGCGACGGCTGCCCGCCCCTGCCGGACCTGCTTACCCGGTATGAGAAGGCAGGCGGGCGGTTCATGGTCTGCCCGGTCTGCTTCAACGCCAAGCACCTGGACAAGAGCACCCTGCTGCCCAACGCCGAGCTGGCCGGAAGCGTCCAGCTCTGGGAATGGATCGGCGACGAGGCAGCGACCACCTTCAGCTACTGACCTCTGCTCCGCGTGAGCAGCCGCGGGCGGTTCCGGAGCTGCCGTTCGCCCTGCAAGCCGGGCGCGGGTCCCATGATTCCGATGTGTGACGATCAGGAAGCCACCGGGACCCGCGCATGCCCGGGCTACGAGCTCGGCGGGCACCGGGCTCAGCCGGTGCTTGACTCGATCAGGGCGGCCAGGCCGGCCGCGTCGAGCAGGTCGGCCGGGCGCACGGTCCGGTTCTCGCGCACGTAGTAGAACGCCGCCCGCACCGAGTCCACCGGCACCCCGGCCAGCGCCGCCCAGGCCAGCCGGTACGCCGCCAGCTGGACGGCAACGGCCGCCTGCTCGGCGCCGGGCCGCGGCGGCCGGCCGGTCTTCCAGTCCACCACGTCGAACCCGCCGTCCGGGTCGGCGAAGATCGCGTCGATCCGACCGCGGACCAGCCGGTCGCCAACCCTGGTCTCGAACGGCACCTCCACCTCGACCGGCCAGCGCCGTCCCCACTCGCCAGCGTCGAAGCCGGCCTTCAGCCCGGCCAGGTCCGCGTCGTCGTCGACCAAGTCGGCGTCTACCGCCCCGGCGAGGTCGTCGGCGTTGATCAGCCGGATCTGGCCGAACCGCTCCTCGAGCCACCGGTGGAACGCCGTCCCGCGCTGTGCCCGCGGCGCAGGCGGGCGCGGCATCGGCCGCCTGATCTGGGAGGCGAGCTCGGCCGGGTCCCTGGCCATGGTGACCAGCGCGGACACGCCGATCCGCGGAGGCAGCTCGACCGGCACCGGTCCGTCGGGCCGACGACGGGCGCGCTCGGCGAGCAGCAGGTCCGCGTCGGCCGCCCAGCCGGCCACCAACCCGGCGTACCGGTCGGGGATCGCCTCGCCAGACGAGTCCGCCGCACTCCCCACCCCGGCGCCCACCCGAGCGCCCGCCCCCGTGCCAACCCCGGCGCCGGCGGCGGCGAGCACCAGGTCGCCGGCCTCTCTGACCGCCTGGTACCTGGCCCCGGCGGCACTGCCGGGTACCGGCCAGGACGCCGTCAGCGGCTGGGCCAGTGCCGGGTTCTCCGCTCCCTCGCCCGGCTCGTCCGCCCAGAGGGCGACCCGCCCGGCACCCGCCTCGCACGCGGCTCTGACCTCGGTCAGGAAGACCGATGGCCCGAGCGGGCTCTTGCCCGCCCCCCACCAGTAGCCGGTGCAGGCCAGCCAGTACGCGGCCCTGGTCGCGGCCACGTAGGCCAGCCGGCGCTCCTCGGCCAGGTTGCGATCGCCGCACGCCAGGCTGAACGCGGCCAGCGCGTCAGGATCGAGGCTGGCCAGTCCCGGCAGGTCGGCCGCATCGCCGCGCAGCCAGAACGGCAGCAGCCGCGGATTCTCGGTCCACCGCGTCGCCACCCGCGGCCTGGCCGGGAAGTTCTGCGCCCGCGGCCCGGCCGCGAGCCCGGGCACCACCACCGCGGGCCACTGCAGGCCCTTGGCCGAGTGCACGGTCGCCAGCTTGACCGAGTCGGTGTCGCTGACCTGCCCGGCCTCCAGCCCGAACTCCTCGGTCTCCGCGGCGGTCAGGTAGGCGAGGAACGCACCGAGCGTCGGCTCTTGCGCGTCGCCGGCGAACGCCGCGGCGGCATCGGCGAACGCGTCGAGGTCGGCCCGTGCCGCCGCCGGGTCGGCACCAGGCCGGACGGCGACCTCGATGTCCAGGCCGAGCACTCGCTCCACCTCGGTGACAAGCTCGGGCAGCGGCCGCCCGGCGTGCCTGCGCAGCGCGCGCAACTCGGCCGCGAGCGCGGTGAGCCGCGGATGCCCCTCCGGCGAGTATGCGGCCGGCGTTCCGAGGTCATCGAGCGCCTCCACCAGGCTGCCGGTTTCTGCGGTGAAGTCTGCCACCGCGCGAGTCAGGAAATCCTCATCCGAAACGGAACCATCCGCGCCATCCCGGCCCGCCCCGCCGGCGTCGCCCGTGGTGACCGGGACCGGCCCGCCGCCCGGGCCGGGCTCGCCGCCCGACCCGGCTTCGGCGCGCGGACCGGAGTCGCCCCTGGCCAGCCCGCGTGCCCGGCCGCCGAGCGCGACCAGGTCCTGCGGGCCGACCCGCCAGCGCGGCGAGGTCAGGATCCTGGCCAGCGAGTCCGAGGCCGCCGGGCTGTGCAGCACCCGCAGCGTGGCGACGATGTCGGCGATCTCGGGCACGGTCAGCAGGCCGCCGAGGCCGACCACCTCGACCGGGATCCCCTCGGCCTCAAGCGCCGTCCGCAGCGCGCCGAACTGGGCTCGCTTGCGGCACAGCACCGCGATGTCGGACGGCCGCACGGAGTCGGTCCGCCCGTCGGGCCACGGCAGCCCGTCCGGCGCCACGCCGGCGGGCAGCCCGAGCAGCGCGGCAACCTGCCCGGCCACCCACTCAGCCTCGTCCGCGCTGGTCGGCAGCAGCGCGCAGACCACAGAGCCGCGCTCGGCCCGGTCGGGCGGCGCGATCAGCCGCGGCACCTCGGGGGCGGCCTCGCGCAGGTCGCGCTGCAGGTCGGCGGCGACGTCGAGCACCCTGCCGGTGTTGCGGAAGCTCACCGAGAGCTGCCGCACCTGCGCGCGGCTCGGCGCGCCCTGGTCCGGCGGCGCGCCTGCGGCGCGCCGCCGGCTCCCGCTGCCGGGCGCAGGCGGGAAGTACTCGGCGAACCGTTTCATGTTGCCGGCGCTGGCGCCGCGCCAGCCGTAGATCGACTGGCAGGGATCGCCCACCGCGGTCACCGGGTGGCCCCCGCCGAACAGCGCCCGCATCAGCTCGAGCTGCGCATGGCTGCTGTCCTGGAACTCATCGAGCAGCACGACCTGGTACCTGGCCCGCTCGACCGCGCCGACCTCGGGGTGCGCGAGCGCGATCCTGGCCGCGATCGCCATCTGGTCGCCATAGTCGATCACCTCGCGCTCGGCCTTGGCCGCCGCGTACGCGCGGACCAGCGGCAGCAGCTGCTCGCGCACCCGCTGCGCCCGCAGGGCGGCGTCGGCCCGCCGCCGCTTGCCCGGCGGCACCAGCTCGTACTGGCGGGCCAGCCACTGGCCGGCGGCGAGCACGTCGCCGGGGCTGCGCAGGTGCTCGGCGAGCTCGCCGGCCACGTCGAGCACCGCTGCGGTGACCGTGACCGGTGCCCACTCCACCGCGTCCATCGGGCCGTCGTAGCCGCCGACCGCCCGCGCCGCGAGCTGCCAGGCGACGGCCGGGGTGATCAGCCGCACGGTCGGCTCGATCGCCTCGCGCAGCGCGTGGTCGGTGATCAGCCGCCCGGCGTAGGAGTGGTAGGTCGCGATCACCGGGTCACCGTCCAGCTCGGCAGCCCCCGGCTGCCCTTCCGGCCGATCAGGCTGCCCGGCTCCCAGCCGGTCGACCAGCCCCACCCGGCGGAGCCCGTCAAGCCGGCTACGGACCCGGCTGGCCAGCTCGGCGGCGGCCTTGCGCGTGAAGGTGAGGCCGAGCACGCGTTCTGGCCGGACGTAGCCGTTCGCGACCAGCCAGACCAGGCGCGCGGCCATGGTCTCGCTCTTCCCCGAGCCGGCCCCGGCGATCACCGCGAGCGGCGCGAGCGGCGCGCTGATCACGGCGGACTGCTCGGCGGTCGGCTCGGGAATGCCGAGCATCCTGGCGAGCTGCACCGGGCTGAACCGGGGCGCGCCGTGCGGGCCGGGCGGCGGCTCGGCCGGCCACAGCGTCTGCTGGCTCACGGGCGCACCGCCCGGCTCACCGCACGGGTCACTGGCCCACCTGGCCGCCCCGCTCGTCCACCGGGCAGCACGTCGCTGCCGGGCAGAGCCGGCACCGGTCGTTCACGGTCGCGGTGAACTGCGGGCCGGCCATCGCCGCGGCCACCTCCTTGACCAGCGTGTGCGCCCAGTGCGGATCGGGGTCATCGGCCAGTGCAGGCTGGCTCTGCACGGTGGCGCCTCTGGCCCCGGCCGCCTTGCCGACCTGCACGAGCTCGGCGCCGCCAGGCTCGGCCGCGCCGAGCTCGACGAACGCGCCGAGCAGCACCGCGAGCTGGTAGACGCCGAGCTGCGGGTTGCGCGCCATGTCGGCGGCCGGCGGCTTGCTCGACCCGGTCTTCAGGTCGACCACGACCGCGTTGCCGTCGGCGTCGCGCTCCAGCCGGTCGACCTGGCCGGCGATGAGGACGTCGTCGATCCGCACCCGCAGCGCGCGCTCCACCGCCACGAGCTCCCGCCTGTTCTGCCGGTGCCAGTCGAGGAACCGGCCGACCATCTGGTCGGCACTGTGCCGCTGCCTGGCGCTGTACCAGGGGCTGCCGAAGTCGAGCTGGTGCCAGATCTCGTCGATCCGGCGGGCGATGTCGGCGGTCTCCGCGCCCTCGGCCACCAGCGCCGCGGCGGCGTGGATCACGGTCCCCAGGTGGCCGGCGGTAGACGGCGGACTTGCGCCCACGGCGGACTCGAGCAGCCAGCGCAGCCCGCAGGTGACGAACTTGTCCACCTGCGACGGGGACACCCGGACCTCGCCGTCGGTGATCGGGCCGGTACCCGACCACTGGGTGAGCGCGTACCACTGACCCGGGCTCGCGCCAGGCACGCCGGCCGCCGCCAGCCGCGCCAGCTGCCCGGCGGCGGCCCGGCGCACCGGCAGCGGAAGGCCGCGGTCCGCGGCATGCTTGCGCAGGTCGGCAGTCAGCGCCGGGAGCGAGAGCCAGCGCCGTCCGGTGCCGGCCACCTGCTCGATCTCGATGTCCTCGCCGGCCAGCTCGGCCAGGAACCTGGACGGGCGCTCCTCGGTGTCCTCGCCGCCGACCGCGGTCACCACCAGAGCGCGCCTGGCGCGGCTGACCGCGACGTAAAACAGCCGGCGCTCCTCATCGAGCAGCTTCGAGGTGAGCGCCGCCGCGGCGGCGTCCCGCGCCGACGCCGACGGCATCGCGGGCAGCCCGCGGTCGGCGGCCTCGACGAGCTCGTCCATCCCGAGCAGCGACCCGCGCAGGCGCAGGTCGGGCCAGATCCCTTCCTGCACGCCAGCCACCACGACGAGGTCCCACTCCAGGCCCTTAGCCCGGTGCGCGGTGCAGATCGTGACGGCCTCGCCGGGCTGGGCTCGTTCGGCGAGTGTCTCGCCAGCAATCTCCTGGCCGCTCAGGCCGTCCAGGAATAGCGGCATCGAGCCGGGCGGCATCCGCTCGTCGAACCTGGCGGCCGCATCGAACAGGGCGAGCACCGCGTCGAGGTCCGCGTCCGCGACGGCGCCCCGGGTGCCGCCCGCGGCGCTGGCCGCCTCCCATTCGCCGGCCAGCCTGCTGGCGTCCCAGACTGCCCAGAGCACCTCCTGCGCGGTCCCGCCAGCCGCGGTGGCCCTGGCCACGGTCAGCAGCTCGGCGACCCGCCGCGCGGCCTGGAGGGCGCCGCGGGCTGCGTTCAGGGCGTGGCCGGGGCTCCAGCCGGCCGCCGAGAGCAGCCGGGGGTCGAGCAGCGCGGCCGCCAGCGCGCCAGGCTCCGACCCGGGATCGGCGGGCTCGGCGGGCCCGGCGGGCGTGCCGCCCGCCGGGTCGCGCTGCCGCAGCAGCCTGCGCAGGCGGCGCAGCCCGAGCGCGTCGGTGCCGCCGAGCGGGCCGGTCAACAGCTCGGCGGCGACGTCCTCGGTGAGCGACCGGGTGTCGAGCCCGCAGCCGATCAGCCGCAGCAGCGGCCTGGTCCCCGGGTCGTCGTTCAGCGGCAGCTCGTCGCCCGCCACCGCGACAGGGATCCCGGCGCCTGACAGGGCGCGCTGCAGCGCGGGGACGGACAGCACCGCGGACCTGACCAGCACCGCCATGCCCGACCAGGGCACCTGGTCGATCAGGTGAGCGCGGCGCAGCGTGTCGGCGATCAGCGCGGCCTCCTGGCGCACGCTCGCCGCGGTGATGATCCGCACCTGCCCGAGGTCGGCCGAGGGCAGCGGAATAAGCGAGCGGTGGTCTCGTTGCGAAACTGAATCGGATCCGGTGGCGGCGGTACTGCCGGCGAGCTCGGGCAGCCGCACGGCGGGCAGCCTGGCGGCGACCCTGCGCGAGGCGTCAAGCAGCGCCGGGCCGCTGCGGCGGCAGGTCCGCAGCGCGATCACCGTCGCCGGGCTGCCGTCCGGGGCCAGGAACAGCTCGGGGAACCGGCCGATCGCGTCGGAGTCCGCGCCGCGGAACGCGTAGATGGACTGGTCGGGATCGCCGACCGCGATCAGCTCGCGGCCGTCGCCGGCCAGCGCGTGCAGCAGTTCTTCCTGTGCCGGGTCGGTGTCCTGGTACTCGTCGACCAGGACGATGTCGTAGGCCTGCCTCTCCCGCTGCCTGACCTCGGGCCTGCCGAGCAGCTGGCCGGCGATCCTGATGATCTCGGCGTAGTCGTAGGCGGGGACCGGCGCGAGGTCGAACCGCGCCGCGTACCTGGCCAGGAACCCGCCGGCGGCCAGCCAGTCGTCCCGCCCGGCCGCCTTGCCGAGGCCCGCCAGGGCTGGCCCGTCCAGGCCTCGCTCGGCGGCCCTCAGCAGGAAGTCGCGCAGTTCCGCCGCGAAGCCTCTGGTCGCGAGCAGCGGCCGGAGCCGCGGCGGCCAGTGCCCTGCCCCGTCGGAGGCCTCGCCGCGCAGCATCCGCCTGACCTCGGCGAGCTGCTCGGGACCGGACAGCAGGATCGGCGGGTCGCTGCCGGCGAGCACGAACTCGCGCCTGACCAGCGCATAGGCATAGCTGTGGAAGGTCAGCGCGAGCGGCTCGGTGGTAGTGCGGTCCAGCCGCAACGTGATCCGCTCGCGGAGCTCGCCCGCCGCCTTGCGGCTGAAGGTGAGCACAAGCACCCGGCTAGGGTCGATGCCACGGCGGACGATCCGGTCGGCCACGATCTCCACGATGGCCGTCGTCTTGCCGGTGCCCGGCCCGGCGAGCACGAGCAGCGGGCCGCCGCTGTGGGCGGCGACCTGCCGCTGCGCGGGGTCGAGAACGGGTGGCTCGGCGGCTCGAACGGGGCTGCGAACCAGTCGGTAGGCGGGCGGCTGCCTGTCCATGTCGTATCGCATTCCAGCAGAGGACACCGACAGCGCGCTGGCGACTTGGCCATTACGGTGGCGTTTCGCGCGAACCGCCCGGGTGCCTGGGCGTCAGGGTCCGGGTGTCAGGCTGTCAGGGCCGGGCCTGGCCGCCGCGCCAGCGCGCCCTGCGCATGTCCAGCCTGGGCACCGCGCCGTCGGTCCCGCGTCGCAGCGGCGTCCCCTCGCGGCGGTAGTGGGCCAGGGCCTCGCGTTCGTGCCCGGCGAGCAGCTGCCCGTCGGCGTGGACCACCCGCCACCAGGGCACCGCCCCGCCGAGCAGCGACATGACCCGGCCGACCTGGCGCGGACCGCCCTCGCCGATGTACTCGGCGATGTCGCCGTAGGACATCACTCGCCCGGGTGGGATCGACTCGGCCACGTCGAGTACCCGGGCGGCAAAGTCGCTGATCGATGCGTGCGACGAGCCGCGCTCACGTGAGGTCGTCGCGGCGATCACGTCCGTCGGGCGCGCCGGCCTGGTCTTCGCGCCTCGGGCGCGACCAGGCATCGCGCGTCTGTTCCGGCCAGGCCTGCCAGACCGCGGGATGATCAGCGGCTGACCCGCCCGGCCCTGCGTCCTGGCCAGGCTGCCCGGCCGGCTGACCCGGCCCGTCGGCCTGCCCGGCGGGCCCCGGATGGCCAGCGCCAGGCTGGGTGACGTTCATCGACCCGCTCCTCGAGCGATCGGAGATGACCCAGGAACGGTACTCCTGGCCGAGCGTCGGCCGCGGCTGCGATTCGTTCTCCGGCCAGGCTGATGGCGATAGGGCAGGGAACGACGCGGTGGCGGGCAGTCCGGCCGAGGGCTGGGCATCCTGTGCGGACGCGGGCGAGGCCGGCCCAGCCGACGGCGGGAACGGAACCTGGGCGGTCGGAGGGTGCATAGGCGATGGCGGAAGCGGGGCCGAGGCGGGCGGGGCCGAGGCAGGCGGGGCCGAGGCAGGCGGGCGCGGCCAGGCAGGCCGCGTCGCTTCCTCGCGGCCGAACCAGCCTGGCCCGCTGCTCGCCGGACGCTGCCGCGCGCCATTCTCCCGGCGGACCGTCCAGTCCGGTAGGGCGTCAAGGTCGGGCGTAGGGGCGGCGCCGTCCGGCGCCGGCGGCCGCTCCTGCGGTCTTGCGGCAAGGTAGCCGGGCGGACCGGCCGACCTCCGCGGCGACAGGGCCGACGGCGAGGCGGCAGCAGGATGCTTCGTAAGGTCGACAAGGCCGCGCTGATCGGGGCTCAGGCCGACCGGGCCATCTGGCCAGGGCGGGTTCAGGACAGGTCGGCTCGGCGCAGGCGGGCTCGGCGCAGGCGGGCTCGGCGCAGGCGGGCTCGGCGCAGGCAGGCTCGGCGCAGGCGGGCTCAGGCCAGGCTTCGCAGGGGCCACGAGCCCGTTCGGCGACGCGAACGACGCAGGCTGGTTCACGGAACCGAGGGGCGCAGGCCCGTTCGTGCCCGGCGCGACGGACCGCGCGGGCCTGTCCAGGCCAGGCTGGCCAAAGTGAGCCGGCGCATCCGGCGCCGACGAGCCGAACGGCACAGGCTGGTTCGGGCCAGGCTGGCCGGCCAACGTCGGCAGCCCGGCCGTCGCGGGGTAGCTCGTGCCTGGAGCCCATCCGTAGCCGCGCCCCGGCTCATCGGCCGCTCCGGGATGGCGCGTGCCTGGCGAACCCGGGTGGCCCTCGGCCGACTGACCCGAGTAACCCGCTGCCGGCTGACCCGAGTAACCCGCTGCCGGCTGACCCGGGTAGCCCGGGGCGGGCTGGACAGGGTAGCCGGGACTCGGTCGGCTCGGGAAGCCGAACCCGGGCTGACCTGGGTTCGGGTAGCCAGACGATGCCTGGCCCGGATAGCCCCGTGGCACCTGGCCCGGTGGCGACTGACCTGGATAGCCCGGCGCCGACTGACCCGGGTAACCCTGCGCCGACTGACCCGGGTAACCCTGCGCCGACTGTCCCGGGTAACCCCGCTCCGACTGACCCGGATAGCCCGGCGCCGACTGTCCCGGGTAACCCTGCGCCGACTGACCCGGGTAACCCCGCTCCGACTGTCCCGGGTAACCCTGCGCCGACTGACCCGGATAGCCCGGCGCCGACTGACCCGGATAGCCCGGCGCCGACTGACCCGGATAGCCCGGCGCCGACT
>DATIZP010000054.1:0-40516 GCA_035517035.1 Streptosporangiaceae bacterium | reverse complement strand
GGATTGACCTGCGGGTTCAGGTCAGCAGGCAGGCGCAGAAACGAGCAGCGCTGGCCCATGCCAGCCAGATCTCGCCCGGTGCAGTCCTGTGGCGGCGGCTTCAGCTCCTCGGCGACCACGAGTACCTGCGCTGGCTTCGGCACGGTCCGCAGGCTGATGCCCGGTTCGGCTGCCGCGGCAGCACCGGATCCGGGCCAGTGGTCCCTGCCGCCGTGTTCCCGTGGCCCGGTAGCAGTCGGAGCGCTCACTGGTGGCCCTCCTGCTCGTCTCGTCCGCTGAGGGTGGCGGTGCCCGGCCGGAGCCGCGAGCCGGTGCGGGTGCCGGCCCAGGCAGCGGCCAGTGCGGCCATTGCCAGCGCGGCCACCGCGAGCAGGCTGGCGCCAGCTAGCCCCATGCTGCGGCCCGCGTGCAGCGCGAAGGTCACCAGCGCGACGCCGAGCGCCGTGCCTAGGCCGCGGGCCATGTTCACCATCCCCCCGGCCGTTGCGGCGCCGTAAGTAGGCGCGGCATTCATGATCTGGGCGTTGTTCGCCGGGATGTAGGCGCCGAGCCCGGCGCCGAGCAGGGCCAGTGGCGCGGGCAGGGCAGCGGTCGGCAGTGGGATGGCGAGTGCCGCCAGCGAGCATGCGGCGAGCACGGCACCAGCTGTGCAGCGGCGGCCGTTGGACCAACCCGCGGGCAGTAGCTGTTCTGCTGCGACCGCGGCGAGGCCGAACCCTGCGGGCAGCGCGGCCAGCAGCAAGCCGGTGGCGAGCGGGCCGGTTCCCCGCGCCCCTAGCGTCTGCGGCAGCAGTACCAGGGGCCCGAACAGGACCAGGTAGGCGCAGAGCGCGCCGGCTAGCGCAGGCCAGGTCCTCGTCGTCGCCAGCATCGGCAGGTCGATCAGCGGAGCCGCGGTGCGCCGCTCGTGCCAGAGCAGCGCCGCGCCGGCCGCAGCGGCAGCAGTCAGCGAGCCGACTGCTGCCCAGAACGGCACGTTCAGGCCGGATGCCGACGACACCCAGATGAGCAGGCCGGCGGCGGCGGCAGCCAGCAGTACCTCCCCGGCTGGGTCACCTGCTCCGGCCCGGACTCGCGTACGGGTCCGTGGCAGCAGGTACACGCCGGCGACCACGGCAACCACCCCGACGGGCACGTTGACCAGGAAGATCCAGCGCCAGCCTACCGACGCGATGAGCAGGCCGCCCGCGACCGGCCCGGCCGCCAGCCCGAGGGCCTGTGCTCCCGCCTGGACCGCCAGCGCCGCCCGGCGGAGATCCGCCGGGACGCTGGTGCTGACCAGGGCCACGCTGTTGGCCTGCAACATGGCCGCACCGGCCGCCTGCAGCACCCGCAGCCCTATGAGCGCTGGAAGCGTCGGCGCCAGGCCGCACGCCGCGGACGCCCCGGCGAACACCACGAAGCCGTACAAGTACACGAGCTTGCGGCCGAGCCGATCCGACCAGCGTCCCACCGGCACCAGCAGGGCGACCAGGGCGAGCAGGTAGGCAAGTGAGACCCACTGCGCCTCCGCCAGCCCTGCGCCGAACTGACGCTGCAGCGCCGGGAATGCCAGCGTCACCACGCTCGCATCGAGCTGGCCCATGAACGCCCCGAAGCACACCGTGGCGACCGCGAACCACGGCGCCAGGCGGTGCTCGCGAACGGCAGCCGGCCTGGTCGGCTCGCGCAGCAGCATCACCGCCGCCTCGTACCCAGGAAGGTCCCACTGGCCGCGACGCGGCGGCCGTCCGGCACCACCGTCATGCCTGCTCCCAAGATTCTTCTGCAACAGAATCTAATTTAGTTCTATCACAGAACTGACTTGTTCGCAGGGACAGCTTCCGGGACGGCGCGAAAGGGATGGCAGCACGACGGCCGACGCACTGGCCGGGCTACCAGGCGCCGCATCCCAGCACAGGCGTGCACCGAGCACGTACCTCGCTCGCCGTGATCACCGTCGACGTCCGTCGACGTCGGCGAGGCCCCACGGCTGCCATCGCTGTAGGCTGCCGTCCAGGGGACTCGGCCGGGTGGCCGTGGTCGCTCGCGAGTCTCACCGGGTGCTCAGGGCACCGGGGGCGGGCAGGCCGACGAGCTTACCGTGGTAAGGCTGATGCGGAACAGCTCGCGTCGGAGCACGGCAGTTGTCAGAGCCGTTGTGCTGGCGGGGACTTATCGCCGAACGTCATGGTGATGACGGTGGCATGCTCGGCCGGGTGCAGGCGCAAACACCTGGCGGCCCATGGCGGCGCCTGCTGCATCTCCACGCAGAGGGCAAGCGGCAGGTGCGATCGGGCCGGCGCAGCAGGCCTCGCCCGGGCGGAATCCTGCGCCCGGCCCAGCGGCAGGATTTCGTAGCGGCAGCCCGGCTGCAACTCCCGCGCGGCGCTGATAAACGGCGCCGCGGCCTGCCTGATGACGTGGGTGGCGGTCACCGCCGCGGGGATGTCGCCGATCGCCCACTGCTGTCGCAGCACGCACGCTGCTTCGTCTGGAGCCAGCCCAAGCGCGCGCACGGACTGATCCCGGACCCGGTGCCAGGAGATCATCGCGCTGTGCGGGTCAGCGGCCCGGACCGGGGCTCAACCCGCACTGCCAGGGCAGGCCGGCCAGTCAGCGGCACCACGTAGTCGGCCGATGTGCTCCGGCGGAACCGCCCGCGGACGAGATGGCGACTGACGAGGTCGCTGACGGCCGCATCGACGTCCGCCGGGCACACGCCGAAGCGCTTCGCAAGCACCGTCGACCGAGGCAGCAGCCATCCGGGATCCTGCTGTGCCAGCGCCGCCGCGATCCGCTGAGCGAGCGCGCCCGGCTCGCCGCCGTGGTGCGCCTGACGGCGATCTCCGGGCCCGCAGCCCGGGCACCCTACGTCCGGGCCTTGAGCGTCGCCGTTGTCCTCCGCGTTCCTGTCCCAGCTGAGCACGGTGTCCGGAAGCGCGATGAACTCGGCAAGCGCGGCGACCGGGTCGCGGGCCACGTCGGCCGCTTGGTCACCCGGCGCCGGGGGCGACATGACAGTCACCGTCACGCGGGCGGTGACCCGGAGCGCCTGCGCGGGCAGCCCGTGACTCCGATCGGCATCGACAGCATCCGCTGCAGCAGGGTGAGCCGCTGAACTCGGCCCGCCCGGCTGGGTTGCATGCCGCTGGCCTCCTGATCGTGAGTTCATCCCGGCACGCTCGATTTGGTTCTGTTACAGAATTTCTTTATTTCTATCACAGAAGTTACGCATAGGACAGCGGCCGGCACTACGGAGCCGGAAGCGTAGGTCGCCGACCCTAGGCCTAGTCGGCCCGAGGCGGCTCAGGCGCAGGCAGCGCGTAAGCCGGGGGTTTCCCGTGCACACTGCAGGCCATGGGTGCCGTAGCTGGCGGGTTCAGTCATCAGGCGCGGGCGGCAGCCCTTCCATCGCTGCGTGAACGGCGAGGGGCGGGTCTCATGCCAGGCCCGGCAGGCTGCGGGCCAGGGTATAGCAGGCGACTACGACAACTACGACGCTGAAGGCTGCGCTGAGGAAAGCCGGCCTGGCACGTCCTGCGGCGCGCCCGCCGGCCAGCGTCCCTGCCATAACGGCCGCGGCGAAGACGCCGACCGTGGCCCAGTCCAGGACCAGGCCGCCGTGACTGGCTCGTGCCGCCAGCGCGGCGCCGCTGTCGATCGCGATAACCATAAGCGATGTGCCGGCTGCCGCGGGCATGTCGAACCCGAGCATGAGCACGAGAGCCGGCACGATCACGAATCCGCCGCCCACGCCGAAGAAGCCGGTGACCAGCCCGACGCCGGTTGCTGCCGCCCCAATCAGCACGGGATGCCGCCCACCGGCTGCCGGCACGTCGCCGGCCTCTCGCGGCCCCCCGTTCGGGCCGGACGGCCGCGAGTCGGCATGCGGCCCGGCCCAGTTGCCGGAGCGGCGGCGGGCGATCATCGCCACCGCGACCACGAGCATCAGCAGGCCGAAGCCTGCTAGCAGTATCTGCGCGGGGACGGCAGCGCTGACCCGCGACCCCGCATAGGAGCCCGCGATTCCCAGCAGGCCGAAGGCGGCGCCCTCCTTCAGTCGCACCCGGCCGGCCCTGGCATGCGCGATCGCTCCGAACACCGCGCTGACGCCGACGACGAGCAAGGAAGCACTGACCGCCTGATGCGGGGACTCGCCCAGCAGGTAGACCAGCGCAGGCACAGCAAGGATGGATCCGCCTCCGCCGAGCGCGCCCAGGGTCAGTCCGATCAGCAGGCCCGCGATCACGGCCAGCGGCAGGACCACTAGCTCACCCGGCCGGGGCGCCGCCGGAGACCGCCCCGCGAAGTCCCGCCCCGGACCAGCCATATATGCCGCCAGTCGGCGCGGCCGAACGCCACCGCGTCAGCCACGACCGGCACCTCCCGGACCCCGCATCTCTGCCGCGCTCTCAGATACCCATGGGGGTATCATCCGACGATAACCCAGGACTGGCCCGAGAGGCAAATACCCTATGGGGTACCGTCATCCCGGGTGCTCCAGCCAAGTAGTGAGGATGCCGGGTAATGTCGGAGAACCACGGCGCGGCGTTCTGGGACGAGCGCTATCGCGGTCGCGCCGCGCTCTGGAGCGGCGAGCCGAACCCTTACCTGCTCCAGGAGACCGCTGGCCTCGCCGCTGGCAGGGCACTAGATGCCGGCAGCGGTGAGGGTGCCGATGCCATCTGGCTTGCCGGGCGAGGGTGGCATGTCATCGCTGTGGACATCTCCGCGGTCGCGGTCGGGCGCGCCGAGGAGCATGCCCGCCAGTGCGGAGCGGACCTAGCGGGTCGGATCGAGTGGATCCGGCAGGACCTCACCGAGTGGGAACCCGGCCCCACTCTGTTCGACCTGGTGACTGCCCAGTACCTGCACCTGCCGCCCTCAGCCAGGCAGCCGCTGTTCGGACGGCTGGCAGCCGCTGTGGCGCCGGGCGGAAGCCTGCTCGTGGTAGGCCATCACCCGAGCGACCTGGAAACCGCCGTGCCCCGGCCCCAGGAACCTGACCGCTATTTCACCGGCGACGATCTTCTCCCGCTGCTGCGGGGCGGCCAGTGGGATGTCCTCACTAACACGACGCCCGAGCGGAGTGCGACCGACCCGGACGGCCGCACCGTTACCGTCCGCGACACCGTCTTCCGCGCCCGCAGACGCGATTAGCTGCGATCGGCGGGCCGCACACTGCGCTGGCCGCCCTCAGGCGGCAGGGCCGCGAGGGCCGCCCTGAGCCGGCTCGCGGCTTCCTCGGCGACCTCGCTCAGCTCCGGCTGGCCGGCGATCTCGGCGATAGCCCTCGGATCGAGAGCCTCCACGATCGTGCAGCCGGCGCCCTCCCTGACGACCACGTTGCACGGGAGCAGCAGGCCTACGGCACGATCCGCCTGCAGGGCGCGGTGCGCAAGCGGCGGATTGCAGGCGCCCAGGATCACGTATCGCTCCATCACGGCGCCGAGCTTGTCACGCAAGGTCGCCTGCACGTCGATCTCCGTCAGCACCCCGAAACCATGTGCCTTGAGCGCATCGCGGATTACGGCTCCCGCTACGTCGAATGATGCCCCGGTGCGCACCGTCATCGCGTACTCCACCGATCCGCGCTCCTCACCTGTCACGGCCCTACCCCGCCCGCCACGCCGCCGCCGGCGTCCTGCTCCCTTGCGGTCCTATACCCTCTAGGGTATCGCGATCACGCTGGCCAGGACTCTGCGGCCCGATCCAGGCCGAGCGGGCGAACTTCTGTTCTATCTCGCTCGTAGCCCTCCGACCCGGGAACGAACCCCGCAGGGACCGTCAGGAACCTAGATCCACAATCCCTAGCGGTCAGCAGCCCGGCGCGGTCCGCGCCGCCTGTGCAGCTAAGTGCGGCCGGGGTCAGGCCTGCGTGGCGGAGGGTGATTCGCCCGTAGCCGCGGTGCCGCCCGTGCTGGCCAGGTGCTTTCCCTTGAGCAGCGACCATGCGCGCTGCAGCGAAACGATCAGCGTCGCGAAGGCGATGAGGGACAGGTTGATCAGCTGATCGCTGTCGTGCGGGTCAACGCACAGGACCACGCCGAATCCGAGCTGGCTCGCGTAGACGAGAAGCGTGATGGCCAGCACGGTCAGGCTTCTGCCGACGTGCAGCCTGCGCTGAAGCCTGACGATCGCGACGATGCCGATCACGGCCATGATCACGGCTGGCTCGCCAATGTTGACCTTGGGGATGAGCCCGAGCAAAGACACCACGAACGAGTTCACCAGGCCCGTGAAGGCGGTGATCGCCAGCGCTTCGCCGCCTGGCATGGCGTTCGGCCCGAAGATCGTGTCGTCTCGGACCGAGACAACCACGAACAGCCGCCCGATGAGCGCCGCCGCGGACGTGGCCATCGCGGTGAAGAAGGTGTCGTACACGGCGGGAACCATGCGAACAGAAGCCGGCATGACCGGTCTGTGACGTCAATCCGGCAGGAACCGCCGCCTTGCGGCCATGATCTGCGGGCTCAGCAGCGCCGGGCAGTTCAGGAACCGGACAGCATGTCCTTAGTTCTGCGTCTTGCGATGCTGAGTAACTGTAACTGGTCAGGTCCTTTGACCGTGACATCATTTACCAATGCTGGGCGGATACGGCGGTGACGCATTATCGCCGGTGGCTGACGAGGCGGAGCTGGGTTGACCATACCTGTGCCTACTGTGGCGGTATGGATGATGAGCAAGGGTTCCCGGTCATCCGGCAGACGGTCCTGGACACCACCGGCCCGCGGCGCTTGGCCGAGTTCTACCGCCAGCTGTTCGGCCTGCGGTACCGCGCGGGCGATGAGCCGCCCGGGCCCGGCCAGCCGGATCCGAAAGGGCAGGGCTGGCTGGTGCTGAGGAGCCCGGCCGGCGGCGCGGCGCTGGCCTTTCAGAAGGTCGGGGAGCTGCCCGAGGCCACCTGGCCGGACGGCCCGGTGCCGCAGCAGTTGCACCTGGATACCACGGTGCCCACCGCCGCGGACCTCGACGTGGCGCATGAGCGGGCGCTGGCGCTCGGCGCCCGGCTGCTGTATGACCGCTCGGATGACCCGGAGGAGCCGCTGCGGGTCTACGCCGACCCCGCCGGGCACCCGTTTTGCATCTTTGTCGGCTGACCGGCCGCTCACGTCCATCGGCTGGATGGTGAGATCGCCGGCATGTGATCTTGGGTGGTAGTAGCGTCCGGGTGTGCCTGGCGATGATGCTGGTTCCGGTGATCGCCGCGATCATCGTGTACCTGTACGCCGGGCAGTTCCTCTCCAAGGAGCGCACCGCGCAGGCGCTGGCCGAGCTGTCGGGCCGGCATCGCCGCGGCCGAGGTGGCCGGGTTCGACGAGACGGGGTTCCGCGCAGCTGGGCGGCTGCACTGGGCGCATTGCGCCCGCACCGGCAAGTACACCCTGCTCACGGTGCACCCTAAGCTAGGTCACCCGCCAGATGGTGTGTTGCGGTTCGGGGTCGCCGTGGCCGCTGGTCCGGGTGAGCATGGCCGCCTGGATTCGGAATTCAAACAGGTGCTGCTCCTCATCCGGTGGCGGCACGGCGGGATCTGAGCGCTCGTCGGCGAATTGCCGCGCTAGCCGGTCCCGGAGCTGGGGATGCGAGACGTGGCTGGCGACCCCGCTCAGGTAGAAGGCGTCCTCGTTGCCTTCGAGTGGAAACGAGTGCATCGCATAGCGCCCGTCGCGGTGCAGGTCTTGTCGCTTGGGCGAGGGGACGATGAATGCGTACAGCCCGGATTCGGTGAGCAGCGGGCACATCGGGTGCAGCCGTGGCCCGCCGTCGGCGCGCACCGTGCCGAGGAACGCCAGGCCGACGCCGTAGTGGTAGAGCAGGCCGGCTCCCTGACGGGCAAGGTCCGGCTGCTGGGCCTTGAAGTCGCTCCACGAGATCACGTCGAGCGAGCCTGGCATTCTCACGAGGGGCTGTCAACGGCGGTTCACTCGTTTCGCGCGGTCTCGGGACCCGTGATGCGCCGTAGCAGCGGGAACATGGCGACGATGATGCCGAGCGAGGCCGCGATCCCGGCAGCGGTCAGCAGATAGTAGGAGGCACCCGGCGCCACCAGCGGGTGCTGTAGCTGAACGCTGGCGAATATCGCCGCGGCGCCGAAGCCTACGCCGATCGAGACTCCGGCAACGGTGAGCAGCGGGACCGCGCTTTCCAGCGCGATCACGCGGCGTAGCATCGTCAGCCGGGCCCCGGTGAGGCGCAGCAGGCTGAACGGGCGCTTCCGCTCGGCGAGCCCAGCCGCGACGGCAGCGGCCAGGGTGCAGCCGGCGATCAGCAGGCTGGCCAGGATCACTACGCTGGCGAGCTGCTGGTACGCGCTCTTGACCGCGGTTAGCTCGGCGGCTCGCTCGCTGAGGGTCAGCGGCGTGCCCTGGCTCGGATAAGCACCGGCTCTCGCCAGCGTTGTCCTGGCCTTCTCGACCGCCGGCTGAGTTCCGTTCGTCGCGATGTCGATGCTGTCCAGGTTCAGGCGGCCTAGCTGCCTAGCGGGGACTGCCGCGGCCGGCCAGGTAATCGTCGCGAGGCTCTTGGCAGGCAGGGTGGTGTCCAGGAACTCGGGGAACTTCACGGCACCGGCTCCGGCGGGGCAGTGGCCGAGACCGAGGCCGGGAACGGCGGCCAGCTGCGCGCACGAGACCACGCCCGCGGGAACGGGGCCGGTCTCCTGGAATATCGAGGGGAGCCCGGCCGCGCTTCCGCCCAGCAGCGCGCCCTGGGCACAGTCAGCCGACCGTCAGCCCGAACCGCAATGACGCTCTCCACGCCGGGGATCCCGCTCAGCCGGGCCAGCAGCGGGGCGATCCTCCGGGCACGGCTGGGAGTCGTCACCGGCCAGATAACGCCGCCGTGGATGGGCGGTGGCTGGCCGCGACCGGGCAGGACGAAGGTCGGCAGTGGCCGCACAGCCAGATCGTCGACCAGGACGTTCTTAGCCGAGGCCCACCCGATGGGGCTGCCTTCCTTGGCGTCCTGCGTGGTGATGCCGACGACGGCCACGGTAGTGATGAATAGCGCCAGGACCAGGCCACTGACCGCGCGGAATG
Organism: Streptosporangiaceae bacterium; assembly: GCA_035517035.1. Classification (GTDB taxonomy): domain Bacteria; phylum Actinomycetota; class Actinomycetes; order Streptosporangiales; family Streptosporangiaceae; genus Chersky-822. The sequence continues at coordinate 31,493 of DATIZP010000054.1, read as the reverse complement.
CGGTGCGCGGGTCGTCGGCCAGCCGCCGGGCGGCGATCAGAGCGCCCGCGCCGCTGGTTCGCTGGGCCATGATCCGGGCTCCCGCCATAGTGAGCCACGGACCCGCTACGACCAGTCCGACCATGATCAGGGCGAAGCCGGGCACGAACGCCCAGACCTGGCCCGAATTGCTCGCCGGGCGGCCGTGCAGGAGGAAGAACGCGATATAGACCAGTCCTGCGAGCAGGGGCAGCAGCCGCCGGGCCCGGGGCGGCCTCGGCGTCACCCGCCGTGCGACGCCGAGCGGGGAGATGCGCACGCGGCGCAGGGCCAGGCTGGCCACCACGGCCGCGCTGACGGGTACTCCGATCCCCACCAGCAGGCAGTCCCGTACGCTGAGCGACAGGTCACTGAGGAAGAACCGTTCACCAGTGAAGCGAACGGCCGACAAGGGGATCCGCAGGGCGAAGAACAGCCCGAAGCCCGCGACCACGCCTATGACTGCGGCCACCGTGGACTCCACGGCCGCGATGACCGAGACCTGCCGCGGCCTCGCGCCGGCCAGGCGTAGCGCCGCGAACCGCTGCTCGCGGCGCGCCGCTGACAGCCTGGTCGCGGTGGCGATGAAGATCAGCACCGGGACCAGCATGGCCAGGGCCACGACCGAGAAGATGAGGTCGACGCCTCCGGCCCCGGCTCCCCCGTCGGGTGGCGACGAGTTCAGGCCCTTCGGGTTCAGGCCACCTGGGAGGCCGGGCAAGGCGGCCGCGATGGTCGTCACCGCGATGGCGTCCGGCGCGTGCGCCAGCTGCGCCGCGGTGTGACCCACGATGATGTACAGCGAGTCCGGTGACGGCAGCGCGGCGTTGCCGATCGTTCCGGCCATGCGGCCGGGATAGCGGTCGGCGAGCTCGCCCGCCGGGGTGCTCCGGATCAGTGCGGCCAGCGCCGGCGAGGCGTAGTACTGGCCGGGTGCGGGGTCTCGCGGGATGCCGGGCGGCACCGGCGAGGTCGGACCCGTGGCCGCCACATTCACGCTTAGAATCTGCCGGCCTGCGAACTCGTCGCCGCCGATGCTCCACCACAACGGGTCCGTGCCCGCTGGCGCATGCCCGGCGGGCTCCGCGACGGTGCCGGTCCACAGCCACGCGTGCCGGGCGTTCTGCGCACTGACCGCGTTGATCGCGGACAGCGCCGTCAGCAGCAGGCCGACTCCGAGGCCGACGGCCGCGGTCAGGATAAGCAGGCGGGCAACGGCCTCCCGTCCGCCGCTGACCGTCAAGCGCAGCCCTAGTCCGATCACGGCGCCACCCCGGTCAGAGACCCGACCAGGCCGTCTCGTACCACGACCTCACGGCCGGCGTAGGCAGCGACCCTGGCGTCATGGGTGACCAGGATGACCGTGGTGCCGTACTCGCGCGCCGCAGTGGTCAGCAGCGTCATGACCAGCTCGCCGGCCATCGAGTCGAGCGACCCCGTCGGCTCGTCGGCGAACAGGACCTCCGGCTGCGCCACCAGTCCCCTGGCGAGCGCGACGCGCTGCGCCTGGCCGCCGGACAGCTCGCCGGACCTGCGGCGCTCAAGGCCGTCCAGGCCGAGCCGACCGAACCACGGCCTGGCCTTGGCCAGTGCGGGGGCGCGGCGGATGCCGCTGAGCAGCAGCGGCATCGCGACGTTCTCCTCTGCGGTCAGCTCGGGGACCAGCTGGCCGAACTGGAACACGAATCCGAACCGGTCCCGGCGCAGATCGCTGCGCGCATCCTCCGACAGCGCGTCAAGCGGCTGGCCGTCGAACCGGACATCGCCATCGTCCGGGGTCAGGATCCCGGCCAGGCAGTGCAGTAGCGTCGACTTGCCGGAACCGCTCGGGCCCATGACGGCGAGGATCTCGCCCCGGCGCACCTTCAGCGAGGCGCCGCGCAGCGCCGGCGTCTGCCCGAAGGACTTGACGACGTTCCGTGCCTCAAGAACTATCTCCTGGTTCCCGGACAAGGGTGCCAGGCGGGCGGCGGTCACCGCCGCACCGCCTGTGTGAGCGTGTCCAGCCGGGCAGCGGTGTGGTCGATCCAGCGCAAGTCGGCCTCCAGGCGATAGATGATGTGATCGGCAAGCAGCAGGTCCAGCGGCTCGCCGGCCAGCTTCAGCTCGGTCAGCTCGCGCATCCGCTGCAGGTGGGCCGCCCGCTGCAGGTCCAGGTAACGCCCGGCCGGGCGATCCAGCAGCACGGCAAGCACCACCTTCGCGAACAGCTCGCTATTCAGGTCCGCCTCGGGCGGGGCAGGTTCGGACAGCCATCGCTCGACGTCCTCAATGCCAGCCTCGGTGATCAGGTAGCGCCTGCGTTCGGGCCCGGCGCCGTGCTCGGCCGGCCCGGCGATCGCCTTGCCATCCCGCGCCAGCCGCGACAACGTCGCGTAGACCTGGCTGTAGCGCAGCGGCTTGCCCCGGCCGAAGTACATGTCGTAGTCACGCTTGAGGTCATAGCCGTGACTCGGCTCGCGCTCCAGCAGGCCAAGCAGCGTCAGGGGAACACTCATAACTAAGAGAATACTCGATAAGTATACTCTTAGAAAGTAGTTCACGTAGGTCGCCGACGCGGCCAGAGGTGGTACCCGCTGATGCGCAGGCTTGGCTGCCTGCCGCCCTCACCACTGCGCTGTGCGGCCATGACCTCGTACTTGAGGCTGCGGCGGGGTACGCTGCCAGCACGTGGTATCGGGAGGCATCATGGTGTGGCTCGGCCCTCCGTCGAGAGGCGTACCCCGGCCACGTCTGCACGATCCCCCTTACCCGGGCTATCGGCAGCCCGAGCCGAAGGTTCCGTTGAAGGACCGGGAACGACAGGCACGCCGCGACTGGGTCCTCATGCGCGTCGGCACCGTAGTCCTGGTCCTGACGGCCGCTACGTTCCTGGTGTTGATTTGCGTGCTCATCGCGACGCACATCTAGGCCGGATCAGCCCTACCGCAGCCTCGGCGTCACGTCCCCTCGGTCATCAGACCGCGACCTGGAGAGTCTCGGCTACGGAACGAGAAGCAGTCAGCTGGGCCGGGATGGAGGCGAGAGCAGCCACTACGAGCAGCGTTCCGACCACAGCCGCGACCAGCAAGGGTGCGGGCGGCACGGGGCCGGCCCCGCCTGCAAGCTTGAACAGGCCGATTCCCAGCGGGACTCCGAGGAAGGCGCCTGGCAGCGCCGCGAGCACCTGCGCGACGGCGATGCCGTCGGCGACCTGCTGGGGCCTGGTGCCAAGTGCGCGCAGCAGCGCCGTCGCGCGTCGCGAGTCGAGCGTCGTCGCCCAGGCCGTGAAGATCGCGGTCAGCGCCGCCAACGTCACCAGCATGACGGTGATCACCGTCAGCATCTGTTCGTCCCGGCTCACGACCGGGTCTCCCAGCTTGACCGCGGAGGCCCGGGACACGCCAAGCACGGCGGCGACCTTGGCATGGAAGGCGAGCACCGCGACGATGCCTGTCACGGTGACCGCGACGCTTCCCGCGGTGAGCAGAGCGCGTCGCGGGCGGCGGGCTATCAGCCGCAGCCCGACGAGCATCGGCATGGGCAGCCTCGAGGAGATCCGGATCCAGCCGCCACGGCGCCGTGGAGGGCGAGCAGCGTCCGCGAGCGCGCTGACGGTAGTCGAGCGCGCGGCGCGGATGGCGGGGACAAGGGTCGAGGCCAGCGAGATGACGAGCGCCACTCCGGCAACCTCAAGCGCACTGACCAGTGTCACGGACGGGGCTCCGGGTAGGCCGACCAAGGCCGCCCCTGGGCTGGTGAGAAGCGGTGCGGCTAGGCGCCCGGCGACCAGCCCGGCCGCCGCCGCCAGCAGCGCCAGAGCGAGGTTCTCGACCATGAAGGTGGCGGCGACCTGGCTCGGCGTGCCACCGACCGCCTTGAGTAGCCCGACTCGGCGCCGGTGCTCGGCCAGGCGTCCCCCGACCAGCACGGCCACCAAGGCGAGCGCCATCACGGATAGGAGCAGAGAGCCCGGCGCAAGAACGGACTGCTCGTCCTTGACCAGCAGGCCGTCCGCCGATGCGATGCCTTCCCAGGTGACCGGGGTGTTGCCGCCGACGCCGTGCGACTGGGCGAACGTCTGCGCAGCCGCCGGGTTCCTGAGCTTCAGGTTCACGACATAGGTAGCCACCGGGCTGCCGGCCGATGCGAGCTCGGCGACGTCGGCCCTGGTCATCCAGATAAGGCCGATGTCCCTCGGGCCTATCCCGCCGAACGAGACGAAACAGCCGCCAGCGCCGACGTAGCACAGATTCGGGTAGGGCGCCTGGGCGGCGGTGACCGCGATCCCGGCGACCGTGAACGGCCGACCGCTGAGGGTGACCCTGGACCCGACGCCGACGTTGAGCGCTTCGGCGAAGGTCCGCTCAAGCACGATCCCGCCGGGCCGAACCCAGGTGCCGGCCGTTACCTTCGGCTGGTCGACCGCCGCAAGGGCTTCGCTACGTCCCTCCGCCTCGACGCCAGCCGCGAGGCCATGGACGCGGATGAGCGCGCCTGCCAGCGGATAGGGCCCGCTGGATGCGGTCACTCCCGCCGCGCCGATCAGTCCAGTCGCGTCGGCAGGGGCTCGGGACCGCCTGCCCGGCTGGTGGAGTACCGGCAGGTACGCGACGATGTCGGGACCCCTGGTCGCGGCTCGGGTCTGCCGGTAGGGGTGGCTGGTCACGCCGTTCAGGGCGAGTCCCAGAGCGAGCACGGTTGCGGCCGTGGCGATCACCAGCACGAGCAACAGCGCCTGGGCCAGGTGACGCCGCACATCGCGAACGGCAAGCCGTGCGACAAGCAGGCAGGTTCCCATTGTTCAGACCTCCGCTCTAGTGATTGCACGAACGCGCGGCTCTTGGCTCGGCGCGTGACTCGCGGTGCCGACGAACAGGCCGTCTCGCATCGCGACCCCCCGGTCTGCGGTGGCCGCCACCTCAGCGTCGTGGGTGACGACGACAAGTGTGAGCCCGCCCGAGCGCAAGCGCTCGAACAGGCCGAGCACCTCGCCCGTGGCTGCGCTGTCGAGATTGCCCGTCGGCTCGTCAGCCAGCACCACCAGCGGGTCGTTGACGAGCGCCCTGGCTATCGCCACCCGCTGGCATTGGCCGCCCGAGAGCTGCGCGGGCAGGTGGTGGCTGCGATCGGCCAGCCCCACTCGCTCCAGCAGCTCCGCCGCCCGCAAGCGGGCAGCTCGGGGGGCACGGCCAGCCACGAGCGCCGGAAGCTCGACGTTCTCCTGCGCGGTGAGCTCGTCCATGAGCTGGAAAGACTGGAACACGAAGCCGACGGCGTGCCTGCGCACCCCGGCCAGGCCGCGCTCGCTCATCCGATCGACGCGCTGTTGGCCGATCCAGACCTCACCCGCCGTCGGCCGGTCAAGGCATCCGAGAACATGCAGGAGCGTCGACTTCCCGCATCCGCTCGGGCCGGTGACGGCGACGGTTTCGCCCGCAGTGACGTCGAGATCGACGCCCCTGAGCGCATGCACTGTCGCCTCGCCCTTGCCGTACTCCTTGGACAGGCCCCGAACCTTCATCATGAGTGTCATGTGAGCAAAGGTGCCTGGCCGATCCCCTTGTCGTCGTCACGTCCCAGAGCCAAATGCGCGGTCGTACCCAGGTACGACGGCGCAGCTGGCGGAGTCCTCGGGGTCACCCCGGCCGGCTAGAACCCTGAGGTGACGACACGAGCGCCTGTGTTGCGTAGCGTTTAGGACGTGAACCGGCCAGCTCGCCGTGCGATGACTCCCGACGCCTTCGCTGGCATGGTGCGGGTTGCGGGCCGAGGCCTCGTCGAGGTGCTCGCCGCTCCCGACGCCGAGCCAGCGTGGCGGCGGCGCGGCGCGAGGTGGCTCGCTGCCGGCGCGACCGCCCTTGGCGCCATCTTCGTCTTCCTTACGTTCTGGGGCGCAATGATCGCCGTGCGGCAGGTAGCGCCGGCCACGGCACCCCCGGGCGTCCTGATCGCGTCAGAACTGCTGGCGATGCTCCTGCTCTCGGTGCGCTATCCGCTCCTTGCCTGGCGTTTCGGAATGGTCGTCTCGCTGACCGTGCCCTTCATCCAGGGCGAGCCCGGCATCCAAGCTCCCGACGCGGTCGCGCTCGTCGTCGTGTTCTGCGTTGCCGCCATGCGGCACGGCCGCGCGGCCTTGTGGTGGATGTGGGCGCTCATGGTCGCAGGGACGTGGATCTGGGCCCGGCCCCTGTGGGAAAGGCCGATACTGATCAGCCTGGGCCTCACGGTCGTCGCCGTCGCCGTCGACTCGCTCGCGGCGTCTCGGCGCGCTCGCCATGCCCTCGCCGAGCAGGTCGAGCGGTCTGACCTGGAGGAAGCTCGCCGCGCGGTGCTTGAGGAGCGGGCCCGGATCGCCCGGGAGATGCACGACGTGGTGGCGCACCACATGTCGATGATCGCCGTGCAGGCAGAGACCGCGCCCTACCGCCTGGACGACCTGCCCGAGAGCGCCAGAGCCGAGTTCGCGACCTTGAACGAGTCGGCTCGCGCCGCGCTTGCTGACATGCGGAAGCTGCTCCGGGTACTCCGCAGCGACGAACCAGCGTCCAAGACCCCGCAGCCGCGCCTTGCTGACCTCCCCGAGCTGGTCCGGGCGACCCGCCGGGCGGGCGTCGCCGTCCAGCTGTCGATGCGGCCGGTGAAGGGAAGCGTCCCGCCCGCGGTCGAGGTATGCGCCTACCGGATCGTCCAGGAAGCGCTGTCCAACGCTCGCCGCCACGCGGGCGGGTCGGACGTCGAGGTGAGCGTTGAGCTGCAGGGCGACTCGCTCAGGCTTGCGGTGCGGAACGGCCGGGGGGCAGCCGACGGGACCGGCTCCAGCGATGAGCGGCCCGGCCTCGGCCTCCTCGGCATGACCGAGCGGGTGGCGCTCCTCGGTGGCTCCCTCACCACCGGGCCGACCGACGGGGGCGGCTTTCTCGTGGCGGCGAGCCTGCCGCTGCGAGACATGCTGCCTGCAGCCGAGGCACGATCGGCCGAGGCCAACGGCGACCATGCCGACGTTACGGTCGAGGAGCACCAGTGACCATTACCTGCCTCATCGCCGACGACCAGGCGATGGTGCGTGAGGGCTTCAGCGCGCTGATCGCCGCGCAGCCTGACCTATCCGTGGTCGGTCAGGCAGCGGACGGCGCACAGGCCGTGCGACAGGTTCGCCAGCTCGCCCCGGACCTCGTGCTGATGGACGTACGGATGCCCGTCATGGACGGCCTGGAGGCTACCCGCCAGATCCTCCAGTCGGATGATGGCAGCAATGTCCGGGTCATCATGCTCACGACCTTTGACCTGGACGAATATGTGTACGAGGCGCTCAGGGCAGGGGCTAGCGGCTTCTTGCTGAAGGACGCCACGTCCGACGAACTCATCCGCGCCGTGCGCGTCGTCGCGGCGGGCGACGCATTGCTCGCTCCGTCGGTCACTCGTCGGCTCATCGCCGACTACGCCCATCGACAACGGCCTGCCCCGCCGATAGACCGAGCCCTCGCGTCGCTCACACCCAGAGAGCTTGAGGTGCTCCGCCTCATCGCACGCGGTCAGTCGAACGCGGAGATCAGCGAAACGCTCGTGGTGGCTGCTCAGACGACCAAGTCCCACGTCGGACGGATCCTCATGAAACTCAACCTCCGCGACCGGGCGCAGGCGGTGGTCATCGCCTATGAGTCCGGGCTTGTCAGCCCTGGCGACCTTTGACGGAATGCGCGAGTCGCCGGGGCTCGGCGAGAGCGTGCAGGTGTCAGTCCGCAGACATGGTCTTGATGAGCGGCGCGTCCCGCGAGAGCTCCCGGAACCCGACGCTGTAGAACAGCCCGCGGGCCTTGGGGTGCCCCGGCGCACCCAGGCAAGGGACCGTCATATGAGTGGCCCCGGCCGCCCGCGCCCGACGCATCCCGTGCAGGAGCATCGCCCTTCCCAGCCCCAGACGCCGGTAGTCCGGATGCGTTCCGACCGGCTCGAACTCAGCGGTCTTGTTCGCTTCATCGAGCCACATGATCGTCGAGGATGCCATCGTCCCGTCCGGCGCCTCCACCAGGATGTGCAGGTCGCCGCGGTACCCCGCCGCCTGCCGGACGCCTTGGTATCCCTCTGCCGTGTACGTCGAGGGATGCCAGGCGTCCAGATGGGCCTGGACCGCCGCCTTCGGGCCGGCCTCGTCGGCGGTGCGGAACCGGAATCCGTCCGGCAGCGCCGGCCGTTCCACGTCGGTGAGGTCCCGCTCGTTGAGCTGGGTCCAGGACCCGGCGTCGCCGAGCGAGGCCGGGTCGGTCTGATAGCCGTGCGCCGCCCATCGCTTGAGGGCGAACACATCGGCGGCGCTCGGCATCACCCTGCGCTCGATGCCCGCCGCAGTTCCGTCGTACCAGTCGATCACCTCGTCAACGAGTCCCGGGTGGTCGGGATGTACCTGATACGCCAGGTAGGCGCCGGTGACGTCCGTCACCGAACCGTCGCTGCGCCTCGCCTGGTGCGGAAGATGGATCCAGCCCCATGCCACCAGGCTTTCGCCGGAGAACCACAGTCGACGCGGCCAGCTTGCGCCGTCGCTTGCGTGCCCCTTGCCCCAGTTCCATGCCAGCTCGCCGAACGTGGCGTCGGTGTTCACCAGGTCCGGGCGGGTGGCGGTGACACGCTGCGCCAGAGCTTGCATGAGCTGCACGTCCGCGCCGGTCACAAGCTCGAAGTCGGTCATAATGCGCCACTGTGCCAGGGCTCTGCAAGGCCGTCGAGCCGTTTTCCGGTACCTCAGGGCAGCTCAGGTAGAGAGCCGGCGAAAGCGCTGTAGTACTGGCCCGCAGATGAACGTGGTAATCAATCACGCATCGCGACCGAGTCGAAGACCGCTCGCGCGATGGCACCGGTTCCGTGCAGCCCGAGCAGGAAGTACGTGGCGGGGTGCCGTTGCGGCCAGGAGACCGAGAAGATCAGCACGCCGCTGTAGAAGCCGCCCTGCCCGGTGACCGTCGACAGGCAGATCTCGGCGCCGCGGCGCACCCGGCAGTTGGCGAAGTCCTCGGCGACCGACCTGGCCGCGTACTTCCCGGTGACCACGGTCAGGCCCGGCTGGGCCTGCAGGGCGGCCGCGGTGGGAATCGGGAAGGGACACGGCAAGATGGCCGGAGGCCGGGTCGCGTCGATGAGCAGCAGCGAGCGCGGCACGAGCCCGGTTCCGCAGGTGGCCCACTGGTTCTCGTGCTGCGGACTCCACGAGCGCGGTACCGCGAACCGGATGCCGCCGAACCGGCGCCAGATCCAGCTGGCCGGCACCGGGCCTGCCGGGCCGGGCCGCAGCACGACCGACAGCGGCGAGCGGGTCAGCGTGGCCAGCACGCGCCGGGCCAGTGGCCCCCGGGCCCCGACCCGCACCCCGAGTTCCGGCACCTGGTACCGCACATACCCCGGGCCGGCGGGCAGCGCGTAGACCGGGATGCCGTGGATCACGGCGGTCGGCTTGCCGTGGCGGATGCCCGGCGCGACTGGCCCGGCAGGCAGGATCCAGGCCAGACTGGCGGTCAGATGGCAGCCGGTGCTCTTCGGAAACTTAGGCCTGATGCCGACGAAGATCATCCCGTGGAACGGCGGCCCGCACCACAGCTGCCGCGGGCTCTCGACCAGCCACATGCCCGGTACCGACAGCTGCGCCTGCTGGTAAGGCACCGGCGCCCAGCCGGCCGTGACGCCCGGCCCGCCGGACAGAGGGTCGGCAGCGCGCCCGGCGTGCCTGGTCTCCGCCCTGGCCGACGACGCGGCGGGCACGGCGCGCGGTGCGGCAAGCGCGCCGCTGACCGGCCCGAGCACGGCCGCCGCCGCGGCCGCCGCCACCGCTCCGATGAGTGCGGCACGCCTCCCGTGCCGGGCGCACCGCATGTTCTGCTCTGCTCCGGTCATCGCCTCTACCTCCTGCGGATGTCCTTCCGGCAGCGGAGGCCCGCCCCGGCCCCGGGCTGGGCTAGCGGCCGGTCATGGTCATCCTCCGCTGCCTGCCCGATCGCTTTGACGAAAGAGGCGGGGCATCTGGTTGCCATTCCCGCGCCGGTTCCCGCCCGCCGGATCCCGAAGGTTTCACGCATCGGGCTCAGGTTCTTGGTCGTCGACGTCAAGGTCGGGCTCAATGCCCCCTTCCCTGTGCTTCTCTTGGACCCGCATCACCTTCCGGATCAAGGCTGCCTCGCGAGCGCCCTCCGAGGAGCTCGCCTCTTCGTCCGGCTCCTCACCGGGACTTGCCGGCGCCCGTTCTCGGTCACTCATGGCCAGATCCTCCTCAAGCCCGGACTTCTGGTCTGCATCCGGGCAGGAACCATTGTCCAGCCGGACCGGTACTCCCGCACGTGTTGGGACAACCCGCTTCGCGCCGGCCGGCGCGCTGCGCGTCCTACGAGCGGACGGTGGCGGTAGCCGGCCGCGGGCCCGACGTCCAGCCCGTGCCTGCCACCTGTGACATCTCACAACGACAGCCCGCGAGCTGGCCAAGGCTACGCGTGAATCTGCGGTCGCTTGTCAGCCCAGGGCGCGGCCTGCTCCAGCTGGCTGGCCACTCGGACCAGCATGTCCTCCCGGCCGTAGGGGGCGACCAGCTGCACGCCGACCGGCAGGCCGCCAGGTGTCCAGTGCAGCGGCAGGCTCACGGCCGGCTGGCCGGTCATGTTGAACTGCGCGGTGTACGGGATGAAGCTGGCGATCCGCCGCCCCTCCGCCTGCGGTCCCTCCGCGGTGAACCAGCCCAGTTCGGGCGGCGGAGCGCCCAGGGTCGGCGTCAGCAGCAGGTCATGGTCGGCCCACCAGGCGGCCATCCGCCTGGCCCACATGCCTATCCAGGTCCTGGCATCCAGGTACGTGACCGCGCTCATTGCCCGGCCGGTCGCCCGGTGTCCGGCGTTTCGCGGCTCGATCTCCTCATCGCCGATCGGCCGCCCGGCCAGCATCTCGAACGCGCGGAACGTGGACTCGGTCTCGGCCGCGATGATCGTCGTGAAATGGCCGATGAACTCCGGCTCGAACATCGCCGCCGGGCCGCCCTGCCCGACCTGATGGCCCAGCGACTCGAGCAGCCTGGCGGCGGCAGCCACCGCGTCCCTGCACTGCGGATCGTCGAGGAAGTGCTCGCTGTCCGGCCGGTCGACGACACCGATTCGCAGCCGACCTGGCTCGGCGCCGACCTCCCGCGACAGCGGCCCTGGCAGGGCCGGCGGGTAGTAGGGCTCGCCAGGCATCCGCCCGCTGATCACGTCGAGCACGCCGGCCGCGTCCCGGACGGTCCTGGTCACGGCGCCGTCGATGGTGCCTCCGGCCCAGCCCTCGCCGATCAGCGGGCCCTGGCTCACCCGGCCCCTGGTCGGCTTGAGCCCCACCAGGCCGCACTCGCTCGCCGGGATCCTGATGGACCCGCCGCCGTCATTGGCGTGCGCGACCGGCACCATGCCGCTGGCCACTGCGGCCGCCGACCCGCCGGACGAGCCGCCGGTCGAGTGCGCGGGATTCCACGGGTTGCGCGCGGGCGGGAAGCTCTTCGGCTCGGTGGTGACCGTCGTGCCGAGCTCGGGCACGTTGGTCCGGCCGAGTGGTACGAACCCGGCGGCCAGGAACTGCTCGGCCAGGTAGGACGTCAGCGGCATGACGGTGTCGCGCAGCGGCCCGATGCCGAACGCGGTGGTCTCGCCCTGGACCACGCAGCCGAGGTCCTTGAACAGGATCGGCACCCCGCGGAACGGGCCGTCGGGCAGCTGGCCGCGGGCTTCGTTCCCGGCCTGCGCGAACCGGGTCCTGATGACGGCGTCCAGCCGCGGGTTGACCGCCTCGATCCGCTCGATGGCGGCGTCTACGAGTTCGGCCGCGCTTACTTCGCCGCGCCTGACCAGATCGGCCTGTGCGGTAGCGTCCAGCCAGGTTGTCTCGATCACGCGGCTCACGTTACCTGAGCAGGCTGACCCGTCCCAGCCGTGGCCATCGCCCGTCTGGGGTGATGCGACCAGGACCGGCGGCTGCAAGCCTCTCCGACGGTGGCCAGGGAACGCTCGCAGTCGCGGTTCCGCCGCAAGCACCAGCTAGGGGGGCCCGCGGCTGGTTCCACCTGGTGGGCACCGGGTGCCCGCGGCTGGTGGATCGGCGTCCTGTTCGCGGTGGGATCGACGCTGTTCGCGCTCGGGGCTGTGCCTGGGTACGCGGATCTCGTCGGCACGCGGGCGGACTCGCTGACGTTCTTCACCGGCTCGCTGTTCTTTACCGCCGCCGCGTTCCTCGCCTACCGCGAGGCTGTCGATGCCGGCCAGCAGCCGCCGGCCGGCAGTGCCGACGAAGACCAGACCGCCGGCCACGGCCGGCACCGCAGGCGCTTCTTCGTCGTCCAGAGACGGCGGATCGACTGGTGGGCAACCGCCGTCCAGCTCGCCGGGACGCTCTTCTTCAACGCGAGCACCGGGAACGCCCTGCGCACGGACCTCAGCGCGCGGGCCGCGCACCAGCACATCTGGCGGCCAGACGCGCTCGGCTCGGTGTGCTTCCTGGCATCCAGCGCACTCGCCTGGGCCGAGGCCTGCGACGGATGGGCCGCCTGGCGGCCCTGGTCCTGGGCCTGGTGGATTACGCTGGCCAATCTCGCGGGTTCGGCAGCGTTCGGCATCTCTGCCGTGGCCGGCTACATCAGCCCTACGACCGGCCGGGTCAGCGACGCGGGACTGGCCAGCCTCGGCACACTCGCCGGTGCCCTGTGCTTCTTCGCTGGCAGCCTGGCGCTGCTGCCCGAGCGCACCGAGGGCGACCTGGCCGACGGCCACGCGCGCGCCCACCAGGGAACGCCCGAGTCGTCCGGCAGCTAGCGCCCCGCGCTCGTCGACCGTGACGGTCAGGCACCAGGTCCGGCGGCAGGCTCCGCACGCCTCCGGAGCCTAGCGGGCATGCTCACCCTGGCGCCGGACCCGGCGGGGCACGACGTGACGGCGGACGAGCTCCAGGAGGACAGCCCGCCCGCCGCTTACTTCGTCAACGGGCGGCGGCGATGCCGAGTGCCGTACTCACAGGCCCGATTTCGCACCGATCGCACGGCATCTGCCCGAACGCGTGCAGCCAGCACATTCCCTACCGCCAATTCACCCAAGTGGCATAACGCACCTCGCGCGGCTAGCCTGGTCACCCGCCGGGATCCTGGGGTGCGGTTGGTGCACGTCGCCGCCCTGGCGCCCCCTGCCGGGCACGGTAGAGCCCGCCGCCCGATCCGAGCACCTCAAGGAGGGACCGTGCCTATCCGCGCGGTGGTCTTCGACATCGGGGGCGTGCTCGAGTTCACGCCCGACCTCGGCACCGCCAGCCGCTGGGAGACCAGGCTCGGGCTGGCCGCCGGCGAGATCGACGCCCGGATGAGAGACATCTGGCTGGCCGGCGGCGTGGGCGCGATCACGCTGGACGACGTGCACCAGGCCCTGCGTGAGCGTCTCGGGCTCGACGACCGGCTGCTTGGGTCGTACATGGCCGACCTGTGGCGCGAGTACCTGGGCACCGGGAACGCCGAGCTGATCGCGTTCGCCCGTGGGCTGCGGCCCAGGTACCTGACCGGGATCGTCAGCAACAGCTTCGTCGGCGCCAGGGAGCGCGAACAGGAGGCCTACGGCTTCGACGACCTCGTTGACGAGGTCGTCTACTCGCACGAGGCCGGCGTGAGCAAGCCCGACCCGCGGATCTACGCCCTGGCCTGCGACCGCCTCGGCGTCCGGCCGCAGGAGATGGTCTTCGTCGACGACGCCGATCGCTGCGTAACCGGGGCGCGGAAAGGCATCCACGCCTTCCGCTTCCACAACAACGCCCAAACCATCGCCGAGATCGAGCGCCTGCTCGCGCTGCCGTGACCCACTTTCCATCCGCTGGCGCCACTTTCCATCCGCTGGCGTCTCACATAAGCCGTAAAACGGACGTGATCATGACGCTAGCGGATGCAAAGTCGGCTGGTGGTGGGGTTCGCCTCGGCCGTGCTGGTCGCGCGGGCGCAAGGGGCGTTTATCCTGGTCGGCCCCGGGCAATTCGCGGTCGGCGCCCGCCTGGGCCGGGCGCAAACTGACGCCTGCGGCGGCTGCTGCGGGAGAAGATAGGACGGTGATCGCGCTCCTGGTCCGCGTGCTCGGCACCGGCCACCGCAAGCACATCGCGATCCTGCTGTCGGCCGCGCTCGGCTGCGTGCTGGCCGGCGCCGCGCTGTTCTCGGCCACGCAGCACATCGGCTTCGGCCGCGCGGTGTACTGGGCGATCACCACGGCGACGACGGTCGGCTATGGCGACGTGACGCCGAGCAATGGCACCGGCGAGATCATCGCCAACGCCGTCATGCTGACCACCATTCCGCTGCTTGCCTCGGTGTTCGCGCTGCTGACCGGAGCCGCCGCGGCGGCCGGGATTCGGAGGATTCTCGCGATGAGACACCAGTTCCCCGACGGTGCCTACCGCATCGTGCTCGGCTCCGACGGGTCGGTCCCAGCGATCCTCGACGAGCTGGTGAAGGCGCACGAGCGGATCGTCCTGGTCGCCGACATCGACCCGGCCAGCGTGCGCGGCGAGGTGCACGTGATCCGCGGCGACCCCACCCAGCCGGCGGCGATCGCCGCGGCCAGGCCGGAGGGCGCCAGGCAGGCGCTGATCACCGGCCGCTCGGACGGCGATGTCCTGGTCAGCGCCGTCCTGCTGCGCAAGCAGGCGCCCGACCTGCCGATCGTCGCGCTGGTCAGGTCGCCATCGGTCAGGGAGGCGCTGCGCGAGCTCGGCATCGGGCGGACGATCTCGGCGAGCGCCATGATCGCGCACATACTGGCCAAGAGCCTAGAGGCGCCGCACGCCGCCGACATGCTCGCCCAGCTCGTGGAGTCGAACAACCACAGTCTCACCGAGGTCGAGGCGGACACCGCGGCGATCGGCCGGCCGCTGAGCGCGATCCGGGATGAGCGATCTGGCCTGGTGCTCGGGCTGGTGCACGACGGCACGTTTCGGCTCGGCATTGGCGAGGACCCGGTCGTGGCGGCCGGGGACTGCCTGCTGCTGGCCGAGCCGCTGCCCGGCTGAGCCGGGCAGCGGCCGACGTCGGCGCTGGCCAGGTCGGCTGCACGGAGCCGCCGGTCGTCGGGTCAGGCTGCCGGGTACTGGCTGCCCTGGCCGGCCTGGGCGGTCACCGCGACCGGGAAGGCCGAGGAAAGCTGGTCAAGCTCGTTGCGCCAGTACCGGTGGACGTTCAGCCTGGTCGGCTTGGATGCGTTCGGGAAGTGCACGTAGAACTTGCTCCAGACGGCGGCCCGGTTGTACTTGGTGACCGGGAAGTTGTGCCGGGGGAACGAGGCCACGACGTCGCCGGGACGGTTGGTCCATCGGCTCGCCGAGTTCACCACGACCGAGGTGTTGGTGAGCGTGAAGAAGTAGTACTTGCGGGTCAGGGCGATCGCAAGGCCAAGGCCGGGGATGCGGTCGAAGAGCGCGTTCAGCCACGGGCTCGGCCCGGTCTCGGAGTGCACGCACGCGATGAACTGCTCGCCCGGCGGTGCCACGCTGGCCAGCCGCTCCATCACCTGCTGCTTCTGGGTTGCTCGGCGAATCGCCATTGCCATCCGCTCCTGATCTTCAGGCGGCATTGCCGCACGTTTGACTGCTAAGAACAGCGAAAGTAGCAGATCGGCCCTGAAATGCATCCTTGATCGTCAGTATCGGTCAGCGGCCACGGAACCGGATGCCTGACCACCGCTAGCCCGGAATCCGATCTACTGGTTGACGATACATCGGTTGTCGAATTAGGGTGACAGGCATGGCGTCGCTGATCAGCGAGGGGCCGGACGGGGGCCAGCGGCGTGACGTGCCGCGAGCCGGGCGGCCGGCCGCGGCGGGCCGGGGCAGGCGGTTCCTGACCACGGCGGCAATCCTGCTGCCGCTGGTCGGCGTCATGCTGGCGCTGATCCTGGTGTTCCAGCCGTTCGCCAGCGCGGCCGGCGGCTGTGGCGGCGGCTGACCGCGCGCTCGCCCGCCGGGCCAGCGTCCCCGCCGCGCGGCGGTCGCGGGCGGCGAACGGGTGGCTGTGGGCCAGCGTGCTGCTCACCGGCGGCGCGATCGCGGCCGCGATCGCGCTGGCCCCGCCCGCGGGTGCCCGGCCGGTGGCGGCCCTGTCCTGGCTGCTGTTCGCCGGCTCGTCGGTGCACGTGGCGTCCACGGGCTGGCTGTTCACGGTGCCCGAGGTCCGCGGCTACGCGCGGGCGCACGCCGTCCGGTGCCTGTGGGTTCCTGCCGCGCTGATCGTGACCGGCGCGGTCGTGGCCGCCGTGGTGCCGCCGAGCGCGTTCGGCTGGCTGCTGCTGCCGTACTTCTGCTGGCAGTTCCTCCACTATCAGAAGCAGAACATCGGCATGGCCGCACTCGCCGCGTCGGCGCAACGGGTCCGCCCGCTCCTGCACGCCGAGCGGCGGGCGCTGCTGCTGGCCGGCGGGGCGGCGATCGCCGCGCTGGTCGCCGAGCCGAGGCTGATCGGCCTGCGGGTCGATCCCGTCCAGGCGCTGCTCCCTGGCTGGACGCTGGACGGCGGCCGGTCGCCGCTGGTCGTCCTCGCCGCGGCGGGCTTCGCGCTGGCGGCCGTGAGCGCGTGCGCGGCGCTGGTCGGGAGGCCGGCCGCGCAGCGGCCGGCCGGCTTCAGCCTCACCTACCTGAGCTGCCTGCTGTTCAGCCTGCCCGTGTTCGTCTTCGGCTCGCCGTACGCGGCGATCGGCGGCATGACAGCGGCGCACGGGCTTCAGTACCTGCTGCTCGTCTCGCTGGTCGCCGGGTCCGGCCAGGGCACGAGTCCGAGCCGGGCGGACCGCCAGAACCGGCCCGGCCGCCTGGTCCGGCTCGGCCTGCTGGCCAACATCGCCCTCATCGGCGGCGCCGCGCTCGGCGCCGCGTCGCACCTGCACGACGCCGGCCCGGCGGGCCGGCTGATCTTCGGCGCCTACCTCGGCGTGGTGATGGCGCACTTCGTCATCGACGCGGGCCTCTGGCGCATGCGCGACCCGCTGGCCAGGCAGTTCCTGGCCAGCGGCCTGCCCTACCTCGTCCGGGCCAGCCCTCCGGCCGGGCCAGCCACTGCGCTTTCCGATCCATCGTCAGCCGATATAGGATGCTCGCCATGACACGGTCACCGCACCCGGCCGGCGCCGACGCCGCCGGCGCGCTCGAAACGCTCGGCAGGTCGTCGGGCCCGGCCAGCCTGATCCTGTCCAGCCTGGCCGACGGGCCCAAGCACGGATACGCGCTCACCAAGGACATCGAGTCCTTCGCCGGGGTCAGGCTGGCGCCCGGAACGCTCTACGAGGCGCTCAGCCGGCTTGAGGCCCAGGGCATGATCGAGGCGCTGGAGAGCCGTGACCGGCGCCGGCCCTACCAGCTCACCGCGACCGGTGCCGCGGCCCTGAGCACCTACCTGCAGGCACAGCGCAAGGTCGCCGACGTCGGGCTGGACCGGCTGGCGGTCAACTGGACGCTGGCGTGACGGCGGCCTCCGACCGGGCCAGGGTCGGGCGCCTGCTCGCCTGGTATCCGCCGGGCTGGCGGGCCCGCTACGGCGAGGAGTTCGCCGAACTGCTGCTTGACGAGCTCGGCGAGCGGCCCTGGACCTGGCGGCGCACCGCCGACGTGGCCGCCTGCGGCCTGCGCGCCAGGCTGGCCGGAGCGGGCCTGGCCGGCCACCCGATCGACCCCGCCGCGGCGGCGCGCGCGGCCCTGGCCACGATCGCCTGCTCGGCTGCGGCGTTCGGCCTCACCGGCGCGGCGATGTGGTCACAGCTCGCGATCGGCCTGCAGTGGTCAGTTCCACGCGCCTCAGGCCTAACGCAAGCGCTCGACCTCATGACGGCGGCGATGGCGATCCTGGTGACCGCCGCTGTCCTGGCCGCCGTGCCGCTGGCCTGGTCCGCCGTGGCGACCGCCGTCCGCGGGCAGGGCCGGCCGCTGCTGCGGCCGGCCCTGCTGACCGGCGCGAGCGCGCTGTTCCTCATCGTCGGCGGCCGGCACTTCCAGAACGGCTGGCCAGGCACCGGCGGCCACCTGCTGGCCCATCAGGGCCTGGTGCCCGGCGGCGTGGCGGCGTTCTTCTGGGCCACCACGATGTGGGTCACCTCGTACTGGGCGCATCCGGCGATGCTGGCCGCGTTCCCCGCGGCGCGGCTGGCGTGGATGGCGCTGAGCCCGGCCGCCGCCATGGCTCTGGTCACCGGGGCGGCCACGCTGATGCGGCGGGCCGAGATCTCGCCACGAGCGCTCCGTTATGAAAGATTGGTGGCGAACCTGGCCGGAGCCGGCATGGCCGTGTTCGCCGCCGGCGCGCTGTGCTGGCTGCTCTCGGCCGGCCCGGGCACGCGCACGCTGTTCCGCGCCGGCGCCATCGACCGGGCCGGGCTCGCCGTCCTCGCGCTGGCCGGCCTTGCCAGCCTGGCCGCTGCCCGCCACGCGCGCCCCAGGCCGACCCCTTCCGGTTCCGCCACTCCCGCCGGTCCCGCCAGCGCTCCGAAGGCCGTTGCGTGAAGGATCGGCGCGCGATAGAGCCCGCCGAATCCTTCACAAAGACGGGGTCCAGAGCATTCCGCGCCGATCCCGGCGGGGTGCGAAGCTGAGGTGACGGGGCAGGTGAGCCGGCGGCGGCTGCTCGGAGCCGGGCTCGGCGGGCTTGCCGGGGTCGTCGTGGCCGGGGCCGGCAGCCTTGAGCTGGTCGCCCACGGGGTGCTGCCGGGGCGGCAGACGCTCGACCAGATCGACGGGGCGTGCTCGGTGCCTGAGCCGACGCTGGCGTTCTCCGCGTCGGGGCCGTCGTTCTCCGGCACGTTCTACTCCCGTGCCAGGCGCCGCAGGGTCGGCTACACGATCGCCTACCCGCCCGGGCACCGGCGTGGCGATGCGCTGCCGCGCGCTGCCGCGGGGCGCCGAGGTGGTCTTCCCTGACGGCTGTCACGACGGGTCGTTCTTCGCCGCGCAGGTGCCGCCGTCGCTGGCGTTCCTCGGCCGGCACCTCGGCTGATCCCGGCGGGCCGCCGGGGAGCGGCTTACTGCCGTCCGGGGCTGGCGCCGATCAGCAGCTCGGCGATCTGGGCGGCGTTGAGCGCGGCGCCCTTCCGCAGGTTGTCCCCGCAGACGAACAGGTCGAGCGCGTGGCTGTCGTCCTTGCTGCGCCTGATCCGGCCGACCATCGTCGGGTCGGTTCCGACGACGTCGACCGGCATCGGGTAGCGCGCGGCCTCCGGCTGGTCCACCACGGCGATGCCCGGCGCATCGCTCAGCAGCTTGCGCGCCTCGTCGGCGTCGACCTCGGCATCGAAGATCGCGTGGACGGCGAGCGAGTGCCCGGTGATCACCGGCACCCTGACGCAGGTCGCGGAGACCCGCAGGTCGGGGACGCCGAGTATCTTCCGCGTCTCATCCCTGACCTTGAGTTCCTCCGACGACCAGCCGTCGGGGCGCAGCGAGCCTGCCCACGGCACCACGTTCAGCGCGAGCGGCGCGGGGAACGGATCGGCCGCCGCCCCCACCGCGGCCCGGACGTCACCCGAGCGCTGGCCGAGCGTCCGGTCCCCGGCGACGGCGGCGATCTGGTCGTACAGCGACTCGCTGCCCCCCTGGCCGGACCCCGAGGCGGCCTGGTAGGACGCCGCGATCATCTCGCGCAGCCGGTAGGCCTGGTGCAGCACGCCGATCACCACGATCAGCGACAGCGTGGTGCAGTTAGGCACCGAGATGATGCCCTTGGGCCGGATGAACGCCTGGTCGCCGTTCACCTCGGGCACGACCAGCGGCACCTCGGGGTCCATCCGGAACGCGCCCGACTTGTCGATCACCACCACCCCGCGGGCGGCGGCGACCGGCGCCCACGCGGCGGAGACCTCGTCGGGCACGTCGAACATGGCGATGTCCACGCCGTCGAAGGCCTCCGCCGTCAGCTCGCGCACCCGGACCGGCTCGCCGCGCACCGGGATCATCCGGCCCGCTGACCGGGCCGAGGCGATCAGCCGGATCTCGCCCCACACGTCGGCCCTGGTCGACACCACCTCGCGCATGACCGTGCCGACGGCCCCGGTGGCGCCGACGATCGCGAGGACCGGGCGCTCGCCAGACCCCGCGCCGTCCGCTGCCGCCGTCACCGGCCGGTCCCGCCGTAGACGACCGCCTCGGACTGGTCGGCCTCCAGGCCGAACGCGCGGTGCGTGGCGATCACGGCGGCGTCCAGGTCCGCGGCGTCCACGACCGCCGAGATCCTGATCTCCGATGTGGAGATCATCCTGATGTTGATGCCCGAGTCGGCGAGCGCGCCGAAGAAGTCGGCGCTGACCCCGGGGTGCGACCGCATCCCGGCCCCGATCAGCGAGATCTTGCCGATGCTGTCGTCGAAGACGAGGGACTCGAAGCCGACCGCCTCCCTGACCCCGCCGAGCGCGGTCATCGCCGCCTGGCCGTCCTGCCGCGGCAGCGTGAACGAGATGTCCGCCTGACCCGTGGCGCGGGACGTGCTCTGCACGATCATGTCGATGTTGATGTCGGCCTCGGCGATCACCCGGAAGATCTTGGCCGCCACGCCGACCTTGTCGGGGATGCCGGACACGGTGATCGTGGCCTCGCCGCTGTCGTGCGCGACCCCGGTGATGATCGGCTGGTCCACTGGGTCCTCCTTGGGCCTGTCGGGTGCCTCGGTCACCCAGGTGCCTTCCCTGCTGCTGAACGAGGATCGGACGTGAATCGGCATGTGGTAGTGCCTGGCGTACTCCACGCACCGCAGGTGCAGCACCTTCGCGCCGCATGCCGCCATCTCCAGCATCTCCTCATACGAGATCCACCGGATCCGCCGCGCCCCGGGCACGATTCTCGGGTCCGCGGTGAACACCCCGTCCACGTCGGTGTAGATCTCGCAGGTCTGCGCCCCGAGCGCGGCGGCCAGCGCGACCGCGGTGGTGTCCGACCCGCCGCGGCCGAGCGTGGTGATGTCCTTGCTGTCCTGCGAGACTCCCTGGAAGCCGGCCACGATCGGGATCGCGCCGTCGGACAGCGCGCCGCTGATCCGGCCCGGGGTCACGTCGATGATCCGCGCCTTGCCGTGGGTGGAGTCCGTGATCACCCCGGCCTGCGAGCCGGTGAACGAGCGCGCCTCGAAGCCGAGGTTGGCGATCGCCATCGCGACCAGCGCCATCGAGATCCGCTCGCCCGCGGTCAGCAGCATGTCGAGCTCGCGGCCGGGTGGCAGCGGGCTGACCTTGAGCGCCAGGTCGTGCAGCTCGTCGGTGGTGTCCCCCATCGCCGAGACCACGACCACGACCCCGTGGCCTGCCTTCCTGGTGGCGACGATCCGCTGGGCGACCCGCTTGATCCCGTCGGCGTCGGCGAGCGAGGAACCTCCGTACTTCTGTACCACCAGGGACAAGGCGCGCCGCTCCTCGCGTGTCTCCATGCCGACAACTATATCGGAATTCGATACACCGGCAAACGACTAACCCGGTGCCCACCGCGGTACGAGAGTCTACCGTTGACCTGCGCGGCGGCTGACCTGCGCCGCGGCCGCGGCCGTCGGCCGCCGGTCACGGTAACCGGGGGATGTGCTCCTCGGCGACGTCCAGCCGGTCGTGCGCGACGACGGCGTGCAGCGCCCGGAGCGCGGCGCTGCCCTGCGTGCCCCAGTGGTTCACGTAGGAGTACTGCCACCACCACAGCGCCTCGGCCGGCCGCCCGGCCTGGTAGTGGCGGAGCCCGTGGATCAGGTCGGACGCCACGGCGGCGAGATCGTCAGAGAGCCGGAACGCGGTCAGCGAGGTGTCCTGGTACGGATCGAAGACCTCGGCGTACTCATCACAGCCCGCCAGCCGCTGCGCCAGCGTGGCGCGTAGCGCGTCCAGGTCGGGATCGGCACCGACATAGGGCTCGGCGTTGCCGGGCGGGATGACGTCCTTGCTGGCGCCGAGCTGCGCTCCGGCCAGCATGACCTGGGCGACCTCAAGAAGAAGGAAGGGAACGATCTCGTCCGCGCCCTCTCCGCGCCGCAGCGCCGCCAGGGCATCGAGGAAATCGCCGACGTTTCCGGCTATCCGGTCGGCAAGCGGCCGCCAGTCTCCTTCGGCCCCGTCGTCGCTGCCGGGCATCCCGCAGGCCTGGTCAGACATCGCCTGGTCAGACATCGCCTGGTCAGACATTGAGAGTCCTCCGCCCTTCGAAGGCACGCCCCAGCGTGACCTCGTCCGCGTACTCGAGTTCGCCGCCTACCGGCAGGCCGCTGGCCGGCCTGGTCACCCGCAGCCCGAGCGGCTTGACCATCCTGGCCAGGTAGGTCGCCGTGGCCTCGCCCTCAAGGTTCGGGTCGGTCGCCAGGATCACCTCGGTGACGGTCCCGTCGGCGAGCCTGGCCATCAGCTCCCTGACCCGCAGGTCCTCGGGCCCGATGCCGTCCATCGGGCTGATCGCGCCGCCGAGCACGTGGTACCTGCCGCGATACTCGCGTATCTTCTCGATCGCCGCGACGTCCTTGGGCTCCTCCACGACGCAGATGACGGTCGGATCGCGGCGGACGTCCAGGCAGATCCTGCACTCGTCGCTCTCTGCGACATTGCCGCAGGTGCGGCAGAACTTGACCTTCTCGGTCACCTCGATGAGCGTGGCCGCGAGCCGACGTACGTCCTCATGATCGGTGGTCAGCAGGTAGAACGCGATCCGCTGGGCGCCCTTCGGGCCGATGCCGGGAAGCTGGCCGAGCTCGTCGATGAGGTCCTGAACGACTCCCTCGTACACGTCAGCGCTGCTCGCTGCCCGACGGGCCCGGCTCGTCGTCGTCGCCCTCGTCGTCCTCGTCGTCTTCGTAGTCCAGGTCGTCCTCGTCGTCGTCGCCGGACAGCACGGCGCCGGGCACCGGCGGCTGGCCGAGCATGCCGCCGAAGCCGGGGAAGGCGGGCATCCCGGCGGGATCCGCGCCGCCGAAACCGCCGAAGCCCCCGCCGCCGGCGCCGGCGCCGAAGCCGGCCGCGAGCGGGCCCATCATCTGCTCCTGGATGTCACCGAGCGCCCGGTACGCGTCGCGGCAGGCGGCGATGATCAGGTCAGCCAGCGTCGCCGCGGTCTCCTCGGGATCGCCGGGGTCGATGGCGTCCTTGGCGATCGTCAGGTCGACGAGCTCGCCCTGGCCGTTGATCGTCACCTCCACCAGACCGCCGCCCGCGCGGCCGTTCACTTCGGTCTCGGTGAGCTGCTGCTGCGCGTCCATGAGCTGGCTCTGCATCTGCGCCGCGGCCTGGAGTAGCTGCTGGAAATCGATCTGCCCGCCGGGTTCCATGGCAACGAGCCTACGACCTGGCGGGCCGCATGGCACCACCACGCCCGGTCCCGCGCCGCGCCGATCCTGAACGCGGCGATCCGGGCCGCGGCGGTCCTGAACGCGGCGATCCGGGACGCGGCGGTCCGGAAAGCGGCGACCCGGGACGCGACGATCCGGGACGCGACGATCCGACCTCGCGGCCAAAGGCTGCCCGCCGCGGGATCGGCCCTGGACCTGCCCTAGACCTCGCTGGTCTCCTCGACGACGCGGCCGCCGAGCTCGCGCATGACCAGGTCGCTCCCTGACAGCATGTCGCCCTCGTCGGACGCGTCCGGATCGGTGAGCGGGCGCGGATCGTCGGCCGGACCGGGATCCGGCTGGCGGCCGGCGCCGGTGCGCTTGCCAGGTCCCCCCGACTGGCCGGTGCCGGGCGCGCCGACGGCCGGCGGCCGAGCGGAATGGGCGCCGTGACCGCCGTTGCCCGCGCCGGGTGGCCCCGCCGTTTCCTGATCTGCGGTTTCCTGATCTGCGGCTTCCTGATCTGCGGTTTCCTGATCTGCGGTTTCCTGATCGGCCGGAGCGCCGCCGTTGGCCACGGGACCCGGCCGCCTGTCCGGCCGCCGGCTCTGGTCCGGGCCCTGGTCCGGGCTAGGGCCCGGACCAGCGGATGGGGGCGGCTGACGGCGCTCCCGGCCGACGCCCGCCACGGGGCTGGGGCCGCCGGGCATCACGATCGTCCTGATCACCGGCCGGACGCCGAACATGGTAGTCAGCACCCCGGCGAGGTCCTGGTCGCAGCCGCTGCCGCCGAATCCCTTGGCATCGCCCTCCCGGCCGAACGCCAGGGTCACCACGTTGCCCTCGACCGACTCGGCCGCCGCGTTGCTGAGCAGGATCCAGGCGACCTTGCGCACCTCGCGTACTGCGTCGAGGACATCCGGCCAGCGCGCCCGGAGCGTGGCCAGGTCCAGGTCCCCGCCCGCGCCCGATGGCGCCGCGGAGTGTCCGGGTCCGGCGTGCGCCGACGGCTCGCGCTCAGCCCGGCGGTCCCGGTCCGGCTCCGATTGATCCCGCCTAGCGGGCCTGGCCTGCGGCGGCTCACGCTGCGGTTCAGGCTGCCGTTCGGGCTGCCGTGCAGGCTGCCGTTCGGGTTGTGGCCGCGGCTGCTCGTTCCGTTCGGGGCGCGCCGCTGCCGGCGACGCTGATCGCACGGGTGGCGCGGACGGTGCCGGTGGACCTGCCGCGGCACCGGCGCTCAGCCGCCGTTCCAGCCGCTCGATCCTGGCCACCAGGTCGACCGCGTCGCCCACCGCGGGGACCTCGCCGGCGGGCGGTGCCACCGGGGCGGTCGGCGGAAGCAGCACCTGAGCGCACATGAGCTCGAGCAGCAGCCTGGGCGAGGTCGCGCCGCGCATCTCGACCAGCCCCGCGTTGATCGTTTCTGCAGCCCGGACGAGCCGCTCGCCGCCGAGACTGGCCGCCTGCTCCCGCATCCGGTCGAGCCAGTCCTCGGGCACGTCGAGCAGGCCGGACTTGCCGGCGTCTGGTACCGCATCGAGCACGATCAGGTCGCGAAGCCGGTCCAGCAGGTCCATGGCGAACCGGCGCGGATCGTGACCCGCCTCCACGACGTGATCGATGGCGCGGAACACCGCCGCTCCGTCGTGCGCGCCGAATGCGAGCGCCATCTCGTCAAGCAGCGCATCGTCGGTGTACCCGAGCAGCGCGATCGCGCGGTCGTAACGCAGCCCGCCCTCATCCGCGCCCGCGATGAGCTGGTCGAGCACCGAGAGCGAGTCGCGCACCGAGCCGGCTCCGGCCCGGATCACCACGGGCAGCACCGCGGGCTCGTAGATGATCTCCTCGGCGGCGAGTATGTGCTCGAGCAGCTCGCGCAGCACCCCGGGGGGCACGAGCCGGAACGGGTAGTGGTGGGTGCGCGACCTGATGGTCGCGATCACCTTCTCAGGCTCGGTCGTGGCGAACACGAATTTCAGGTGCGGCGGCGGCTCCTCGACCAGCTTGAGCAGCGCGTTGAAGCCAGCGCCGGTCACCATGTGAGCCTCGTCGATGATGTACACCTTGTAGCGCGCGGCCACCGGCGAGTAGAACGCGCGCTCCCGCAGCTCCCTGGCGTCGTCGATGCCACCGTGCGAGGCCGCGTCGATCTCGATCACGTCGATGCTGCCAGGCCCCATCGGCGCCAGCGCCACGCACGACGCGCACCTGCCGCACGGGTCGGGCGTCGGGCCTTCCTCGCAGTTGAGCGACCTGGCCAGGATCCTGGCGCTTGAGGTCTTGCCGCAGCCGCGCGGGCCACTGAACAGGTAGGCGTGGTTGACCCGGCCGCTGCGCAGCGCCTGCCGCAGCGGCTCGGTCACGTGCTCCTGGCCCTTGACCTCGGCAAACGTGGCGGGCCTGTAGCGCCGGTAGAGCGCGAGCGGCGCCGGCCGCAGTGAGCCGGAGGCCGGATCCCGATCGGCCGCGCTGCTGCCCGAGCCAGAGACGTCGCCTGCCATGACCGCATCCTCACCGGGGAGGGGAAGGGACCCCTCGCACACCCGTCAGAGCCCGCGTACCCTTGCTGCCTTCCGGCCCTGGGGGAGTTGGCGGGGTAAACGCCGTGCGAGGGGTCTGCGGTTCAGTCTAGTCAGCCGGGCCGACGGCCGGTGCGGCGATGGTCCGCGCGGTGCCGAATCCAGTTCAGCAGCGCTGCCGCAAGTCGGTAGGCTTACCGGCGGAGGATTCGCCTAGTGGCCTAGGGCGCACGCTTGGAAAGCGTGTTGGGGGCAACCCCTCGCGAGTTCGAATCTCGCATCCTCCGCCACCCTGACCTGCGGAAACGTGTCGGACAGGCCCGCCGGAAGTGCCTTGACGCCGAGACTTGTCTCAGTTTCTGTCCACGAAACGGCTCGGCGAGCGCGCACGCCGGATCCGGTGTGCACGTCTGCGCCGCCGCGCACCGCGGTACGCCGGTATCGGCGGATGGCGGGAGCGGTTGCGTTCTCTGGGTTGCGTAAGTAGTCGGCCCTGACGGCGTGCCTTGAGCATGCCAGATCGCCGCCGACGTGAGGCACCACGACGTGGCCGTCGGCTTCCAGCCGTGCGATCACCCGCCACACCGATTCGAACTCGCGAGCGGTTGCCCCCTACACGCTTTCCGACACTAGCTCGCGGCACATATGCGCGACCCCGGCAGTTCCGCCGCAATCTCGTCGGCAGATCTACTACAACAGCTTCGGCAGAATGACCACGCTGCAGTCGGCAGATCCGCCACTGGTCTAGTAGCGTCTTACCCATGGAGCCAGCTCAGGAACTGTTCCCCCGGCACGCCTGGCGTGCCGTCAACGCCGCTCTGCACGATACCCGGGTAGTCGTGATCAACGGCGCCCGGCAGGCCGGCAAGAGCACGCTCGCCAGGCTCGTGATGTCCGAGTACCCCGGATCCGAGCTGCGCTATCTCGACGAGGCACCACTCCGGGACGCCGCTCAGGCAGACCCCGGCCTGTTCGTCCGTCACGACGGGCTCCTCGTCATCGACGAGGTCCAGCGCGTGCCGGACCTTTTCCTCGCGATCAAGCACGAGGTCGACATCGATCCCCGGCCTGGGCGGTTCTTGCTCACCGGTTCGGCGCGTCTGGCTGGCCTGCGCGCCATCCCCGACCTGCTGCCCGGACGGTCGGAGACCATCGAGCTGTCGCCGCTGTCGCAAGGCGAGATCGATAACCGGCCGGACGGGTTCATCGATGCGGTACTCGAGCATGGGTCCGGGATCAGGGTGCCGCCTTCGACGCTGCGACGCGACGACTACGTGGAGCGTGCGCTGCGCGGCGGCTACCCCGAGGCGGTCCGCCGTGATGACCCTGGTCGTCGTGCGCGTTTCTTCGAGTCGTACATCTCTGACGTCATCAATCGCGACGTACGGCAGCTCGCCGAGATCGAGCGGGCCAGGGACATGCGCCGGCTCATCAACCTCATCGCCGCATCGACCGGGACGCTCGCGAACCCGGCGAGCATGGCCAACCGCCTGCAGGTGCCTGCCACCACGGTCAAGCGCTATCTGGACCTGCTCGACCTGGTCTTCATCACCCGCAGGATCCCGGCCTGGTCCAGTAATCTCGTCACCCGAGCAGTGGCTACTCCGAAACTGCTGCTCAACGACTCGGGGCTTGCCGCG
The DNA here is from genome assembly GCA_035517035.1 of Streptosporangiaceae bacterium. Classification (GTDB taxonomy): domain Bacteria; phylum Actinomycetota; class Actinomycetes; order Streptosporangiales; family Streptosporangiaceae; genus Chersky-822. Next base: position 4,062 of record DATIZP010000054.1, on the reverse strand, counting down.
CATCTCACCGGCATGAGCCTGAAGAAGGCCAGACACCCAACCGCGCCTGTCGGCCCTTTGCTGGAGACCTTCGTGCTAGGCGAGCTGACCCGCCAGCTCACGTTCGCCAACCAGCCGGTCCGGCTCTACCACTACCGCGACCGGGATCAATACGAAGTCGATGCCGTGCTTGAATCGGCATCCGGGCAGATCGTCGCCTGCGAGGTCAAGGCCGGCGAGACCGTCCGCTCTGAAGACTTCCGCGGCATCGAGCGGCTAGGACGCCGCCTCGGCGACAAGCTCGTTGCCGGAATCGTCCTCTATGCCGGCCACTCACCCCTAGCCTTCGGCGACCGGCTCCGCGCCTGGCCGATGTCCGCACTGTGGACTCTCTCTCCGGAAGCCCGAACGCTTCAGGGGTAACCGGCATGCCCGTGGCGGCCGAGCGACCAGACAGCCACGGCCCCTCCCTTCGCGCCCGCAACCTGGCGGACCGGCGTTCGTCAGGGAGCTGCTCCGGCGCTACGGCGAGTCGGTCGAGGATCTTGAGGTGCGCCGGGCCAGCCTGGAGGACACGTACATGGAACTGGTCCGCCAGGCGGAGCACGGTGTGCCGCGCAGGCTGACGGCGGTGGCGGCATGAACCCCGCGCTGGCGGCGGCGCGAGCGGGACTGTCCCGCGGCTGGATCGAGCTCAAGCAGACCCTGACCACGCCGGGTGACCTGATCGCGTTCCTGATCATGACCGGCGGCTTCCTCGCCGCGATGATCTGGACCCGGCACACGCACGTGCCAGGGACGCACTTCTCGCTGGGCACCACGATGCTGGTCAGCGTCCTCGGCCTGGACGTCGGGGCATACGGAGTCGTCGCCATGGGCGACCTGCTCGTGGTCGAACGCGAGGACGGCACGCTGCTGCGGGCCAAGGCCATCCCGAACGGCATGCTCGGCTACCTGGCTGGCAAGGTCGTCAACATCTCCGGGCAGATAGCGTTCGCTGTCGCGATCACGCTGCTCACCGGTGCTTTCCTGGTCACCGGCCTTGCGGTCGGCAGCCCTGGCAGCTGGGTGACGCTGGCCTGGGTGCTCGTGCTCGGGCTGCTCGCCACGTTGCCGCTGGGCGCCGTGCTCGGGTCGCTGCTTCCCGGCGAGCGCAGCACCGCGCTGATCGTGCTGCTGCTGGCCGGACTTGCCGCGATCTCCGGCATCTTCTACCCGATCACGCACCTGCCGACGTTCCTGCAGTGGACCGGGCAGGTGTTCCCCATGTACTGGCTGGGGCTGGGGATGCGCTCCGCGCTGCTGCCGAACGCGATGGCGGCGGCAGAGGTCGGCCACTCGTGGCGCCACCTGGCCACGTTCGGCGTCCTGTCCGCGTGGGCACTCGCCGGGCTCGTGCTCGCACCGGCAATGCTGCGCCGGATGGCGCGCCGAGAGTCCGGCTCGAAGGTCGCGGCCCGCCGCGAGAAAGCGATGCGGAGATGAGATCCTGTCCATTAGCCAGGATTTGAACTACGGGTCAGGTCTTCACGTTTGGGCGTGAGCTGGGCTGATGAGTGCTGGTGGGGGTCGTGGCCACAGGGTAAAGCGGGCTGCGGCCACATGATCTTGGTGGTCAGCGCCGCCCGCGGGGGTCGGCTTCGGCGATGGCGAGGCTGAGTTCTTCGAGTTCGGCGATCAGCTCGCGCAGGCGGCGGTGGCTGCCGAACCAGGGCTGGTAGCAGGCGAGCTGGTCGGCGATGATCGTCGCCATCGCCCTTGCTTGCCAGGGCCAAGATCGACTCGTACACTTGTACAGGATTCTTGTACAAGTGAGGTGACAGTTCTTGACTGCGGTAAGCATCAGCCATGCTCGCGAGAACCTGTTCCCGCTCGTGCGGCAGGTCAGCGAGGACCACGTCGTCATCGAGATCGTGGCCCGTAACGGCGGCAACGCCGTCCTGATGTCCGCTGAGGATTACGAGTCGCTGCAAGAGACGCTCCACTTGTTCTCCACACGCGCCAACGCCGCCCACATCCTGCGCGGGCTGGCCGAGGCCCGCGAGGGCAGGGCCGAGCCTACCGACCCTGAGGAACTTGCGGCCCGGTTCGAGCGCCAGGCGGGCGGGTGAAGCTGTCGATCACCTCGGGCGCCCTAGAAGACCTTGAGGCCTGGTCAACGACTAACCCCAAGGTGCTCTCGCGGATCATCCGGCTGATCGCCGAGACTACGCGCACGCCCCGGACCGGCACAGGCAAGCCCGAACGCCTCAAGCACCTAGCCGGCGAGGTGTGGTCGCGGCGGATCACCGATAAAGACCGGCTGGTCTATGACATCCAGCGGGATGCGGTCATCATCATCGCCTGCCGCTTCCATTACGACGACCACTGACCATTTTCCTTCTGCTCGCCTGACACGTGAGGTGCACGACCTGCTCTGGGACCGACCGGCGCTTGTCTCAGTTCTTGTCTCATTCACCCCCGTTCGCACTCGTTCGCTGACGGCCACTCCGTGCTCGTCCCTGCAGGTCGCGGGCTATGGCAACCTCCGGTGAAAACAGGCCAGCAGTGTTGGAAAGCGTGTTGGGGCAACCCTCGCGAGTTCGAATCTCGCATCCTCCGCCACCTGACCTGCGGTGACGCGATCCGGCCGAGTTGGCTAGCGACGCTGCTTCCCAGCCCCAGTCTCATTTCGTGGCTCAGTCGAGCCATGCACATATGTTCATTCAGGTACGGACCGACCTTGGACATTACTGAGGCGCCTGGCGTTTAGCCTGGTCAGGGATGTCTCGGACGGACCTGAACGTGGCGCCGCACGCCGGATAGTCGTGCACGGACGTGTCCGCCGCCATGCACGCGCGGCAGGCCCCGGCGGCTTGGCCGTCGGGACGGGTCGTCATGCTGTCAGCCTCGACTTTTAATACGATCGTGTTACGACTTGGCCGCCTGGCGCTGACGGTTTGCGCTCTTGCAGCTAGCCAGGCTAAAGGCCGGGATGACCCAGCGGGAACTGGCCGACCGGGCCGGGGTACCGGTCAGCATGATCTCCGCGTACGAGCGGGATCAGCGGCAGCCCACGCTATCCACGTTGCTCCGGCTGGTGCGAGCCGCGGGCTTCGACCTCCGCCTTCAGCTTGCGGCGCACGACCCGCATGACAAAGTCCTCGCCGAACTGGAGGCCGGCCGCTCCGAAGCCGAGCGGAGCCGCCGCGATGCGCAGATCCAGGCGTGGCGTGACGCAGTGCCCGTGGAGGGCGTCGCGTGATCAGCGGGGTCGGGCCGGGTGAACCGAGCCTGGATCCGGCCGCGATCGTGGCTGCGCTGAAACGCCGCGAGGTCCGGTACGTCGTCATCGGCGCCTTCGCGGCCATCGCCCAGCAGGCGCCGATCCCCGCGGGACATCGACATCACCCCGGAGGCGGGTCAGGAGAATCTGGCCCGGCTGTCACGTGCACTCACCGACCTGGGTGCGCGGATCCGTACCGAGGCGGTCCCGGAAGGAGTGCCGTTCAGTCATGACGCCACCTCGCCGGCAGCGGCGGAGACGTGGAATCTCGACTGCGCGGCCGGCGAGTTCGACATCTCGTTCTGCCCGTCCGGCTTTGCCGGCGGCTACGCCCAGCTCGCGGTCAGCGCACACTGCGTGCGCGTGGGCGACGTCGAGGTCGCGGACCTTACCGACGTGATCCGGTCGAAGGAGTCCGCCGGCCGGCCGAAGGACCTACGGGTACTGCCATTGCTGTACCGGCATCTATCGGAGCGCGGTGCGGATCCCGAGACTGAACACTGATGAGCTGACCCCAGTCCGCGGCTACGGCCACGTCACGGAACTCGCCCCCTGGCGGGCAGGCGCGTCCCGCCGGTGGCATCCGGAATTGGGTGTAAATCGGCGAGCGCGGGTTCCTCTCGTGGGTCTGATGTTAGGCGGTCACGGTGACAGTTTGGGCGTGCTCACGCTCGTGTGGGTGTGGGACGCGAATGTAGGTGACTGGCGGGTAGGTTGTGCTGGCCTGGGTGATCTGAGTTCGGGTGCTGGTCAGATGCCGGGGGTCAGGCGACGCGCGGCGGGTTGTGCGGCTGGTGCCAGGTCTGGTCCCATCGGTT
>DATIZP010000053.1:0-20177 GCA_035517035.1 Streptosporangiaceae bacterium | reverse complement strand
AACCGATGGGACCAGACCTGGCACCAGCCGCACAACCCGCCGCGCGTCGCCTGACCCCCGGCATCTGACCAGCACCCGAACTCAGATCACCCAGGCCAGCACAACCTACCCGCCAGTCACCTACATTCGCGTCCCACACCCCGCTGGCCAACGGGCACCCCAGAATGTCAGTAGGCCCGGATAGCATTGACGGCGCGCCTTGTAGGCCAGCGACCTCCCCGTTCCCGGCGCCCGTCGGCGGTTTGGGGGAGTGGCGTCACGGCCAGGAGTGACCCCGACCAGGAGAGAAACGCACAGTGGCAGAACGACTGGTAGTTCGTGGCGCTCGCGAGCACAACCTCAAGGACGTCTCGCTCGACCTGCCCAGGGACGCCATGATCGTATTCACCGGCCTGTCCGGGTCGGGGAAGTCGAGCCTGGCCTTCGACACGATCTTCGCCGAGGGCCAGCGCCGGTACGTCGAGTCGCTGTCCGCGTACGCGCGGCAGTTCCTCGGCCAGATGGACAAGCCCGACGTGGACTTCATCGACGGGCTCTCCCCGGCGGTCTCGATCGACCAGAAGGCGGCCAGCCGCAACCCGCGGTCCACGGTCGGCACCGTCACCGAGGTCTACGACTACCTGAGGCTGCTGTTCGCCAGGATCGGCAAGCCGCACTGCCCGGTCTGCGGGCGTCCGATCGCGCGGCAGACCCCGCAGCAGATCGTGGACCGGGTGCTCGAGTTCGACGAGGACACCAGGTTCCAGGTGCTTGCCCCGGTGATCCGCGGCCGCAAGGGCGAGTACACCGAGCTGCTGCGTGACCTTCAGACTAAGGGCTACTCCCGGGCCAGGGTGGATGGCACGACGATCCGGCTCGACGATGCCGCCACCGGCTCCGGGCAGCTGCCCACGCTGAAGAAGTACGAGAAGCACACCATCGAGGTGATCGTCGACCGGCTTCAGGTGAGGGAGTCGGCCAGACGGCGGCTCACCGACTCGGTCGAGACCGCGCTCGGCCTGTCCGGCGGCGTCGTGGTGCTTGACTTCGTCGACCTGCCCGAGTCCGATCCGAACCGGGAGCGGATGTACTCCGAGCACCTGGCCTGCCTGTACGACGACCTGTCGTTCGAGGAGCTTGAGCCCAGGTCGTTCTCGTTCAACTCGCCCTGGGGTGCCTGCCCGGACTGCACCGGCCTTGGCACCCGGATGGAGGTGGACCCCGAGCTCGTGGTCGCCGACGAGGACCTGTCGCTGGCCGACGGGGCCATCGGGGTGTGGAGCGGCGGTCACGTCAGCGACTACTTCCTGCGGCTGATGGAGGCACTCGGCGCCGCGATGGGGTTCAGCGTGGACACCCCGTGGCGCAAGCTGCCGGCCGCGGCGCAGAAGGCGCTGCTGCACGGCTACGGCGAGCAGGTCCATGTCAGGTACAAGAACAGGTACGGCAGGGAGCGCTCGTACTACACCAACTTCGAGGGCGCGATCCCGTACATCACCAGGCGGCACTCCGAGGCGGAGAGCGACTCAAGCAGGGAGCGGTTCGCCGGGTTCATGCGCGAGGTGCCCTGCCCGTCCTGCCAGGGCACCAGGCTCAAGCCGCTCACCCTGGCCGTGACCGTGGACGGCCGGTCGATCGCCGCCTACTGCGCGCTGCCGATCGGGGAGCTGACCAAGCTGCTGCGCACCCTCGAGCTGTCCGACCGTGACAACCAGATCGCCGGGCGGGTGCTCAAGGAGATCAATGCCAGGCTAGGGTTCCTGCTCGACGTGGGCCTTGACTACCTGACCCTGGACCGGGCCTCGGCCACGCTGGCTGGCGGCGAGGCACAGCGGATCAGGCTGGCCACCCAGATCGGATCGGGCCTGGTCGGCGTTCTCTACGTGCTCGACGAGCCGTCGATCGGGCTGCACCAGCGGGACAACCACCGGCTGCTCGAGACGCTGCTGCGGCTGCGCGACCTCGGCAACACGCTGATCGTGGTCGAGCACGACGAGGACACCATCAGGGCAGCGGACTGGGTGGTCGACATCGGGCCGCGCGCCGGTGAGCACGGCGGCCAGATCGTGGTCTCTGGCCCGCTCGAGGAGCTCCTGGCCAGCAGCGAGTCGCTGACCGGCGCCTACCTGACCGGCCGGGAGTCGATCCCGCTGCCTGCCATGCGGCGCAAGAGGGCCAAGGGCAAGGAGATCGTGGTCGGGGGCGCGACCGAGCACAACCTGCGGGGCGTGGACGTGTCCTTCCCGCTCGGCTGCTTCATCGCCGTCACCGGGGTCTCAGGCTCAGGCAAGTCCACGCTGGTCAACGACATCCTGTACGCGGCGCTCGCGAAGGAGCTGCACGGCACGAGGATCGTGCCAGGCAGGCACGGCAAGATCACCGGCATGCACCAGCTCGACAAGGTGGTACACGTCGACCAGGGCCCGATCGGCCGTACCCCGCGGTCCAACCCGGCCACCTACACCGGCGTCTTCGACCACGTGCGGCGGCTATTCGCGCAGACCACCGAGGCTAAGATCCGCGGCTACCAGCCCGGCAGGTTCTCGTTCAACATCAAGGGCGGCCGGTGCGAGGCCTGCGCCGGCGACGGGACCATCAAGATCGAGATGCAGTTCCTGCCCGACGTGTACGTGCCCTGTGAGGTCTGCCACGGCGCTAGGTACAACACCGACACCCTGCACGTGCACTACAAGGGCAAGACCATCGCCGACGTGCTGAACATGCCGATCGAGGAGGCCGCCGAGTTCTTCGAGCCGGTTCCGGCCATCCACCGGCACCTGAAGACCCTGGTCGACGTGGGCCTTGGCTACGTCAGGCTCGGACAGCCGGCGCCCACGCTGTCCGGCGGCGAGGCGCAGCGGGTCAAGCTGGCCTCCGAGCTGCAGCGCCGGTCCACCGGCCGCACCATCTACGTGCTCGACGAGCCCACCACCGGCCTGCACTTCGACGACATCCGCAAGCTGCTCGGGGTGCTCGGCCGCCTGGTAGACGGCGGCAACACGGTCATCGTGATTGAGCACAACCTGGACGTGATCAAGACCGCCGACTGGGTGATCGACCTCGGCCCCGAGGGCGGCTCGCGCGGCGGCGAGGTCATCGCCACCGGCACCCCGGAGCAGGTCGCGAAGGTAGCCGAGTCCTACACCGGCCAGTTCCTCGCCCGGATCCTGTAACCGTCGTGCTGACGATGCGCCCTAGTCGCCGCGCAGGATCGCCGAAGCCGGTGAGAGACGCGTCCTGTGGATCTGCCGAGCCGGAGATGATCTTGATGGATGTGGCGGATGTCCCAGGATACGCAGTGGATGTGGCATCCATTCCAAGGACACCGGGGTGTTTGCATACTGTTTGACTGGTTTGCGGGGTCCGGCGGCCGGTCGGCCTCGCATCGGGCCTCGGGCGCGTTTCGCGGAGACTGGCGGATGCGTGGCCTGGTGCGCGCGCGTCGTGGTCAGAGGTAGTCCTCGCGGCGCATGACTCCGGTGACCGCCTCGCCGCGCAGGTAACGGCGGACGTTCTCGGCGGCCTTTCCGGCGGCGGACAGCAGTACGCCGGGGACGATGCCGGAATTGTGCGGCGAGCCGAGCAGGTTCGGCAGGTCAAAGAACGGGAAGTCGGTCCGGAAGCTCGCGCCGCCGCGCGGCTCGTGCCACCAGGCGTCGATCCCCGCGCAGAACCGGGGCCGAGCGCGCAGGTGCTCGTACAGGGCGCGCTCGTCCACGATGGCGCCCCTGGCCACGTTGACCAGGATCGCGTCCGGCTTCATCAGCGCCAGCTCCCTGGCGCCGATCAGCCCGCGGGTGGTCCTGGTCAGCGGCAGCGAGATGACCAGGACGTCGGCGGCGGCGAGCACCTGGTCCAGGTCGGCGAGGGTGCCGGCGAACTCGACCGGGTCGCCCGTGCCGCCGGTGGTGTTGACCGCGTGGATCCGGGCACCGAAAGGCCGCAGCAGCGCCGCCGTGGCCCGCCCGATGCCGCCGTAGCCGAGAATCGCGCAGACCGCGCCGTCGAGCGTGATCAGCGGCTCGGACTGGTTGAACTCCCCGGCGGCCAGCGCGGCGTGGCGCTGCGGCAGGCGCCTGGCCAGGGCGAGCGTCATCGCGAGCACGTGCTCGGCGATCGGAGCGGCGTAGGCGCCCACGTTGCCGGCGAGGACCGCCCGGTCCGGGATCGCGCCGAAGTCCACGTCGTCGGCCCCGGCTGAGAGCAGCTGCACGAACCTGAGATTCGCGGCCTGCCCGAGCGCGCCGTCCGGCAGCTCGCGGCGCGGATTCCAGCAGATCAGCGCCTCGGCCCTGGCCAGGACTTTCGGCCGGTCTGCCTCGGCCTCCCGCTGCAGGAAGGCGATGCTCGCGTCGCCGCCGAGGACCTCGGCTGTCATCTGCGCGTACTCCTCGCCAGCCGGGTAGCTGACGGCCACCAGACGCTCGCCGGACATCGGGTCCCTTCCGCTCGCGGGATCGGCCTGACCGTCCCAGGGTGCCCCACCCGGCCAGGGCGATGACCGCCGCCCCGGAGAACCGGAGGAGGACCGGCATGAACGCAGCTCCCGCCGCGGCAGCACCGCGCCTGACCGAGCCCGAGTTCCGCGCGCTCTACCGTCGGCTGCGCGGGCAGGTGCCGTGGGGCCCGGCCGACCGGCGCGGGGCGCTGAACTACCTGACCCAAGCTGATGTGGCCGCCGCGGCGCGCGAGGTCAGGCAGGGGCGCTGCGTGTCGCTCGCGGCGCCGATCCGCGGCGACGTCACCCCGGATAACCCGGATCCGGCCAGGCACGAGATGACCGGCACCGCCGTCGGCGCTGAGCCCTCCGGGCTGTCGTTCGCCACCGACCGAGTCGCCATGAACGTGCACGGCGACGCCGACAGCCACATCGACGCGCTCTGCCACGTCATGTTCGACCAGGCCAGGGTCGGTCACCGGCGGCGGCGTGCCGTGCGCGAACCGTGGGATGCCGCGTCGGCGCACGCCGGACTGCACCCGTCGGTCATGCCGCTGCTGGCCGAGCGGCAGATCGCTGTGCTCGGCAGCGACGGCAACACCGGATCGCCGATCAACCCGATCGCGATCCTGTGACCTGACGGCACTTTCGGCCCGGCCCGGACGGACGTAGCGTCCTTGATGAGGGCATACGGGGAGGCCGTGATGACGACGGGCATGCGGGAGGCCGCTGGCCGGGCGGCGCAGCCGGGCCGGATCAGCTCGCGCACGGGCCTGGCCATGGTCGTCGTGATGACCGGGGTGCTGATCACCGCGGTCGACACCACGATCGTGGTGCTCGCCCTGCCGGAGATCCAGCGCGGACTTCACGTCGCACTCTCCTCGGTGATCTGGGTGGTGGTCGGCTACCTGCTCGTCATCACCCTGCTGGCCACGCAGGTCGGGCGGCTTGGCGACATGTTCGGCCGGGTCCGGATGTACCAGATGGGGTTCGCCGTCTTCATTCTCGGCTCGTTCGCCTGCGCGCTGGCATGGAACGAGGCCTCGATCATCGGCTTCCGGGTGCTGCAGGGGATCGGCGGCGCTTTCGTCACCGCCAACAGCGGCGCCATCATCGCCGACCTGTTCCCGCGGGAACGGCGCGGCCGCGCGTACGGCTACAACTCAGTCGGCTGGAGCCTCGGCGCGGTGCTCGGCATCGTGCTCGGCGGGATCATCGTGACCTACGTGTCATGGCGGTGGATCTTCTGGATCAACGTCCCGATCGGGCTGGCCGCCCTGCTGCTGGCGACGCGGGTGCTTGTCGACCGGGGCGAGCGGGCGCGCCAGCACGTCGACGTGGCCGGAATGGTCACGCTCGGCGCCGGGTTGTTCGGCGTGCTGTGGGCGATGACCAGGCTGGCCACCGCGTCGCTGGACGCCGAGGTGACCGGCTATCTTGCCGGCGGCCTCCTGCTGCTGGCCGGCTTCGTGCTGATCGAGCGCCGTCAGGCCGCGCCGATGCTTGACCTGTCCTTGCTCCGGATCCCGATGATCGCCCCCTCGCTGCTCGCTTCCTTCTTCCAGGGCCTGGCCAACTTCGCCGTACTGTTCCTGGTGATCATGTACCTGCAGGGCCCGCGCGGCCTCACGCCGCTGCACGCATCGCTGCTCCTGGTCCCTGGCTATGTCGGAGGATCCGCGGTCGGGCCGTTCGCCGGCCGTCTCGCCGACAGGCTCGGGCCGGTCGTTCCGGCCACGGCCGGCCTGGCCATCCAGGTGGTGGCGTTGTTCATTTTCGCGCACCTGTCGCTGACCACCGGCCTGTGGCTGGTTGTGCTGGCCAGCGTGGTCAACGGGATCGGGGCGAGCGCGTTCTTCCCGGCTAACAGCTCGGCGGTGATGAAGGCGACGCCGCCGACAGTGTTCGGCATCGCGTCGGGCATGCTGCGGACCTTCGCCAACGTGGGGATGGTGTTCTCCTTCGCAATGGCGATCCTGATCGCGTCACGGTCCATCTCCAAGGGTCTGGCGTTCGCGATCTTTGTGGGCACCACCAGCCTGCACGGCCCGCTGGCGGTCGTGTTCACGGCCGGCCTGCACTCCGCGTTCTACGCCTCGATGGCGGCCATGGCGATCGCCGCGCTGCTGTCGGCCAGCCGCGGCCGACAGGCCCGGCGAGCGCCCGTACCCTTGCGCCATGGAGATCCCGACGCAGTGGGGGCCGGCCAGGGCCGACATGGATCCGGCGAGCCGGCCCGCCTTCCTGCTGGTACTCACCCACGGGGCGGGCGGCGGCGTGACCAGTCCTGATCTGCTCGCGGTCCGCGAGGCCGCGATGGCGGCCGGTGCCGCGGTGGCGCGGGTAACCCAGCCCTACCGGGTGGCCGGCGCCCGCGCGCCTGGGTCGGCGCTGCGGCAGGACGCGGCCTGGCTGGAGATCATCGCCGCGCTGCGGCGGGACTACGTGGCGGTGCCGCTGGTGCAGGGCGGCCGCAGCAACGGTGCGCGGCTGGCCTGCCGCACCGCGGGGCCGGCGGGCGCAGCGGCCGTCATCGCCCTGGCCTTCCCGCTGCACCCGCCGGGCAAGGGCGGTGACCCAAGCCGGTCACGGGCGGACGAACTGCGCGCGGCGGACGTTCCCGTCCTGGTCATCAACGGCGAGCGGGACCCGTTCGGGGTGCCTGATGCGGCCGACGCCGACCGGCTCGTGGTGCTCAAGGGGCAGAACCACGCGCTGTCCGGCGGTCGTGCCGCCATCGCCGCGGCGGTCAGCGCCTGGCTGCCCGGGGTGCTCGGCGGGGCGGATCGCCCCGGCTAGCCCGGCCAGGTACCGGGTAGGCCGGGCGTGGGGGAGTGCCTGACGGGCACAAGTGAGTGCCGGGCGAGCGCGGTGATTGCCGAGCGAGCGCGGGGCGAGCCGGGCGAGCGAGGAACGCGGGCCGGATGCCGGCGACCAGATGCCGACGAGATCGCGGGCGGTAACGCCAGCGACAGCGGCCGAAGAGGTGGCCCTGAGTGCGGGGTCAGGCCGCGGGCGAGGCCTGTACCGGCCGGGTTACGAGATCGGTGGGGCGGTGCGGGGCGATCGCGTCACCGTCGGGCAGCAGTTCGCCGGTGTCCTCGAACACGACGATGCCGTTGCAGAGCAGGCTCCAGCCTTGCTCGGGATGGCTGATGAGAGTCCGGGCCGCCTCGTGATCCGGGTCGCTTGCGCTCGGACACGGGGGCGAGTGCGGGCACATCCGTGCGCGCCTCCTGATCCTTAGGGGGACAAATGATCATCACGGGGGTGTGGTGATCACCACAACCTAATGTGCCAGGTCACGTGTCTGTACTGACATGGCACATCGGGATGGTTTTGCAACGTGGTCTTTGTAGCTTTCCTGGTAGTTTCTGATGGCGCTGTGATGATGCGTAGTCACTACTCGTTACAACGCCCGGACCGGGGACCATCGTCCCGCGTCCGGATAATTTCCGTACCGCTGACCGGCTGGTCGGGCACCGGTCAGTGTGACCCATGCGAGGCGAGCGGCTCCGGGCTCAGCCCGACCCCAGTCGGCCGCGGCGGGATTCCGGTCAGCCGGTGCGTCTCCCGCAACGTGAGCAGCCGCTCGGCCTCGGCGTTGAGCGCGTGCACCACCGGCGTGGCCATGGCCTTGCGCTTGTAGATCCGGTCGTCGTAGCCACGCGGGCCGATCTCGGCCCGGACGGCCGCGAACCCGGACCGCATGACGTCGGTCAGCGCCGCGTCCAGCAGCTTCGCCAGCCGGTACTGCTCGGCAAGCGGAGCGGCCGAGGCCTCCGCGGCGCGGAACCGGTCCTCGGCGGTCCGTGCCGCGCGGAGCAGGTCATCGAAGTTCGCGGCGAGCGCGACATCGGCAAGGTACTTGCCCTGCGCGTCCTCGCTGGCCTGCTTACGCCCCACCATCACGGCGGCCAGCTTAGCGGACGGCCGCGGGCGTAAGGGCCGCCTAGGCCGTGCCGCGCCGCGCCGGGCGGCGCGAGTCATCGCGGGCACCGCTACGCCAGGCTCGCCAGCCAGCGCTGGTGCAGGTCGGAGTACTCGCCGCCGCCGGCCATCAGGTCGGCGGGCGAGCCGTCCTCGACGATCTCGCCGTGGTCGAGCACCAGTACCCGGTCGGCGATCCTGACCGTGGACAGCCGGTGCGCGATGATCACGGCGGTGCGGCCGGCCAGGACGGTCTCAAGTGCCTGCTGGACGATCCGCTCGCCGGGCAGGTCGAGCAGCGAGGTCGCCTCGTCAAGCAGCAGCACGCTCGGCGCGGCGAGGAACGCCCTGGCGAACGAGATCAGCTGGCGCTGCCCGGCCGACAGTCGGCCGCCGCGCTTGCCGACCTCGGTGTCGTAGCCGTCGGGCAGCGCGTCGATGAACGCCCCGGCGCCGACGGCCCGCGCCGCCGCCACGATCTCGGCGCGCGAGGCCCCGGGTCTGCCGAGGCTGATGTTCTCCGCGATCGTCGCGCTGAACAGGAAGTTCTCCTGCGTGATCAGCACGACCTCGCGGCGCAGCTCAGCGTCGGCCAGGTCGCGCAGGTCGACGCCGTCAAGCAGCACCTGGCCCTCGTCCGGGTCGTAGAACCTGGCAAGCAGCCGGGCGATGGTCGTCTTCCCTGCGCCGGTGGCACCGACCAGGGCCACCTTCTGCCCGGCCTCGATGCGCAGGTCGAGCCGCGGCAGCACCACCGTGTCCCGGTAGCCGAACCGCACCCACGCCATGCGCAGCTGCCTGCCGGGACCGGCACCCGGCGGGCGGGCGGGCAGCGGGACGGGGTCGGCCGGCTCGGGTACCGAGGGCTCCTCGTCCAGGACGCCGGATAGCTTCTCCAGCGCCGCGGCGGCGGACTGGAACGTGCTGTAGAACTGCGACACGTCCTGCAGCGGCTCGAAGAACCTGCGGAGGTACAGCAGGAACGTGACGAGCACCCCGACCTGCATGGCGTGATCGATGACCCGCACCCCGCCGTAGAGCAGTACCGCGCCGACGGCGAGGTTGCCGATCAGCGTGACGCCGGGGAAGTAGACAGCGACCAGCCGCATGGACCGCCTGGTCGCCGCCGCGTAATCCTCGTTCAGCTTGCCGAAGATCTGCTCGTTCCTGCGCTCCCTGCGGAAGGCCTGCACCGCGCGGATTCCGTTGAAGGTCTCGACGAAGTGAACGATCACCAGCGCGATGGTCTCCCTGGTGCGCCGGTAGGCCACCGCCGACTCGCGCTGGAACCAGACGCTGAGCCAGGCGAGCGGCGCGAAGCCGGCCATCACCACGAGCGCGAGCGGCCAGTCGAGCAGCAGCATGCCGGTGCCGACGAACAGCAGCGAGAATGCGGCGTTCAGCAGCGAGTCGAGGCCGTCGTCGAACAGCTCGGACAGCGAGTCCATGTCGGAGACCTGCCGGGAGATCACCCGGCCCGAGGTGTACCGCTCGTGGAAGGCGACCGACAGCCGCTCGAAGTGGGCGAACAGCCTGGCGCGCAGCTCGAGCACCACGCTGCCGCCCATCTTGCCGAGTGCGGAGATGAACGTGGCGGTCGCGGCGGCCTGCACGCAGATGGCGACGAAGTAGCCAACCACCACCACGATGATCGGGCCGTCCTGGCGGGTGCGGATCAGGGCGGGCACCCGGTCCACGGCGATTCCGATCAGCCAGGGGCCGGCCAGCCCGGCGAGGTTGGCGATCAGCACGAGCACGCCGATGGCTAGCACGGTCTTGCGGTGCGGCCGCAGGCACGACGCGAGCAGCGCCCGGCTGCGCTTGCGCAGCAGCAGCGACAGGCCCTTGGAGACCTCGGTCGCCTCCTCGGCCGCGATGCCGCGCCACTCCTGGGCGGTCGCCTCGCTCATCTGCGCGCCTCCGGCACGGTGTTCATCTGCGCGCTTCCGGCACGGTGTTCATCGCGCGCCTCCGGCACGGTGTTCATCTGCGCGCCTCCGGCACGACGCTCATCGGATCGCTCCGGTCTGGGCGTCGGTGCTCATCAGGTACTGGTAGTGGCGGCTGGCGGCGAGCAGCTCGTGGTGGGTGCCGACGGCGGTGATCTCGCCGTCCTCGAGCACCGCCACCCGGTCGGCCAGCGCGACGGTGGACGGCCGGTGGGCCACCACCAGCGCGGTCGAGGCGTTGAGCACCTGGCCGAGCGCCTCGGTGACCTTCGCCTCGGTGTGCACGTCGAGCGCGGACAGCGGATCGTCGAGCAGCAGCACCGACGGGCTGGCCAGGATCGCCCTGGCGAGCGCGATCCGCTGCCGCTGCCCGCCGGACAGTGACATCCCCTGCTCGCCGATCCTGGTGTCCAGCCCCCACGGCAGGTCGTCGACGAAGTCGGCCTGAGCGGCGGTCAGGGCGACCCTGATCGCGTCGTCGGTGGCGTCGGCCACCCCGAGCGCGACGTTCTCCCTGACGCTGACGGAGAACAGGGTCGGATCCTCGAATGCGCAGGCCACCGCGGTGCGCAGCGCGGCCAGCGGCATGGTCGTGATGTCGGTGCCGTCCAGGCGGATCGTGCCCGACGTGGCATCGGCAAGCCTGGCGATCAGCTGCAGCAGGGTGGTCTTGCCCGAACCGGTCGCGCCGACCAGCGCGACCGTCTCGCCGGGGGTCAGCTCAAGGCAGACGTCCCTGAGCACGGGGCTGGTGGCGCCCGGGTAGCGGAAGCCGACGTGGTCGAGCACCAGGTGGCCGCCCGGCTGGCCGGGCGCACGCTGCCCGGGTACGGCCGGCCCGCGGTCGTTACCGGGCGGGCTGGTGATGGTCGGCCGGGTGTCCAGGATCTCGTAGACCCGCTGAGCCGCGGTGGCGGCCTCCTCGGCGAGAGCGAGGATGTAGCCCATCGCCTCGATCGGCCAGACGAGCTGGAGCACCAGCGCGACGAAGGCGACCAGGCCGCCGATGGTCAGGTGCCCCTCGCTGACGGCGAGCGCGCCGATCATCAGGATCAGCGCGATCGTGACGTTGGGCACCAGGTCAAGGCCGGCCCAGAAGGCGCCGCGCTGGCGTGCCTTGGCGACCTGGGTGCGGTACACGGCCACGCCAAGCTCGCGGTGCGCGGCCGCGGCCTCGGACTGGCGGCCGAGCGCCTTGATCACCCTGATCCCGGCGGCCGCCTCCTCGACCGCGGTGGCCAGG
This sequence comes from Streptosporangiaceae bacterium, assembly GCA_035517035.1. Classification (GTDB taxonomy): domain Bacteria; phylum Actinomycetota; class Actinomycetes; order Streptosporangiales; family Streptosporangiaceae; genus Chersky-822. The sequence continues at coordinate 8,638 of DATIZP010000053.1, read as the reverse complement.
TCGTCCTGCTCGTCCTGCACCTTCCTGGACAGCACGCTGTAGCGCCGCTCGAATCGCAGGCACAGCGCGGTCACCGGGGCGAAGACGGTGGCGGTGAGCAGCCCGAGCAGCAGGTTCATCTGGGCAAGCAGCACGATGATGACGACGAAGCTGGCCGAGCTCGTGAACATGAAGATGGTGCCGAAGCCGACGAACCGCCGGATCGCCGACAGGTCCGTGGTGGCTCGGGAGAGCAGCTGGCCGGACTGCCATGCGTCGTGGAACCCCGGCTCGAGCCGCTGCAGGTGGTTGTAGACGTCGTCGCGCAGGGCCTGCTCAAGGTCGGACACGGCGCGGGCCTGGATCCAGCGCCTGATCAGGTTGAAGATGACCTCGCTGATGCCGAGCGCGATCGCGCCAAGCCCGATCGCCACCAGCAGGGCGTCGTCGTGATGCCCCGGCCGGGCGGCTGCCGCGATCGGCCCGTCGATGGCCGCCTTGGTGAGCAGCGGGATCACGATCTCGGTCCCCGCCCCGATCAGCGCGGCGGCGAGCATGACGGCGAGCTGACCGTAGTACGGGCGCAGGTACTCCCTGATCCGCCAGAGCGAGGCGGTCGGGGAGATCACCGCGCGGCCGGGGTCCGCCGGCTCGATGCGGGACCCTTCCAGCGCAAGTTCTTGCTGCTCTTCCGGCATGCCGACGGGGGATACAGCGTCCGGAGTAGCCACTTGCCGGATGGTAACTGCCCGATGCGTTAACTGTCACTTTGTTTTCCGGTCAGGTGCGGGTGGCGTAGTTACCGCTGTTTCTGGCAGTCTGGCGAGGCGCGTCGGCGCGGTGGCGGGGGGCGGCGGCGCGGGCAGGGAGGGCCCATGGAACTCGGCGATTCCAGGGATACGGCCATGCCGCTGGCTGACCGGTCAATGGCGGCGGTCGATGCGCCGGCGGCCTATCACGACGGCATCAGGGCGATCATCAAGATTGCCGGGCAGTTCTCTGCCGCCGCATGGAACGCGCCTACCCCGTGCCCGGAGTGGCGGGCCGCCGATCTCGCCGGGCACCTGCGGTGCATCGCCGATGACTACCACGAGTACCTGGACGACGCGCCGGTCAGCCGGCTGGCCAGGCTGATGGCGACCGGCGCGCACCCGGACACGATCGCGCGGAAGCTGGCACGGCAGAACGCCGCCGAGCTTGCCGCGCTGCCCGACGTGGCGGCGGACGAGCACATCGCGGCCTTCACCGAGTCCGCGCTTCGGTACGCGGCGAGGCTCGGTCCGCTGCTCAGGCTGCCGCATCACAGCTACCGCGGCCGGGTCATCACCGTGGCAGGGATGGCGGGAGTCGCGATCGTGGAGTGGCACGTGCACGCCTGGGACCTGGCCAGCGCGCTCGGCGGCGAGTACCGGCCCATCGACCCGGACGCGGTGCTCGCCGCATGGATGACCGGCATCCCGCACCTGCCGCTGAAGGCGGGCCGCGACCCGTGGCTTGTCGTGCTGCGCTCCTCGGGGCGGCTGACCGGCTAGCCCTGGCTGCTCCGGCCGGAGGGTGCTGCCAAGATGGCCGGTAGGACACCGAAGGGGTGGGCGGCGGATGACGTTCGACGTGGGCAGGGTGCGGGCCGCCTATCCGGCGCTGGCCGACGGCTATGCCTACCTGGACGGCGCGGCGGGCACCCAGCTGCCCGTGACCGTGATCGACGCGATCGGCGATGCCTACCGGGCCGGGCTCGGCAACGCGGGCGGCGCGTTCCCGGCCAGTGCCAGGGCGGGGCAGATCACCGAGCGCTGTCGCGAGGCGGTCGCTGACCTGGTCGGCGGCGAGCCGGCCGGCGTGGTACTCGGCCCGAACATGACGACCCTCACCTACCGGATCGCCGCCGCGCTGGCCGGCACCTGGGCCGCCGGTGACGAGGTAGTCGTCTCCAGGCTCGACCACGATGCGAATGTCAGGCCGTGGGTGCAGGCCGCCGGGCGGGCCGGCGCGTCGGTGCGGTGGGCCGAGGTGGACCCGGCCACCGGCGAGCTGCCCGCCGCGCAGTACGCGAGCCTGGTGACCGAGCGGACCAGGCTGGTCGCGGTCACCGCCGCCAGCAACGCGATCGGCACCAGGCCAGACGTGGCCGCGATCACGGGCCTGGCGCGGCAGGCCGGCGCGCTCAGCTACGTCGACGGCGTGCACGCCACCCCGCACGGTCCGGTCGACATCGGCGCGCTCGGCGCCGACTTCTACGTCACGAGCGCCTACAAGTGGTCGGGTCCGCATATCGGCGCGGTGATCGCCGACCCGGCCCTGCTCGGCTCGCTGCGTCCGGACAAGCTGCTGCCCTCGCCCGACACCGTGCCCGAGCGGTTCGAGCTCGGCACGCCGGCGTTCGCCGACCTGGCCGGGGTAGCCGCGGCGGTGGACCACCTGGCTGGCCTGGACGACTCGGCGACCGGCAGCAGGCGGGAGCGGATCCTGGCCTCGATGGCCGCGGCCGAGCGGCACGAGCAGGAGCTGTTCGGGACGCTGCTCGGCGGCCTCGACGGCATGCGGCACGTCACCAGCTACGGCAAGGCGGCGCGCCGGACCGCCACCGCCTACTTCACCGTGGCAGGGATGACGCCGCAGCGGGTCGCCGAGCACCTGGCAAGCCGCAGGGTCAACGTCTGGAACGGGCACAACTACGCCTGGGAGCTGACCGGCGCGCTCGGCATCCGCGACTCAGGGTGCGCGGTCCGAGCCGGCCTGGTGCACTACAACGACGTCTCCGACGTCAGTAGGCTGCTCGAGGCGGTCGCCGAGCTCGGCTAGGGCGCCACGCCCCCGGAGATGATCTTGATGGATGTGGCGGATGTCCCCGGGGCGGGGCGGGCGAGCCTGCCGTGGCCGGGTCAGGACGTCCTGAACCGGTACACCCGGGACTCGCGGCGCTCGAAGCCGACCCGCTCGTACAGCCGGCCCGCGGCCTCGCGGGCCGGCCGGGTGGTCAGGTCCACGGTGCGGGCGCCCCCGGCCCGCGCCAGCTCGAGCGCGGCCAGCGTGAGCGCCTTGCCGACGCCCTGGCCCCTGGCCGACTCGTCGGTCACCACGTCCTCGATCCAGGCGCGGATCCCGGTCGGGGTCGGGAACATGACCAGGGTGAGGGTGCCCACGATCCGGCCGTCCAGGCGGGCCAGCAGCACCGTGCTCGCGGGCGCCGCGACGATCGCCGCCAATGCGGCGGCATCCAGCGGCGGTGCGGTGGTGGAAAGCTGCGGCAGCAGCCTGGCGAATGCCTCGACCACCTCGTCAGTGATTACGGTCAGTACCTCGACGTCGACGCTCACCGGCGCAATCTACCCGCCGGGCCCGCCGCCGTACCACACCCCTGCGTCGGGAGCGCGGTCCGCGGCTGGCTGGTCATCGCACTGGCCGGCCATGGAGTGAGACTATGTGGCAGATGGGCAAAGAGCGGTGTCAGCGATGACTGAGCGGATATAAAGGGCAGATGGCGGAAAAGGCACTTGTGCTGGGCGGCGGCGGGATCACCGGGATCGCGTGGGAGATCGGGATTCTGGCCGGGCTCGCCGACTACGGCGTCGACCTGACCGCTGCGGACCTGGTCGTCGGCACGTCGGCGGGCTCTGTGGTGGGCGCCGACGTGCGGTCCGGCACGAGCCTGGCCGAGCTCTACCGGGTGCAGACCGCGCCGGCAACCGGGGAGATCTACGCCAAGATGAGCTTCCGCGTGATGCTCAGCTACCTGCGGGCGATGGCGTTCACCAGGAAGCCCGAGGTGGCCAGGCGCCGGGCCGGCGCGATGGCGATGCGTGCCCAGACCGAGTCCGAGGACGCCAGGCGCAAGGTCATCGAGTCCAGGATCCCCACGGCGGAATGGCCGGCCGGCAAGCTGCAGATCACCGCGGTCGATGCGGTCAGCGGCGAGTTTACGGTGTTCGACGCGTCCAGCGGGATCAGCCTGGTCGACGCGGTCGGCGCGAGCTGCGCCGTGCCGGGGATCTGGCCGCCGGTGACGATCAACGGCCGCCGCTACGTGGACGGCGGGATGCGGTCGGGCACCAACGCCGACCTGGCCGCGGGCTACGAGCGGGTGGTCGTGATCGCGCCGCTGGCCCAGGGCTTCGGCGTGCTGGAGAGCCTGGCCCGCCAGGTGCGCAGGCTGACCGATCAGGGCGTGCGCGTCGCTGTGGTGACCCCGGACAAGGCGGCACGGCGGGCGATCGGCAGGAACGTGCTTGACCCGGCTCGCCGCCCGGCCGCGGCCAGGGCCGGGCACGCGCAGGCGTCGTCGGTGGTCGCGCAGGTCAGCGCGGTCTGGGTGACCGCGGAGACGCACTAGCGCACGGCCTGACCGGCTCCTGACGTGCGTGGGCCGGGCCCTGCGGGAGGCCGGGCCCGGCCCACGATCATGGCAGCCAGCGGCCGCGCGGATGGCTGCTCGCCTGGCCGGCCGCCGCGCGGCTCAGACGGCGTACTCGAGCAGCGGCTGCGCCCGGCTGGGGTGCCGCAGCTTGGAGAGCGACTGCTTCTCGAGCTGCCTGATCCGCTCCCTGGTCAGGCCGAGCGCCTTGCCGATCTCGTCCAGCGTGTGCGGGTTGCCGTCGTACAGCCCGAACCGCATCGCCATGATGGTGGCCTCGCGCGGCGTCAGCGCATCGAGCGCGTGCCGCAGCTGGTCGGCCATCAGCTGCCGGTCGACGAGCTCGGACGCCTCGGGTGCGTCGACATCCTCGATCAGGTCGCCGATCGACGTCTCGCCGTCCTCGCCGATCGTGGAGTCCAGGCTGATCGGCTGCCTGCTGGTCCGCAGCAGCTCCTCGATCTGGTCGGGGGTCCTGTCCAGCTCGACGGCCAGCTCCTCGGGCGTTGGCTCGCGGCCGAGCCGCTGGTGCATGTCGCGCTCGACCCGGCTCAGCTTGCTCAGCATCTCGAGCACGTGCACCGGGAGCCTGATGGTGCGCGCGGAGTCGGCGAAGCCGCGCTGGATCGCCTGCCTGATCCACCACATCGCGTAGGTGGAGAACTTGTAGCCCTTGGTGTAGTCGAACTTCTCGACCGCCCTGATCAGGCCCAGGTTGCCCTCCTGGACCACGTCGAGCAGGGACAGGCCTCGGTCGCTGTACTTCTTGGCAACCGAGACCACCAGCCGCAGGTTTGCCTCAAGCATGTGCGCCTTGGCCCGGCGGCCGTCGGCGGCCACCGCCTCAAGGTCCTCGCGGTACTTGGGCGACAGGCCAGGATCGGTCTCCAGCTTGTGCTCGGCGAACAGCCCGGCCTCGATCCGCTTGGCCAGGTCGACCTCCTGCTCGGCGGTGAGCAGGCTGGTCCGGCCGATCGACTTCAGGTAGGTGTGCACCGAATCGCCCATGACCGAGGTCTGGTCATCAAGGTCCACCTCGGCGGAGGCGTCGTCGTCGGCTGCCGCTGCCGGCCGCGCGGCCACGGCGGGCGCGCCGTCGTCGGCGGCATCCTCGTCGGCGGCACCCTCGTCGGCACCGTCCTGGACGACGCTCTCGTCGGCGTCCTTCGCGCCAAGGCTGGCGGGGCCGGCGTCGCTGGCGTCGTCGTCAAGCTCGGCCAGCAGGGCCTCGGGCGCGTCGTCGAGGTCCGCCAGGTCATCGGAACCGCCGAGGTCGACCTCGGCGAGATCGGTGTCGGCGTGCATCACGTCGGCAGGCTCCACTTCAGAGAGTTGGCGGCGGCGTCCACGCCGCACCTGGCCGTCCTTGGGGCTCGCGACCGCTACGTCATCGTGGCGCTCAGCGAGAGCGCTGGCCGCTCTGGGCATGTGACACCTCCGTTCGTGCGCACCGGCTTACGCGGACCGCAGCTACCCACGTCGTCCACGACTATCGAAGACTTGCGGCACTTGGTATCGTGCAGTGCGGGCGCTACGTATAACGCGTGACGGGCCAGTTTGTTTCCCGTCCGGCGGTAGCATGCCGAAAATCCTCCGCCGCGAGCTGTTTGAGCAGCTGCCGGTCCGGCTTGCCCGAGGCGAGCATCGGGAGGCTATCGACCACGGCGAGCGCCCGCGGCGCGGCATACCTCGGCAGCCGGGCGCCGACATGCTCCCGCAGCGCGGCCAGGCTCGGCGCCCTGAGCCCGTCGGTCACGATCACGGCGGTCACCCGCTCGCCCCACTGGGGGTCGGGCGCGCCCACAACGACCGCGTCGCGGACGCCCGGGCAGCCGCGCAGCACCCGCTCGACCTCCGCGGCCACCACCTTCTCGCCGCCGGTCACGATCACGTCGTCGGCACGGCCGCGCACCACGATCCTGCCGTCCTCGCCGGGCCCGCCGAGGTCGGAGGTGACGAACCAGCCCTCCCGCAGCGCGGCGGCGGTCGCCCCTGGATCCAGCCGGTACCTGGCGAACAGCACGGGACCGGCGATCTCGATCCTGCCGTCCTGGTCGCTGGCGACCCGCACGCCGTCCAGCGGCACGCCGTCGTAGACACAGCCGCCGCAGGTCTCGGTCATGCCGTAGCTGATCACCACGGCCGGGCCGGCCGCCGCGGCCTCGGCGGGCATCCCGTCGGGGATCGCCGCCCCGCCGAGCAGGATGGCGCGCAGGCCTTCCAGCGGGGCCCCGGCGTCAAGCAGCCTGCGCAGTTGGGTCGGCACCAGCGAGACGTACGCGCAGCCCGCCTGCGCGAGGACGTCCGGATCGAGCCGGTCGGCAACCACCGGCGTCTGCCCGGTCACCAGCGAGCGGACAAGCACCCCGAGCCCGGAGATGTGGTGCACGGGCAGGCAGCACAGCCAGCGCCCGGCCCGGGCCGGGTCGCCAGCCGCCCCGAGCCTGTCCAGCGAGGCGCGGGCCGAGGCCAGCAGCGCCGCCGCGGTCAGCTCGGCGCCCTTCGGCCTCCCGGTCGAGCCCGAGGTCGCCAGCACGACGGCCACATCCTCGGCCACGCCGGGACCGGCCTGCCCGCCGGGACCGGCGGGCGCGAGCGGTTCGGTCCCCTGCGGGGTTTCCAGCGTGGCGGGCCGCAGTGCGCCGATCAGCTTGTCCAGCCTGGCCCGCGACAGCAGGGGATCCAAGGGCAGGATCGCAGGGCCCGAGCCGTCGAGCGCGGCGCCCAGCGCGTCGAGCAGCCGGCCGCCGGCCGCCCGCTGCGGGAGCAGGACCGCATGCAGGGGCCTGTTTACCACGGTCGTAAGGTTAATCGGCGGATTCAGGCACTCGACGGTAGGGGGAGATGTGATCGACTGGCAGTCGTCAGGCCCGGCACCGGGGCAGGAGTACACCGACATCCGCTATGAGACGGCGGAGGGCATCGCGAAGATCACGATCGACCGCCCCGAGGTACGGAACGCATTCCGCCCGACGACCCTGTTCGAGCTGCAGCGAGCGTTCACCGTGGCCAGGGACGACCCTGGCATCGGCGTCATCATCCTGACCGGGGCCGGCGACAAGGCGTTCTGCTCGGGCGGCGACCAGCGGGTGCGCGGCGACGACGGCTACCGTGACGATCACGGGGTCGGCAGGCTCAACGTGCTCGACCTGCAGGTGCAGATCAGGCGCACGCCCAAGCCGGTGATCGCGATGGTGGCCGGCTACGCGATCGGCGGCGGGCACGTGCTGCACGTGTGCTGCGACCTGACGATCGCCGCGGACAACGCGGTGTTCGGCCAGACCGGGCCGAAGGTTGGCTCGTTCGACGCCGGCTACGGCTCGTCGCTGCTCGCCGCCACCGTGGGACTGAAGAAGGCGCGCGAGATCTGGTACCTGTGCCGCCAGTACAGCGCCCAGGAGGCGCTGGCGATGGGCCTGGTCAACGCGGTGGTGCCGCTGGCCGACCTGGAGTCAGAGACCGTGTCGTGGGCGCGCGAGATGCTGGCCAAGTCGCCGATCGCGCTGCGGATGCTCAAGGGCGCGCTGAACGCCGTGACCGACGGGGCGGCCGGCATGCAGCAGTTCGCCGGGGACGCCACGATGATCTACTACATGAGCGAAGAGGCCCAGGAGGGCCGCGACGCCTACGTCGGCAAGCGGGCACCCGACTTCACCAGGTTCCCGCGTCGGCCGTGACCGCCGTCCAGCCGGGACCGGCCGCCCGCGAGGCCCTGGTCGGGCTGCTGCCCACGCTGCGGGCATTCGCGATCCCGATGCGCAGCCGGTTCCGCGGGATCACGGTCCGCGAGGGAGCGCTGCTGCGCGGGCCGACCGGGTGGGGCGAGTTCTCGCCGTTCGCCGAGTACGGGCCGGCCGAGAGCTCCCGGTGGCTGGCCAGCGCGATCGAGTCGGCCACGCTCGGCCGGCCGGAGCCGGTCAGGGACGCGGTGGGGGTGAACGTGACCGTGCCGGCGGTGGGGCCGGCCGCCGCGCACGGGATCGTGGCCGGGGCCGGATGCCGGACGGCGAAGGTCAAGGTCGCCGAGCCCGGCCAGAGCGCGGCCGACGACGTCGAGCGGGTGGCCGCCGTCCGCGACGCGCTCGGGCCGGCCGGGCGGATCAGGGTGGACGCCAACGGCGGCTGGGACGTGGACCAGGCGGCCGGCATGCTGGCCAGGCTGCGGCCGTACGGCCTGGAGTACGCCGAGCAGCCCTGCGCGACGCTCGGCGAGCTTGCCGCGCTGCGGCGCCGGGTGGACGTGCCGCTGGCCGCGGATGAGTCCATACGCAAGGCCTCCGACCCGCTCGCGGTCCGGGCGGCCGGCGC
>DATIZP010000052.1:0-2107 GCA_035517035.1 Streptosporangiaceae bacterium | reverse complement strand
CTACCACGGGCGCACCAACCTCACCATGGCGCTCACCGCGAAGAACATGCCCTACAAGGACAAGTTCGGCCCGTTCGCCGGCGAGATCTACCGGATGCCGATGGCTTACCCGCTGCGCTGGCCCGGCGGCCGCGACGCGTGCGCGACCGAGGCGCTGGCCATGGTCAAGAGCCTGATCCACACCCAGGTCGGCGGGGACAACGTGGCCGCCCTGATCATCGAGCCGATCCAGGGCGAGGGCGGGTTCGTGGTGCCGCCGGACGGGTTCCTGCCCGGGCTCGCCGAGTTCTGCCGCGAGAACGGGATCGTGTTCATCGCGGATGAGATCCAGACCGGGTTCTGCCGCACCGGTGACTGGTTCGCCTGCGAGCACGAGGGCCTGGTGCCAGACGTGGTCACCACGGCCAAGGGCATCGCGGGCGGGCTCCCGCTGGCCGCGGTGACCGGGCGCACCGAGATCATGGAGTCGGTCCACGCAGGTGGCCTGGGCGGCACGTACGGCGGAAACCCGATAGCGTGCGCGGCGGCGCTCGGCGCGATCGAGACCATGGCGGCGGAGGATCTCGCCGCCAGGGCGCGCCGGATCGGCGAGATCATGCTGCCGCGGCTGCACGGGCTGGCGGAGAAGTACCCGGTCATCGCCGACGTGCGGGGCCGCGGCGCGATGCTGGCGATCGAGCTGACCAAGCCGGGCACGCTCGACCCCGACCCGGCCACCACGTCGGCCGTCACCAAAGCGTGCCACCAGGCCGGCTTGGTCTCGCTGACCTGCGGGACATTCGGCAACGTGATCAGGTTCCTGCCGCCGCTGGTGATCGGTGAGGACCTGCTCGACGAGGGGCTGTCCATCCTCGAGGACGCCTTCGCCGCGGTGTGATGGCTGCTGCGGGGCCGGACGGCGCGTGGCGCGAGCAGCTGACCCGGCTGATCATGGCGGCGCAGCCGACGCCGTTCTGGCTGGACCGGCCGGACGCGCCGGCCCCGCGTGATCCGCTGCGCGGCGACGCGGCCTGCGACCTGGTGGTGGTCGGCGGCGGGTTCAGCGGGCTGTGGACCGCCCTGCTGGCCAAGGAGGCCAACCCGGGGCGGTCGGTGGTGCTCATCGAGGGCAACCGGATCGGCTGGGCGGCGAGCGGGCGCAACGGCGGCTTCTGCGAGGCCAGCCTGACCCACGGCGCGGACAACGGGCGGGAGCGGTTCCCGGCCGAGTTCGGCGCGCTGGAGCGGCTCGGCCTGGAGAACCTCGACGCGATCGAGGCCGCGATCGGCAGGTACGGCATCGACTGCGACTTCGAGCGGGCCGGGGCGATCACCGTGGCCACCGAGGACTACCAGGTCGCTTCGCTGCGCGAGGCCGCCACGGCCGACGGGGCGATGTTCCTGGACGCCGCCGCGGTGCGGGCCCAGGTCAACTCCCCGGCCTACCTGGCGGGCCTGTGGGACAAGGAGGGCTCGGCCGGCGTGCAGCCGGCCAGGCTCGCCTGGGGCCTGGCCGATGCGTGCGAGCGGATCGGCGTCCGGATCGCCGAGCGGACGCCGGCCACCGCCCTGGCCAGTGACGCGGACGGTGTGACCGTGCGCACCCGGCACGGCGTGCTTCGGGCCAGGCGGGTGGCGCTCGGCACCAACGCGTTCCCCCCGCTGGTCAGGCGGCTGCGGTCGTACATCGTGCCGGTCTACGACTACGTGCTGGTGACCGAGCCGCTCAGCCCGGCGCAGCTCGCCGCCGTCGGCTGGCAGAACCGGCAGGGCGTGAGCGACTCGGGCAACCAGTTCCACTACTACCGGCTGACCTCCGACAACCGGATCCTGTGGGGCGGCTACGACGCCATCTACCACTTCGGCGGCGACGTCCGCCGGGCCTACGATCAGCGCCCGGCTACGTTCGTCAAGCTCGCCGGGCAGTTCTACGACACGTTCCCGCAGCTGGAGGGCATCGGGTTCAGCCATCGCTGGGGCGGCGCCATCGACACCTGCAGCCGGTTCTGCGCGTTCTTCGGCTCCGCGCACCGCGGCCGGGTCGCCTACGCGCTCGGCTACACCGGGCTGGGGGTGGCCGCGACCAGGTTCGGCGCGCGGGTGATGCTCGACCTGCTGAGCGGCCAGC
>DATIZP010000051.1:0-9130 GCA_035517035.1 Streptosporangiaceae bacterium | reverse complement strand
GTATTCTGGGACATCCGCCACATCCATCAAGATCATCTCCGGGCGGCACGGGGCGCCGCGGCCGCACGGGGCGCGGCGGCCGCACGGGGCGCGGCGGCCGGCGGCGGCCTTGGGGACGGGCCGGGCCGGACCGCAAGCCGAAGTATCAGGATCTGGCTCCGCGACCCAGTTCCATGATCTACGGGACAGGCTCTAGCCGTGCCGGCGGCGCACCCGCCTGCGCAGGGCGAGCAGCAGCACCGCGGTGAGCCCGGCGAGCACCGGGAGCGCCCGCTTCAGCACCGGCATCCCGGCCACCTTGAGCAGGTTGATCGCGTCGTCCTCGAGCTGGTGCGCCGCCTCGCGCGCGGTGGCGGGATGCGCATGGCCGGCCGCGGCAGGTGCGCTAGCCGTGGCCGCGGTGCCGAGCGACAGGCCGCGATCGGCGAGCTTGGCCTTGATATCGGCCACCGACGCCGGGCCGATCCCGTCGATCGCCAGCAGGTTGTCCTCGGTCCGCGCGGCCAGGGCGCCGACCGTCGCGATGCCCTCGCGGTGCAGGCTGCTCACCGCCCGCGGCGGCAGCTTCAGGTCGTCGACCGACGCGCTCAGGGCTGCATCGGCCTGGCCCTGCGCCGTGTCGGCCTGGCTTCGCCCGGTGTCGGCCTGGCTTCGGCCGGTGTCGGCTACCGCGCCGTTCGCTTGTGCGGCCGACCCGGCGTGCGCGGCGGCCGGCGGCGTGCCTGCCGCGCCGTTCCCGCGGCCCGCGGCGCCGGCCTCGTCCTGAGCCAGCGCGGCGGCGAGGTTGGCCGCGAAGATCGTGAGCAGCTTGCCGCCGACCTCGTTCATCACGCCGCGGCCGAACTGCGCGGGCTTGCCGGTCACGCTCAGCGTGGTGAGTACGGTCACGTGCGTCTCGTGGCCGCGGTCCTCCAGGGTGGAGCGGACCGACGCCGCCGCGGTGCCCGCGCCCTTGGTCTCCTTGCCTGAGGCCTCGAGCGTGACCACGCCAGCCTCGGCGTCCTTCTCGATGAACCGGGCGGTGCCCGCGTACATCATGTTGATCGGGCCGACCTTGACCTTGATCCTGCCGTGAATCTCGTCGCCGTCGACCGAGTCGAGGGTGGCGCCCGGCATGCAGGGCGCCACCCGCTCGACGTCGAGCAGCACATCCCACGCCCGGTTTTTCGGTACCGGGACAGTGAATGAGTGCTCTAGCTCCATGTTGTTAAGCTCCTGCCGCCGCTGCCAGTGCCCGGCCGGTCAGGACCCTGGCAAGGTGGCGCCGGTAATCGGGCGCTCCGTGCAGGTCCGCCGGTGGTTCTGTCCCGTCGGCCGCGCTCGCCGCGGCGGCGCGGAGCGCGGCGCGGGTCGCCTGCGCGCCCGCGGCCGCGGCCTCCGCTGCCCTGGCCCTGACCGGCACCGACCCCATGTTGGTCAGGCCGATCCTGGCCTCGGCGACGTGCCCGTTCGAGCGCCTGGCCAGAGCGGCCACGCCGACGATCGCCCACGCTTGCGCGGTCCGGTGGAACTTCTCGTAACGATATCCCCAGTCCCCGCCGAGCTTGGGAACCCGTACCCCGGTAAGGACCTCATCGGGTGCGAGCGCGGTCGTCAGGTAGTCAACGAAGAACTCGGCCGCGGGGATCTCCCTGGCACCGGACGGACCCCTGGCGATCATGATCGCGTCCAGCGCAAGCACCACGGCGGGCAGGTCGCCGGCCGGGTCGCCGTGCGCCAGCGACCCGCCGATGGTGCCGCGATGCCTGACCGCCGGGTCCGCGACCGTGCCGGCCGCCTGCGCGAGCAGGCCGCAGTGCTCGGCGATGAGCGGGTCGTGCACGACCTGGTAATGCGTGGTCCGCGCGCCGACGAGCAGCGAGTCACCGTGGTCGGTGACGCCGTGCAGTTCCTCGATGCCCCCGACATCGACCAGCAGGTCGGGGTTCGCCAGCCGCAGGCGCAGTAGCGGCAGCAGGCTCTGCCCGCCGGCGATGACCTTAGCGTCATCGCCGCCGTCGGCGAGCGCCCTGACCGCGTCGTCGACCGACGCCGGCCTGACGTAGTCGAACTTGGACGGGATCATGCCGCACCTCCACCGTTGGCCGAGCCGCCGCGCGCCGCCTCGATCGCGCGCCAGACGCGCTCGGGTGTGCACGGCATCGTGATGTCACTGATTCCGAGCGGGCGCAAGGCGTCCACGATCGCGTTCACGACGGCCGGGGTGGACGCGATCGTCCCGGCCTCGCCGACGCCCTTGACGCCGAGCCGGTTGGCCGCCGGGCTCTCGGTCCGGTCGGTGACGTAGGACGGCAGGTCGGCCGCCGACGGCACCAGGTAGTCCGCCAGGGTCGTCGTGAGCAGGTTGCCCGCTTCGTCGTAGACCGCCTCCTCGTACAGCGCCTGGGCGATGCCCTGGGCGATGCCGCCGTGGACCTGGCCCTCCACGATCAGCGGGTTCACGACCTTGCCGACGTCGTCGACAGCTACGTAGGACCTGATCGTCACCATCCCGGTCTCTGTGTCGACCTCGGTCGCGCACAGGTGGGTGCCGTGCGGGAACGAGAAGTTGTCCGGGTCGTAGGTGGAATCGGAGTCCAGCGACGGCTCGACGCCTTCCGGCAGGTCGTGCGCCGCGAACGTCGCGAGCGCCACCTCCTGGATCGAGCGGCCCTGCTCCGGGTCACCGCGCACCTGGAACCGGCCGCCGGTGAACTCGATATCGTTCGCGCTGGCCTCCATCATGTGCGCGGCTATGGCCTTGCCCTTCATGATCACCTTGTCGCAGGCGCCCACCAGCGCCAGCCCGCCCACGGCAAGCGAGCGCGAGCCGTAGGTGTCCATGCCCTTCGGGGATATCTGCGTGTCGCCGTGCAGCACCCTGATGTCCTCGAACGGCACGCCGAGCTGATCGGCCACGATCTGGGACCACGCCGTCTCGTGTCCCTGGCCGTGCGCGCTCGACCCGGTGACCACCTCCACCTTGCCGGTCGGCAGCATCCTGATCGAGGCATGCTCCCAGCCGCCGGCCCCGTAGGCGAGCGAGCCAAGAACCCTGGACGGAGCCAGGCCGCACATCTCGGTGAACGTCGAGATACCGATGCCTAGCCGGATAGGGTCACCCCGGGAGTTGCGTTCGGCCTGCTCTGCCTTGAGCTCGTCATAGCCGAACAGTTCCTTCGCGCGGGCGGTCGCTGCCTCGTAGTTTCCCGAGTCGTAGGTAAGGCCGCAGATCGTCGTATAGGGGAATTCCTCGTGCTTGATCCAGTTGCGCTCGCGCGCCTCGAGCGGGTCGATGCCTAGCTCGGCTGCCAGCTCGTCCATCATCCGCTCGATCGCGAACGTCGCCTCGGGGCGCCCGGCGCCGCGGTAGGCGTCCGTCGGCATCTTGGTGGTGAAGATGCCCGTGCACTTGAACGAGTAGGCGTCCATCTTGTAGATCGCCGGGAACATGAACGCGCCGAGCAGCGGCACTCCCGGCGTCACCAGCATCAGATAGGCGCCCATGTCCGCCAGGAGATCGACGGACAGGCCCCTGATCCGGCCGTCGCTGTCGGCGGCGAGCCTGATCCGCTGCCACTGGTCGCGGCCGTGGTGCACGGTCATGTTGCCCTCGCTGCGGGACTCGGTCCACTTGACCGGCCTGCCGAGCCGCCGCGAGACCAGCACCGCGAGCACTTCCTCGGCGGTGACCTGGAGCTTGGAGCCGAATCCGCCGCCCACGTCGGGCGCGATCACCCGGATGTTCTGCTCGGGAATGCCGAAGAAGGCGGCGATCGCGAACCGCAGCACGTGCGGAATCTGGGTGGCCGACCAGAGAGTGAGTTCGTCGCCGACCCAGGAGGAGACCACGGCGCGCGGTTCCATCGCGCACGGGATCAGCCGCTGCTGCCGGAATTCGCGCTCGATGATGACCGGCGCGTCGGCGAACGCAGCGTCGAGGTCGCCGTTGGCGAAGACCCACTCGTAACTCTTGTTGCCGGCCTCGTGCACCTTCGGCGAACCCTCGTCCAGGGCAGTCCGCATGTCGAGCACGGGCTCGAGCGGCTCGTAGCTGACGTCGACCGAGGCGACCGCGTCGGCCGCGGTGTACCGGTCCCTCGCGACGACCACGGCGACGGCCTCGCCGACGTAGCGCACCTCATCGGTGGCCATCGGCGGGTGCGGCGGAATCACGATGTCCGGCGTTACCGGCCAGGCGCACGGCAGGCTGCCCTGCTCGTCGGCGAAGTCGGCACCGGAGAACGCCGCCACCACGCCGGGCAGTGCCTTCGCGGCGCTGACATCGACGGAGGAGATCCTGGCGTGGGCGTAGGGGCTGCGCACGAAGGCCATGTGCAGCATGCCGGGGAGCACCAGGTTGTCGGTCCACGTGGTCCGCCCGGTGACCAGCCTGGCGTCCTCCTTGCGGGCGCGCGCCCTGCCGAGCTCGGCGGTCGGTGACTGGGCGGTCGCGGTCATTGGCCGGCTCCTGCCTGTGCGGCGCGCCGGACGGCGCGGACGATGTTCTCATAGCCCGTGCAGCGGCAGAGATTACCCTCGAGCCCCTCGCGTACCTGCTCCTCGGTCGGATTCGGGTTGTCCCGCAGCAGGTCGGCGGAGGCAAGGATCATGCCCGGCGTGCAGAAGCCGCACTGAAGCGCGTGCTCGGCGTTGAACGCCTTCTGCAGCGGGTGCCACTCGCCGTTGGCCAGGCCCTCGATCGTGGTGATCTCCGAGCCGTCGGCCTGGACGGCGAGGACGGAGCAGCTCTTGACCGAGACGCCGTCCATCAGCACCGTGCACGCGCCGCAGTTGGACGTGTCGCAGCCGATCGGCGTGCCGGTCTTGCCTAGCACGTCCCTGAGATAGTGGACAAGCAAGAGTCGTGGCTCTACCTCGTCGACGTAGCTCACACCGTCGACGGTCATCTTGATCTGCGTCATGCGCTGGCTCCTCCGGAGACGGCTGGTGCGCCTGATGCCCAACTTAGAGCCGCCGGGGCTGGGCGCACTAGTCCCCATTCCCCAAATGCCGGTGCCGGATACGCTCCGTCCGCGCCAGCCACCAGGAGATGGCCGTTTAGCCGAACCTGGCGTGCACGTAGTCGGCAGGGAGGATGTGGATGAGTGCTTCCGGCCCTGCTTCCGCTGGTTTGGCGCGGCGCGGGGGTTGTCTTGGTAACGACGTGTCGGCCGGGTCCCAGGTTTTGTTCTGGCACCCACCGGCGGTGCTGTCCCGATCTGCCTGGCCTGGACCAGAGGCCGGGGTTCTCGAGATCGGCGGCCAGCGGGTGCGTGCCATCCCTCAACTGCGAAAGGGATGACCATGTCCATGGTAAAGACCGCTGCCGTCACTGGCGGAGTGGATACCCACGCTGACACCCATGTCGCTGCTGCCCTGGACGGGATTGGCGGGTTACTCGGGGTAGCGGAGTTCCCCGCCAGCCCGGCCGGATACGCGCGGTTACTCGGCTGGCTGCAGGACTTCGGCGCGGTCTGCCTGGCCGGCATCGAGGGTACCGGCAGCTACGGCGCCGGCCTGGCCCGGCACGTAGCCGCCGCGGGGATCCGGGTCGTGGAAGCCGGCCGGCCAGACCGGCAGGACCGGCACCGCCAGGGCAAGTCCGGCCCGCTGGACGCAGTCAGCGCCGCGAGAGCGGCCCTGTCCGGCCGCGCCTCGGGAGCGCCCCGCGGCCGCGACGGCCAGGTCGAGGCGATCCGGGCGCTCATGGTCGCCAAGCGCACCGCCCGCTCCCAGCGGACCCAGACCACCAGCCAGGCCCGGTCCCTGATCATCACCGGACCGGACGACATCCGCACCCGGTTCACCCGGCAGGGCCCGGCCGGGCTGGTCGCCGAGCTGGCGGCCCTGCGGCCCCGCGCCGGGAGCATGGTCCGCTACCACGCCCTGCTCGCCCTGCGCGAGCTCGGCCGCCGCGCCCAGTACCCCGGCGACCAGCTCGCCCGCCTCGACGACCTCATCGTGCCCCTGGTCACCGCCCGCTCCCCCGGCCTGCTCGCCCTGCACGGCATCGGCCCGGACACCGCCGCGATCTTGCTCATCGCCGCCGGGGACCACCGGCCGGCTGCGATCCGAAGCCGCCTGGGCGCACCTGTGCGCCTCGGCGCCCATCCCCGCGACCTCGGGCAAGACCAAGAACCGGCACCGGCACTGCCGCGGCGGCGACCGGCAGGCCAGCCACGCGCTCTGGCGGATCGTCATCACCCGGATGAGCTCGCACCCGCCCACCCGCGCTTATGTCGCCCGGCGGAGCAAGGAAGGCCTGACCAAGCCAGAGATCATCCGCTGCCTCAAACGCTACGCAGCCCGCGAAACCTACCGCTACCTGCGACCGGGCTGATCCGAGCCTCCGGGGGCGGCCTGACCCTCGAATCGGCTGCCGCACCCCTGGTGCTGGCCTTCTAACCTCGGCCTTTCGCCTGGCTGGTGATCGGGGCCGCTTTGCTGAATGAGAAAGTGCCTTTGACCTGGGAGGATGGGGCTTGTCTAGGGTCCTGTCCGCGCCAGATCGAAGGCACTTTTCACATGCAGGATACAGCCCGCCGCCCGAAGATCATCGTCTCGGCTGATGGCACCGGGATCGTGTCCCAGGCGGGCGGGCTGCTGCTGACCAGGACGCTGGCGGTGACCGGCCTGGACCGTGGCCTGTCGGCGGGGCTGGAGCGGTGGCGGGCTCCCCGGGCGGTGCATGATCCGGGGAAGACCATCGCCGATCTGGCGGTGTCGCTCGCCCTTGGCGGGGACTGCCTGGCCGACATCGCGATGCTCCGCGCCGAGCCGGGCCTGTTCGGTCCGGTGGCCTCTGATCCTGTGGTATCCCGCCTGATCGCCAGGCTTGCCGGCGATGCGCCGCGGTCGCTGGAGGCGATCCGGGCCGCGCGGGCCGCCGCGCGGTGCAGGGCGGGGGCTCCACCTGGACAGCGCCTGCGCTCCGGCGGTTATATGACAGCTAACAGGAAGCGGAAAGACCAAGATCAGCTCAATTCAAAGTGTCCACGCTTCCAAAGGAACCCCGCGCACGACATAACTTGGAGAGGTCGTAGAGTGCTGAGTGCGGAGCCAAAACGGCATTAGCGGAACATATACCGATCTTCTTGGCCTATGGTCGCTCGAGACGGTCCGTATAGTCGGCGCCGCCGAAGCGGACCAGTAAGGATCGCCATCGCTGCCTCCGGCGCAGCAGTTCGGCGATGCTCCGGGAATGGTAGGCGCTTAGCCTCGATCCACCGAGGCGATTCCGGTGATCGCGTTCTCGTCCAGCGGTGGATGATCGTGATCTTGAGTTTCCTGGCGGGCATGGTTGCCCTGCCGTTCACGCCTCTTGCGGCTTGTCCGGTCGTGCTGGCCGGGGATTTCGGGCGGTGGCGGCGCTGGGCCGGGGCGGTGCGTGGTGACCGGGCCGGGGCTGGTCAGGCCGCGCGGGCGGGCGGGCCGCATCCGGCGGCGAACAGGCTCATCCAGTCCTGCTGGCGGTGCCAGCGGGCGGGCAGGTGCATGGTGAGGTGGCCGCGGCCGTGCCGGGCGGTCCGGGCGGCCACGTCGATCAGGTCCCGGCGGATGGTGGCGCCGCGCGCCCGGGCGTGAAACGGTGACGCCAGGACGCCGGCGGTGCGGGCGAGGTTGTGCGCGATGGCGGCCAGGGTGAGCCAGGCGGCGTTGGCGGCGAACACTCCGGACGGGGCGCAGGCGAGGGGCCCGCTGGTGAGGTCGGCGAAGACCTGCTCGATGACGGCGTGGTCGCGGTGCTGTTCCTCGGCCTGCAGGTGCGTGAAGGGCGAGTCGGTGAAGACGGCGTGGTGGCGCCAGGCGGGGAACAGCTCGCCCTGGCCGGCCGCTTCGGCCGTGGGGTTCAGGTCGCGGACGCGGCGGATGATGAGCCGGGCGGTGACTTGCTGGCTTTTCTTCTTCGACGTGAACGCGGTGTACTGCGCCCCGGCGACCTGGGCGTCGGAGATCCACTGGTTCAGCTGGTCGTCCCAGACGGCGCGCGGGTACCTGACGGGCGTCCAGCCTTCTTCGGGAATCGACGCGATCGCGGCGCGGATGGCCGGGTCCATCCGGGCGGTGACCGAGAAGAACGCCCCGGCCCGGGTGCATGCGGCGGTGAAGGCGGCCGGGTAGTACGCCGAGTCGGCGCGCACGATGATGGTCCCGGCGCACCCGGCCTTCCGCGCTGCGGCGACGGCCTCGGCGGCCAGCGACGCCGCGCCGCGCGCCGAGCTGGCGTTCCCGCCGCGCAGCCGGGCGGCGGCGATGACCGGCGCCGGGGCGTCCGGGGTGGTGACCGTGGCCACCAGCGCGCTCAAGCCGCGGACCAGCACTGTCTTCCCCTGAATTTTCGCGTGCCCGAACGCCGCGCCTTCCTTCTTGTGCCCGTAGACCCGCCGCTGAGTGGAGTCGATGTCGACGAAAGCCAGCTGGCCGGCTCCGGGCAGCAGGCCCGCGCGGCCGGCCAGCTCCGCCAGGAACAGCCGGCTCACCTTACCGAGCTGGCAGACGTTTCCCCAGCTGAACGAGCGCAGGAACGACCCCAGCGTGGACGGCGCCCGCACCCCCTCGAAGATCACCCGCATCGCGCCGTGCCGCAGCACGTCCATGTCATCGACCGGATCCGCCCCCGCGGCCATCCCCGCGACCAGGCACCCGATCCTGGCCTCCGCGCTCGCCCCGCACGGCCCGGCTACCCTCACGTGCTCCCGGGCCAAGGCAAACAGGCCCGCCCGCCCGGCCAGCGACATGACCGGGACCAGCCCGGCCCGCGACACGAGATTCGGGTCATCAAACGAAGGAGAGATCTTCAGCGGGTCATGCGACAATCGCACTTGACGGGTGCCCTCTCGGCTAGGTTCGTGGAAGCTTCGCAACTCCCATCGTCCCAGGCCAGAGGGCACTTCTCAGTTTCCCGCGCCGCCAAGGGCGCTATCCACCGGTGGATCGAGGCTTAGAGCCTCCGTTACCGTCCCACCGGGCGCTGCCGGCTCGCGTTCGTGGAACTGCGTGGCACGGGTTGGAACGCTTCCTTGATGTTACCCAGCTTGGCCTGCCACCATGAGGCAGGTACCTTCTGGCGTACGGCACGCCGCGCCTGGAAAGGGCAGAGCAGATGACCAGGTCCGTAATCCGCGCGCCGCTGGCCGCCGTCTTGGTG
>DATIZP010000050.1:0-43110 GCA_035517035.1 Streptosporangiaceae bacterium | reverse complement strand
TCCTCCTGGGTCAGGTCGTGGGCCACCTGGATGCCCTCGTCGGACTGGGTGCCGAACTTGCCCGCCAGCTCGAGCAGGGCCTTCGCGACGCGGCCAGGCACGTCGGTGAAGATCAGGTTGGTGTTGGCCTCGGTGATCCTGCGCAGCCGATGCGCCAGGGCCTTGAGCAGCAGCATCGAGACGGCCGGCCTCGTGGTCAGCACCGCGCGCAGGTCCTCGTGGGCGATCACGGCCAGCCGGGCGTCGGTCACCGCGACGGCCGTGGAGGTCCGGTAGGTGGGGTCGAACATGGCGAGCTCGCCGAACATGTCGCCGCGGCCGTGCACGCTCACCAGGCTCTCCCTGCCATCCGGCGCGGTCCTGGTGAGCTTCATCTTGCCGTCGATCACGATGTACACCCGGTCACCGAGGTCGCCCTCGGCGAACAGCTGATCGCCCTTGTGCACGAGCACCACGTGGGTGTGCGGCCGGAACGTGTCGGCGTCCTCGTCGCTGAGCTCGGCAAGCAGCGGGCTGGCCTGCAGCGCCCGCGCGTCGTCGTCGGTGAAGTCGTAGATCTGCACGGTCGGCCCGGCCCCGGCGTCCGGCTCAGCCATCGGGGCCTGCTTCGAGCCGCTTGCGGCAGGCCTCGATCTCCTCGATGGCTGTCTGCCGGTTCACCCAGCGCGCGGCCTCCACCTCCTTGCCGGGTTCGAGCGCCTTGTACACCTCGAAGAAGTGCTGGATCTCCAGCCGGTCGAAGTCGGAGACGTCGGTGATGTCGGCGAGATGAGCCATCCGCGGGTCGGTCGCCGCCACGCAGAGCACCTTGTCGTCGCGGCCCTTCTCGTCCCGCATCCGGAACATCCCAATCGCGCGGCAGCGGATCAGGCAGCCGGGGAACGTGGGCTCGTCGAGCAGCACGAGCGCGTCAAGCGGGTCGCCGTCCTCGGCCAGGGTGTCCTCGATGAACCCGTAGTCCGCGGGGTACCTGGTCGAGGTGAACAGCATCCGGTCCAGCCGGATCCGCCCGCTTTCATGGTCCATTTCGTACTTATTGCGCTGGCCCTTCGGGATCTCGATGACTACATCGAACTCCACAGTCAAGTCTCCCGCCGCGGTGGACGATTGCTCGTTGCCTGGTGTGTACCCCTGTTGTGATGTATACCCTCGGTGTCAACCGCCTGTCGGCGGGGGATCGGGGTCCGCTTGCGGAAGGCCGGCGGCGGGGGATACCGGCCTCCGGGCTCAGCCACCAGGCGCCGGGGCTCGAGATTGGCGAAGGAGTACAGCGGTGAACCGGCAGGCGCGCATGACGGTGCTCACCATGGCGCTGCTCTGCGTGTTCACGATCTGCGCCGGAGCCGCCGTCGCCGCCCTGTTGCCGCCACGGCTCGCGCTCTTCCAGATGCCGCAGATCTCCGGCGAGGGTCTCGCGCCCGCCGGGCATGGCCTGGTCAGCGCGCAAGGCCCGCAGGCCGGTCGTCCTGGCCTGGTCACCGCGGCGGGGGTCAGCGCCCGGATCGCTGGACTGGTCGGCGGCGGCGGGCTCGGGCCCGACGTGGGCGCGCTGGTCGCCGACCTGACTACCGGCAAGGTTCTGTTCTCCCAGAACGCGGCGGTCGGCTTTACCCCAGCCTCCACCACCAAGCTCGCCACAGCGGTGGCAGCGATCGACACGCTCGGGGCGGACGCGAAGTTCACCACGTCGGTCACCTTGCCCGCTGGCCAGGCAGGAACACCGGGCAGCGGCGGTCAGGGAAGGACGATCGTGCTGGTCGGCGGCGGCGACCCAGTGCTCGCGGCGGGCCCGTACCCGGCCGGCTCGTACCCGCAGCCCGCCACCTTGACCGGGCTGGCCGCGCGGACGGCCGCGGCGCTGCGGGCCAGGCGCATCGCGACGGTGCGGCTGCGCTACGACGCCTCGCTGTTCGGCGGCCCGACCCTGGCCCCGGGCTGGCCGGCCTTCGGCGCGGCCGACAACTACGTGACCACAGGCAACATGACGATCATCACCGGCCTCGAGGTCGACCAGGGCAGGCTGACGGCCAGCGGCAAGCCAGAGGACGCCGACGATACGGAAAACTTCAGGCCCCGCTCGATGACGCCTGCCAGGCAGGCGGCCGGCGCGTTCGCCGCGTTCCTGCGCAAGGACGGGATCACGGTGCACGGCGCGCCCGCCGCGACAACGGCCGACGGCGGTACCACGCTGGCGGCCGTGCACTCCCCGCCGCTGACCGCGATCGTGCAGCAGATGCTCTCGGAGAGCAACAACGTGATCGCGGAGACTCTCGCCAGGCACGTCGCGATCGCGACCGGCCGGCCAGCCACCTTCGGCGGGGCCGCCGACGCGGTGATGGCCACTGACCGCGGGCTCGGCATCGACGGTATCCACATTTACGACGGCAGCGGGCTCTCGCCGTTGGACGAGATCACCCCGCGTGCCCTGGTTGGCCTGGTCAGGCTGGCCGCCGAAGCCGGGCCCGGGCCTTTGCGCGCGGTGATCACCGGCATGCCGGTGGCCGGATTCTCGGGGACGCTTGGCCCGGGAAGCGTCTTCGGGCCGTTCGGCTCGGCGGCGCTCGGCACGGTGCGGGCCAAGACCGGCAACCTGACCGGCGTGGCCACCATGGCCGGCATCGCCTACACCGCGAGCGGCCAGCTGCTTGCGTTCGCATTCATGGCCAACAAGATCCCAGCCAGGCTTGGCCTGCAGCCCGAGTCCGCCCTCGCCGGGCTGGCCACCGCGCTGGCCGGCTGCGGCTGCCGCTGACTCCGGAGTCCGTCCCGCTGACGGCCGCGGCTGAGCCCTGGCCTGCCCGGCTTTCCTGTTGCGGCCGCGGCTGGACCACAACGCCCGCCGGCCACGTACGGTGGAGGGGTGAGCAGCTCCCAGATGATCGACTGGAACCTAGCCGCATCGACCGCCACCCGGTGGGTGCGGCCCGGGCCGCAGGTGAGCCTCGCCGAGGCCCGCAAGGTAGTGGCCGAGCTCAGGCAGAAGGCCGCGCAGGTGGCCGAGCCGGTGCGGGCGGTGACCGGCTTGCCCGGCGACGACGACGGCGGCAAGGTCGCCGTCGTGGACCGCCCTGGCTGGATCAGGGCGAACATCACCGGCTTCCAGGTGGTGCTCGATCCGCTGGTCGAGCACATGCGCGAGGTGGGTGCCGCCCCGGCGGGCGGCTCGGTGCTGACCGCGGTCGGGTCCCGGGTCACCGGGGTGCAGGCGGGCCTGATCCTCGCCTACCTGGCGAGCCGGGTGCTCGGCCAGTACGAGCTGTTCCTGCCCCCCGACCCCGACCTGCCTGCCGCGGACGCGCCGCCCGGGCGGCTTACCCTGGTCGCGCCGAACATCATGATGGTCGAGCGCGAGCTCGGGGTTGACCCGAGCGACTTCCGCCGCTGGGTCTGCCTGCACGAGGAGACCCACCGCACCCAGTTCACCTCGGTGCCGTGGCTGCGGCCGTACGTGCAGCGGCAGATGACCGATTTTCTGCTCGCCTCCGACCTCGACCCGGCCTCGATCCTCAGCCGACTGCGGGCGGCCGCCGACGCCGCCTACGGGGCGGTGCGCGGCGGTGACGGCGAGAGCCTGATCGAGGCGATCCAGAACCCCAGGCAGCGCGAGATCCTGGATCGGCTGACATCGGTGATGACACTGGTCGAGGGGCACGGCGACTACGTGATGGATGCCGTGGGACCGTCGGTGGTGCCATCGGTCGAGCAGATCAGGGCCAAGTTCAATGCCAGGCGGAACACAGGCAATCGCGGCGAGCAGGCCATCCGCCGGATTCTCGGCATCGACCTGAAGATGCGGCAGTACCAGCAGGGCTCGGCGTTCGTACGCGCGGTGGTCGACGAGGCGGGCATGGAGTGGTTCAACCGGGTCTGGACCTCGCCGGAAACGCTGCCCACCAAGGCGGAGTTCGCCAGCCCGCTGACCTGGCTCGAGCGGATGGACCGCGCTGGCGGCCCCGGCGCGATCACCGCCGGCTCCGGTCAGCCAGGCATCGACATGCTCGGCACCGCGGTGAACGGGACCGGAGCGGGTGCGGCAGCCAGTGCCGGCCCGGACAGTGCGGACGAGGTCGGCGGCCACGGGACCGGCGGCGGCCACGGGACCGGTGGCGGCGAGGCCGGCGGGGGCGAGGTCGGCCGGGACGGAGCTGGCGGGACCGGCGGGGGCGAGGTCGGCCAGGGCGGAGCTGGCGGGACCGGCGGAGGCGGGGCCGGCGGGGACGGAGCTGGCGGGCCCGGCGGAGGCGGGGCCGGGCCGACCGCGGGCTGAACCGCAATGGGCCCGCATCCGGCGGTCGCGGCCGCGCGCCTCGGCGTGCGCCGGTGCCTGGACCGGCTGGAGCCTGGCTCGCTGGTGCTCGCCGCCTGCTCCGGCGGCCCGGACTCGCTCGCGCTCGCCGCCGCGCTGGCCTTCGAGGCGCCGCGAGGTGGCCTGCGGGCCGGCGGCGTGACCGTCGATCACGGCCTGCAGCCGGGCTCGGCCGACCAGGCCGCCAAGGTCGCGGGGACGCTGCGCGATCTCGGCCTCGACCCGGTCTGCTGCGTGAGCGCCGATGTTGCCGCCCGCGGCGGGCAGGCCGGATACCCGGGTCCCGAGGCGGCCGCACGGCGGGCCAGGTACGCCGCGATCGACGCGGCCGCCGAGCAGGCCGGCGCCTGCGCCGTGCTGCTCGGCCACACCATGGACGACCAGGCGGAGACCGTGCTGCTCGGGCTCGCCCGCGGCTCAGGCGCCAGGTCGCTGGCCGGGATGGATGAGTCCAGCGGGCGCTATCTGCGCCCGCTGCTCGGCATGCGCCGGGCGCAGACCCGCGCCGCCTGCGCGGCGCTCGGACTTGATCCCTGGGACGACCCGCAGAACCAAGACCAGGCCTTCGCCAGGACGCGAGTACGCGGCCAGGTGCTCCCGCTCATGGAAGAACTGCTCGGCCCGGGGGTCACCGAGGCGCTGGCCAGGACCGCGGCTCAGCTGCGCGCCGACGCCGACGCGCTTGACGCCCTGACCGACCAGGCTGCGGATCGGCTGATGCGGGACTGGCCCGCCGGCCCGGCCGGCCCCGGAGCGGCGGGCGGCCGAGCTGACGGCCAGGAGAACCGCCAAGCGGACGGCCAGAAGGACAACCTCGCGGACGGCAAGACGCTAGAGGTCGCCGAGCTTGCGGCGCTTCCTGCCGCGGTCAGGACCAGGCTGCTGCGGCGGGCCGCGATCGCCGCGGGGGCTCCGGCCGGGTCGCTGACCGCCGGGCACGTGGCCGACCTGGACGCTCTGGTCACGGCCTGGCACGGCCAGCGCTGGGCCGACCTGCCGGGCGCCGTCCGGTGCCGGCGGCGGTATGGCAGGCTGCACTTCACGACCTGATCGTGAACGGAGGCCGCCGTGGACGCCGCGGACATGGGTGCGGACTTGCTGGACGTCCTGATCACGCCCGAGCAGCTGCAGGCCAGGATCGCCGAGCTTGCGGCACAGATCGACGCCGATTACGCCGGGCGCGAACTGCTGCTTATCGGGGTGCTCAAGGGGGCGGTCATGGTGATGGCCGACCTGGCCCGCGCCATGCACAACCCGGTGAGCATGGACTGGATGGCTATCTCGTCCTACGGCTCGGGCACGACGTCGTCCGGCGTGGTGCGGATACTCAAGGACCTGGACACCGACATCAGCGGCAGGCACGTGCTGGTGGTCGAGGACATCGTCGACTCCGGGCTGACGCTCTCCTACCTGGTGCACAACCTGCAGTCACGTGATCCGGCCTCGGTCCAGGTCTGCGTCCTGCTGCGCAAGCGGGCGGCCGCCCAGATGCCGGTGGAGGTCGCCTACACCGGCTTCGAGATCGCCGACGAGTTCGTCATCGGCTATGGCCTGGACTACGCCGAGCGCTACCGCAACCTCCCGTTCATCGGCACCCTCGCCCCGCACGCCTACTCCTAACCCCCGGGGGGTTCACCCGGGGCCGCCATGGGCGGTGGGTGGGGGGCGTAGCGGGTAGGGGTGGGGGGCGTAGCGGGTGGCGGTGGGGGTGGGGGGCCGGCGGGGGAACACATCGGAAGTTGAATCGCGTTTAGATGGGGTAGAGGCGGAGCATAGGGCACGCGGCTTCCTGAACTGCCGCCTACGTGCCGGTGTTAGCCAGCGCGGTGTACCGTCGGTATCTCGCGTCGTGCACGCGAGGAGAGGGAATACCGCGCATGGATGCTCGGACGTACTGCGCTCCTGCCGGAAGGCGGCGGGACACGAGGCTCGGCAGGAGGTACCGGCCCGGTTCGCCCGGGGCCGTTCATCGATGGATCTGAAGCGCATCTTCCGGAGCTGGATGCTCGTCATCCTGCTGGTCTTCGTGCTGCTCATCGTCGTGCTGAAGTTCACCGGCTCGACCCAGTACACCAAGGCGAACACCTCCGAGGTCATCGAGCTTGTCGAGTCCCACCAGGTCACCTCGGCGACGCTGAACGTACCGACCCAGGTGATCCAGATCACCACCAAGAGCGGCAAGTCCTACGAGGCCGCCTGGATCGGTAACCAGGAGAACCGAATCGCCAGCATCCTGCAGGCCCAGCGCCACGCCGGCAAGCTCCCTGGCGGCTACAACGTGCTCGACCCGCAGGGCAACTCGCTCTTGTCCGTGCTACTCGGCTGGCTGCCGTTCATCGTGATCTTCCTGCTGTTCTTCGTCTTCATGAACCAGATGCAGGGCGGCGGCTCGCGGGTGATGAACTTCGGCAAGTCCCGCGCCAAGCTGATCACCAAGGACACGCCCAAGACCACGTTCGCCGACGTGGCCGGCGCCGACGAGGCTATCGAGGAACTTGAGGAGATCAAGGAGTTCCTGCAGACCCCGGCCAAGTTCCAGGCGATCGGCGCCAAGATCCCCAAGGGTGTGCTGCTCTACGGCCCGCCGGGAACCGGCAAGACCTTGCTGGCCCGCGCCGTGGCCGGCGAGGCTGGCGTGCCGTTCTACTCCATTTCGGGCTCTGACTTCGTCGAGATGTTCGTGGGCGTCGGTGCGTCCCGGGTGCGCGATCTGTTCGAGCAGGCCAAGGCCAACGCGCCGGCGATCGTGTTCGTCGATGAGATCGACGCGGTCGGCCGGCACCGCGGCGCCGGCTTCGGCGGCGGCCACGACGAGCGCGAGCAGACGCTGAACCAGCTGCTCGTCGAGCTGGACGGCTTCGACACCAAGGGCGGCGTGATCGTGATCGCGGCCACCAACCGGCCCGACATCCTCGACCCCGCGCTGCTGCGCCCCGGCCGGTTTGACCGGCAGATCGTGGTCGCCCAGCCTGACCTGGCCGGCCGCAAGGGGATCCTGCGCGTGCACGCACGTGGCAAGCCGTTCGCCCAGGACGTGGACCTTGACGTCATCGCCAAGCGGACCCCCGGGTTCACCGGTGCGGATCTAGCCAATGTGATTAACGAGGGCGCACTGCTGACTGCCCGCGCCAACCAGACTCAGATCACGATGTACTCGCTTGAGGAGGCCATCGACCGGGTCACCGCCGGGCCGAAGCGCAAGAGCGTGCTGCTGTCGGAGAAGGAGCGCAAGATCATCGCCTACCACGAGGGCGGTCACGCGCTCGTCGGACATGCGATGCCCAACGCCGACCCGGTGCACAAGATCACCATCATCCCGCGCGGCCGCGCGCTCGGTTACACCGCCGCGGCGCCGTCCGAGGACAAGTTCCTGGTCAGCCGGGCCGAGATGATGGACCAGCTGGCGATGCTGCTCGGCGGCCGGGCGGCGGAGGAGCTCGTCTTCCACGAGCCGACCACCGGCGCGGCGAACGACATCGAGAAGGCGTCGTCGATCGCCCGCGGCATGGTGACCGAATATGGCATGAGCGAGCGGCTAGGCGCGCGCAAGTTCGGCACCGGCGACGGCGAGCCGTTCCTCGGGCGGGAGATGTCGCATTCCAGGGACTACTCGGAGGAGATCGCGTCGGCGATCGACGACGAGGTCAGGCGGCTGATCGAGTCGGCGCACGACGAGGCATGGGACGTGCTCGTGCAGTACCGTGACGTGCTCGATTCCCTCGTCCTCCAACTGATGGAGCACGAGACGCTGTCCAGGGCGCAGGTGCTTGAGATCTTCGCGACCGTGCAGAAGCGGCCGTCCCGCGGCTCCTACACCGGCTACGGCAAGCGGATGCCGTCGGACCGCCCGCCGGTCCTGACGCCGAAGGAGCTGGCGCTGACGGCGGCGTCCTCGGACGGCAAGGAGCTGCCTCTCGGCGGGAACGGCCAGGCGCCGAACCTGTCCAAGGGCGGCTACGGCAGTGGCCTGGCCGGCCCGATGACCGACCCGTTCGGCGGGCCGTTCGGCGGCGGCGGTCCAGGCGGACCGGGCCAGAGCGGCTTCGACCCGGGCGACACCGGACCGCGCGGCCCCTCTCGTTGATCGGGCACGCCGGCACGCCTGGCGAGCCTGTCGGCCGCGACGCCGAGGAGGTCGACCTCAAGCGCATCGAGGCGGCCGTGCTCGAGATCCTGCTGGCGATCGGGGAGGACCCGGACCGGGACGGCATCAGGCAGACCCCGGCCCGGGTCGCCAGGGCGCTCGCCGAGCAGTTCGCCGGGCTGCGCCAGCGCCCCGACGAGGTGCTCACCACGGTCTTCGACGCCAACCACGACGAGATGGTGCTGGTGCGCGACATAGAGATGTTCTCGACCTGCGAGCACCACTTGACGCCGTTTTTCGGTTTCGCGCATGTCGGGTACATCCCGAACGAGCAGGGCCAGATCACCGGGCTGTCCAAGCTGGCCAGGCTGGTCGACGTCTACGCCAGGCGGCCGCAGGTGCAGGAGCGGATGACCAGCCAGATTGCCGATTCCCTGATGGACGTGCTGAAGCCCAGAGGCGTTATCGTTGTGGTGGAAGCCGAGCATCTGTGCATGGCCATGCGTGGCGTGCGCAAGCCCGGCGCCAAGACTGTCACGTCCGCGGTCCGCGGCTGCTTCCGCAGCTCGGACGGAACGAGAGCAGAGGCCATGAGCCTGCTGATGGCCCGCCGGTAGGACGCGCATTGGCAATCGGCCGCGCGGTTCTGCCTTTATGACTACGCTGATGCCCCGTGAGCCGGGGCCGCACCTACGTGTCGGAGATGACGGACCTTACCGGGCCAGGAACGGCTGAACCCGCATCCGGAGCTGATCAGCACCCGGAAGGGTCGCCTGCCGTCACGGAATCTGCCGAGCGACGCACGTCAGCTAACCGCGCACCCGAGCGGCGCCAGCAGCGCCGCTGGGTGCCCACCGCGGCGGGCTGGATCGTGTTCCTTGTCGGCCTCGCCGACATCGTGGTCGGCCTGACGCCGCTCAGTAACCACCTGCACCACCGGCTCGCCGGGCTGGCGCACGCGGTGCCGGGGACGGTCGCCAACCTGACCAAGCCGGTCGACGTGATCATCGGCCTGCTGATGCTGATGCTGTCGCACGGCCTGCGCCGCCGCAAGCTGCGGGCCTGGCAGGAGGTCATGGCGCTGCTGGTCGTGGCCGGGGCGATCAGCGTCGCGCACGGCATCTACCTGATGCGCCATCACGCGATGGCGATCAACCCCGGCATCGGCCTGGCGATCGTGCTGGTGCTGCTGGTCGCCGGGTTCGCCCTACGCGGCGAGTTCTACGCGATCGGCGATCCGCGCACCAGGTGGCGCGCGCTGAACGCGTTCGCCGGGCTGCTCGCCGCCGACCTGCTGATCGGGCTGTCCTTCATCGCGCTGCGCGGCCTGACCACGAACTACCCGTTCCCGCAGCGCATCCAGGCGGTGCTGTACGGGCTGATCGGCGTCTCGCCGCCACGGCCGATGATCTTCGTGGCCGAATCGCGCAACGACCTGTTCACGATCGTGACCGCCACGCTCGGCTTCTTCACCGTGCTCGTCACGGCCTATCTGTTCCTGCGCCCGGCGCGGCCGGACGGCAGGCTCGGTACCAAGGACGCGGCCGGGGTCAGGGCGCTGCTCGCCAGGCACGGCGACGCGGACTCGCTTGGCTACTTCGCGCTGCGCAACGACAAGAGCGTGATCTGGTCCCCGACCGGCAAGTCCTGCATCGGCTACCGGGTGCTCTCCGGGGTGATGCTGGCCAGCGGCGACCCGCTTGGCGACTCCGAGGCATGGCCGGGCGCGATCAGGGCGTTCCTTGACATGGCAGCGAAACACGCCTGGGTGCCGGCCGTGATCGGCTGCAGCGAGCACGGCGCCGAGTTGTGGTGCAGGAACGGCGAGCTGACCGCGCTCGAGCTCGGCGACGAGGCGATCGTGACCGTGGCCGACTTCTCGCTCCAGGGCCGGGCGATGCGCAACGTCAGGCAGATGGTGACCAGGGTCGAGCGTGCCGGGTACGCCGCGCAGATCCGCCGGGTCGGCGACGTTCCGAAAGACGAGGTCGCGAGGCTGGTTCGGCAGGCGGACTCCTGGCGCGGCAACCCGACCGAGCGCGGCTTCTCGATGGCGCTGGGGCGGATCGGCGGCGCCGGCGACGAACGGTGCGTGATCGCGACCGCCATGCAGGACGGCACCCTGCGCGCGCTGCTGCACTTCGTCCCGTGGGGCTGCGACGGCCTCTCGCTCGACCTGATGCGGCGGGATAGGTCGGCCCAGCCCGGCCTGAACGACTTCATGATCGTGGAGACTATCAAGGCCGCCAGCCAGCTCGGGGTCAAGCGGATCTCGCTGAACTTCGCGGTCTTCCGCGCGGCCCTCGAGCGGGGCGAGCGGATTGGCGCCGGGCCGATCCTGCGGGCATGGCGCCGGTTCCTGCTGTTCCTGTCGCGGTGGTTCCAGATCGAGTCGCTCTACAAGTTCAACGCCAAGTTCTCGCCGGAGTGGAACCCCAGGTTCCTGGTCTTCCCCGGCACCAAGGACGCGATCAGGATCGGGCTGGCCGCGCTTGAGGCCGAGGCCTTCCTGGTCTGGCCGACGCTCAAGGTGAACCGGCTCGGCCGCCGGCTGCTCGACCTGCTGCGGCCGAGGCGGGCCGCGGCGGCGGTGCCCGCCGCTCCCGTGCAGGGCGCCAGCCCGGCCGACTAGGGCCTGTTCTTCATGGTTTGTGCCGTAGATCTCCGGTGACACCGACGGCTCTACCGCGCGGCGTCACCGGGCATGGACAACCCGGAACACAGCGCGGCTGGTCGCCACGCCGCGTGGCCGCGGCCGCCCGCGCGAGCACCGTCACCTGGATCGCCGCATACCAGCCGAAACCGCACATGATCCCCTGGGTGTCCGTGGAATGGATGCCACATCCACTGCGTATTCTGGGACTTCCGTCACATCCATCAAGATCATCTCCGGGGGACGGGCGGGCCGGACCGCAAGCCGAGCCATCAGGATCTGGCTCTGCGACCCATTCCCGCGAATCTACGGGCCAGGCCCCGGCTCCGGACGCCACGGAGGGCGGCAGCGGCAGGCCAGCTGGCCGGCCCGCGCGCCGGCAGGCCCATCCGCGGCAGGCAGCCTGCAGGCGGGTAGTCCGAGGCGAGCGGCCTCCCGGTGGGTAGATTGACGGCCATGTCCGCTCTCGCAGGCCGGCCGGCGGGGCTGCCCGCCGAACCCAGGTGCCTGGTCATGGGCGTGGTCAACGTCACTCCGGACTCGTTCTCGGACGGCGGGCAGTGGTTCTCCGCCGAGGACGCCATCGCCCACGGCCTGAACCTGGCCGCCAGCGGCGCCGACATCGTGGACGTGGGCGGCGAGTCGACCAGGCCGGGCGCGCTGCGGATCAGCGAGGCCGAGGAACTGCGCCGGATCGGGCCCGTAGTCACCGCGCTCGCCACGGCTGGCCTGGTGGTCAGCATCGACACCATGCGGGCCAGCGTGGCCGAGCGCGCGCTTGAGGCGGGTGCCAGGCTGGTCAACGACGTGAGCGGCGGGCTGGCCGATCCCGCGATGGCCGGGCTGGTCGCCGCGGCGAAGGTGCCCTACGTGGTGATGCACTGGCGCGGCCACAGTGTGGACATGCAGGACCGCGCCATCTACGCCGACGTGGTCGCCGAGGTGGCCGCCGAGCTTGCCGCACGGATCAGGGCGCTCACCGCGGCGGGGGTCGACCCGGCGCAGCTGATCGTGGACCCGGGCCTCGGCTTCGCCAAGCTGCCCGCGCACAGTTGGACGCTGGTCGGCAGGCTGCGCGAGATCTCCTGCCTGCCCGATCCCGCGGCACCGTTCCCCGTCCTGGTCGGGGCCTCGCGCAAGGGGTTCATCAGCCGGTTCCTCGCCGGGCCTGACGGCACGCCGCGGCCGTTTGCCGACTGCGACCACGCGACGGTCGCGCTCAGCGCGCTCGCCGCCGCGGCCGGCGCGTGGTGCGTGCGGGTGCACTCGGTGCCCGGCAACGCCGACGCGGTGCGGATCGCGGCGCGCTGGACGCAGGAGGCGGCGTCAGCGAGCCGGTCGGTATCCGGAGGCGAGCGGGGAGGCACCGCATGAACCAGCGGGACACGATCAGCCTGCTCGGGCTGCGCGCGGTCGGATATCACGGCGTGCTGCCCGCCGAGCGGGCCGAGGGTCAGGAATTCGTCGCCGACGCGGTGCTGTGGCTCGACACGTCGGCGGCCGCGGCGGCCGACGACCTCTCGTTCACCGTTGACTACGCGGCGCTCGCGGCCAGGCTCCGGGCCGTCATCTCGGGCGAGCCGGTCAACCTGATCGAGACCCTGGCCGCCAGGCTGGCCGATGCCTGCCTGGCGGAGACCCTGGTCAGCGAGGCTGAGGTCACCGTGCACAAGCCGTACGCTCCGGTCGGCGTCCCGGTGCGGGACGTGACCGTGACGATCCGCCGGAGCCGCACATGAGCGAGCCGGTCGCCGTGCGGAGGCGAGCGGGACAACGCGGCGCGAGCGACCCGGTCGCCGTTCGGAGGCGAGCGAGACAACATAGCCAGCCGGCCGCCGTGCGGCAGGTGGTGCTGGCGCTCGGCAGCAACCTCGGCGACCGGCTGGCGATGCTGCAGGCGGGCATCGACGCGCTGGCCGCCGAGCCGGGGCTGGCCGTCACGGCGGTCTCGGCCGTGTACGAGACCGCGCCGGTCGGCGGCCCGCCGCAGCCCGACTACCTGAACGCGGTGCTGCTCGCGCTCAGCGCCCTGCCCGCGAGGGCCATCCTGCGCCGGTGCCAGGCGGCCGAGGCGGCGGCCGGCCGGGTGCGCACCGTCGCGTGGGGGCCGCGCACCCTCGATGTGGATATCATCGCCTGTGGCAGCGAGGTCAGCGATGACCCCGAGCTGACTCTGCCGCATCCGCGCGCCCACGAGCGCGCCTTCGTCCTGGCGCCCTGGCAGGACGTCGACCCGGAGGCCGCGCTTCCCGGATACGGGCCGGTCGCCAGCCTGCTCGCTCGGACTCCGGCGGCGGGCGTCCGGCGCCTGGCCGGCCCCGGCCTCCGCATCCCCGGCACCGCACGGAACCAGAGGTGAACAGGACTCATGCAGCCGACGAAGCTGTGGTCGCTGGCGGTCATCGCGGTGGTCAGCGCGGCCGTGGCCTGGGTCGCGGTCAAGCTGGCGGTCGCCAGCATGCCGCCGCTGCCGTGGACCGCCGCGGGCGCGCTTGTGCTGCTGGCCATCGGGGAGGTCATCGTCGGCCGCAACCTCGGGCCGCGGCTGGACGGCAGGCCAGGCGCCAAGCCGATCCAGCCGACGGCCGTGCCCAGGCTCGCCGCGCTGGCCAAGGCGAGCTCGGCGGCGGCCGCGTGCTTCGGCGGCCTGGCCATCGGCGTGGTCATCTATACGGTGCCGTCGCTGGACAAGCCGACGCTGCGGCACGACGCGATCGTGGCCAGCTTCACAGCAGTCGCGGCGGTCCTGCTCGCGGCGGCCGCGCTGTACCTGGAGCGCTGCTGCCGTGCCTCGCCGCCGAAGGAAGACGACGACGACCTGCCGTCGTCCAACGGCCACCGCGGGCGGCGGTGACCCGTGGCAGATGACGAGCGCGGGGCCGCGGCGCGCCCCGGCCAGGCCGACCTGCTGCACCCGGCCCAGCTTGCCGTCGGCGTCGTGGGCGCCGGCCGGGCCGGCACCGCGATGGCGGTAGCGCTGTCTCGCGCCGGGCACCGCGTGGTGGCCGCCTCGGCCGTCTCGCAGGAGTCGCTGAGCCGGATCGGTCGCAGCCTGCCAGGCGCGGTCGTGGCCCGCCCCGAGCAGGTGGTCGAGCAGGCCGACCTGGTGCTGCTGACCGTCCCCGACGACGCGCTCGCCGACCTGGTGGCCGGGCTGGCCGCGACCGGGGTGCGGCTGGAGGGCAGGCTGCTCGCGCACGCCAGCGGCCGGCACGGCCTGGACGTGCTCGAGCCGGCGGTACGCCGCGGCGCCCTGCCGCTCGCGCTGCACCCGGTGATGACGTTCACGGGCCGGGCCGACGACGCGGCGAAGCTGACCGGCGTCTCGTTCGGCGTCACCGCGCCCGCGCAGCTCAGGCTGGTCGCCGAGGCGCTGGTGGTGGAGATGGGCGGGGAGCCGGTCTTCATCGCCGAGGAGAACCGCGGCCTATACCACGCGGGCCTGGCCAGCGCGGCCAACCACCTGGTCACGCTGGTGGTCCAGTCCAGCGACCTGCTCCGCGAGGCCGGCGTGCCCGACCCGGCCAGGATGCTCGGCCCGCTGCTGAGCGCCGCGCTCGAGAACGTACTCGCGCTCGGCGACCTGGCGCTGACCGGCCCGGTCGCCCGCGGCGATGCGGAGACCGTCGTGGCGCACGTCCAGGCCATCGCCGCCGCGGCGCCCGAGGCGCTCGGCGCCTACCTGGCCATGGCCAGGCTGACCGCGGACCGCGCGCTGGCCGCCGGGACCCTGTCGGCCTCGGACGCGCAGCGGCTGCTCGGCGCCCTCTCCGGGCCGCCCGGATGATGCCCATGGTGGCCAGGACGAAGCGGGGCCTGGCCGCCGCCCGCGCGACGCTGCGCCCGCCGGTGGTGCTCGTCCCCACCATGGGGGCGCTGCACGACGGCCACCAGGCCCTGCTGCGGCGTGCTCGGCAGATCACCGGGCATAACGGATCGCTCGTGGTCTCTGTCTTCGTCAACCCGCTCCAGTTCGGGGCCGGTGAGGACCTTGGCCGCTACCCTCGCACGATCGAACGCGACCTGGCCGTGTGCGCCCAGGAAGGCGTCCGCCTGGTCTTCGCCCCGGCGAGCGAGGAGATGTACCCAGGCGGGCAGATGGTCACGGTGAGCCCGGGGGCGATCGGCCTGGTGCTCGAGGGGGCGTCCCGGCCGGGGTTCTTCGACGGCATGCTCACCGTGGTGCTGAAGCTGTTCAATCTGGTCAGGCCGGACGTGGCCGTGTTCGGGGAGAAAGACGCGCAGCAGCTTGCCCTGGTGCGCAGGATGGTGGCCGATGTGAACCTGTCAGTCGAGATCGCCTCCGTGCCGACCGTGCGTGAGCCTGACGGCCTGGCCTCCTCCAGCAGGAACGCCTACCTCTCCGGTCCCGAGCGCGCCACCGCGCTCGCCCTGTCCCGTGCTCTCGCGGCCGGGCGGTCGGCCGCGGCCGGCGGGCCGTGCGCGGCGCTCGCCGCGGCCAGGGCCGAACTGACCGCGGCAGCGCGGTCTGAGCCGCCGCTGGCGCTCGACTACCTGTCCCTCGCCGACCCGGTCACGTTCGCCGAGGTGGGCGCGGAGTACTCGGGCGAGGCCCTGCTGCTCGTGGCCGGCCGGGTCGGCGGCACCAGGCTGATCGACAACGCCACGCTGACCTTCGGCGCCGGCCCCGACCAGCCGGGAGAGCACGGCAAGCGGGAGCCCGCGTGATCGCCGGGCGCCTGCTCGCGCAGCCGCCCGGCTGGGTCAGGCAGGCCGACGTCGTCGTGGTGGGCTCCGGCGTCGCCGGGGTCACCGCAGCGCTGAACGCGCACGCTGCGCTGCCCGGTGCCAACGTGCTGCTGGTCACCAAGTCGCTGCTTGACGACGGCTCCACCCGCTGGGCGCAGGGCGGGATCGCGGCCGCACTCGGCCCCGGCGACTCGCCCGAGCAGCACCTGCGCGACACGCTCACCGCCGGCGCGGGGATCTGCGACGTCGATGCCGTTCGGGTGCTGGTCACCGAGGGGCCCGGTGCGGTCAGGCGGCTGATCGCGCTCGGCGCCAGGTTCGACTCCGACGCCGGCGGGGTGCTCGAGCTGACCAGGGAGGGCGGGCACCTGCGCCGCCGGATCGCGCACGCGGGCGGCGACGCCACCGGCGCCGAGGTCTCCAGGGCGCTGCTGCTGGCGCTGGCCGCGGCCGGCGCGGGCGCCGATGAGGGCACCGGCATCGACGTGATCGAGCACGCGATGTCGCTCGACCTGCTGCTGACCGCCGACGGCCGGGCCGCCGGGCTGACCCTGCACGTGATCGGCGAGGGCCAGCAGGACGGCGTGGGAGCCGTGCACGCGCCGGCCGTGGTGCTCGCCACCGGCGGCATGGGCCAGGTCTACTCGGCTACCACCAACCCGTCGGTCTCGACCGGCGACGGCGTGTCGCTGGCGCTGCGGGCCGGCGCGCAGGCAGCCGACCTTGAGTTCGTCCAGTTCCATCCGACCGTGCTGTGGCTCGGCCCCGGCGCGCGCGGCCGCCAGCCGCTGATCTCCGAGGCCGTGCGCGGCGAGGGCGCGTTCCTGATCGACCAGGTCGGCGCCCGCTTCATGACCGGCCGCCACCCGCTGGCCGACCTCGCCCCCCGCGACGTCGTCGCGAAGGCGATCATGAACGTGATGGCGGCGACCGGCACCGACCACGTCTACCTGGACGGCCGCCATCTGGGCGAGCAGACCTGGGAGCACAGGTTCCCCACGATCAGGGCGAGCTGCCGGGAGCACGGCATCGACCCGGTGCGCGACCTGATCCCGGTGGTCCCCGCCGCACACTACGCAAGCGGCGGGATCAGGACCGACCTGGACGGCCGCACCAGCGTGCCCGGCCTGTACGCGTGCGGCGAGGCCGCCTGCACCGGCGTGCACGGCGCCAACCGCCTGGCCTCCAACTCCCTGCTCGAAGGACTCGTCTTCGCCGAGCGGATCGCCGCCGACCTGGCCCGCGGCCTGCCGCCCAGATCGGCCCCGGCCCCCGATGCCCGCGTCCCCGGCCTGCTCGACCCGTCGGCTATGGAGCAGATCGAGCAGCTGATGACCCAGCGCGCCGGGGTGCTTCGCTCGGGCCAGGGCCTCGCCGGGGCCGCGAGGCGGCTGCGCGAGATCGGCGAGCAGCAGTCGGCCAAGCCGAGCCACGCCGCCTGGGAGGCCACCAACCTGCACCTGCTCGCCACCGCGCTGGTCGCCTCCGCCGCGATCAGGACCGAGACCCGCGGCAGTCACTGGCGCGAGGACTACCCGGACTCCTCGGACGAGTGGATCGGCCACCTGATCGTGACCCTGAGCACGGGGGACTCGGGAGAGACCTCGCCCGAGGCTGGCGGCCGGACAGGCACGCAACCCCGGCCTGTGCTGAACGCACCGGCCGGGGTCGGTGCCCGTCCGGCATGGGATGTCGGCGACGGGCTGACCGTGCGGTTCGAGCCCTATCCGCACGAGGCCGACCGGGAGTCGACGTGACCGGGCTGCCAGCGGAGCTGGCGGCCCGGCTGACCGGCTCCGGGCTCGATCCGGCCGACGTGGCGCGAGTCGTACGGACGGCGCTGGCCGAAGACCTGGGGGCCGGGCCGGACGTCACCACCGTGGCGACGATCCCGCGTAGTGAAGAAGGAAGAGCTGACGTTGTTGCGCGTGCTTCTGGCACGGTGGCTGGTCTGTCGGTCGCGGAAGCCGTCTTCATCCTGGTCGGTGGCGGGGGTGGGTCCGGCGACCGCGTTCAGCGCGCGCCGGATCCCGCCGCCGTCGCCGGCCACCCGGCTCGTGAATGGTCTGGCCCTTCCCTGACATGCGAGCACCACGTCAGCGACGGCGATCGGGTCGGCGCTGGCCAGGTCCTCATGACGGTGCAGGGCGACCTGCGGGCGATCCTGACGGCGGAGCGGACGGCGCTTAATCTCCTCGGTCATCTGTCCGGCGTAGCGACCGCGACCCGTGCGTGGGTGGATGAGCTGGCCGGGACCGGGGCTCGGGTCAGGGATACCCGCAAGACGCTGCCGGGGCTGCGAGCGCTTGAGAAGTACGCGGTGCGCTGCGGCGGCGGGGTGAACCACCGGATGTCGCTGTCGGACGCGGCGCTGATCAAGGACAACCATGTCGCCGCGGCCGGGTCGGTGTCGGCGGCGTTCGACGCGGTTCGGCGGGTGGCGCCCGACCTGCCGGTCGAGGTGGAGTGCGACACGCTGGACCAGGTGGCCGAGGCGGTGCGGGCCGGTGCCGGGCTGATCCTGCTCGACAACTTCACCGTCGAGCAGATGGCCGCGGCGGTCGCGCTGGTGGCCGGGCGGTCGATGCTCGAGGCCAGCGGCGGGCTGCGGCTCGACTATGCCCGCGCGGTCGGCCAGACCGGGGTGGACTTCCTGGCGGTGGGTGCGCTCACGCACTCGGCGCCGGTACTGGACATCGGCCTGGACGTGGTCCAGGCCGGGTAGCACGGTAGGCGGTGCGAGCATGCTGCTCACGATCGATGTCGGCAACACCAACACGGTGCTGTGCGTGTTCGACGGCGAGGAGGTCGTCGAGCACTGGCGGATCGCCACCGATCCGGTCCGCACCGCCGACGAGCTCGCGGTTACCATGCGCGGCCTGGTGTCGCAGAGCCCGCTGGCGATGGTCAACATGGATGGCATCGCGCTGTGCTCGACGGTGCCGTCCGTGCTGCACGAGATGCGCGAGATGATCAGCCGCTACTACAAGCACGTGCCCGCGCTGATCGTGGAGCCGGGGATCAAGACCGGGGTGTCGGTGCGGTACGACAACCCCAAGGAGATCGGCACCGACCGGATCATGAACACCGTCGCCGCGGTGCACCTGTACGGCGGCCCGGCGATCGTGGTCGACTTCGGCACCTCGACGAACTTCGACGCGGTGAGTGCAAGGGGCGAGTTCGTCGGCGGCGCGCTGGCCCCGGGGATCGAGATCTCGGTGGACGCGCTGTCCCGGCGCGCCGCGCAGCTGCTCAAGGTGGAGCTGACCAGGCCGAGCCGGGTGATCGGCAAGAACACCGTGGCCGCCCTGCAGTCCGGCATCATTTACGGGGTCGCCGGGCAGATCGAGGGCATCGTCCGCCGGATGAGGGCCGAGCTGTCGCCCGACGACCCGGATGCCGTGACCGTGATCGCCACCGGCGGCCTGGCGCCGCTGGTGCTCGAGGTCGTGAATGTCATCGACGCCTACGAGCCGTGGCTGACCCTGATCGGCCTGCGGCTGGTCTGGGAGCGCAACTACGCCGACTAGCACCGGGTCCGTCTGGCTCGGCCGGCCCGGCCGGCCGAGCAGAATCCGGGTCGCCGCCGGGTGTCCCGCGCCGGTAGCCTCGGGCAGATGAGCGACGAAGAGAACCCCGGCCGGGCCGGCCGGGCCGGCGCGGGGACCGGGGCGGGCGGCGACGGGCCGGACGAGGCGCTCGGGACCGAGTCAGCGATGTCCGAGCAGATGCGGGTCAGGCTCGCCAAGGCCGAGCGGCTACGGGCCGCCGGGACGGACCCCTACCCGGTCGGCTACCTGCGTACGCACACGATCGGCCAGGTCAGGGAGCGCTTCGGTGACCTCGCGCCGGACACCGCGACCGGCGAGACCGTCGGCGTCACCGGGCGGGTGATGCTGTACCGCACCGGCGGGAAGCTCTGCTTCGCCACGATCAGGGACGGCTCGGGCGACATCCAGGTGATGATCTCCCGCGACCGGGTCGGCGAGCAGGCGCTCGCAGCCTGGAAGGCCGACGTGGACCTCGGTGACCATGTCGGCGTGACCGGCGAGGTGATCACCTCGCGCAGCGGCGAGCTCTCCGTACTGGCCGACTCCTTCGCGATCACCGCCAAGTCGCTGCGCCCGTTGCCGGACAAGCACGCCGGCCTGACGGACCCAGAGTCCCGGGTGCGCATGCGTTATGTCGATCTGATCGTCAACCCGGCCGCGCGGCAGATGGCCGAGCTTCGGGCAGCGGTCACCCGTGCGATCAGGGAGGAGCTGCACGCCCAGGGCTACGTGGAGGCGGAGACGCCGATCCTGCAGACCCTGCACGGCGGTGCGAATGCCCGCCCGTTCAGGACCCACATCAACGCCTATGACATGGACCTCTACCTTCGGATCGCGCTTGAGCTCTACCTCAAGCGGCTGGTGGTCGGCGGGCTTGAGAAGGTCTACGAGATCGGCAGGAACTTCCGCAACGAGGGCGTCGACGCCACCCACAACCCCGAGTTCACGATGCTCGAGGCATACCAGGCCTACGGCGACTACACCACGATCGGCCAGCTGACTCAGGACATGATCCTGGCCGCCGCCCGGGCCGGCCTCGGCGGCACGGTGGTGCGCAGGGCGGACGGCTCGGAGCACGACATCGGCGGGCAGTGGCCGTCGGTCGGGGTGCACGAGGCCATCTCGGCCGCGCTCGGCGAGGAGATCACCCCGGACACCGGCGAGGACCAGCTGCGCAAGCTGGCCGGTCAGGCGAACATCGCTCTCGAGCCGTCATGGAACGCGGGCCAGGTGGTGCTCGAGCTCTACGAGCACCTGGTTGAGGCGCGCACCGAGCTGCCCACGTTCTACCGAGACTTCCCCGTCGAGGTCTCGCCGCTGACCAGGGCGCACCGGTCCGACCCGCGGCTGGCGGAGAGGTGGGACCTGGTCGCGTTCGGCGCAGAGATCGGCACCGGCTACTCCGAGCTTGTCGACCCCGTCGAGCAGCGGGCCAGGCTGACCGCGCAGTCGCTGCTCGCGGCGGGCGGCGACCCGGAGGCCATGCAGGTCGACGAGGACTTCCTGCGCGCGCTCGAGTACGGCATGCCGCCGAGCGGCGGCATGGGCATGGGCATCGACCGCGTGATGATCATGCTCACCGGGGCGTCGATCAGGGAGACGATCCTGTTCCCGCTGGTGCGCAGGCACTGACCGGCTGGCACTGACCGGCTGGCACCGACCGGCTGGCACTGATTGGCTGGCACTGATTGGCTGGCACTGGCCGGCACGAGCTAGCGGCTAACGCCAGGCGGTCAGGCGATCCTGACCGCGCCGACGTACGCGCTCCAGAACACCTCCTGGACCTGGACGTCCTGGCCGAAGGTCGGCGCGTCCACCATCATGCCGTTGCCGACGTAGATCCCGACGTGCCCGATGTTGGGGAAGAAGAACACCAGGTCGCCGGGCTCGAGGTCGGCGCGGGAGATGTGCTCGCCAGAGTTCCAAAGGTCGCCGGTGAAGTGCGGCAGGCTGATCCCGATCTGCGCGTACGCCCACACGACCAGGCCCGAGCAGTCGAACGAGTCCGGGCCAGCGGCGCCCCACACGTAGGGGTCGCCGACCCTGGTGAGCGCGGACCTGAGCGCCTCGACGCCGACCGAATCGCCGGCGACGTGGATGTCCGGGTAGTGGCCGGTCTGGTCGTACTGCGCCATCGCCTTGCTGAACGCGGCGCTGTTGAGGATGTTCTCCTTGACCTGGATCTTGGCCACCTTGCCCCGCATCGCGGCGGTGAGCCTGGCGGCGGCGTGTTCCTCCTGGATGGCCAGTAGCCGCTC
Source organism: Streptosporangiaceae bacterium (assembly GCA_035517035.1). Taxonomy (GTDB): domain Bacteria; phylum Actinomycetota; class Actinomycetes; order Streptosporangiales; family Streptosporangiaceae; genus Chersky-822. The sequence goes on along the minus strand of DATIZP010000050.1, from coordinate 21,548 downwards.
CCGCCGCGCGGCTGACTGTGCTGCGGCCACCAGGTTGAGCTGGGCCGAGTTCTGCCGCTGAAGCTCGGTGAGGATGGACGCGCGGTTCAGCAGGGCCTGCGGGTTCCTGCTCTGCAGGAGCTGGATGGCCGGGCTGATGCTGCCGGTCATGTAGCCGGCCGCCGCGATCCTGGCGACGGTGGCCTGGTAGGCGGCGATGAGCCGCTCGTCCTGCCGCTGCGTCAGCTGGGCGACCTTGATCTGCGTCTTCGCCTGCGTGTACTGGATCCTCAGGGCGTCGTACTGCTGGCTCAGGTCGTCGATCTGGTTGGACAGCTTGGCGGCCCTGGCAAGGAGCTCCTTGAGCGTCGGCGCAGGCGCGTCCGACGCGGCCCCGGCCACGGAGCTCGATAGCGCCACGCTCATGGCGGCACCGATGCTGAGCACGGCCATCAAGCGCCCCGCCGTCCGCCTCGCCACCGCCTGGTGCGGACCGGCGTTGCCTGCAGCGGCGGCGGCCTGCCTGGCGCGCGCACGCGGTTGGCTGCCTGCTGGCCAGCGGTCCACGAGGTGGCTCCTCTCCTTGGCTGGCATCATCAGCTCAGCGCGAGACACCTCTGCGCGGACACGCCAGCGAGAACGGGTCGACAGCGTTGGAACATTAGCCGACAGAAGTCCGTCACGTGTGGTCGGTTGCGAAAATATCCCCGCAGAACGCCGTCCGCGGCGCCCGGACTTTCGCCCTGACCGCGCGCTCAGCTCCTGCGCTCTATGCTCCGCCGTGTACGCGATTCGGCAATTTCTGGGAGCATAACCGCAGGTCAGCGGGCATGTTCCGGATCAACGGGGGAGCTGTGATCTGACCGTGATGTGCCCACCTGACCGGGATCGCAACGTTCTTGGCAATGCGTAGTGTTTCAGTGACCGAACGTGCCCAACGCGTGTGCGCGAGCGCCCTGCGGGTCTTCACGCGTCCCGTCCAGCCGGAATTCAGGAACTGCGTCGATGGACCATACAAAGCCTGGTCAGCAAGCATGCAAATTCGATCCTGAGGGTTCCCATGCAAGCTTGTGCGCATCCCAGCGCCATTTCTATCGTTCGGTCAGGCCGAATCTCGGTGAAACTTTGAGGGACGCCCCTCGGCGCTGCATTACGAGATCGACGGGACCGTAAATCCGCTGCTCGGTTTCTCGACGGTCGGCCGGACGTGCCAGGCGGTGCGATTCCAGGGGCCAAGTTCCGCGGAGTGGAACCGTCGTCTTCCGATTCTAGGGTCACCTCGCGCCGGCGTGAAGTCGGAGCGGTCAGGCATTCGGCCAGCGCGGTGCGGCAATCGGCCACGAAATTCGCGGCCCGGCTCCGGTCGGCGCGACCCGATGCGAACATGAGGTGTCCATTGCGTCCCCCGAGTGCCCCGTCGCGGCGACCGCTGCCACGAGGTTCGGCGATGCAATGGTGTGCATTGCACCGGCGAGCATTACACCGGCGAGCACTGCGCCGGTGAGCACTGCGCCGGCGGAGGGGTGAGGTTCGATCCGCAGAAGGACAGGCACCGACGCGTACAGGCGTCTGGTCACAATTGACTTCGCGAACTCCTGGCTTCGCCGCGTTCTGACTTCGCGCCAGTATTGAGTTCGCCGCCCTCCGGCAGGTCATCCATCGGGCCGCCGCATCGCGTCGATCAGGCCTGTCGGATGCAGCGGCCCGACTCGGGCACCGGCTCTCCAGGAGCACGCCCAGCTTGTCGCGTGCGAACCGGACAGACTGCGGGCACCAGTCCGCGGCATAGGCGTTGGACCAAGTGTGTGGCTCCTCGGCACCGGGCGGCTGTTCGCTGGCGATGGGCTGGATGCGCTGGTTGTTGCGCTGCGTCGGCGGGCTTGGCGTGAGGCGGCGTTCGCGTGATGCCGTCCCCGCCATGCCGCCCACCGCCATCGGCCGCGCCGTCGGCGGCGAGGTCGGTCCGCGCGGGAACGCACGCCGAGCCGAGGCTGGCGTGGACAGGGGTAGGCGAGGCGCGCGTAGGCTGATGTGCGAGGGACGGTACCGGTCTGCCGCGCTGGAGAGGGCTTCGGCCACGATTGCCGGCCCGTCGGCCGGTTCGGGGCGCGACCTCGTGCGGCTGAGCGGGAGCGGGTGCCGCCCGGCGCCATGCGGACCAGCTGACCTAACCCAGAAGCCCGGAGGGCGGTATCCAGCGCCATGCTGAGCCAGGTGCCTATGCCGAGCCGGGTTCCTACGCTGAGCCAGGCCCCGGTGCCGACGCTGAGCCCGGTGCCGAGGCTGAGCCCGGCGCCGAGGAAGAGGCAGGCGCCCGCGCTAAGCCCGGTGGCGAGGGTGGGCCAGGAGCCCGCGCGAGGCCGCGGGCCGGCGTTCGGGCTGGGCCCGGTGGCGAGGGTTGGCCAGGAGCCCGCGCGGGGCCGCGGGCCGGCGTTCGGGCTGGGCCCGGTGGCGAGGGTTGGCCAGGAGCCCGCGCGGGGCCGCGGGCCGGCGCGTCCGCCGCGCCGGGCGCTCGCGCTTGGCGAGGCGCCAGCGCTGCCGACGCGGGCGCTAGGCCGCCGGCGGGCTGACTCGTCCTGCGCGCGCATGCGCCCGCCAGTCGGCCGCACCCGGCGCGCCGCGGCTGGCGACGGCCGCGGGCTGCCGGGACGGGGCGTCCAGGTCTTGACGACCCGAGGTGAACGGGCGCCGGCGGACACTGCGCGAGAAGGTCAGTCATGCTCACGGACCTAGCCGCCCTGACTCCTCCATTTCTCGCGTGCGCAGCGGTACTCATCGCCGTTGCCGCATTCCTTCGGCACGAGTTGAGGCGGGCGAACAAGTCCGACGAAGATGAAGACGTGGAAGTTCTCACGCAAGATTCAGCATGCGACACCAAGAATCCGGCCGACTCGCATGCGAACACATCACGCGATCGCGAGGATGGACCCTCCTCCGCGCTCTAAGCGCGATTACCGGTTGAAAGCAAGTTGTCACCGCGAGTTTCATCGCACCTCGCGAAGGTCGAAGAAGTTCGACTCGAATCGAGAGACTGTTAAATTGTCACCAGTGCATCTGCTGGTATAGGTTAAGCTACTTAAATAGAGTGTAGTAAGCGGAAAGGCTCTAGGACCTCATGGCTCAGAAGACTGTGGTGACCGTGGTATGTGACCTTCCTCACGATGGTGAGGTGGATGGGACAGAGTCGGTTTCGTTCGCCTTTGATGGGAACGCGTACGAGATCGATCTGTGTGGACCGCACAGCAAGGAACTGCGCGAGAAGGTCGGTGCCTTCGCAGACCACGCGCGCAGGGTTACCGGCGGCGGTCGCCGCCGCAAGGCACGCACAGGCCCGGGGCGGGAGCGCAGTTCGGAGATCAGAGAGTGGGCGCGGCAGCGCGGCCACAAGGTCAGTGAGCGCGGTCGCATTCCGGGCAACATCATCGCCGAGTACGAGGCGTCGCACTAACCTCGCCTCCCTCGTCAGATGGCAGCGGGCCGCACGCTGGTAGCCCGCCGCGGTGCCTGGGGGGTGCGCGCGGGAGCGCGCAGGCAGTTGGCATCCGGCGGGCATTATGCGTGCCCTGAACCGCTGATGGCGTCTGATACCGCGCTATATCCGGTCTGCCGCCGACAGCCGAGCGTTCGCTGGCGGCGTACCTGGGAACAGTGCTCCCCGGCCATAGGTTGGATGTGGGTGAAGGCCCGCCCCGCGGGGAAGGTCCTTCAGTGGAGTGCGGTGGTCGTGCTCGCGTATGCGGCTGCTGCAGCTGAAGCCTTCCCCCGCAGGCGGGCTTGTGGCGCAGGGACGGGCCATTGCCTGGCCGTCCCGAACGCATGGTGAGGGAGCGACGAGCATGTTCGAGAGGTTTACCGACCGGGCGCGGCGGGTTGTGGTCCTGGCTCAGGAAGAAGCCAGGATGCTCAACCACAACTACATCGGTACTGAGCACATCCTGCTCGGCCTCATCCACGAGGGCGAAGGCGTCGCTGCCAAGGCTTTGGAGTCGCTGGGCATCAGCCTGGAGGCGGTGCGCCAGCAGGTCGAGGAGATCATCGGGCAGGGCCAGCAGGCCCCGTCCGGGCATATCCCCTTTACTCCGCGTGCCAAGAAGGTGCTTGAGCTCTCGCTGCGCGAGGCCCTGCAGCTCGGGCACAACTACATCGGTACCGAGCACATCCTGCTTGGCCTGATCCGCGAGGGCGAGGGCGTGGCCGCCCAGGTCCTGGTCAGGCTTGGCGCCGACCTGAACCGGGTGCGCCAGCAGGTGATCCAGCTGCTGCACGGCTACCAGGGCAAGGAGCCCGCCGCCGCCGGGACCTCGTCAGAGAGCGCGCCATCCACGTCGCTGGTGCTCGACCAGTTCGGCAGGAACCTCACCGCCGCCGCCCGCGAGGGCAAGCTCGACCCGGTGATCGGCAGGGAGAAGGAAGTCGAGCGGGTCATGCAAGTGCTGTCCCGGCGCACCAAGAACAACCCGGTCCTGGTCGGCGAGCCCGGCGTCGGCAAGACCGCGGTCGTGGAGGGGCTCGCGCAGCGGATCGTCAAGGGCGAGGTGCCCGAGACGCTGAAGGATAAGCAGCTGTACACCCTCGATCTCGGCGCCCTGGTCGCCGGGTCCAGGTACCGCGGTGACTTCGAAGAGCGGCTGAAGAAGGTGCTCAAGGAGATCCGCACCCGCGGCGACATCATCCTGTTCATCGACGAGATCCACACCCTGGTGGGCGCCGGAGCCGCGGAAGGCGCCATCGACGCCGCCTCGATACTCAAGCCGATGCTGGCCCGAGGCGAGCTCCAGACCATCGGGGCGACCACGCTGGATGAGTACCGCAAGCACCTGGAGAAGGACGCCGCGCTCGAGCGGCGGTTCCAGCCCATCCAGGTCGCCGAGCCGACGATCTCGCACACGATCGAGATCCTCAAGGGCCTGCGGGACAGGTACGAGGCGCACCACCGCGTCTCGATCACCGACGACGCCCTGGTGGCCGCCGCCCAGATGGCCGACAGGTACATCTCCGACCGGTTCCTGCCGGACAAGGCGATCGACCTGATCGACGAGGCTGGCTCGCGGATGCGGATCCGCCGGATGACGGCCCCGCCCGACCTGCGCGAGTTCGACGAGAAGATCGCCGACGTGCGCAGGGACAAGGAGTCGGCGATCGACTCGCAGGACTTCGAGAAGGCTGCCGCGCTCCGCGACAAGGAAAAGCAGCTGATCGAGAAGAAGGAAGCTCGGGAGAAGGAGTGGAAGGCCGGCGACATGGACCTGCCGGCCGAGGTGAACGAGGACCTGATCGCCGAGGTGCTCGCCACAGCCACCGGCATCCCCGTGTTCAAGCTGACCGAGGCCGAGTCGGCGCGGCTGCTGCGGATGGAAGACGAGCTGCACAAGCGGGTCATCGGCCAGAACGACGCGATCAAGGCGCTGTCCCAGGCGATCAGGCGGACCAGGGCCGGCCTTAAGGACCCCAAGCGACCTGGCGGGTCGTTCATCTTCGCCGGACCGTCCGGTGTCGGCAAGACCGAGCTGTCCCGCACGCTCGCAGCGTTCCTGTTCGGCGACGAGGACTCGCTCATCCAGCTGGACATGAGCGAGTACATGGAGAAGCACACGGTCTCCAGGCTGTTCGGCTCGCCGCCCGGTTACGTCGGCTACGAGGAAGGCGGGCAGCTCACCGAGAAGGTGCGCCGCCGCCCGTTCTCGGTGGTCCTGTTCGACGAGATCGAGAAGGCCCACCAGGACATCTTCAACTCGCTGCTGCAGATCCTGGAGGATGGCCGCCTGACCGACGCTCAGGGCCGGGTGGTCGACTTCAAGAACACGGTCATCATCATGACCACGAACCTGGGGACCAAGGACATCTCCAAGGGCGTCTCTGTCGGGTTCGCCTCGGCAGGCGAGTCCACCGGCTCCTACGAGCGGATGACGAACCGGGTGCAGGACGAGCTCAAGCAGCATTTCCGGCCTGAGTTCCTGAACCGAGTCGATGACATCATCGTCTTCCACCAGCTCACCAGGGACGAGATCTTCCAGATCGTGGATTTGATGATCGCCAAGGTGGAGGAGCGGCTGAAGGACAGGGACATGGGCATCGAGCTCACCCCGACGGCCAAGGAGTTGCTGTCGGAGCGCGGCTACGACCCCGTGCTCGGCGCCCGGCCGCTGCGCCGGACGATCCAGCGGGAGATCGAGGACAACCTGTCGGAGAAGATCCTGTTCGGCGAGGTCAAGGCCGGCCAGATCATCATGGTCGACACCGAGGGGACCGGCAAGGAGGCCAAGTTCACCTTCAAGGGCGTGCCCAAGCCCGAGACGGTTCCCGACGCTCCGCCGGTCGAGCTCGCCAAGGCCACGCCCGGCGGCACCGAGGCGCCCGAGCGCCGGCAGGCCTCCGGCTCCTGAGCCACGCTGATCCAGCCCGACGGAATCTGTGGGGGCGGCCCGCTAAGCGGACCGCCCCCACAGCCGTCTGCCGCTTACGTCTTCTCGTCCTTGGGCTGTCCGCCGCGCGCCGCCTCTTGCGTCGCCGCTCCCCGCCCGTCCGTCGCCGCCCGGCCGTCCCAGGGCGGCCGTCTCCGGGCCCGGCCGCCCGCGCAGCCGTCTCCGGGCCCGGCCGCCCGCGCAGCCGTCTCCGCGCGGCTCTCGTTGGCCGGCTGCGCGACATCGTGCCTCGTTGATGTCGCTAATCGCGACATCGATGGGCCACAATGTCGGCAGTGGAGCGCGGTTTGGGAACCGGGAGCGCAGTGCGGGGGCGGGCGTAGGGGCCGGGGGCAGCTTAGGTGTCGCCGGGGAGGGCGATGCGGCCGTCGGGGAGGTCCTCGATCAGGCGGTCTGCCGTCAGGGCGGCGAGCGCGCGGGCGCGCTGGGCGGGGTCTGGCCAGGCCGTGTCGATGGCGGCCTTGGTCACCGGGCCCTCGGCGGTGCGGAGCGCGGCCAGGATCGCGCCTCTGGCCTGGCGGTCGCTGCCCTGGTAGCGCTGCTGCCGCCTGGCGGGCGAGCCCGCCGGGCTGCCCGTGCCGCGCCAGGCGCAGTCGGCCGCGACCGGGCACTGGCCGCAGGCCGGCCTGGCCGACGTGCACACCAGCGCTCCGAGTTCCATCAGCGCGACCGACCAGCGGGCGGCCCGGTTCGACTCCGCGGGCGGGAGCAGGGAGCGGGCAAGCTCGGTCTCGGCAACGCTGGCCGTTGAGCCTGCGGGCTGCTCGTGGCCGCCGACGAGGCGGGCCAGCACGCGGCGGACGTTCGTGTCGAGCACGGGGTGCCGCTGGCCGAAGGCAAAGCTGGCTACCGCGGCGGCCGTGTAGGAGCCGACGCCGGGCAGCGCCCGCAGGTCGGCCAGGGTGCCGGGCACCTCGCCACCGTACCGCCGGACCATCACCTGCGCGGCCTCGTGCAGCCTGATCGCCCGGCGGGGATAACCGAGCCTGCCCCACTGCCTGACCGCGTCGGCAGGGGTTGCGGCCGCGAGGGCGGCGGGCGCCGGCCAGCGGCGCAACCACTCGTGGTAGGCGGGAAGCACCCGGGCGACCGGAGTCTGCTGGAGCATGAACTCGCTGACCATGACCGACCACGCTCCCGTGCCCGGCTGGCGCCAGGGCAGGTCCCTGGCGTTCGCCGCGTACCAGGCGGCCAGCCTGGCTTCGAAGCTAGTGCTCATGACGGGATCGATCCTGCCATGAGCGCTGCAAGCCGGCGCCGCCCATGCAATGCGGGCAAGCTCCCAACAAGGCTCCTGCCTGCGGTAATGCGGTTCCCAAGGCCCGGCGGGGCGGCCAGGAAGCCGACTGTGGCTCTTGCATACTCGACCGCATGGGGGAAAACACGTTGGGGGCCGGCGAGTCCGGGACTGGGGCGGCCGGGGCGCTGGCCAGCTCCGCAAGGGCGCAAGGCGGGTTGGCCGCACTACGGAGCGGGGCCTTCTCCGGGGGTTTCAGTGACTCGGCCGACACGTACTGGCGGCGGCGCTTCACGGTCCTGATGATCGGGCTTGCGCTGTTCGCCGTGGCTGCCTGGGGGCTGTCCGAGGCGCTCAGGGTCACGCCGGGCGCCGTGCCCTCGGGTTCCAGATCCGGTCACTCCGGACACAAGCCCGCGCCGGGCAACGCGGGCACCGGCGGGGGCAGCGGCAGCCATGGCTCGCGCCATGGTGGTCAGGCGCATGGCGTTCCTGGCGGGACGGATAAGCACTCCGGGCGCCGGTCGTCCCGGTCGCATGCACGGGGCCGGCCCACGGTAAGCCCGAGCCCGGTGCCGTCGCCGAGCGCGCCGGGGGGCAAGTTCCAGGGCTTCCGGCCCGCCTTCTGCGCCAGGCAGTCGATCGTGTTGAGCCTGTCGGCGACGCAGAGCAGCTTCGGAGCGCGGCAGATCCCGACGTTCAGCCTCAGCGTGGTCTCCACCCAGCAGAACGCCTGCTCCTTCAACCTCGGCTCCGGCCACCTGGCGCTCGTGATCAAGGAGGGCGCGACCAGGATCTGGAGCTCGGCGGACTGCGCCACCGGCGCGACGAGCCTGGTCACCGCGCTGAACCGGGGCGTGCCCACCGTCGTCGCGGTGAGCTGGGGCAAGAACACCTCGGCGCCTGGTTGCTCGAGCCCGCGGCGGCCGGTCCCCGGGGGGGTGTACACCGGATACGCGGTGGACGGCTCGGTGGTCAGCGCGCCGGTCACGTTCCGGCTCGGCTGACCGCCGGATGACCGCCGCCCGGGGGCGACCGCGGCCCGGGGCGACCGCGTACGCCGGAGCGTCAGCGGCTGTGGTCGGGCGGCTCGGCGCCGTAGCTCGCGATGATGGCCTCGGGCAGGCCGCCGACCTGGCTGACCTTGATCGGGCAGTCGGCGGGGATCGCGTCGGTGCCCATCGGCACGATCGCCCGGCGGAACCCCATCCTGCCCGCCTCGGTCAGCCGCCTGCCGATCCCTGCGACGCTCCTGATCTCCCCGGCGAGGCCTACCTCGCCGAAGGCGACCAGGTCGGACGGCAGGCTGATCCGGGCCTTGGCGCCGGCCAGCGCGAGCGCGATCGCCAGGTCCACGGCAGGCTCGGTCAGCCGGACCCCGCCGACCGTCGCCGCGTAGATGTCGCATCTCGCCAGGTCCACCCCGGCACGCTGCTGCAGCACGGCCACCCCCATGCCGACCCGCGCGTAGTCGAGCCCCGAGGTGATCCGGCGCGACGGCTCGCTGCCAGCGACCGGGCAGACCAGCGTCTGCACCTCGGCGACCAGCGGCCTTCGGCCCTCCAGCGTCACGGTGACGCAGGTTCCAGGCACCGGCTGGTGCTGCCTGGACAGGAACAGGCCGCTCGGGTCGGGCAGTCCGATCAGGCCGAACTCGCCGAGCTCGAAGCAGCCGATCTCGTCCGTCGGGCCGAACCGGTTCTTCAGCGCCCTGATCATCCGGAGCCTGCCCCGACTGTCGCCCTCGAAGTGCAGCACGACGTCGACCAGGTGCTCGAGCGAGCGCGGCCCGGCGATCGAGCCGTCCTTGGTCACATGGCCGACGAGCACGGTCGTCAGTGTGCGCTGCTTGGCCAGGCTGACCAGGGCCGAGGTGATCTCGCGCACCTGGGTGACGCCGCCAGGCGCACCGTCGACCCCGGCCGCGGTCACTGTCTGCACCGAGTCCACGATCAGCAGTGCCGGGGAGACCGCATCCACGTGCGCGAGCACGGCGGCCAGGTCGGTCTCGGCCGCGAGGAACAGATTCTCGCTGATCGCGCCGATCCGGTCGGCCCGCTGCCTGACCTGCGCCGCAGACTCCTCGCCGGTGACGTACAGCACCACGGACCGCTCGGCGGCGAGCGCCCCGGCCTCGAGCAGCAGCGTGGACTTGCCGACGCCGGGCTCGCCGGCCAGCAGCGCGACGGTGCCGGGGACCAGGCCGCCGCCGAGAACCCGGTCGAGCTCGTCCATGCCGGTCGCCTTTGCGGCCGCTCCGGCAGCGTCCACCCGGGAGATCGGCACCGCGGCCACCGCCGGCCTGGCCGATGGCAGGCCGCGGAGCAGGGCGCGGGCCGAGCGGCCGCCCGCCGGCCCTGTCGCGTTCTCCTGCATGGTTCCCCAGGTCTGGCACTCGCCGCACCGGCCCGCCCACTTGGGTGCCTGCCAGCCGCACTCCGAGCACTGGTACAGCGTCCCCTGCGAAGATCTCGCCACGTCAGGAACGGTATCGGCGGGGTCCGACAGCGTGCCGAGCCAAGCCGCATAAGCTGGCAGTCGGGTCCGACGGGCAGCTGCGACGGGACAGGACTGAGACAGGACAGGACTGAGGCGGGGCAGCATCGCGACGGGGCAGCGTTGCGACCGCGCACCATGATGAGTCGAGGAGGGGGACCTTGGAGCAGGCAGCCGGCAGGCCCGACGCCACGGAGCACGCCGTGCCCTCCGACCGCGCGGTGCCGTCCGACCGCACCGAGCACGCCGCGCACTCCGAGCACGCCGCGCACTCCGGGCACGCCCGTCCGGCCGCCGAGATCCCGGTCGCGCTCTCCACGGCCTCGGTCTTCCCCGAGCGCACGCCTGACACGTTCGAGCTCGCTAGCCGGCTCGGCTACGACGGCATCGAGGTCATGGTGACCGCCGACCCGGTCAGCCAGGACGCGGACGTGCTGCGCAGGCTCGCCGACTACCACGGCGTCCCTGTGCTCGCCGTGCACGCGCCCTGCCTGCTGATCACCCAGCGCGTGTGGGGCCGCGAGCCGTGGGCCAAGCTGGTCAAGGCCGCCGACGTGGCAGGCAAGCTCGGCGCGCGCGTGGTCGTCCTGCATCCGCCGTTCCGGTGGCAGCGCGATTACGCCAGGGACTTCGAGGTCGGGCTGGCCCGGGCGCAGGCCGAGACGGACGTCCTGTTCGCGGTGGAGAACATTTACCCGCTCCGGGCCGGCAGCGCCGAGGTCGCCGCGTACGCGCCGCACTGGAACCCGGTCGAGCTTGACTGCCCGCACGTGACCCTCGACTTGTCGCACACCGCGGTGTCCGAGTCCGATGCGCTTGAGATGGCCGACCAGCTCGGCAGCCGGCTGGCGCACGTGCACCTGACCGACGGGACCAGGCCGGGGCTGCCCGACGAGCACCTAGTGCCCGGCCGCGGCAACCAGCCGTGCGCCGAGCTGCTCGGTCGGCTCCGCGCGATGCGCTACTCCGGCACGGTGGTCGTGGAAATCAGCACGCGGCGCGCGCTCACCGCGCAGGAGCGGTACGCGGACCTCGAGGAGTCACTGGCGTTCGCCAGGGATCACCTGCGTGCCGCCAGCGCCCTCGCTTAGAGGGCGCACGGGCGCGGGTGCGTTATGCCTCAAGAATGAGGGTGACCGGGCCGTCGTTGACCAGCGCCACCGCCATCTCCGCGCCGAAGACGCCGGTCTGGACGCAAGCCCCCAGCGAGCGCAGCGCGTCGGCGAAGGCCGTCACGAGCGGCTCGGCCACCGCACGCGCCGCCGCCGCCTGCCAGGTCGGCCGCCTGCCCTTACCGGTCTCCGCGTACAGGGTGAACTGGCTCACCACGAGCACCGGCGCGCCAAGGTCGGCGCAGGACTTCTCGCCGGCCATGATCCGTAGGTTGTAGATCTTGGCGGCCAGGGCGGCGGCCTGCCCGGCCGTGTCGTCATGGGTGACGCCGACCAGGATGACCAGGCCGGGGCCGCCGAGCTCGCCGACGACCGCGCCGTCGACGGACACGCTGGCCTCGCTGGCTCGCTGGACGACGGCTCGCATGGTTCTGCATTCTTCCACGCGTGAAATCCGGCAGAACCGCCATCACGGCCATCACCGCCCTCATCAGCTTCATCCTGCTCCGGGAGCGGCGCCAGCCGCTCCACCCGCCGCACCCGCGCCCAGCCGCCGGCGTCGGCGAAGGCCGCCCCGGCGTTCGGCGGCCGGGAGACTGCCGGGCCGGGCAGCACGTTCGGCGGGTGAGGACGGCGGCGCGCGGGCGTCCGATAGTGTGCTGCTGTCGTCCCGCCTGGGCTGGCAGCGCCTACCCGGGTAAGGAGCACTCGGAAGGGCATCACCGCCGATGACCGCTGACAGCGTCCGCCCGTCGGCCGCCACGATGATCACCGTCGCCCCCACCGGGGCCGAGCTCGACAAGGCCGCGATACCCGCCCTGCCGGTGACTCTCGACGAGCTCGTCACCACCGCGAAGGAGTGCCGCGAGGCTGGCGCCGCGATCGTCCATGTTCATATCAGGGATGAGAACGCACAGCCGACCCTGGATCTGGTCCGCCTGAAGGACACTGTGCACGCGCTGCGCGGGGCGACCGATCTGATCGTCCAGCTCTCCACCGGCGGCGCGGTCACCGATCCGTTCGAACGCCGCCTCGCGGTGCTCGACGCCGCCCCCGACGGCTGCTCGCTGACCTGCGGGACCGTCAACTTCGGCGACGAGGTGTTCATGAACCCGTGGCCGTTCATGTGCGAGCTGTACGCCCGCACCCAGGGGCTTGGCGTGGTGCCCGAGTTCGAGCTGTTCGACATGGGCCACATCGCCGCGTTGCACCGGCTGCTCGACAAGCACGGCGCGCCGTTCGGCGGGCACGTGCACTGCGACCTGGTGATGGGAGTTCCCGGCGGGATGCCGGGAGACGCGGCGACGCTGGTTCAGGCCGTGGCGGCGCTGCCGGACGGCGCGACCTGGTCGGCGACCGGGGTGGGCAGGACCGCGCTGCCGGTCATGTTCGCCGCGCTCGCGGCCGGCGGGCAGCTTCGGGTCGGGATGGAGGACACGATCACGTTCTCCCGCGGCCGGCCGGTGCGCAGCAACGCGGAGCTTGTCGAGCGGGCGGCGGCGCTGGCCGACCTGGCGCAGCGGCCAGCGATGACGCCGGAACAGGCCCGGGCGATGCTCGGAATCCCCGATCGGGCCTGACGGAGTGGACCAGGTACGGGCGGAACCGGCAGGGGCGGTGCCGGCCGATGCCCTGCCGGCCGGTGCGGTGTCGGTCGGAGCGGTGTCGGCCGGGGCGGCGGGCGCGGGTCCGGTGAACCCGGTGCTCGCCGAGGTGGTCAGGTCGGGCTTCACCGAGTCGCGGCACCGAGGCTCGCTGGTGCTGCTGACCGCTGACGGATCGGTAGGTTATGCCGCGGGAACGGTCGCCACGCCGATGTTCCCTCGGTCGGCGAACAAGCCCATGCAGGCGACGGCGATGGTCGGCTGCGGACTCGGGCTCGATGGCCGGCTGCTCGCGCTGGCCGCGGCCAGCCATTCCGGCGAGGAGTTCCACGTCGACGGGGTGCGCGAGATCCTGCGACTGGCCGGGCTTGACGAGTCTGCCCTGCAGTGCCCGCCCGACCTGCCACTCGACGAGTCGGCCAAGGCCGCGCTGCTGCGCGCGGGCGGTGACGCCGACCGGGTGCACATGAACTGCTCGGGCAAGCACGCCGCCATGCTGGCCAGCTGCGTGGCGGCCGGATGGCCGACCGGGAGCTACCGGGACCCGGATCATCCGCTGCAGGTGCAGATCAGGCTGACGGTGCAGGACCTGGCCGGGGAGGCCGTGACCGCGGTGGGGGTAGACGGGTGCGGGGCGCCGCTGTTCGCCCTGACGCTGGCAGGCCTCGCGCGGGCGTTCCGCGCGCTGGTGCTCTCGCCGCCAGGATCGGCCGGGCGGAAGGTGGCCGACGCTATGCGGCAGTTCCCCGTCTGGACCTCGGGCACCAGGCGGCCTGAGGCCGCGATGGTGGCCGCCGTTCCCGGGCTGCTGATGAAGTCGGGCGCGGAGGGCGTGTGCGCGTTCGCGCTCGCCGACGGCCGGGCCGGGGCGGTCAAGTTCGACGACGGGTCGGCACGCGGTGTCGCACCGCTGATGGCGTCCGTGCTCGCCGGGATGCTGGCAGGCGGCCTGAACGGCAGGGCAGGTGCGGCCGACGGGCCTGGAGCGCCGGACGGCGCTGGAGTCGCGGGCGGTGCTGACCTGGCGGTGCTCGGCCGGCTCGCTGCGGCACCGGTTACCGGCGGCGGGGTGCCGGTCGGCGAGATCCGCCCGGTCCGCCCGGCCGGGGGATGGTTCCGGCCGGGCTGATCCTGGCGAGAGGCTGGCCTTGCTGGCTGGCCGGCCGGGCTGCCGCTGCTTAACAGGCGAATTTGCAATTGCAAGCACCCGGGACGAGACTGGAACCATGAGTCCGGTGAACGTCAGCACCATTGGCGCGTACATACGCGAGCAACGCGAGCAGGCGAAGATCTCGATCCGCCAGCTAGCCCAGGCCGCCGGCGTCTCCAACCCCTACCTCAGCCAGGTGGAGCGCGGCCTTCGCCGCCCGAGCGCCGACATTCTCCAGCAGATCGCGAAGGGTCTGCGGATCTCGGCCGAGGCTCTCTACGTGCAGGCCGGCATCCTCGACGAGAAGCCCGCCGAGACCACGGTCACCGACGCGATCATGGCAGACCCGGGGATCACCGAGCGCCAGAAGGAAATGCTGATCGACATCTACGAGTCGTTCCGCAAGGAAGTCTTGGCCGAGGCCGAGGCTCAGGCCGAGGCTCGGACGGCCCAGGCGGACGCGGAGGCCCAGGCCGAGGCTCGGGCGGCGGCCCAGGCGGACGCGGACGCCGAGGCTGAGCAAAGGGCGGCCGGGGATGGACAGGCCCATGGCGATGCAGCGGGGGCCGATGTCGTGGGGGCCGATGTGGCGGGGGCCGATGTCGTGGGGGCCGATGTGGCGCGGGGCGATGCGGCCGACCAGAAGTTCGTGGCTGCCACCATCGAGGCTGCCGCCGATGCCGAGGCGGCGGCCGAGGCCGACGCTGTGGCTGCCGCCGAGGCCGGGCCGTGGGCCGGTCTCGACGCCGGCGACCAGGTGCCCGGTGAGCTTCCCGGCGCGGCCGAGGCAGCGCCGCTGGCCTGGCCCGCGGGGCCGGATCCAGATGAGCCGTCGCCTGACGCCGACGCTGGCGCCGGCACTGGCGCGAGCAGATAGGTTGGCACCGTGCTTACATTCAACGCACTCAGCCCGCTGCTCTGGCTGAACTTCATCCTGCTGGTGGCGGCGCTGCTGGTCGAGGGCTGGGCCTTCGTCGACGCGCTGCGCCGACCGACCTCGGCGTTCCCGGCGGCCGGGAAGCAGACCAGGCCGCTCTGGCTGATCATCACCGGGGTCAGCCTGGTCATCGGCATCTTCAGCGTCGCCTACAACGTCTCGCTGATCGCCATCCTGCCGATCGCCGCGTTCATCGCCGCCGCCATCTACCTGACCGACGTGCGGCCGAAGGTCAGGCAGATGGGTTCGGGCGGGTCCTCCCACCAGGGCCCGTACGGGCCGTGGTGAGGCACGGCTGAGGCATCGATGAGCGATACCACGTGGCGGACCCACCGCCTCGAACTGGACGACCAGACGCTGCGCGAGTGGGATGCCACGGTGCTCGCCGTCGGCGATGACGGGATCGTGCTCGACCGGTCCGCGTTCTATCCGGGTGGCGGCGGACAGCCGCCCGACCACGGTGTGCTGCTCTGGGGCGGCGTGCAGACCCAGATCGTCGGCGCGCGCAAGGGCAACGACCTTTACCTGATCCCGGCCGAGGGCGATCCGGTCCCGCCGCCGGGCACGGCGGTACGCGGCGCCCTGGCCGACGAGCGCCGGACAGCGCTGATGCGGACCCACTCCGGGCTGCACGTGCTGTGCGGCGTGGTCTACCGCGACTACGGCTCGCTGGTAACCGGCGGCAACATGGAGCCCTACGCGGCCAGGATGGACTTCGACCTGCCCGAACTGCCCGAGGGCTTCAGGGACGCGGTCGAGTCGGCCTGCAACGCCGAGATCGCGGCGGGCCGCCGCATCGACGTCCGGGTGCTGCCGAGGGACGACGCGTTCGCGATCCCAGACATCATCAGGACGGCGACCAACCTGGTGCCACCCGAGGTCAAGGAGGTCAGGATCGTCGACATCGTCGGCCTTGACCAGCAGGCCGACGGCGGCACTCACGTGGCCACGACGGCGCAGATCGGCCGGATCGAGGTCGTCAAGATCGAGAACAAGGGCAAGGGGTTCCGGCGGCTGCGCATTCGAATCGCGGACTAGCGCCTGTCCCGTAGATCGTTGGGGCTGGGTCGCGCGGAGCCAGATCCTGATGGCTCGGCTTGCGGTCTGGCGCGGGCCGTCCCCTGAGGCCGCCGCCGGCCGCCGCGCCCTGTTCCGCCCGGAGATGATCTTGATGGATGTGGCGGATGTCCCAGAATACGCAGTGGATGTGGCATCCATTCCACCGACACCCCGGTGATCACATCCGGTTTCGGCTGGTATGACCGGACTCCGGGCGGCCGTGCTCGACCGGGTGGCCGCGGCGGCGCGGCGCGGAGGCCAGCCACGCTGCGTCGGCGCTGCGCGGAGGCCAGCCGCGCTGCTCCAGGTCGTTCCGTGGCCGGTGATGCCGCGCGGTGGAGCCGTCGGTGCCCGCGGAAATCTACGGAACAGGCGCTAGCGACGGCTGTCGACCCTGGGCCGTGCGCGCGCCCTACGCCGTCGGCAGCCTGACGCCGGCTCGGTGGCGGCGATTCACGGAGCATTACTGACTCGGTCCGCGGGGCGGGCGGTGTTGCCGGGAGGCGTGTCGCTGGGGAGCGGGATCTCCCTCGGCAGCGCCAGGACCAGGACGAGCGCGACGATGACGAAGCCGAGGTTGGCGAGCAGCGCTAGCTGGGCGCTGTGGCTGAACGCAGCGGCGACCGCGTCAGGTACCGGCCGAAACGCCAGCGAGCCGAACAGCACGGTGCCGATGACCCCGATGCCCAGGGCGGTGCCGATGCGCTGGGCGGTGCTGAGAACGCCGGCGGCCGTCCCCGCCTCGCGCCGCGGCACCGTCGCCAGGACGAAGTCCTGATTCGGCGCGATCGTCATGCCGGTGCCGAGGCCGGCGAGCAGCAGCGGGGCGATGAGAAGCCAGCCTCTGACCTGCGGGGCGGTCAGGTGGACGACGAGCACCACCGCCGCCAGGCCGACGGCCAGCAGCGCGCAGCCGAGCACCAGCACCATCCTGCCGAGCCGGGCTGACAGCTTGTGGCTGTTCGCGGCGGCGGTCAGCGTGCCGACCGAGTACGGCGCGATCACCAGGCCGGTGACCAGCGCGGAATGGCCGAGTCCCTCCTGCCACAGGATCGACAGCGTGAAGAACACGCTGGTGAACCCGCCGAAGAACGCCAGCGCGAAGATCGCTCCGGCTGAGAACGACGACTGCCGGAGCAGCCCGGGCTTCAGCAGCGGATCGGAGCCTCGCCGGTCGGCAGTCCGCTCCCACACGGCGAGCAGCGCGAAGGTGACGACCGCGCCCCCGAAGCACATCCAGGTCCAGGCGGGCCAGCCATCGGGTTGCCCCTCGATCAGCGGGATCAGGAGCAGGAGCAGCCCGGCGGTCAGCAGGGCCAGGCCGGCCGGGTCGAAGCCCCGCCTGGTGTGCGTCCGCGTGCGCGGCAGCTGCCAGGCGGCCAGCGGGATGGCGACCGCGCCGATGATCAGGTTGACGAGGAAGACCCACCGCCAGCCGTCGCGCGGGCCGACCGCGGCGATGAGCAGCCCACCGAGCAGCGGGCCGATCGCGGTCGAGACCCCGATGACGGCGCCGAGCGCGCCGAAGGCCTTCGACCGCTCCGGGCCGCTGAACGCGTGCTGGATCGTCGCGCTGATCGCGGGGAAGAACAGCCCGGCGCCCAGTCCCTGGACGATCCTGGCCGCGACGATCTGGTCCTGGGTCTGGGAGACCCCGCAGGCGATGCTGGCAAGGGTGAAGATGGTGAGTCCGAGCAGGAACGTCAGCTTGTGCCCGAACCGGTCGCCCGCGCGCCCGCCGGGAACGAGCGCCAGGCCGTAGGAGAGC
This sequence comes from Streptosporangiaceae bacterium, assembly GCA_035517035.1. Taxonomy (GTDB): domain Bacteria; phylum Actinomycetota; class Actinomycetes; order Streptosporangiales; family Streptosporangiaceae; genus Chersky-822. Next base: position 3,784 of record DATIZP010000050.1, on the reverse strand, counting down.
GCGTAGCCCGACACGATCCATTCCAGGCTGGCCGGCGACGCGTGGAGGCCGGTCCGGATGGTCGGCAGCGCGACATTGACGATCGTGGTGTCGAGCAGGGCCATGAAGGCGCCGACCAGCACGATCGACACCGCGCGCCAGCCATGGCCGGCCGGTGCCGTGGCTGTGCCTCCCAGGACGCCGGCGGCCGTGGCGCCGCCGCCGGACTGCGATGACGGCTGGGGAGCCTGCGTGCTCATGCCGGGGTCTCCTCGGGGTTCAGGCGGGTGCCCGCGGGCAGGGCCGCAGGGCTGCCCACGCCCTCGCGGAAGTCCGCGGCGATCTTCGGGATCCTGGCCGCGAGCTCACCGTGCCAGCGGACCTCCGCGTCGGTGCGCTCGATCAGGTGCCGCAGCACCATGCGCTCGGCCTCGTTGACGTAGGGTTCAGCGGTTTCCGCGTGATGGCGAAGAGCGGCCAGCTGGACCTGGAGCCCGGCCAGCCGGTTGGCGACGATCTGCTCGAGGTCCTCCTCGGCGATGTCGCGGGACTGGACCAGGGCCAGATCGAAGGGGTCGTAACGGCGATCCAGCGTGCTCAGCGCGGCCCAGCGCACGGCCGCGAGTGCCCGGCGGCCCTCGGTCGTGATCTCATACACGGTGCGCTGCGGCCGGTTTCCCACCCGCTCGGTCCGCACCTCCCTCACGAGGTCCTCGCTGGCGAGCCGCTTCAGCGCCCCGTACACGGAGCCGACCTGGATGTCGGTCCAGATGTCCGTCCTGTCGGACTGTGCCTGCTGGCGTATCTGATGTCCATGCAGCGGTCCGCTCGCGGCGAGCGTGCCGAGGATGAACAATCGAATAGACGACACATGATTAGTCATACACGAGTAATCGCGCATGGGCAAGTCTGAGCTAGGCACTCGCGGCCGGATCTTGCGGCGCGGCTGGCCGTGCGGGCGCTGGCCGTGCGTGCGGGCGCTGGCCGTGCGGGGCTGGGCGACCGGGGTTGGCGTGCGGGGGATTGGGCGTGCGGGGGGCTGGGCGTGCGGGGGGCTGGGCATGCGGAGGGCTAGGCGTGCGGGGGACTGGGTGCGTGCGGGGCCTTGGCGTGCGGGGAGGTTGGCGTGCGGGCGGTTGGCGTGCGGGGCCTTGGCGTGCGGGGAGGTTGGCGTGCGGGGCGGTTGGCGTGCGCGGACTGGGTGTGCGGAGGCTGGGCGGGCAGGGCTGGGCTATATCGCATTCGCGGCTAGGGCCAATCCCGTAGTTCGTGGGACTGATCGCGGGTCCAGGTCCTGATGGCCTCGCCTTGTGGCCTCGCGCGGGCCGTGCCCGAAGCCGCCGCCCGACCGCCGCGCCCTGTACCGCCCGGAGATGATCTTGATGGATGTGGCGGATGTCCCAGAATACGCAGTGGATGTGGCATTCATTCCACGGACACCCACATGATCAGATGCGGTTTCGGGTGGTATGCGGAGATCCGGGCGGCCGCACTGGGCGGGCGGCCGCGGCTGGGCGGCGCGGAGGCCAGCGGCGCTGCTCCGGGTTGTCCGTGGCCGGTGATGCCGCCCGGTAGAGCCGTCGGTGCTAGCGGAGATCTACCCGGACAGACGCCAGGTCCGGCATCCGCCAGGCGAGGCTCGCTGGCGGTGAGCGGTGATTACAGCGGCAGCAGCACGGCCGCCGCCGGGGTGACGACGAGCAGCGCCGACACCGCTACGAGCAGGACCACGCAAGGGACCGGCAACCCGGGCGGCGGCCTGAGCAGGCGGGTCACCCGGGCGGTGAGTTCGCCGGCGCCGCCGGAGGCCGGCACGGCTGCGAGCGCGCCGAGGGGCGCCATGCCGCCCGACACGCCCACCCTGAGCAGCGCGGTCGCCAGCTCCCTGGCCGGCCGCAGCCTCCGGGCCCGGTCGTCGGCCAGCATCTCGACGAGCAGCGCCACCTCCCTGTTTGCCTCCCTGGCCACCGCCGCCCATCGGAAGGCTCGCAGCAGCGCGGTGAACGGCAGCAGCACCAGGTCGTGCCTGGCACGCAGGTGGGCGCGCTCGTGGGCAAGCACCGCGGCGAGCTCGGCCTGGTCGAGCAGGTTCAGCGCTCCGGCGCTGAACACGATCGCCGAGCGCAGGCCAGGCACGCAGTAGGCGGCCGCGGCCGGGTGGTCGACGACCAGCGCGCCTGGCACCTTGGGGTCGTCGTGGGCGAGCAGGCCGAGCAGCGCACGCTGCCGGTGCCTGGCCCTGAACACGGCGGTGACCGCGGCAGCCAGGATCCAGCAGAGGATGGCGAGCAGCACGACTCCCGCGGTCAGGGAGAGCACTCGCAGCCCGGTCAGCACGTCCCAGGGACGGCTGGCCGTCGCGCCAGGACCGAGGAGCAGGCGCCCGGCTCGCTCGGCGGCGGCAGCCACGCTCGGCAGCCCGAGGCGGGTCGCATGATCGAGCCCGAACGCGCCGAAGCCGGTCAGCGCGCCCACCGTGGCCACCCCCCAGGCCAGCCCGAGCGCCTGCCAGAGCGCTATCGCGACCGCCGGAGACCTGCGCGGCCAGCTAGCGCGGGCGAGCAGGCGCGCGGCGAGAACGCAGCCGGTGGCTACGGCGCCGAGCAGGAGGACGACAGCTGGCACGAAGGATCAGTCCCTGTCGACCCCGCGCAGGGCGTCGAGCGCCGCCTTCAGGGCAGCGGCCTCGTCGCCGGATACGCTCATGGCGAACCTGGTCAGGGCCGCCTGCCGGTCACCCGTCTGGTCCAGGGCAGTCAGCATGAGCTCGGCCACGTACGCCTCGCGGCTCTCGGCCGGCCGGTAACGCCAGGCGCGGCCCGCCCGCTGGCGGCGGACAAACCCCTTCTTGGCCAGCCTGTCGAGCACCGTCATCACCGTCGTATGCGCCAGCTCACGGTCGGTCAGGCAGAGGCCGACCTGCCTGACCGTCATCGGATCGGGCGACTCCCAGAGAATCTCCATGATTGCGCGCTCGAGCTCACCAAGACGGTTCATGGCTTCACGATACGAGACACAGGCCGCGATGCCCTAGACCGGTGCCGGCGGCGCAGGTCACCGAGGGCCATACCGCGGTCCGCCGCTGACCGCCGCGGACGCGGCGGCGCCAGGTCATCGTCGCCGACGTGGCCACCGTACAGGGTAGCGTTTCAGATATGGAGGTGCCGCGGGTCGCAGTCAGCGTCGACCTGGTGATCCTCACCGTGCGCGCCAGCGAGCTCTCGGTGCTGGTCTGGCGGCGGCACGCCGACCCGCACCAGGGCCGCTGGGCGCTTCCCGGCGGGTTCATCAGGCTGGACGAGGACCTGCCGGCGACGGCGGCGCGGGTGCTCGCCGAGCGGGCGGGGCTGCCGGACGCTCCGGTGCACCTGGAACAGCTGCAGACCTACGGGTACCCGGACCGCGACCCGCGCCAGCGGGTGGTCGCGGTGGCCTACCTGGGCCTGGCGCCCGACCTGCCGGCCCCCGACCAGCCACGGATGAGCTGGCAGCCGGTGGCGGCGCTGACCGAGCTCGCGTTCGACCACCTGCGCATCCTGCAAGACGGGGTGGAGCGGGCCAGGGCCAAGCTCGAGTACACCTCGCTCGGCGCCGCGTTCTGCCGTGACACGTTCACCGTCGCCGAGCTGCGCCGGGTCTACGAGATCGTCTGGGGCACGCCGCTGGACCCGCGTAACTTCCACCGCAAGGTGACCGGGGCCGAGGGGTTCCTCGTGGAGACCGGCTCGGCGAGCTCGTCGGGCGGCCGGCCGGCGCAGCTGTACCGGCGCGGTGACACTGACCTGCTGCACCCGCCGATGCTGCG
>DATIZP010000049.1:0-15352 GCA_035517035.1 Streptosporangiaceae bacterium | reverse complement strand
CCTTGCCCGGGAGTCACCCCTGGTTAACCGTCGCCTGGCAAGTTACTTCCGGGTAATGAATTGCTACCGTGGCGCGGGCGGGGTCAGGGTGCCGGGCTGACGACGCGCGCGGCGATCCACGCCTGGCGGTCCGCCGTCTGGCGGCCCGTGCCTGGCGGCCCGCGCCTGGCGGCCCGCGCCTGGCGGCCCGAGTGGGGAGAGGGAGTCTGTTGCGGATGACAACGAGGGTTGCGCTGGTTACGGCAGGCCCGCGGTGACCGCGGCCCCCGGACCGGACGGCGGCGGGTCGGCCGCGCCAGCGTACGAAACGGCCACGGCCGGGCCGCTGGCGGGGATCGTGGTGGTCGACCTGACCAGGGCGCTGGCCGGGCCGCACGCCGGGATGATGCTGGGCGACCTGGGCGCCCGGGTGATCAAGGTCGAGTCGCCCGGCGGCGACGACAGCCGCGGCTGGGGCCCGCCGTTCCTGCCCGGCAGCGACGGCCGCGAGCACGCGACGTACTTCCTGTCCTGCAACCGCAACAAGGAGTCGGTCGTCGCCGACCTGAAGTCCGCCGACGGCCGGGCGCTGCTGACGGCCCTGGTCGAGCGGGCCGACGTGCTGCTTGAGAACTTCCGCCCCGGCGTGCTCGGCCGGCTGGGGTTCGGGGTGGACCGGCTGCACGAGATCAACCCGGCGCTGGTGATCCTCTCGATCACTGGGTTCGGCCACGACGGCCCGGAGGGCAGCCGTCCTGGCTACGACCAGATCGCCCAGGGCGAGGGCGGCGTCATGTCGGTCACCGGGCTGTCGCAGGACCAGCCGACCAAGGTCGGCGTCCCGGTCGGCGACATCATGGCCGGGATGTACGGCGCGTACGGCGTGCTTGCCGCGCTGATCGAGCGTGGTCGGACGGGCCGCGGCCAGGTGGTGCGGACGAGCCTGCTTGCGGCCATGGTCGGCGCGCACGCCTACCAGGGCACGCGGTACACGGTCGCCGGGGAGGTGCCGAGGCCGGGCGGCAACTACCACCCGTCGATCTGCCCGTACGGCCTGTACCGGGCCGCTGACGGGTTCGTCCAGATCGCTGTCGGCAGCGACGCGCTGTGGCAGAAGTTCGCTCCGGCCTTCGGGCTGGACCGGCCCGAGTGGGCGCTGAACGCCGACCGGGTGCGCGATCACGACGCGGTGAACGATGCCGTGGACTCGGCGTTTGGAGCGCACGAGGCCGGGCGGGTGCTTGCCATGCTCGCTGAGCTCGGGATCCCGGCAGGGAAGGTGCGGGACCTGGCCGAGGTGTATGCCTGGGAGCAGACCAGGTCGCAGGGGCTGCTGATCGAGGTGGACCACGCCGCGCTCGGGCCGATCTCGCTGCCCGGGCCGCCGCTGCGGTTCGAGTCGGGCGGAGTCGAGAGCAGCCGCCGGGAGCACCTGCCGCCCCCGGTACTCGACCAGCACGGCGAGTCCATCCGCGCCTGGCTCGCCGGCCAGGGCGGGCCAGCAGCCCGCCCCGCCAGCCCTGCCGCCAGCCCTGCCGCCAGCCCAACCGACCGCCCCGCCAGCCCGACTGACCGCCCTACCAGCCTAACTAGCCCCGCCAGCCCCACCGGCTCCGCCGGGTCAGCCCAGACTTCATGATCACGGTGGGTTTCTGTCGCATGGAGTAGGAAAACTACCGTGATCATGAAGTCCGAGTCGGGCTGGGGTAGGTTCGTGCGGTGACGCGAGTGCTGATCGCTCTGGGCGGGAACGCGATGACCAGCCCGGACGGACGGGCCAGGCCCGAGGACCAGCGGACGGCGATCACGCTCGCGATGGAGGCCGTGGCCGACGTGGTCGCCGGCGGCACCCAGGTGGTGCTGACCCATGGCAACGGCCCGCAGGTCGGCAACCTGCTGGTCAAGAACGAGCTCGCGGCCGACGTGGTGCCGCCGGTGCCGCTCGACTGGTGCGGCGCGCAGACGCAGGGCACGATCGGCGTGCTGATCATGAACGCGCTTGAGGCCGCGCTGGCGCGGCGTGGCGTGGCGCGCAGCAGGCCCGCCGTGCTCGTCTCGCGGACCCTGGTCGATCCCGCGGACCCGAGGTTCGCCGCGCCGACCAAGCCGATCGGCAGGTACCTGCCGGGGGCCGAGGCCGAGCGGCTAATGACGCTCGGTCAGAACTGGCGCGACCAGGGCGAACGCGGCTGGCGCCGGATCGTCGCCTCGCCGGAGCCTGTCGAGTGCCTGGATGCCGCCGCTGCGGCGGCGCTGGTCGATGCGGGGTTCACCGTGGTCTGCGCCGGCGGCGGCGGCGTGCCCGTGGTGCGGGACGCTGAGGGCGCGCTGAGCGGCGTGGAGGCCGTGATCGACAAGGACCTGACCGCAGCGGTCCTCGCCCGTCAGCTCGGTGCGGACACCCTGCTGATCGCCACCGACGTCGGCGCGGTGATGACCCGTTGGGGGACGCCGCATGCGGCGTCGCTCGGCGCGGTGACGGTGGCCGAGCTTGCCAAGCTCGCTCGCAGGGGCGAGTTCGGCAGCGGGAGCATGGCGCCGAAGGTCGAGGCCGCCTGCCGGTTCGCGGCGGGAGGCGGGCGGGCGATCATCACGCATCTGGGCCAGATCGGGCAGGCGCTGGCCGGCCGGGCTGGCACAGTAGTGACGCTGGGCAGGACCGGCGCGGTGCTCGCGCAGGACGCGCCGGCCACCTGAGGGGCCGGCAGCACACGACGCCACAGCGCACAGGCGGCGCCAGTCAGCAAGGCGCAGAAGAGGAGTGAGCCGTGCCCGAGCCGATCGAAGTGCGCAAGGTGCCGCTGCACAGCGTCTCGGACGCGAGCGAGCTGGCCAAGCTGATCGATGACGGCGTCATCGAGGCCGACCGGGTGATCGCCGTGATCGGCAAGACCGAGGGCAACGGCGGCGTCAACGATTACACCAGGATCATCGCGGACCGCGCATTCCGCGAGGTGCTTACCGCCAAGGGCAGCCGGACCGCTGAGGAGGTCAGGGCCATCCCGATCGTGTGGTCAGGCGGCACGGACGGAGTGATCAGCCCGCATGCGACGGTGTTCGCGACGCTGCCTGCCGACCGGGCGGTCGCCACCGACGAGCCACGGCTGACGATCGGTTTCGCGATGAGCGAGCGGCTGCTGCCCGAGGACATCGGCAGGACAGCGATGATCACCAAGGTGGCCGACGCGGTCAGGGTCGCGATGCGGAGGGCCGGCATCACCGACCCGGCGGACGTGCACTACGTCCAGACCAAGACGCCGCTGCTCACTATCCACACGATCTCGGACGCCAAGAGCCGCGGCAAGACGGTCTGGACCGAGAACACCCACGAGTCCATGGACCTGTCCAACGGCTGCACCGCGCTCGGCATTGCGGTCGCACTTGGCGAGATCGAAATGCCCGCGGACGCCGACGTGCTGCACGACCGCGGCCTGTACTCGGCGGTGGCGTCCTGCTCGTCGGGGGTCGAGCTCGACCAAGCCCAGGTCGTGGTGGCCGGCAACGCGCGGGGCGTGGGCGGCAGGTACCGGATCGGCCACTCGGTGATGCGAGACGCCCTGGACACCGACGGGATCTGGGCCGCGATCAGGGACGCCGGGCTTGACCTGCCCGAACGGCCGCGTCCGGCCGATCTGGACGGGCGGCTGGTGAACGTGTTCCTCAAGTGCGAGGCCAGCCAGGACGGCAGAGTGCGCGGCCGCCGCAACGCCATGCTTGACGACTCTGACGTGCACTGGCACCGGCAGATCAAGTCGTGCGTGGGCGGCGTCGCCGCGTCGGTGACTGGCGATCCTGCCGTGTTCGTCTCGGTGTCGGCGGCCCATCAGGGCCCGGACGGCGGCGGCCCGGTCGCGGCGATCGTGGACCTCGGCGAGTAGGTCGGCGCGACGTCCGTCGGCGCCGCGCGCCATGATGAGCCTGTGCCGACAGTACTGGGATGCCTGATGCTGGGATGCCTGATGCTGGATGCCCGATGCTGAGATGCCCGCCGTATCGTTCCGCCGGATGCGGGAGGCGGAGCTGAGCCCGGGGCCGCTCGCGCTTGTCGGCAGCGGCGAGTACCTGCCGGTGATGGCCGGCGTCGAGGGCATGCTGCTCGAAGGGCGCCCGGCCAGGTACGTGCAGTTGCCGACCGCGGCCGCCCCGGAGGGGGAGCGAAGGCTTCAGTACTGGCTCGACCTCGGGGCGGCGCAGGCCGAGCGGCTGGGTGCCGAGCAGGTTCCGGTCGTGGTGCGGGACCGGGCGGACGCCGACTCGGCCGAGCTGGCGGGCCTGATCGAGGGCGCCGGGCTGGTCTACCTGTCCGGCGGCAGCCCGGGATTCCTGGCGCAGACGCTGCGCGGCAGCCTGGTGTGGCAGGCCATCCAGGCCGCCTGGCAAGCGGGGTCGGCGCTCGCGGGCTGCTCGGCTGGGGCGATGGCGCTCACCGGCTGGGTGCCGGCGATGCGCGCGCTGCATCGCGAGCCCGACCCAGGACTCGGCCTGCTGCCGCACCTGCGGGTGCTGCCGCACTTCGACAAGATGCTTGGCTGGGTGCCTGACCTGCTCACCCGCGCGCTGCTGCACGCTCCTGACGGCACCACGGTGCTGGGCATCGACGAGGACACGGCCGTTGTCGACATGGCGGGCACCGGGCACTCCTGGCAGGTTCACGGCCGGCAGCAGGTCTGGACCCTGGCCGACGGCCCGCGCCAGGGGTATCCAGAGGGCGCGACGCTCGCTACCCCGTGACCGACTGACAGGGCCGGTCAGGTTCCGCCGGGCGGGATCAGGTCGGTCCACCAGTCGTGGCCGCAGTAGCGGCGCGGCACGGGTGGCTGGCCAGGCACCGTGAGACCGTGCCGGTCAAGGTAGGAGGCGTACCAGTCGGGGTCGGCGAGAATGTGGTCGTAGAGCCACGAGTAGTAGCGGTGCTTGCGGAGCTCGGCCTCGGCCTGCGCGGTGCCGATGATCTTGGCGAGGCTCTGGTACTCCAGCGCGCAGACCGCCATGTGCAGCCATGTGGACTGGGCGTCCTCGCAGCCCGCCGGCGGCGGGGGCGGGTCAGGCCACCGCTCGCTCGCCTCGGCGGTCGCCGCGTCGGAGTCCAGGCCGCTGAGCCAGTGCAGCTGTTCGTGCAGGAAGCTTGACAGGGCGGACTCCGGGCGGATGAGCAGCAGCCGCGGATGCATCGTGAGCGGATGGCTGAATCCGCCGCGGATGCCTTCGTTGACGGTGACCACGTCCGTGAACATCCACCGCCGCAGATCGTGCCGGTTCAGCACCTCGCGCAGCGCCTCCGCGCCCGCGATCTCGTCGGCACTGCCGTGGGCCGCCCTGATGTCGACGTTGGCCGCCGGAAGCTCGGGCAAGTCGCCGTCGGCGGCTGGCCCGGCGTCGTCGGCCGGCGAAAACCCGGCGCACGCGCGGCACCTGGGCAGGTGCGGCAGGTAGGCGTCGTCCCACGGCACGCCAATGAGCGTCAGGTCGGCCTCGTCCTGCCCGCACCGCGCGCGACCAGAACCGTCAGCCGCGTGCAGCAGCACTCGGCACGTCACCTGCTCGAACGGCTTCCCCCTGAACGTCTCCAGCACCGTCCGCTTGTCGAAGGCCTGCTCGGCGAACGTCGGTATGGCAGTCACGGAACGGCCCGTACGTTGGTGCCGACCGGCCAGCCCGCGGTCAGAATCTGCTTGCTGAGATCGATCATGTTGCACTCCCCGGGTACCCGGCCGTCCTGCTCAAGATCGATGTGGAGAAAGTCCCAGAATACGCAGTGGCATCCATTCCACGCGAAGACGAGCGCGGCGCGGGCGGGGAGCGCGGGGGTTGCGGCGGGGGCCGGGATGCGGGGGTTGCGGCTCAGGCGGGGGCTGCGGGCGCTGCGGTGCGGGCCGGGATCCGGGGGTTGCGGCTCAAGCGGGGAGCGGGGGCGCTGCGGTGCGGGCCGGGATCCGGGAGTTACGGCGGGGGTGGGCCGGGGGTACTTGGCCGCGGCCCAGCCCCGCCGGGGGTCAGAGTTCGCCGGCGAGTTCGGAGGTCCAGACCACGACCTTGGTGCGGTCGCCGCGGAACAGGTCCCTGGCGAACTCCAGCGGCAGCCCGGACTGCGCGTAGGCGGTCCGCTCGACCAGCATCAGCGGTGCGCCCTCGCTGACGCCGAGTGCCTCAGCTTCGCGCACGCCCGCGGTGACCGGCTCGAGCGACTCCTTGGCGCGGTACGGCCGCTGCCCGTACTTCTCCTCGAGCAGCTCGTAGAGCGAGCCGTCAAGCCGGTAGTCGAGCAGGCCTGGGCAGCGTTCGGCCGGGAAGAGCGAGTGCTCGATGAGTATCGGCTGGCCGCCGGCCAGGCGAAGCCTGCGCACCTCGTAGACCGGGTCGCCCACGCCGATCTCCAGCGCGGCCGACGCCGCGGCGCTGGCGGCGATCTCGGCGGCCGCGAGCACGCGGGCCCCAGCGACCAGGCCATGTCGCCGCAGCTGCTCGGAGAACCCGGCGAGCACCGTGAGATCCTGCTCGACCTTGGGCTCGGCCACGAAGGTGCCGCCGCTGCGGCCGACGGTCCTGGTGACCAGGCCGCGCTGGGCAAGCTCGGCGAGCGCGTGCCTGAGCGTCATCCGGCTGACGCCGAGCCAGCCGGACAGGTCCTGCTCGGTGGGCAGCCGGTCGCCAGGCGCGAGCCGCCCTGTCGCGATCGCGTCGGCCAGCCAGTTCTCGATCTGGCCGTGCACCGTGACGCCCGAGCCGCGGACGAGCTTCGGCTTGCGGCCCGGCAGCCTCGGATGCCACAGCGCGCTGGCCCGGCCGGACGGCGGATCGGCCTGCGCCGTCGGGACGGCCCCAGCCGCACTGGCGACCCCGTCGGCTCTGTCGGTTCTGTCCGCCCGGTCGGTTCTGCTGGCCCGGTCGGCCCGGTCGGTCTGGGCGGCCTGGTCGGTCTGGGCGGCCCGGTCGGTCTGGGCGGCCCGACCGACCTTGTCGATTCGGCCGGGTTCGGTCGGCCCGGTGGCTTGTGCTGCGGTGGACCGCGCAGTCGGCACGACATCGAGAACAGTGTCCTGGCCCGGCCGCGGGCCGACGGCGGACTTGGCCACGCGCCGGGCCGCGGCTGCCGTGGCTGTCGCGGCTGACCTGGCAGATCGTAGGGCGGCATCGCCTGCTGGCGCCGGGGCCTGACCGGTCAGAACGGGCGGTTCAGGCGCCATCGGCTCCGATGCCATGCATTGTCCTCTCGCCAAGGGCGATGTTCCCCGCCGACACGGTACCTCGCCGCGGGCCAATCGGTACTGACCAGTAGACGCAGCAGACGCGCCCGCCGTTGCATCAAGCTCTCGGTCCCGCAGGCGCCTGGGCCCGGCGCTCGGCGTCCTTGAGTCGGGTCCAGGCCTCGTACTCGCCCTCGGGCGCGCTCAGCTGCTTGAGCGCCCTCAGCGGCTCAGCGGCGCGTCGTCCGCCGCCGGAGCCACGATCGGCGCGAACTCCTTCCGCGTGCCCGTCACCGCGTAGTAGATGACGCCGATCAGCGCGATCACCACGAACACCGTCCACAGGATCGGGATCTTGTTCAGGAACCCGATGTGGAAGTTCAGCAGCTGGGTCGTGCCCACCACCGACTGATTCGGGGTCGGGTTGCTCTGCGGTCGCGGCCAGGCGAAGTTCACCAGCATCGCCCCGCCGTAGAGCAGGCCGACCACGTTGATCAGCAAGCCCCAGCGGCCGAGCTTGAACGGTGCCGCGGTCTTCGGCCAGCCGCTCAGCCTGGCCCGCAGGATCGCGACGTTGCCGAGGAAGTACGCGAAGTAGATCATCGCCGTGGCGGCGATCGCGATCGTCCCGGCACCGGAGAACTGCAGGAACGGGATCGCCGAGAGTACCGCGATCACGATGCAGGCCCAGATCGGGGTGTGCAGGCTCGGTGCCACCTTGGCCATCGGCTTGGAGAACGGCAGCTGGTTGTCCCGCGCCATGCCGAAGCAGAGCCTGATCGTGGCGGCCAGGATCGACAGGCAGCACACGAAGATCGCCGCCGACACCACGAACAGGTACAGCGTTGCGAACGGCGCCGAGAAGTTGGCCTCGATGATCTGAGCGGGCCCCCAGCCGTCCTTGATCGCGGTGCCCAGGTTCGGGATCGCCATCAGCGTGCCGAGCAGGAATACGCCGCCGATGATGAACGCGCCCACGATCGAGTAGAGCACCGCCCGCGGCGCGGCGCGGCGTGGGTCGCGCGTCTCCTCCGCCAGCGTGGACGCCGTATCGAAGCCGTAGATCACGAACAGCGACATGAACATCGCGAGCACGAACGAGTTCGATCCGGTCAGGAAGCTGATGTGCAATCCCCCGGTGTTGGTGACCACCTTGAAGCCCTGGTGGTTGTGGAACGCCATCAGGATCAGCGCGAACACGAACATGCCGAGGATCTCGAAGACCACGCCGGTGTTGTTGATCAGGGCGACAAGCCGGACGCCGTAGATGTTCAGCACGGTGATCACCACGAGCGTGATCAGCGCCACGACAAGCTCGGTGTGCAGCACGGTCGTCGCGCTTCCCACCCCGAGGCTGTGCCAGCCGAGCCCGTTCAGCGCCGGGATCAGCGCCAACGGCAGGGTCGCCACCACGGCCGTGACGGTGAGGACTCCGGCGAACAGGTAGATCCAGCCGGAGAACCAGGCGTACCGCCGGCCGGCCAGGTACTTGGTCCACTGGAACACCGAGCCGGCGATCGGGTAGTGGCTGGACACCTCGGCGAAGTTCAGCGCGATGATGAACTGCCCCGCCGCGACGACCGGCCAGGTCCAGATGAACGCTCCGCCGATCGTGATCAGGCCGAGCGCGAACAGCGTGAAGATGCCCGTCGACGGCGAGATATAGGAGAACGCGACCGCGAAGGAACTGAACGTCCCGAGTGATCTCCTGAGCTCCTGGCGGTACCCGAATCTCGCGAGGTCAGCGCTGTCGCGCTCCTCACCGGCCTGCTCGGTGCTTGCGGTCATCGGATGATCCTCCACGAAACGGGGCGCAGTTGAGGCGCAAGCGTAGGGGTACGGGAGCTAACTGTCCATACCCTTTGCTGCCGGACCTGACCTGTATCTTTCCGAAACATCCGCTCATACATCTAGACCTTTTGGCCGGCACTGCCTACGCTGGCACTTCGACCACTCGGAGGTGGGGTTGGAAGCGAGCGCGGGCACGGATCTGGACGCCGAGGTGGACGCGATCCTGGACCAGGTACCCAGCATCGCCGGCCGCCCGCGCTCGGTGACCGAGCTGCCCGGCGGGCTGACCAACAGGAACTTCAAGATCACTATCCGCAACGGATCGTTCGTGGCCAGGGTCGCATCGGGGGGCAGCGAGCTGCTGGCGATAGACAGGCAGAACGAGTACCGGAACTCGGTGCGGGCTGCCGCGGTCGGCGTCGGCGCCCCGGTGGTCGAGTACGCCCCGCAGGCCGGCGTGCTCGTGCTCGGCTTCATCGAGGGCCGCACCCTGACCAACGCCGACGTGGCCGACCCGGCCAGGATCCCGCGGATCGCCCGCGCCTGCCGTGCGCTGCACGCCGCCGAGCGGTTCGACGGCGACTTCGACATGTTCGAGATCCAGCGCCGGTACCGCGCCGTGGTGGCCGAGCGGCAGATCACGATCCCGGCCGGCTATGACGAGCTGATGGTGAAGTTCGACGCGGCCGCGCAGGCGCTCGCCGTCCGCGCGTCGGGCACGGTGCCGTGCAACAACGACCTGCTCGCCGCCAACTTCATCGATGACGGGCGCAAGATCTGGCTGATCGACTACGAGTACTCCGGCAACAACGACGCCTGCTTCGAGCTCGGCAACATCTGGGGCGAGTGCCGGCTGCCCGACCAGGCGCTGGCGGCCCTGGTCGCCGAATACTACGGCCGCCCGCTGCGGAACAAGGTCGCCAGGTCCACCCTGCTCGGCCTGGCCGGCAAGTACGGGTGGACGCTGTGGGGCGCCATCCAGGCCGCGGTCAGCCCGATCGACTTCGACTTCTGGTCGTGGGCGATGGAGCGATTCGACGGGGCGGTGGCCGGGTTCACCGGGCCTGATTTCGACCGGCTGCTCGACGAGGTGCAGCGGGATGACTGAGCGCGAGGTGGGCGAGCCGGGGGGCGGAGAGCCGGGCGGGGCGGCTCGGGCCGGTACGGGACCCCGGCCCGAGCTGCCCCGCCGGGCACATGTCGTGATCATCGGCGGGGGCGTGATCGGGACCAGCGTGGCCTATCACCTGACCCTGCGCGGCCTGACCGACGTGCTGCTGCTCGAGCAGGGCCAGCTGTCCTGCGGCACGACGTGGCACGCCGCCGGACTGGTCGGCCAGCTGCGCGCCTCGGAGAGCGGCACCAGGTTGGTGCAGTACTCCACCGCGCTGTACGACCGGCTCGAGGCGGAGACCGGGCTGGCCACCGGGTTCCGCCGGTGCGGCGGGGTCACGGTCGCGCGCACCGGCGACCGGATGATGTCGCTGCGCCGGACGGCGGCCACGGCCGAGGCTTTCGGGCTCGAGTGCGAGCTGATCAGCCCGGCCCGCGCGGCGCAGATGTACCCGATCATGGACGTCTCCGACCTCGCCGGGGCGCTCTGGCTGCCCGGCGACGGCCGGGCCAACCCGACCGACCTGACCGCCGCCCTGGCCAGGGGCGCCAGGATGCGCGGGGCGGTGATCAGGGAGCGGACCAGGGTCACCGGGATCGCGGTCAGCTCGGACGGCAGGGAAGCCCGCGGCGCTGGGCCCGGCCGGGCGGTCACCGGCGTGCGGACCGACGAGGGCGACGTCGAGGCCGAGATCGTGATCAACTGCGCCGGCCAGTGGGCCAAGCAGGTCGGCGCGATGTGCGGGGTGACCGTGCCGCTGCACTCGGCCGAGCACTTCTACGTCGTCACCGACCAGATCGCCGGGGTGCACAGGGACTTTCCCGTGCTCCGTGACCCGGACGGCTACACCTACATCAAGGAAGAGGTCGGCGGCCTGCTGGTGGGCGGGTTCGAGCCGGACGCCAAGCCGTGGGTGGCACCCGACCGGCTGCCCTACCCGTTCGAGTTCCAGCTGCTCGATGAGGACTGGGAGCACTTCGCGATCCTGATGGAGTCGGCGATCCACCGGATCCCCGCGCTCGCGACCACCGGGATGAAGAAGCTGTACAACGGGCCGGAGAGCTTCACCCCGGACAACCAGTTCATCCTCGGCGAGGCACCCGAGCTGCGGAACTTCTTCGTGGCGGCGGGGTTCAACTCGGTCGGCATCGCATCGGCCGGGGGAGCGGGCAAGTCGCTGGCCGACTGGGTGGTGGACGGTGACCCGGGGGTTGACCTGTCGGTGGTCGACATCCGCAGGTTCGCCGCGTTCAACGGCAACAACCGGTGGCTGCGCGACCGGGTCGGCGAGGTGCTCGGGCTGCACTACGCGCCGCCGTGGCCGAACCGCGAGCTTGAGACCGCCCGGCCGTTTCGCCGCTCGCCCGCCTACCACCTGCTGCGCGAGGCCGGCGCCTGCTTCGGCTCGAAGATGGGCTGGGAGCGCGCCAACGTGTTCGCGCCGGTGCCGGCCAGAAAGAGCGCTCTGCCCGACGGGGAACGCCGCGCCCCCGACGGCCAGGGACACCCCGCTGGCGACGACCGGGTGGAGTACTCCTGGGGCAAGCCCAACTGGCTGCCGTGGTCGGCCGCCGAGCAGCGGGCCACCAGGGAGGCGGTGGCCGTCTTCGACCAGACCTCGTTCTCCAAGTACCTGGTCACCGGGCCCGAGGCGCTGCGCGGCCTGCAGTGGCTGTGCACCGCCGACGTGGACGTGCCTCCCGGCAGGACCGTCTACACCGGGATGCTGAACGTCGGCGGCCGGTACGAGGCCGACATCACGGTGACCAGGCTGGACTGCGAGGAGTTCCTGATCTTCAGCAGTGCGGCGACCACGGAGCGCGACCTTGACCACATCAGGCGGCGGCTGCCCGCCGCCGGCGCCGCCGTGGTGGACGTTACCTCGGCCTACGCGGTCTACGGCGTGATGGGCCCGCGCTCGCGCGAGCTGCTGGCCAGGCTGACCGGCGCCGACCTGTCCAACGAGGGATTCGGGTTCGCCTCGAGTCGGCCGATCGACCTCGGCTACGCCACGGTACGCGCGACCAGGCTGACCTACGTGGGCGAGCTTGGCTGGGAGCTGTGCGTTCCTACTGAATTTGCAGTTGGGGTGTACGAAGACCTGATGGCCGCCGGCGCGGACCTCGGCGTGGTCAACGCCGGCTACTACGCGATCGAGTCGATGCGGCTGGAGAAGGGTTACCGAGCCTTCGGCCGGGAGCTCACGCCGGACTACAACCCGGTCGAGGCCGGCCTGCTGTTCGCCTGCAAGCTGAAGACCGACATCGGCTTCCTCGGCCGCGCCGCCGTGGAGCGGGTCAGGCTGGGCGGGCCGAGGCAGCGGCTCGCCAGCATCGTGCTCGACGACCCCGAGGTGATGATGTGGGGCGGCGAGCTGCTGATCAGGGACGGCGCCGCCGCCGGGCTGGTGACGTCCGCCGCGTGGGGAGCTACGATCGGCGCATCGGTCGGGATGGCGTACGTCAGGCATGCCGCCGGTGACGTGGTGACCCCCGACTACGTCCGCTCGGGTAGCTACCAGGTCAACGTCGGCGGGCAGATCTGCGCGGCGCGGGTGTCGCTGCGGCCGCCGTTCGACCCCGACGGGGAGAAGGTGCACCGGTGAGGCCGGCGGAGCTCGCTGGGCCGGCGGCGCGGCCGGCCGGGACCATGTCGGTCAGCACGTTCGACCTGTTCAAGATCGGGATCGGGCCGTCGAGCTCGCACACCGTCGGCCCGATGCGGGCCGCGGGGATGTTCGCCGCGTCGCTGGCCGCCGACGGGCTGGCCGATCGCGTCGCCCGGGTGCAGGTCGAGCTGTTCGGCTCGCTCGGCGCCACCGGGCACGGGCACGGCAGCGTGGTCGCCGTCGTGCTCGGGCTGCTCGGCGAGGATCCGGAGACCGTGGACCCGGCCGCCACCGAGCCGACCGTGCAGGCGGTGCGGCACTCCGGCAGGCTGCGGCTCGGCGGCACGGCCAGGGAGATCGATTTCGACGTCCATCACGACATCGTGCTGCACCGCCGCAAGCGGCTGCCGTTTCACTCGAACGCGATGGTGTTCGTGGCGACCGCCGCCGACGGGACGGGGCTGAGCAGGCGCACGTACTACTCGGTCGGCGGCGGCTTCGTGCTCGGCGAGGACGTGGCAGGCGGCCCGCTGCTTGTCCCCGACGCTGTGGCGGTGCCGTATCCGTTCGCCACCGGGGCGGAGCTGCTTGCCCACGCGCAGGCCCGCGGCCTGCCGATCAGCGGCGTGATGATGGCCAACGAGCTGGTCCGCAGGGACGAGGCCGAGGTCAGGTCCGGGCTGGCGCGGATCTGGTCGGTCATGCAGGAGTGCGTGGTGGCGGGCTGCGAGGCCGGCGGCGTGCTGCCGGGTGGGCTGAAGGTCAGGCGCCGGGCGCGCACGCTGCGCGAGACGCTCGAGCGCACCTCGGACAGCTCGGACCCGCTGTACGCGATGGAGTGGGTGACGCTCTACGCGCTCGCCGTCAACGAGCAGAACGCCTCGGGCGGCCGGGTCGTTACCGCACCCACCAACGGGGCGGCCGGCATCATCCCCGCCGTGCTGCACTACTACACCAGGTTCATCCCCGGCGCCGACGAGGACGGCGTGGTGGCGTTCCTGCTCACCGCGGCCGCGATCGGGGTGCTTTTCAAGGAGAACGCCTCCATCTCCGGCGCCGAGGTCGGCTGCCAGGGCGAGGTCGGCTCGGCGTGCTCGATGGCCGCCGCCGGGCTGGCCGAGGTGCTCGGCGGCACGCCCGAGCAGGTGGAGAACGCCGCCGAGATCGGGCTCGAGCACAACCTCGGTCTCACCTGCGACCCGGTGGGCGGCCTGGTCCAGATCCCGTGCATCGAGCGGAACGCGATCGCCTCGGTCAAGGCGATCACCGCGGCCAGGATGGCGATCAGGGGTGACGGCAGCCACCACGTGTCGCTCGACAGCGCGATCAAGACCATGCGCGAGACCGGCGCTGACATGAAGGACAAGTACAAGGAGACCGCCCGCGGCGGCCTCGCTCTGAACGTCGTGGAGTGCTGACGGGACCGGCCCGCGCGTTTTGGGTGGTGGGTGGGGGGCGCACGGGCAGCAGGCGGGTCGTGGAGTGCTGACCCTGGATGACGCCGCGATATGCGGGTGCGCTGCGGGGCGGGAATCCCTGTAAGCTAGGCAGGCCCGGTCATCGCACCTGGGCACGCTGACGGCCCGCCGCGCTGGCTCCGGCCGTCTGCTCACGAGGCGGAGTAGCTCAGTCAGGCAGAGCAAGCGGCTCATAATCGCTGTGTCGCCGGTTCAAGTCCGGCCTCCGCTACGACGGCAGGAATGCCGCTGCCTCAACGGTAGTTGAAGGCACAGTTCCCTAATCGAACGCACAGTCCGCACAGCAGAAAGGCACTCCACCGTGGCTGCGACCGACATCAGGCCCAAGATCACCCTGGCCTGTCAGGAGTGCAAGCACCGCAACTACATCACCAGGAAGAACCGGCGCAACGACCCGGACCGGCTCGAGCTCAGCAAGTACTGCCCGAACTGCCGCAAGCACCAGCCGCACCGCGAGACCCGCTAACGCCGGCGCATGGCGATCAACCCGGACTACATCGGCAAGACGTACCCGCCGAGCGCGCCGTACGAGGTGAGCCGGGTCAAGCTGGCCGAGTTCGCCGACGCGATCGGCGACCGCAGCCCGCTGTACCGCGACCGGGCGGCGGCACAGGCCGCTGGCTACCTCGACGTGATCGCGCCGCCGACGTTCCCGATCGTGATCAGCATGGCGGCGAGCGCCCAGGCGATCGTGGATCCGGGGCTGAACCTGAACTACGCCATGGTGGTCCACGGCGAGCAGCGGTTTTCCTACTCCAGACCGCTGATGGCCGGGGACGTGGTGACCGCGCAGGTGACGATCTCCGACATCAGGACGGTGGGCCGCAACGCCATGATGACGACGACGACCGAGATCTCGACCGTGGACGGGGAGCACGTGTGCACCGCGTTCGGCACGCTGGTCGAGCGGGCCGGGGCGGGATGAGGCTGTGAGCGACCAGGTCACCTACGCAGGCGTCGAGGCCGGGGCCGAGCTGGCCCCCGTCACCTACCAGGTGACCAGGCTTGACCTGGTGAAGTACTGCGGCGCGTCCGGCGACTTCAACGTCATCCACTGGAACGAGCGGATCGCGAAGTCCGTCGGGCTGCCCGACGTGATCGCGCACGGCATGTTCACGATGGCGCAGGCGGGGCGGTTCGTCACCGACTGGGCAGGCCCGGCGGCGCAGGTGACCGAGTTCGGCGTGCGGTTCTCCTC
>DATIZP010000048.1:0-56598 GCA_035517035.1 Streptosporangiaceae bacterium | reverse complement strand
CCGTGGAATGGATGCCACATCCACTGCGTATTCTGGGACATCCGCCACATCCATCAAGATCATCTCCGGGCGGTACGGGCGCGGCGGCCGGCGGCGGCCTTGGGGACGGCCCGCCAGACCGCAAGCCGAGCCATCGGGACCCGGCTCCGCGACCCAGTCCCACGATCTACGGGACAGGCTCCAGTCCTGGCCAGCCAATCGCTCGGTGCCTATCGGCTGCGGCATAGAGCCGCGGCATGGAGCCGCGGCAGACAGCGGCATGGAGCCGCGGCACGTCTCAGAGGCGACGGTGAAGACCCACGTCAACCACATCTTCGCCAAGACCGGGAGCCGGGACCGGGCGCACGCGATCGGTTATGCACACCGTCACGGGCTAGCCGGCTAAGCCGCCTCGCGAGTTCTCACAGCAGACACTGCACCTGCTCGGACGACGAACCGGTAGCGACGAGCGAGCCGCCGGTCACCGTGTCGGATATCGAGTGACCGCAGCCCGCCAGGCTGACCACGAGCAGCCGGAACGCTACCGTCGCGTCGTCTCCCGCCGCGACTGGTCCGTGCGTGCAGCTGGTCGGTCCTGACGAGCCGCCCGTGCAGGTCCAGCCTGCGGAACCGCCGGACGCGAGCCCGAGCACCGTCGTACCTGAAGGCAGGGTGAGGTTCGACGCCAGCCCGGGCGTGGCCGCCGTCCCCGGGTCGGACACGCTGACGGTCACGACCACCACCACGCCAAGATTCAGCACGCCGCTAACACTGACGCTCACCCCGAGTTGCGCGGTCAGCGTTCCGGAGACCAGCGGGCTGGGCGCCGGCCTCCCCGACGGCGCCGCCGAAGCCGTGACCGATCCGGTCGGTGACGGCGACAGCGAGGATGTCGCGCTCGGGGACGGGCTCGCCGAATGACTGCCAGGCCCGGGCCGCGCCGGTGAGGTGTGCACCTCCACGCCCGCACTGGTGACGGGCCCGGCCGACCTGCCTGGCGCAGTTGCCGTCGGCACCGCGGCATGCGGTGCGCTCAGATGATGCAGGATCGTCGCCGCGGGCAGCGCGATGGCGGTCGCCGCGACGCCCGCCGCGACCGGCAGCACCGGACGCGGCCAGATCAGCCGGCGCAGCGCGGACGTCGCCACCGTCGCGGCGCTGCCCGCCGCGTGCGGCACGTGCTCCAGGTAGGCGGCCGCCACGCCGCCGAGAACCACAGGAGCGAGCTGGCCGCGCAGCGAGTCGTTGACCGCCGTCAGCTCGGCGAACGCGGCCGCGCAGTCGGTGCAGGCCCGCAGGTGCCCTTCGGTGCGGCGGGCATCGCGGCTGGACAGCCCGCCGCGCACGTGGGCGCCGAGCTTGCCGAGGACCGGGCGGCACTCGGCCCTGACCGGCCCTGCCAAGTGCATCTGCAGGTACGCCTGGCGCAGGCCCTCGCGGGCACGGTGGCTGAGCGCGGCCACGCCGTTCGGGGTGATGCCGAGGAGTAAGGCGACGTCGGCGGCCCTGGCCCGCTCGACCTCGGTGTGCCAGAGCACCGCCGACCAGCGCTCGGGCAGCGACCTGAACGCCCGCACCACCAGCGAGCGGTCCAGGTCCGCGATGGCCGGGTCGTCGAAAGGCTCGCCGGGATCGGGGAGGCCGGCCTCGTCGGTGGGGATCAGGTTGCGCCGCGCCCTGGACTGATCGAAGGCAACCCGACGGGCCGCGGTGAGCAGATAAGGCCGGAACGCCTCGGACGGCCCGCCGCCGCGCCTGAGCGCCGCGAGCACGCGGGCGAACGCCTCGGCCACCACGTCCTCGGCGTCCGCCTTGCTGTGCATGAGGCAGCCGGCGAGGCGCCGCGCGGCCTCCGCATGCCGCTCGTAGAGAACGCCGTAAGCGCCGGAGTCACCGGAGCGGGCAGCGCTGATCAGCTCGGCGTCGCTGGACACTTTTGTCACTCCGAATCGGTCCGTCATGCCCACCCATCCCTGTTTCCCGATGAGTTCCTGCAAATCATTAGAGATCTTGCCTCGTTCCGCGTCATAGTGGGACGACTTCCGCGTCATTTCCCTGAGAAGAACGGGCGCGGAATGGAAGGAAGTCACATGTTCGGTGACAGAAGTGGCGCGGTCGGCGCGTACGGCGGTGCCTTTGGCCAGCCGATCGCTTACGGAGTGATCTGGACCCCGCCGGAGGCAAAGCACCGCAGGGCGCCGCTGAAGACACGCCTGCCGGGCAGCCGCCGCGGTGGTGGCGCGCACCGGCGCGGCAGGCACGTCGGCCAGGGAACGGTACCCGGCGCGGCCGCGATGCTCTCGGGACTCACGTCGTTCGCGATGGCGTGACCCTGAACGTGTCCAGCCGGCCGGACCGACCTTCCGCCACGCGCTCCGGCCGGCTGGGCCGCCTGAAGATGCTGTCCGCCCACCCCTGGCCGCAGGCCGTGGCGCCCGGCCGCTGACTCCCTGATTCTTTTGTAACGCACCAAGCTCCGGCACTGCCTGCGGTCGGCGCAGGCTGTCTCTGCAATTGTTTGCGTGACCTCTGCAATTGTTTGCGCCGTCGCCGGGAAGTTCTCTGACCCGAATCCGCGAGTAACGCGCTGAGCTGATCTTCCGCATCGGCGCGGGCGTTCGCGGTGGCTATTTGCGGTGCCCGGGCAGCCGTGATGCCCGGATATCGCGCCGGGTTCGCGGGTTCCAGGTTCCGGCCGGGCCGGGCGGGCTATGGCGGTCAGGATAGGGCGGGCAGTGCCCGGAGGCGGGCGAGGACCTCGGCGAGCAGGTGGCAGCCGGGCGGCAGCCGCAGGACCAGCTGCCGGCCGTGGCGGGTGAGCCGTCCCGGGACCGCGATCAGGCGCCACCGGAGGGTGGCGATCATGGCTTTGCCCCCGCGGACGCCGTGGCCGGCCAGCAGGTCCTCACCGGCCGTGACGGCGGTGAGCTGGTGCAGCCAGGCGGCCATGCAGGCCGCGAGCAGCGCGCCCCGCATCCAGGCCATGTTCACCTGGGGGTATCCCGAGGGCAGGTGGCGGAGGGCGGCGCCGTGCTTGCTGTCGCGGAAGATGTTTTCCACCGTGGTGCGGTGCCGGTACCAGTGCTCGGCGGCGGCGGCCTTATCCGGGGCAGACACGTCCAGGTTCGTCAGGATGAACGAGTAGCCGTAGACGGCCGGCTCGGCTGCCAGTTCAGGGAAGGGCAGGGCCCGCTGGTCCGGGTGCAGGGTGCGGCGCCGCCGTGACCGGAGATCGGCGGAGACCTGCGCCGGGTCCAGCCGGACCCGGCGGACAATCAGCCGGGTGGTGGCCGGCCACCAGTCCGGGCAGTAGTCAGCCACGGCGACCTGCGCATTGTCCAGGCCGGCCGCATCGGCCCAGTCGTCCTCGGCGATGCCGCTCAGCAGCCGCCACAGCGGGGCGATCCGCTTCGCGCCGATCGCGAAGGCGATGTGCTCATCGTGGGCGGCGCGAGCCAGCTGCCCGGCGAAGTACCCGGCGTCGGCACGCAGCGCCACCCGCCCTGCGGCCCGCGCCGCCGCGGGCAGGCAGGCCAGCGCACGGCGCAGCAGGGCCGCCGCGGTGGCGCGCGGATCGTCGGTGCCCGAGCCCAGGTCAGCGGCCAGCACGATCTCGGTCTCGGCCCAGGTAGCCACGTGCGGACGGCCGACCCGCTGGCCCTGGTGGTTATAAGCCACGCCGCGCTTCTTGCGGCCGTAGACCTCCACGTCGGTGGTATCCAGGTCGATCGTGACCGGCCCCGTGGTCAGCGCCGCTGCTCGCGCCGCCGGCAAGAGCGCCAGCATCCGGCCCGTGACCGTGGCCACGCCGGTCTCCACTGCCAGCCACTGCGCGGGGGTGACCCGGCGGGCCAGGCCCGCCGCAGTCGTCGAGCTCAACCCCGGCACCGGCGTGATCAGCTGCCCGGCCGCATCCGCGCGGTGGCGGTCCAGCCCGGTCAGGAAGTCCTCCCCGGCCAGCTGCGCCGCGGCGATCCCGGTCAGCAGCTCCCCGGCACCGAACCCGCGGTCACGCTCCTTGACCGGGCCGACCGCCGCATCGATGGCCCTGATCACGCCCAGCCGGCTGCACAGCTCAGCGATCGCCGCCAGCCCCGCATTCGCAGTCAGCGCCGCATCCGGCGCGCCAACCCGCGGCAGCCTGCGCTTCCTGCTCCCGCCACGTATCCTGCTCACCAGATAGGTGCCCTCTCCGCTGGGCTGATCATCACGTCGCAATGATCATCATCCCAGGTCAGAACGGCACCTATCGGCATTCGCGAAGGCGTGTCAACGGCCTACTCGCGGAATCGGGTCTGAGCGCGAGCCGGCCGCCCTGGGCGAATGGGCTGGACCTTCGACGACCCAGACCCTCGGCGATTCGTAGCTCATCGACTCGGGCCAGATCTCCCACCCAGTTGTGCAAATGAATGTGCACCTATAAGGAATTGCGCGGGCCGGGAGGCCAATGGCCGGGAATGCGGTCGAGCCGGAGCGCGGGCGATCCAATCGCGACTGGCGGCCGTAGCATGGGGAGCCGTGCAGGCCATCGCGTGGCAGCCCTGATGGCCGGCCAGGGTGGGTGATCGGAGGGCGGCAGTGGCCGATGTCGTGATCCCCACGTCGGCCGGCGCGATGCCGGCTATCTGTCCCGCCCGGATGATCAGGGCCCGTGGCCCGGGATAGTGGTTCTGCACGACGGGTTCGGGATCGATCAGGCGGTGCGGGAGCAGGCGGACTGGCTGGGCGGTGCGGGTTACCTGGCCCTCTCCGCTGACCTGGGCTTCTGGCCCGCCCTGCGGTGTGCCCTGCACGAGGCCTGCCCGATCGTGGCAAGCTTCGGCGCCAGGGACCGGGCACTGCGCAAGGCACCACGGCGGCTGGCCCTGGCCGCTGAGCAGCTCGGCATCGAGCACGACATCAAGGTGTACCCCGAGGCCGGGCACGCCTTCCTCCACCAGTCCGCCGATCAGCCAGGCCCGGTGAGGGGCATCCTGACCCGGATCACCCACGCGGGCTACCACGAGGCGTCCGCGCGCGACGCCCGCAGCCGGGTGATCGCATTCTTCGACGCACACCTTAAGCAGTGAAGTCAGGGAGTCGAATGGCTCTCGCGAGCTCGCGAGGTCACGGAGTCTGCGCCCGAGAAGCCGGCGGCCGGCCGGGTCCGGGCGGACCGGCGAAGGCCTGGGCGATGGCAAGCCACGCAGCAGCGACCGGCCCATCCGCCCGCAGCGCAGTGTCGTCGCGGTGTCGGCGCTGGGTGACCAGCAGGCAGAAGTCGAGCGCCGGACCGCTGACCCGGTTCTCGGCGTCATGCGCGCCCCATGCCCACGCCTGCCCGCCGGGTCCGGTGAGCTCGACCCGCACCGGCTCGATGGGCACCGCGAGCCCGTTGGCTGCGAAGCTGAACGGCAGCGCCCGCACCCCGATGTGCGCGATGTGCCGCAGCCGCTCGGTGGGCTCTCGGCTGACGCCGAGCGCGTCGGCGATGTCCTGGCCATGCGCCCACGTCTCCATGATCCGCGCGGTCAGCGCCGACGCCGCACTCATCGGCAGGCCGAACCACGGCAGCCGCGCCGCGGGATCGAGGTCGGCGAACAGGTCGATCAGCCGCCGCCGGGAGGCATCGAACCAGCTGAGAAGCTCGGGTCCGGACAGGGACCGGTAGCGTGCGGCCACGTCGTCAGGGCTGAGCTCGCCGTCCGCCACGGCCTGCTCGAGCTGCCTCGCGAAGCTGCCGGGGTCGGTCGCCGCAAGTATCGCGGCGTCGTCGAAGTACGCCAGGTGGCTGATCTGGTCGGCGATGCTCCAGCCCTCGGCCGGCGTCGGGGCATGCCATCCCGCCTCGTCGAGCGGGCCGATCATGTCCCGCAGTGCCGCGGTCTCCGCCGCCAGGTCACCGGCGAGCTCTCGCATGTCAGCGGGCACCGCTGCCTCCCTCCGGCCGGCCCGCGCAGCGCCCTGCGCTCGGCCGCGCCATGGCCAGGTTCTCCGCTGGCATGGCGCCGCGCGCCCGGCCTGAGCAGAGTCTGCCACGCCGGCCGTCCGTACCCGCTCCGGCGCGGGACCTGCGGTGCGCGAGTCCGGTCTCGGCGGCCTCGCGAATGTCCCATGCTTATCGCTGAATATCGTCACGACACCGCCCGTCGCGGTGCCAGCCAGAAGGGTCGTGGCCGGTGGCCAACGATAATCCGGCGTTCTCCCCTGACGCCTACGTGGTGCGGTTCGGGTCATGGCTGCTGATCGGGTGGGCGCTCGGCCTAGTCGGCTGGACCGTGCTGAGAGTGGTCGTGCTCGCGACGACCAGTCCGTCGGTCAAGGCTTACGCGATCGGCGGAACCGTCTGGGTGGTCATCCTGCTTGCCTGCGGGAACGCGGTCGTCAAGGTCTCCAGGCGCGAGGTTGCCTTTGCGGTCCATCGTGACGGTGTGTACTTCGGGACGGCACCGGGCAGGCAGAAGTGCGGTGGAGCAGGATCTGCGCGGTCGAGCTATTCAGGGAGCGAGTGCCGGGCTTTCGCGCCGAGGCCGTCTACCACTGCGTCGGAATCCGGTCGCTCGGTACCAGCCGGCCCGACCTGCCGTTCGGCGGCCGGGCGGCCGGGCGTCCCGGCCAGCGGGCGGTCAAGTACCTGACCGACGCGGGACGCCAGGACCTGATCCCCGGCAGCGACGGGACGGTGCGCCAGGCCTACCGGAGGATGGAGGGCTGGCGGGTCGACCGGCGGCGGCTCGCCGAGGCGGTCGGCCGGCATGCTCCGGGCCTGCCCGTGATCGACGGGCCGGACTTCCCGCCCGCCATCACCCGGGCCGACGCCATGGCAGCCAGGCGCCAGCGCAGGTCGGGTGCTTCGGGGCGATGGCGCGGGCCAGAGCGCCCAGGGACGCGGGCGCCAGATCGCGCAGTGAGATGCGACAAGGCGGCGAACAAGTCGATGGAGTCGGCTCGATAGCGCGTCACGATGGATGACTCTGCATGATTTTCCGCCTAATTCTGTGCGCGGAACCGCCCGTCGTATCCGGATTTCCGGTGCTTGTTGGGACAGAGTTGTCTAACCATCTGTTGCCAGTCGTGCCGTAACCCCACTAATGTCCCTATGGCCCAGCCCATTGGAGCGTTGTGCCATGGGAGAGGACAAGTGGGTCCGGCGTAGGCCGGGAAGCATCAGCGGAACCGTGATGCCCCCGCCCGCGCAGGACGGGGTGGCGCCGCCGTCGACGAGACAGGCGGCTCACGCGCATGCCGCGGATCAGCCGCAGGCCCAGCCTGAGCGACCGCAGGCCCCGGCGGATCAGCCGAAGGCGCCGGCGGAGTCGGCCGACGCCACGCACGGCATCCGCGAGGCGGCTCCCAGGGTTCCCGACTCACTGCGCTCTCACTTCAAGCCGGTGCTCAATCGGCCGTCCGAACCATCGGCCGCAGCGCCGCCAGAACCGCCCGGTGGCCGGCGTGGCGTGGCGCTGCTTGTCCTGTGCCTTGCCGCAGTTCTGCTCGCCGCGACGGGCATCACCGTTGCCGTGCTCGGCGAGCACAGCTCCTCGCAGAACCCGGCCACGAGCGGCCCGGGCTCGGCCAGCCTGGCCGCGGCCACGACGGCCAGGGCCAAGGCCGCCCGGTGGATCGCGCGCGAGATCAGCCCCAGCGCCATCATCGGCTGCGACACCGTGATGTGCGCCGCGCTGCAGAACGCCGGGGTCCCTTCCTCTGCCCTGCTGGTCATCAGGCCGACCACACCGGACCCGCTGGGCGCCGACGTCATCGTGGCCACGCAGGTGCTGCGCAGCCAGTTCGGCACCAGGCTCAGCACCGAGTACGCGCCGGCGGTGCTGGCCACCTTCGGTGCGGGGCCGACCAGGGTTGCGGTCAGGGTGGTCGCCGTGGACGGCGCCAAGGCCTACGAGTCGGCGCTGCGCCAGGACATCGCCGCGCGCAAGCGCGACGGCGCCGCCCTGCTCGCCAACCGCAGGATCTCGATGCCCTCCGCCGCAAAGGTCGCTCTGGCGGCGGGGCTGGTCGACCCGAGGCTGCTCGTCATCCTCCCGGCCCTGGCCGCGGCGCACCCCATCCAGATTCTCGGCTTCTACGATCAGGCTCCCCGTTCAAGCCCCGGCGTTCCGTTCGCCGGGGTCTGGCTGTCGGGAGCGGACAGGCAGGCAGGCTTGCGCGCGCCCGCCTACCGGCACTGGCTGCTTTCGTTCCTGCGCAGCCAGCAGTCAACCTATCTCCCGGCCAGCATCACCAGCACTGTCCTGCACGGCCGTCCGGCAGTGGCGGTCAGATTCTCGCGACCCAATCCCCTTGGACTACTTCAGTCATCATGACGGGCAGGAAGCTATGAAGACTTCATCGAGACCCTCGGTTCTTTTCCGGCTGCTTGGCCTCATCGTGCTGGCGGTCGGGCTGCTGGTCGGCATCGCCCCAGCGTCGGCGTCCGCGTCGTCCGCCTCGGGGTGGCTGAGGCTGGCGCACCTGTCGCCGAACACGCCGGCGGTGGACGTCTACCTCTACTCCTTCGACAACCCCAAGGCGATGATCGTGCTGCACCACGTGTCGTACGGGACCGTGTCCGGCTACGAGAAGGTTCCGGCTGGCGAGTACACCGTGGCCATGCGGCCGGCCGGCGCGTCGTCGTCGTCGTCCCCGGTGCTGTCGACGACGGTGGACGTGCTTGCCGGTGCCGCCTACACGGTCGCGGGCCTCGGGCCGGCCAACGGCCTGCGGCTCCAGGTGCTGCGCGACCGGCTGACCACGCCGCACGGCAAGGCGCTGGTGCGAATCATCCAGGCGTCGCTGAAAGAGCACCGGGTGACCGTGCGCGCAGGCAAGGAGACGCTCGCCAGCAAGCTGGCGTTCGGCTCCTTCACCTCGTACCGGGCGGTTCCGGCCGGAACCTGGACGGTGTCCGCGGCTGGGTCGACCGAGCACACGAGCTCGTCGATCACGCTCGCGGCAGGCACCATCCACACCATCGTGGTGCTCGATGGCTCCGGCCACCTCATGCTCGATGACCTGGTGGACGCGGTAGGCAGTCACGTTCTGCCGGCCGGGGCCCCGGCCACCGGGCTCGGCGGTATGGCACCGCGGCCTGGCGATTCCGACGTGCCCTGGCTGGTGCTGGTGGGCGGCGGGCTGCTGCTCAGCTTCGCCGGAGTGCGGATGGCGAGACGGCCTGGCCGCAGGCGCGCCACTGCGGAGCGCAGGCCGCACGCGATGACGTGACCGGCAAGGTCCGGCGTCCCGGCGGGGCCAGGGAGCCAGCGCGCAGGCGGTCGGCCAGGCATCGCCGGCCGCTGCCTGGGCGCTGGCTCGCGCATCCCGTCAGGACGGCGCTGGTCGCCTGCGGCGTGCTGGCGATCGCGCTCGGGGCGGCCGGATGGGCCGTGGTCGGCCGCACGATCCCGCCGCCGCACGTCGACCCCGCGCCGCACGTGCTGACCCCGGTCGGAGTGCCGTCGGCGGTACCGAACACCTCGGCCGTACGCCGGGTCGCCAGGCCGGTCCGGCTGGTGATTCCGGCGATCGGCGTCAGCACCAGGCTGATCAGGCTCGGGCTGACCTCGGTCGGCACGCTTCAGGTGCCGACGACCACGTCGGTGGCCGGCTGGTTCATCGGAAGTCCGCGGCCGGGCGCGATCGGGTCGTCGATCATCGCCGGGCACATCGACTCCACGCTCGGCCCCGGGGTGTTCTTCCGGCTGCGTGACATGCGCCGCGGCGAGCGCGCCTACGTGGTCCGGGCCAACCGCACGGTCGCGGTGTTCAGGGTCGTCGCCGTGCGCATGTACGCGAAGAACCACTTCCCGACCGCGCGGGTGTACGGCCCGGTGCCCGACGCCGAGCTTCGGCTGATCACCTGCGGCGGGCTGTTCGACTATGCGACCGGCTCGTACCTCAGCAACGTGGTGGTCTACGCCGTTCTCGTCGGCAGCCTGGCACCCGGCCCGGTCCCCGAGCCCACCCGCGCCGGGCTCGGGCACCCGCGACCGGCGAGGTCGGGGCGCCCGAGGTTCCCCGTCACCCGGACGGCTCTCCAGGAATCTTGAACAGCGGCGTCCACGCCGAGCCGCTTGCGTCCCCGGCCGCGGTCGCTGGCGAGTCTCCCTGGTTGTCCCACTTCGCCTCGTACGGCAGGCCGTGGAACAGCACCTTCTGGCCGGTCACGTACTTGGCCTGGAGCGACCAGGCCGGGTAGGTGCCGGCCGGCAGCGTGGGGATCGTCGGCGCGCGGTCGGTCGGCAGGACGGGGCCGAGCAGCTCCCACGGCGTCTGGTACGGATACTGGACAACCGCGGCCGGGTCGTCGCCGGTGTTGTACCACTTGGCGGTGTAGATCTCGCCGTGCTCCACGACCTTGTAGTTGGCCGGGTACTGCTCGGTGGGCGACCAGATCGGGTACGGCGCGTCGGCCGGGTTCGTGTTCGGCTTCGGCGGCAGCGCAAGCGCCTGGTCGGCTGGCAGGTCGAATGCAGACGCGCTGCCGGCCAGCCGGCTGAAGATGCTGGCGAACTCGAGCGTCGACTGCGCCGTCCCGCTGCAGGTGTTCGAGATCAGGCCGGTCTCGGGGAACGAGCTGCCGCACTGGCTGTCCCTGTTCAGCGACCACATCGAGACCCGGCCGAGCCCGTTCTGCGCGGCGAACCTGACCAGGCCCTGCGCGTCGTCGACGGTGAAGCTCTCGCCGCGCACGTTGTTCTGGCCGATCATCACCGTGGCGCCTAGGCGCTGCCAGATCTGGGCGGACCGCAGCTGCACGCCGTAGCGCGGCAGCAGCTTGGCGAGCTGCGCGTGTGTCGAGTCGAGCGCGGACTCCACGAGCCCCAGCATGGAGGTGCCGTCGGCCGGCGGCTGGCTGAAGTCCGTCGTCATCACGTTGATGCCCGCGATGGCCACGCGGTGAGCGAGCATCGATGAGATCACCGAGATGGCGTCATCCTGCAGGCCGGTCGGCTCGACCGGGAGTGTCAGCCATACGGCGAGCTGCCGGTGGTGTGCCCGCGCGGCCTGCTCGACGTCGGCGATCGCCGCGGTGCGCCGCTGCTCGGCGGCGAAGTTGTCCAGAGCAGCCCCCTCGATGTCCAGGTCGATGGCGGTGAGGTGGTACCTGCTGATCACCGTCTCGTAACCGCGGGCCAGCGAGGGCACGCTCTGGCAGCCCACGTCGAGGCTGGTGTGCGCGGCGCCGCCGAAGGACACGATCGGCTGCGCGCCGTCGGCCTGCATCTGCGCGATCCGCGAGCCGATCGCGAGCACCTGATCGGCCCTGGGCAGCGAGTAAGCGGCGCCCCAGCTTGGCGTGCACGGCTTGCCCGGCTCGGAGACCACGAAGCTGAGCACGCTCTGCCTGGCCGGGTCCTGTGAGGTGCTCTGGAACTGGTACTCGGGCGGCAAGGTGGCATCGACGTAGGGAGCGAACCAGGTCTTGCGGATCAGCACTGGCGGTGCCAGCCGCGCCTTGGCCAGAACATATCCGCCGTAGCCGAGCCCGGCGATGAGAACGAGCGCAAGCAGCACCCGGAGCAGGGACAGCCGGCGCTGCGGGTCGTCGTCGGGGAACCACTCCTCGTCATCCGCGGTGAGCGGCGGCCGCGGGGTGAGCGTGCCGGGCCCCGGCACCATGGTCCTCGACTCGGTCATCGCTGCTGTCCTCGCATGTGCTCGGCCCGCTCGGGCGGGTAGGCCCAGGCCGCGGTGAGTCTTGGCAGGTCGGGCACGGTCGCGTCGTGCAGGGTGGCCACCGCCTCGTAGCCGGCCACCCGGCCCGACCTCAGGTCAACCACCGGGCGCAGTGCGGTGACCTGCTCGGGTCCGTGCAGCAGCACGGGCTCCCGCTCCTCGGCCTGGCCCAGGCGGTGCCGTCCGGCCCGCTGCGCCTGGTCTAGGCCGGCCGACGCTCCGGGCGGGCCGGCGATGACGGTCCAGTGGCCGGAGTCGACGGCCGCCACCTGGAGCACCGACCGCCAGTCCGAGGTCACCGGCTGGGCGGCCTGCGCCTTCCTGGCCTTGAGCCGCAGCCGGCGGCGCGGGTTAACCGGCTTGTAGAGCAGCGAGGTGAAGTGGACCCAGCCGTCCACCAGCGAGTTGCGCAGGCCGATGAACGCCACGACCGCGTAGCAGGTCAGCACGATGTTGAGCGCTGCGTACGCCATGTTCTCGTCGTGTCCGTGCCGGTAGGCGGCGTAGAACGTCACCACGGACAGGCCGATCAGGACGTACGGCGAGGTCACGAACAGCGGCGGCGCTACCGTCCGGTTGCGCACCTTGGGCGTGCGGGCGAACGAGGCCTTCGACGCGGTGATGCCCTGGACCAGGGAGGAGACAGTGCCGGCCAGGTTGACCGGCAGCAGGATCAGGTTGAAGCCGTAGATCCTGGCCACGTCCACGCGCTTGTAGCCGCAGTACTTCAGGTCGCTGGCCATCGCCATGAAGTACGGGAAGGCGATCAGCCCGAGCAGCGGGCTGATCAGCGTGGCGTTGAACGGGAACGCGAGTAGCACGAGCAGGCTGACCGAGCTCCAGCAGATCGATGCCATGTAGTTGGACCGCAGGTACAGCTCGGCGAAGCGGGTGCGCTCGCCGCGGCCGCGCCTGGCACGCCACTGCCGGTACAGCTTCGGCAGGATCAGCAGGCCGCCGTTGGCCCAGCGGAGCCGCTGAATGCACAGCGCGCCGAAGTCGGGCGGCGTGGCGCTGTAGCTCAGCCGCTCGGGGCTGTTGTACAGGCGCCAGCCGTGCACGCCCATGTCGATCGTGGACTCGGTGTCCTCGATCACGGTGCGGGCCCTGATGTAGTGCTTGATCTCCCAGTCGCCGATGTAGGAGGTCTCGGCGATCTGGTCGAGCGCCCGCTTGCGGATCACCGCGTTGGCGCCCACCCAGAAGGTGGCGTCGTAGTAGGTCAGGCCCTGGTGCACGATGTGCTGAAGGTCCGTGGTCGCCCCGGCGATCCGCTCGATCCTGGTGGCCGAGCCGGGGAACGAGCTGTACGGCGTCTGGGCGATGGCGGTCTCCCGGTGCTCGCTCTGCTCGAGCAGGTGCACCAGGCGCAGGCAGTACTCGGGCAGCAGCACGCTGTCGGCGTCCAGCGTCAGCACGTAGTCAGGGTCGGGCACGTGCAGGTCGCAGTCGGCCGGGTCGGCGGGAACCAGCGCCAGGCCGCTGACGGTCCGCACCTCGCGGTAGCTGCCGCCCATCAGGCCGATGTAGCTGTTCAGGTTCATGGCCTTGTTGGGCTCGTGCGAGAGCGAGACGTAGCGCTTGCGCTCGAAGCTGGTGAGCTCGGCCTTGAAGATCCAGACCAGCCGCCGGTACAGCCGGCGCAGGTGCACGAGCTCGAGCACGACATCCTCGGCCGCGGCCGCGTGCAGTGCCCTGGCGACCGACTCGAGGTCGGCGGCCAGCCGCAGCACGACCTCATTGCCGAAGAAGGCGTCGGCGTGGTCGGCCTGGCCCATGCCGCCGATCAGGTGCCGCAGCCAGGTCACGGCGGCCTCGTAGTGCCCGGCAAGCTCGCTCATCGCGGCCAGGCCAGGCCGCTCGCCGCGCTCGGCGATGGTCTCGAACCGGTCGAGCGCGGCCGCGAAGTATCCGCCTGGCCCGGCTAGCAGGTCCTCGATCTGGCCGGGCAGCTCCCTAGCGGCGTGCAGCAGGTCGCGTGCCCGCCGGCTGCGCGGCCTGGCCGGGTCGTCGATGAGCAGCACCACGCGGATGTCCGGGTATTCCTGCAGCGCGGCCGACAGCAGCGTGTTGCGGATCACCTCGTCCTGCTCCTGGTAGGACGGCACGAGCGCGGTCAGCGTCGGCGCCCTGTTCTCGAAGAACTGGTCGAGCACCGCGCGACCGACCCGGTGATGGCTGCGGGTCCGGTAGAAGAAGCCGAGCCGGCTGAGCAGGTAGGCAAGCGCCGACGCGGTCAGCATCGTGACGATCAGCAGGTAGACGATCGACTGCGTCCGGTCCACGGTGCTCGAGTAGTGGTGGTTGAGGAAGTCCTTGAGCAGCCAGTCGATGAAGTAGCTGACCCATGCCGTGACCGTGATGATGATCGCCAGCCGCGCCATCGCGATCCTGCGCTCGCTGACCGCATGCGGCACCATGGGCATCGCCCGGGTTCGGCGGTCATGCCCCCACTGCCTGCGCCGCCGCGGCGCGGCCGGCCTTGGCTCGGCGCCGCCCGGCCCGGCGGCGTCCTGCCCGCCGTTCGGTCCGGCCGCCGCCCCGCCCGGCGGCGCAGAAGGCAGCCCGGACGACGTGCCCAGCGTCAGTGTGCTCGGGCCAGGTCCTGGCACGCGATTCCCCTCTCCGGGGAACACGTCAAGACTGGCGCATGGCCACGCGCCACCGCCTGCCTAAGGATCCCCACCCGTCGTCAGAGTCGATCTGAGACGACCTGTCGGGCAAGGCGCAGCCGCGCGCCGCCTGCCCAGCACGAAACGTTTGTCACGATAAGCCAATCCGGGAATCAGGATCAGCACATAAGAAGAATTTCCTTACGTGTTAACTACTGCTCCGAATTCCGTTCTAGCGACATCACGCTACGTAACCTACCATGCCCGTCAAGTAGTGCGGTAACCGGATCAATGCGGCGTCATGCGACCCGAAGTGGCACCGGGCCGCGGGGCTGGAGCAGCCGCCGGCAGTCGGTCAGGGCCGCGTGTGCACGAACGTCAGCTTGGCGACGACGACCACGTGGAGGGCGCCGAGCACGACGGCGCCAGCCAGGGAGATGACCGCGACGCGCAGCGCGGGGGCCAGCCGGCCGGCCCGGGGATCGTCATGGCACCGCACTATGTCCTATCAAGCCGCATAAGTCGACGGCCAGCGAACGCTCATTTCCGGCGGCGCTCCGCCGCGCCATCGTGCGGCCATTCCCGGAATGCCATGGATTAATCGCCCCGTGGTTCCAGCACTGGGTCATCCCGACCAGAGCGCGTCGAGCACCACGTCGATCCTGGCCGTCAGCTGGCCGGCCCGCGGGACCGCCGGCACCGGCGGGTCGGCGTCGGTCGCCGCGCAGGCGGCCAGCGCCGCGCTGTCGAGGAACCTGGTGAGCTGTCCCAGGCTGTGCCGGTCATCGCGGGCGAGCCTGTGGTGGTGCAGCCGCAGCGGCGCGTAGAGATAGATCTGGTCGCGCGCCCTGGTGAGGGCCACGTAAAAGAGCCTGCGCTCTTCCTCGAGCCCATCCCTGGTCGCCAGCGCCATGTCGCTTGGCACCGCCCCGTCGACCAGGTGAGGCAGGTGCACGACCGGCCATTCCAGTCCCTTAGCCGAGTGGACCGTGGAAATGACCAGGTAGTCCTCGTCCACCCTCGGCGGGCCGGCAAGGTCCGACGCGGAGGCGGGCGGGTCGAGTGCGAGCTCGACCAGGGCATCCTGCAGGGACGAGCGGCTGGCCGCCGCGGCGGCCAGCCGCTCCAGGTCGGCGATCCGGGCGGCGGCGTCCGGGTACCTGCCGCGCAGCGGGCCGTCGAGCGCCGCGAGCACCTGCCTGGCGAGGTCCGCCGACCCGGCGCTGGCTGCCGCGGCGAGGCCGTCGAGCGTGGCGGCGAGTCCGGCCCGGTGCCTGGCTGGCACGGCGAGGACTGCCTGGGAGGCGCGGTCCCACGGCGAAGGGTCGGTGACCCGCAGCGCCCCGAGCGCCCGGCGGGCGTGCGCGGGGCCGATGCCGTCGTGCATCCGCAGCAGCCGGAACCAGGCGATGTCGTCGGCCGGGTTGACGATCGCGCGCAGCGCAGCGAGGAAGTCCCTGACGTGCGCGGCCTCGGTGAACCGCAGGCCGCCGTACTTGACGAACGGCACGCCACGTGCCGAGAGCTCGATCTCGAGCACGTCGCTGTGGTGCCCTGACCTGACGAGGACGGCCTGGTCCCGCAGGTCCGTGCCCGCCTCGTGGGCGTCGAGCACGCGGGCGCAGATCTCCCGCGCCTGGGTCGCCTCGTCGTAGCAGCGGACGAGCAGCGGGACGGGTCCGTGCGGTCGGCTGGCCCTCAGCGTGAGCTCGAGGCCCGCCGACTGCGGGCGCACCACGTTCGCCAGGGCGAGCAGCGCCTGCCGTGACCGGTAGTTCACGGTCAGCCTGACCACGGTCAGCCCGGGGAAGTCGGACCGCAGCCGGCGCAGGTGGCCAGGGTCTGCGCCGCGGAACCCGTACACCGCCTGGGCGTCGTCGCCCACGCAGGTCAGCCCGGCTCCGTCGGGCCGCAGCAGCCTGACGATGTCGGCCTGGACGGCGTTCACGTCCTGGTACTCGTCGACGAGCACGGCGTCGAACATGCCGCGCAGCGCCGGGCCGGCGCTGGTGTCGGCCAGCGCGGCGCGCCACAGCAGCAGCAGGTCGTCGAAGTCGACAAGCCCGTGGCTGCGCTTGCGCGCGACGTACCGGCGGAACATCTCGGACAGCTCGCCGGTGAAGTCGGTGCACCAGGGGTAGCCATCGCGCACCACCTCGGCGACCGGCCTGCCGGTGTTCACGCACCTGGTGTAGATGTCGGCGCAGGCGGCCGCCCGCGGGGTGCGCCGTCCGGTCTCGGCCAGCCCGTGGTCGGTCCGCAGCGCGTCGAACAGGTCGGTGACGTCGCCGGGGTCGATGACGGTGAACTGCGGCGGCAGCGAGAACGACTCGGCATGCTGCCTGATGATCCGGTGCGCGATGGCGTGGAAGGTACCGCCAGTGATCGGCTCGGAGCCGCCGCGGTGGTGCGAGCCCGCCCTGGACAGCATCTCCTGCGCCGCCCGGCGGGTGAAGGTGAGCAGCAGGATGCGGCTCGGCTGCAGTCCCTGCGCGCGCAGCCACGCCGCCCTGGCGGTAAGCGTCCTGGTCTTGCCGGTCCCGGCCCCGGCGAGCACGAGCAGCGGGCCGCCTGGATGGGTCGCGGCCTGCCGCTGCTGGTCGTCGAGGTCGTCAAGCAGCGCGGAGGGCTCGAACACGAGGACGAATGTAGCCAGCGCTGCCGACAGTGGCGCCCAGCCGCCGCCGGGCCGGCCGGCGGGGTGCCGGCCGGGGACCCCACCCAGGAAGGCGTCAGGCGCAAGCCTTGTCCGCCCACCCCAGCCAGCCGCATAAGCTGGCACCCGCCAGGCCTACGCGGCGCTGGTGTACCTAGGTACACCGGCGATTCCGGGGTTCACGGCCACTGACGCGAGCGCGTCACGGCCGCACACTGGAGTTGGGTGCGGCCTGGTGAAGGAGGACACGGCGATGAACGGCGCGGGGATGCCCCCCGGTCCGCTGCCGCGGCCGGGAGCCCCGCGGGAGCGGGCCGCGCAGCCCTGGCCGGTGCGCTGGATCCGCGGCAGCCTCGCGGCGGTGGGCCACGGACTCGCGCTCGCCGGACTGGCGCTGGCCGGCCTCGTTCCGGTGGGCGGCGTCCTGCTCGTGATCAACCGCCTGCTCCAGTTGGGCGGCGGGGGCACCACGCCGGCCACGCTGATCGGGGCGCTGCTGATCTGCGCGGCCGGCCTGCTGGTGGCCCGCGGGCAGGCGAAGCTGACCAGGCGGCTGGCCGGCCGGTGGTGCCGCACCGCCATCGTGACTCCCTACCGGCCTTCGCCCGATCCGCAGGTGCACGGGACCTGGCGGCGGGCCAGGGCCGGGGCGGGCTGGCTCCTCGCCGACCCGGCGACCTGGCGTGACCTGGCCTGGGCGTCGGTGAACGTGTGCGGCGGCTGGCTGCTCGCCATCCTGCCCGCGGCGCTGGCCATCGGCGGCGTCCTGGTCCTGATCCGCTACGGCTTCGGCTTCATCAGCTTCGCGCCGCATCGCCTCGGGTTCCCGCCACAGGGCGACAGCGTGGCCGCCCGTGCCCTGGTGGCTGGCATCGGCGGGATCGTGCTCGGAGCGTGGATCGCGCCCTACTCGCTGGTGGCCTACGGCAGGCTCGCCGGGCTGCTGCTCGGGCCGACCAAGCGCGCCCAGCTGTCGCTCCAGGTCAGGCATCTGGCCCAGACTCGGTCAGACACCATCGACGCGGGCGCCGCCGCGATGCGCAGGATCGAGCGGGACCTGCACGACGGAGCCCAGGCGCGGCTGGTGGCCATGGGAATGACGCTGGACACGGCCGAGCAGCTGATCGACACCAACCCTGGCGCGGCCAAGGCGCTGCTCGCCGAGGCCCGGGTGAGCTCGGCCAGCGCGCTGGCCGAGCTGCGCAACCTGGTGCGTGGCATCCACCCGCCGGTGCTTGCCGACCGCGGGCTCACCGAGGCGGTGCGCGCGCTCGCGCTGGACAGCCCGGTGCGAGCCCACGTGGCAGGCTCGCTGCCGGGACGGCCGCCCGCGCCGGTCGAGTCCGCCGCGTACTTCGCGGTCAGCGAGCTGCTGGCCAACGTGTCCAAGCACGCCGGCGCCGGCCAGGTGTGGATCGACGTCAGGTACGAGCGCGGCCTGCTGCGGCTCGGCGTGACCGATGACGGCTCCGGCGGCGCCGACCAGGCCCGCGGCACCGGCCTGTCCGGTATCGAGCGGCGGATCGCCGCGTTCGACGGCGTGCTCGCGGTGTCGAGCCCGCCCGGCGGTCCCACCGTGGTGAACCTGGAGATCCCGTGCGAGTTGTGCTAGCGGAGGATCTCTTCCTGCTGCGGGACGGACTGTCCCGGATGCTGCAGGCGCACGACATCGAGATCGCCGCGGCCGTGGATAACGGCCCGGACCTGCTGACCGCGGTCGCCGCACACGAGCCTGACCTCGCGATCGTGGACGTCAGGCTGCCGCCCACCTTCACCGACGAGGGACTGCGGGCCGCGCTCGCCGCCCGGCGCGACCGGCCCGGACTGCCCGTGCTCGTGCTGTCGCAGTATGTCGAGCAGCTGTACGCACGCGAGCTGCTGGCGGGCGGCACGGGCGGGATCGGCTATCTGCTCAAGGACCGGGTGCTCGACGGGCGCCAGTTCATCGACGCGGTCCGGCAGGTGGCCGCGGGCGGCACCGCGATGGACCCCGAGGTGATCGCCCGCCTGCTGGCGCGCAACGCGGGCGACGGCGCCGTCGCCGCGCTCAGCCCGCGCGAGCGCGAGGTGCTCGGCCTGATGGCCGAGGGCAGGTCCAACGCGGCCATCGCGCAGCGGCTGGTGATCACCGAGCGGTCGGTGGCCAAGCACACCGCGTCCATCTTCATCAGGCTCGGCCTGCAGCCATCCGACGATGACAACCGCCGCGTCCTCGCCGTCCTCGCCTACCTCGGCCGGTAACCCCGTCTCCGCGATCAGGGAGAGCTCTCAGCTCTGAGCATGAACTCCGGCGGGCCGCAGGCCGTCGAGCAACTCGTCGAGCAGGCTCACCTGGCGCTCGGGGGGCACCCGGTCGGGGTAGAGCACCCGCTCGGCGCTGACCCCGTCGATCAGCACCACCAGCGAGTGGGTGGCGAGGTCCAGGTCGACGCCGTCGCGTAGCTGGCCGAGCTTCTCGGCCTCGGCGAGGTGCCCGCGCAGCCGCTCTCTGAGCCGGTCGAACTCGCGGTTCTGCAGGTCGCGCAGTGCCGGGTTGCCGAGCGCGCGGCCCCAGAAGCTGATCTCGATCTGCGCCTCGAGGTCGCGGCGCTCGTCAAGCGGCAGCGCCTCGAGCATGACGATCCGCAGCGCGTCGAGGCCGAACTGGCCGACCGCGCCGGCCGCCATCCGCTGCGCCACCCGGCGGTGGGACATCACCAGCGCCGAGCCGAGTATGTCGGCCTTGCCGTCGAAGTAGTGCCCTAGTATGCCGCGCGAGCAGTCGGCCTCCCTGGCGATGGCGCGGATGGTCGCCCCGGCGATGCCGTCGCGCGCGATCACTCGCCAGGTCGCCGACAAGATCTCGTCCCGCTTGGCGTCCCAGTCGACGATCTTCGGCATGTCTGCCTACCAGTGGGGCTGACGCGGATGGCGCCTGCGGCCGGCGCTGGGGCCGGATCGGTAGAGGTGTGACGGCTGAGGCTGTTTTTTTGTCGGACGTCCGTCTAACATCCTGGTTAGTGTATCGCCCGGATACCGCCGAGCTCCACGCGGCCCGCGAGCAGCTCGTCGTCTACAGCGCGCGCCTGCTTGCCGACGGGCTAGCCGTAGGCAGTGCGGGCAACCTCAGCGTGCGCTGCGGCGACCTGGTGGCGATCACCCCGTCCGGCATCGGCTACGACGAGATGCGCCCGGCCGACGTGGCGGTGATCGCGATGGACGGCACCGAGGTCGATGCTCCCGAGGTGCCTTCCTCGGAGACCCCGATGCACCTGGCCGTCTACGCGAGCACCTCGGCAGGTGCGGTGGTGCACACCCACTCGCCCGAGGTGATCGCGCTGTCGACGGGCAGGGACGAGTTGCCCGCCGTGCACTACGCGATCACCAGCCTCGGCGGGCCGGTCAAGGTGGCGCCTTACGTGCGGTTCGGCTCGGACGGGCTGGCCTCGGCGGCGACGCAGGCGCTGGCCGGCCGGCGGGCCGCGATCCTGCGCAACCACGGGGCGATCTGCTACGGCAGGACGCTCGGCCAGGCGTACGGCAACGCGCTGCTGCTCGAGTGGCTGGCCGGCGTCTACCGGCTGGCACGGTGCTACGGCGAGCCGCGGACGCTGTCCGCGGCCGAGCTCGACGAGGTGAGCGCGGAGGCGCGCCGCCGCGGCTACGGCAGCCGCCGCTACGACGGCGCGGGACAGTGAGCGGGGCGGGGCGGGCGGCGACCCGGCCGGTCGGCCGGGTCGCCGTGCTCGGCGCGCACATCGTGGACGTGCTCGGCCGACCGGTGGAGTCGATACCGCCGGGCCAGGGCAGCGCCCGGCTGACCGAGATCCGCGCCACGGCGGCGGGCACCGCCGCCGGGACCGGAGTGGACCTGGCCAAGCTGGGCGCCGACGTGCTCGCGATCGGCGCCATCGGCGACGACCTGCTCGCCGACGTGCTGGTCGGCGCGATGCGCAGGCACGGCGTGGACACCAGCGGCCTGGTGCGCAAGGGGGCCGCGCAGACCTCGGCCACGATCCTGCCGATCCGGCCGAACGGCGAGCGGCCCGCGCTGCACGTGCCGGGCGCCACCCCGCTGCTCGACCGGTCCGACGTGGACCTGGCCGCCGCCGGGCCGCTCGACGCTCTGCTGGTCGGGGCGCCTGACGCGCTCGGCGGCATCGTCGGCGACGGTCTCGCCGAGATCATGTCGGCGGCCAGGGCCGCCGGCGCGCTGGTCGCCGTCGACGTGCTGCGCCCCGGCACCCCGAGGGACTTCGAGCGGATCGCCGGCGTTGTCGCGCTGGCGGACTGGTTCTTGCCGAACGGCGAGCAGGCGTGTGCGCTGACCGGCAGGAACGATCCCGTTCATGCCATCAAGGACATCATCGCGCTCGGCACGGGCGGCGTCGCCGTCACGCTCGGCGCGGACGGCGCGCTGGTGGCCAGCGGCGGCGCTGACCCGGTGCACGTGCCGGCCATTCCCGTCGACGTGGTCGACACCACCGGCTGCGGCGACGGCTTCAACGCCGGGATGATCGCCGCGCTGCTGCTCGGCGCCTCGCCCGCCGACGCGGCGTGGCTCGGCGTGGCCTGCGGCGCGCTGGTCGCCACCGGCCTCGGATCCGACGCGGGGATCACCGACCTGCACGGGGCGATCGGCTTCCTGCGCGCCGCGGCGCCGAGCCCGGCCCACCGGATCGGCGCAGCGCTGAGCGCGGCGGCGGTGCCCGCCGGAAGAGACCA
Source organism: Streptosporangiaceae bacterium (assembly GCA_035517035.1). GTDB lineage: Bacteria > Actinomycetota > Actinomycetes > Streptosporangiales > Streptosporangiaceae > Chersky-822. Next base: position 34,992 of record DATIZP010000048.1, on the reverse strand, counting down.
CTAGCCGGAACGGAGAACCGATGGCAGATCAGCGCAACGCCCTGGCCGACGCCGACACCCGCCAGCGCACCGCGGACACCGGGCTGCGCGAGCGGGCCGCTGCGGTCATCCCTGGCGGGATGTACGGCCACCAGTCCGCGGTGCCGCTGCCCGCGCAGTACCCGCAGTTCATGCGGGAGGGCCGGGGAGCGAGGGTCTGGGACGTGGACGGCAACAGCTACGTCGACCTGATGTGCAGCTACGGGCCGGTCGTGCTGGGCCACCAGCACCCCAGGGTCGAGCAGGCCGCCCGCGCCCAGGCCGCCCTGGCCGACTGCCAGAACGGGCCGGGCGCGGTGATGGTCGACCTCGCCGAGCTGCTCGTGTCCACGGTGCGGCACGCGGACTGGGCCATGTTCGCCAAGAACGGCACCGACGCCACCACGGCCTGCTGCACGATCGCGCGGGCGCAGACCGGGCGCGCGAAGATCCTGGCGGCGCGCGGCGCCTACCACGGCGCCGCGCCGTGGTGCACACCTAGGCCCGCGGGCACCACCGCGGCGGACCGGGCCAACCTCGGCTACTACGAGTTCAACGACATCGCCAGCGTCCGGGCGGCCGCCGAGCAGGCGGGCGAGGACCTGGCGGCCATCCTGGTCAGCCCATTCAAGCACGACGCCGGGTTCGACCAGGAGCTTGTCGACGCCGCCTTCGCCCGGGAGCTGCGCGCGCTGTGCGACGCCAGCGGTGCCGCGCTGATCCTGGACGACGTGCGGTGCGGGTTCCGGCTGCACTTGGGCGGCAGCTGGGAGCCGATCGGCGTGGACCCGGACCTGTCCGCATGGAGCAAGGCGATCGCCAACGGTCACGCGCTCGCCGCGGTGCTCGGCAACGACGCGTTCAGGAGCGGCGCGCAGAGCGTGTTCGTGACCGGGTCGTTCTGGTTCTCCGCGGTGCCGATGGCCGCCGCGATCGCCACCATCGGCGCGCTGCGCGACGAGGCGGCCATCGAGGCCATGGAGCGGGCAGGGAACGCGCTGCGGGACGGCATCGCTCGCCAGGCCGCCGAGTGGGACCTCGCGATCAACTACACCGGGCCGGTGCAGATGCCCTACCTCACCTTCGCCGGGGACACCGGGTACGAGCTGGGCAACCTCTTCGCCGCCGAGGCCGTGCGCTGCGGCGCCTACATCCACCCAAGGCACAACTGGTTCGTCTCCGCGGCGATGACCGATGACGACCTCGATCAGGTGCTTGCGGCGACCGGCGAGGCGTTCGCCGCCGTACGCAGGCACCTGGGCAACCGCTGAGCACTCGGCACTCACGTGACCGACGGCACTTACTAACGGCTAGGCACTCACCTAAAGGAGGGGCAGCAATGTCAAGCACCACCGGGGAGCCCGCGGCGTCGGGTGACCCCACCGTCACGGCCCACGTCGGCACGCTGACCTCGGCCGATCCGGTCGGCGAGGCCGAGCTGATCGTTGAGCGGGCCGGTTACCGGCCGGAGCTGCGGCGGTCACTGAAGTTCTTCTCGATGTTCGCGATCGCGTTCTCGATCATCTCGATCACGACCGGGATCTTCCTGAACTACGGATTCGGGCTGACCTACTGGGGTCCGGCGTCGATCTGGACCTGGCCGATCGTCGGAGTCGGCAACGTGATGATCGCCTTCGTGGTCGCCGAGCTCGGGACCCGGATCCCGCTGGCCGGCTACGCCTACCAGTGGAGCGCCAGGCTGGTGAACTCCACCTACGGCTGGTTCGTGGGCTTCGCCGGGCTGCTGTACATGGCGGTCGGCGGCGGCGCGATCATGCTGGGCGTCGCCTCCCCGCTGCTGCTCAGCGAGTTCAACGTGACCTCGCCGAGCCCGCGGCTTGTGCTGTCGGTGGCGATCATCTTGATGGTGCTGCCCACGGTGATCAACATCATCAGCATCCAGGTCGCGGCCAGGGTCAACAACATCGCGGTGTTCACCGAGATCATCGGGACCGTGGTGTTCGGCGTGCTGCTCTTCGTCCTGTGGGGGCTGAAGACCAAGCCGACGCCGTACGGCCTGAGCATCCTGACCAACACCACGTCGGTGTTCCACAACCCGACCTGGTACGCCTTCACCCTGGCCGGCCTGCTCGGCGCGTTCACGCTTGTCGGGTTCGAGCTGGCCGCCGACATGTCCGAGGACGCGGTCAACCCGGTCCGCAGCGTGCCGCGCGGCGTGATCTGGGCCGTGGTGCTGTCCGGCGTGCTCGGGATGATCGCGCTGATCGGGTTCACCGTGGCGATCCCGAGCATCAAGACGGTCGAGCAGCCCGGGCTGCCGCTGCTGGTGATCGCCGGCTACTGGCTGCCGTCCTGGCTGGTCAAGGTGTTCGTCGCGTTCGTCATCTTCTCGATGTTCGCGATCCTGGTGGTCGGCGCCGGCGCGCAGGCCAGGCTGTGCTACTCGCTGGCGCGCGACAACATGCTGCCGTTCTCCAAGCAGCTCAGGCGGGTCAACCAGCGCAGCCAGACCCCGATCATCGGCCTGCTCGTGTTCGGCGTGATCGACCTCGGCGTGATGTGGTACGGGTACCTGCAGGCCAGTGCGTTCGCCACGCTGGTCGGGGCGACCGCGATCATCCCGTACATCATCTACTTCCTGATCACCGTGGCGTACGCGGTCAAGCGGCGGACCACCGACAGCATCCCCGGTGCGTTCACCCTCGGCCGCTGGGCCTGGCCGGTGATCATCTTCGTGCTGGCGTACACCGTGGTCATCATGGCGGCGCTGTCGCTGCCGTCGACGTTCCACAGCGCGGACAAGGTGCTCGGCTACGGCGCGATCCTGGCCGCCCTGTGGTACTTCGGTGCGCTGCTGTGGCGGCTACGCCGGGGGACCGCGGGCGTCAAGCCGGTCGACGAGCTGGTCGACTAGCCAGCCGGTCCGTGGGTACGGCCGCCCAGCCGTACTCACCCACGCCCAGCGCAGTACGGCCGCCCAGCCGTACCCACCCACGCCCGGCGCAGTACGGCCGCCCAGCCGTACCCACGCCCAGCGCGGCCGCGACATCGTGGACCGTTGATGCTGTGATTCACGACATCAACGGTCCACGATGTCCATCTTGGGGCGCTCCGGCCGACCGTGCGGTAACGGGATCGGGGGGTGCATCGCTGTAGTCGGTGTTGTCAGCGGTCTCACCCCCGAGGCCAGGAAACCGAAGGAGCGCACATGCTCGCATCTGTCAAGGCCAAGCTCGGCGCGGTGGTCGCGGTGGCCGCGATCGCGACCTCCGGGGCGATGGCGGTATCCGGCGTCGCCGACGCGGCCACGACGCATCCCGCGGCAAGGCTGTTCACCGCCCTGTCGATCAAGGCGGCAGTTCCCGTCACCAGGCACGGCCGGACGTTCGACGTCATCGCCGGTCAGCTGACCTCGAGCGGCACGCCGCTGCGCTTCAAGCTGATCTGGCTCGAGCGGCAGGGTCCGAAGGGGCACTGGTTCATCGTGCAGCGGGAGCGCACGCGCCTGCACGGGTGGGTCGCCTACCGGGTTCGCGAGCGCCAGACGACCAACTTCAGGCTGGTGTTCCCCGGCTCGCCGAACTTCAGGCCGGCGGTCAGCACGCCGGTGACGATCACGGCCGGGAGCTAGCCAGATCTAGGTTTCCGCACCGGCGGGTACCGGAAAATCCGGTTGAGAACGCAACATTGCCTCCCGCCGGTGTGAGAGCCTTGCTGCCGCGATGGTGATCGACGCCGGTGACCTGGACGAAGCCCTTGCCCTGGCCAGGCAGGGCGATGAGGCCGGGTTCCTTCAGCTCTGGCGCAGCCTGCAGCCCAGGCTGCTGCGGTACCTGCGGGTTCTCGGCTGCCCGGATTCCGACGACGTGGCCAGCGAGACCTGGCTCCAGGCGGTCAGGGATCTGCACACGTTCAGTGGCGGCGAGTCGGACTTCCGCGGCTGGCTGTTCACCATCGGCAGGCACCGGGCGATCGATGCGGCAAGGGCGATGACGCGCCGGCCGGCCAGCCCGCTGAGCCAGGGTCTCGAGGCCATGGCCGACGAGCAGCATGTCGAGGAACAGGTGCTCGACGGAATCTCGACAGCCTCGGCGATCGGCCTGCTCGCCGGCCTCTCCAGGGATCAGGCAGAGGCGGTGGCACTGCGGGTGATCGCCGGTCTGGAGACCACCGACGTGGCCTGGATACTCGGCAAGTCGGCGGGAGCGGTCCGAGTGGCGCTGCACCGCGGCCTGCGGACCCTGGCCTCCGACCCGGCGGCCCAGGCGCTGGCCGGGCAGGCAGCGGCGGCCAGTTCGGCCCGGTCCTGCAGCGAGGGACCCGCCGGCCAGGTGCGGGGGGAGGTGGATACGTGAGCAGGGAAGTGCCCGACGACCTATGGCCGGCCGATCCAGGGTTGGCGCGGCTGCTCGACGCGCTGGCCGCCGAGCCCACATCGGCGGAACTCGCCGGAGAACAGGACGCGGTGACCATGTTCCGCGCCAGCCGCGAGCACCCGCCGCGCCCGGCAGTGTCGCCGCAGGCCGTGCTTCCGCCCGCGGCGGTCCCCCCGGCGCACGCGCAGGTCCCGCCTGCCCCGATCCCGCCGGCAGGCGAGTTCCCGCCGCCGGAGTTCACCCCGGCAGCCGAGGTCCCGCCCGACCAGTTCCCGGTCAGCTCGCCCGGCCAGTTCCCGCCCACCCTGGCACTGCCGACCGAGCCGCTGCCGACCCACCTGCCGCCCATCGAGCCGACGCCCGGCCAGATCCCCGCCGACCAGGCGCCAGAAGGCTGGGCGGCGCCAGGCCCGCGCCGAGCCGGCCCAGCCCGGCCGCCCTGCACCAGCCAGCCGGGCTGGTCCGCGGCGAAGCGACTCCGTCTCGGGCTGGCCGCGGCCGTCGTGGTGGCACTGGCCGGCACGATCGCGGCCGCCTACGCCGCCGCGCTGCCGCCGCCGGTACAGCACATCGCCTACCGGCTGCTCGGCTTCGCCGGGGTGCCTGACGCCAGCCCGTCCGCACTCGCACCGGGCAGCACAGGCACGGCCCGCCCGGTGCGGTCCTCGCCAAGGTCGGGGACATCGGGCCAGCCCACCCGTCGGCCAAGCCAGCAGCCGTCGGCGACGCCGAGCACGGGCGGGCACTCCCGCACCCACCGTCCCAGCCCGACCCCGAGCACGTCAGCCACGACCACGCCGCCGGAGTCGCTGGCCCTGTCGGCCAGCCACGGCCAGATCGCTGCCGGCGGCACCGCGGTGCTGACCGGCCGGGTGACCCGGGCCGGGCACCCGGTCGCCGGAGCCAGGGTCAGCCTGCTCGAACGCCCGGCCGGCCTGTCGGCCTGGCGCTTGGCCGCGAGCGCGACGACCTCGGCGGGGGGCCGCGTCGTCGTCGACGTCAGCAACCTCGCGACGAACGCCGACTTCCGGCTCGCCGGACCCGCCGGCGCGACAAGCACCGCGGTCTCGGTGACCGTGGTGCCCGGAGTGAGACTGCGTGCCGCGTTGCCGCCGAGGCTGCGCCGGGATGCCTTCGTCGTGATCAGCCCGTATGCTCAGTCAGGCGACGAGGTGCTGCTGCAGTTCCTATACGGCGGCTCGTGGGTGACGGTGCGGGAGCACCTGCTCGGCCCCGGCCACAGGGCGGCGTTCGCGCTCCGGGTCCGGCGCGCCGAGGGCCGCACGTTCCGCGTGGTGCTGCTCGCCACGAGCCAGCACGCATCGGCGGTGAGCAATTACGTTATTGCCCCTTCTTGATGACCCGGGGAGCCGACACCGCCCCGGCCGGCGCGTGCCATTCGGGGCTCTCGTACGGCGCGTGTACCCTCACCGCCGCTGACCTCCCGCGGCCCGCCACCCCGGCGGGCTGATTTGTCAGCTATCGTGTGATACGGGATGGGGCCCTTCAATCGACGGCGCCGCCGTTCGGCACGATCTCTCGGGTGCACGGGACTAGGGAATGACTTTCTGGGATCGCATCACCGGCCGGGTGGTCGACGCGGCTCAGCTCGGCCAGAAAAAGCGGGCCGTGACCGCGGGAATCACCGGATTCGACGGCCCGCTCGGTGACCTACGCCTTGAGATGGCGATCAAGGGCCACCCCTGGCTGCGGGAGAGCGCGACAACATCTCTGCTGCTCGCGACCTGGATCGCCCGGGCCTGCCAGGACATGGCAGCCGTGCTCGAGACGACCGCCCAGCGCACGCTTGGCGAGGCGAACAAGATCCCCGAGGCGACGTTCGTGCTCGCCGACCAGCTTTACAGCATCGCGCTGGTATGGATCGAGAATGGTCAGGCGGCGCTTGCCGCCGTCGATTCCGATCCGGACTTCTCGCCGCCCGGGGATCTGCCGACCGCGGGGCCTAGGCTGGACTGGGTCGCCGACGCTCCGCCCGCGCATTACGCCGCCGTAATTCAGGCCGCTGCGCAGCTCGGCACGAATGTCGAGGACGCGCTCAATGGCGTTCAGGCCGACCGGTCGAGGCTGCCGCAGAAGTACGATCGCGCGTTCAGCGTCGTCGAGTCGGCCATGCGTGTCGCCAGGGCCAAGCTCGACCAGGTGGAGGCCGCGGCTAGCGACCGCCAGGCGGTGCGGCTGAACAGGGACATCTGGTCGATGCTGCAGGAGGTCGTGTCGACTTACTTCAGGTCGGGCCAGCAGATCGCCAGGCCAGCGCTGCTCGACTCAAGGTACGACCCGGCCGCCGCGGCCGCCGCCCGCGCCCGTCGGCTTCCGCCGCCGCCCGCCCCGCAGCCAGCCCAGCCAGGCACGGCACAGCCTTCCGGATGGCCAAGCCTGCCGCCCCGGGCGGCACCGCAGCCGAGTCCGGCCCTGCAGGCCGGGCCTCCCCGGCCCTCGGGGCAGGCTGGCCGGGGATACGCGCCGCGCACGATGAGCACGCCGCCCGCGCCGCCCCCTCCGCCGCCTCCGCCGCCAACGCTGGGCGAGCGGCTCGGGTTGAAGTTCGACGCGTGGGCGCTGACGGATCCGAGCGCCAGGTCCATGTACCGGAACGACCCTCGCCGGATCGCCGAGCTCGAGGCGTTCTGGCGTGCGGACACCAACCCCGATGAGACCTACCGGCTGTTCGGGCTCGTCATGGCCGCGGTGCAGGCGAATCAGGTCGCGGTCAGGACGCGTGAGTTCACCAGGGCCTGCCCCTGGATCCCGACCTTCGTCGCGCTGGCCGACACGACCATCGGGAGCGACCCGTTCACAGCCGGGCAGCTCTTCACGTTCAGGGTGGGGCAGGACGGCAGCTACTTCAGCCGGGGGTTCGAGCGGATGGGGTTCCTGCCCGGAACGCAGCCACCTAAGGTGCCGCGTGCGGGCGCGGGGCCGGGCGTGATCGACACCGTGCATCATGGTGACCGCACTGCGGGTGGCGGTGCCGCGAGCCGGACGGCCCGAGCCGCTGGACCGGACATCTGGCTGCTCACCGCCGCGTTCCAGCGCCCGCAGCGTCGGCACGATCCCGCCGACACCGACAAGCTGCGCAAGCTCTGGAGCGCCGACCCAGATCCGGCCGCCACCGTCCGGCTGCACGACGAGCTGATGGCGGCCGTCAGGGCCGGGACCGTGCGTCAGCATGGCGACGAGTCGCTGCGCGACTGCCCGTGGAGCCAGGTCTACGTGGCCGTAAGCGCAGTCACCATCGCGGGGGTCGCGCTCCAGCAGAACGAGAAGTTCGCGCTGACGCTGAGCCTCACCGACGGCGCGTTCAAGCGCAGCATCAGTCGGCTGGGGTCAGTCAGGACTGGCGGTTAGCTTCTCGTTGCCGCGGCCGCAACTGGAGACCCGGCCGGCGGAATTTGTGCGGCGGTGCGGCACTTTTGCGGACTCGTGACCGTTGAGCAGGTGAGCGGCGGGCGATCTACCCTCCGCAGAGTCGCCCGCCGCTCCGCCGATTGCCTGCGCTGCCGCTGTCAGCGCGAGCGGATGGTCAGCCTGGTCCAGGCGCCGAGGCAGATGCTGTCGCCCTCGCGGAGCGAGACCGGCTCGCCGGAGGCCAACTCCTGTCCATTGACCTGGGTGCCGTTGGCCGAGCCTGTGTCGAGCACCGACCAGGTGCCGTCCTGCTGTGCGATCAGCACAGCGTGCAGGTGTGAGATGCCGGGGTCGGTCGGCGGCCCGGTTAGGTCGACCTCCGGCTGGAGCGCACGGGACGTGCTGCGCCTTCCGATCCGCATCTGCGTCCCCGACAACTCGACGCTGCGCTCGGGATGCTGCTCGGGAAACTCGATCGGCGGCGGGCCTCGGGCTCACCTGCTTCGCGCTCACGTGCTCCGCGGTCGAGCTTGACCGCTCCTGATTCACCAGGCTGCTGTCCGGCACCGTCGAGGTCAGCAACGCCGTGGCGGACGCACCGTCCGAGGCGAGGCCGAGGGCACGAGCGAACTCGTCCACCACCCAGGCGCAGGCCTCGGGGGCGAACATGGTCGCCTCGGCGAAGGACGACGCGGCCAGCCTGGACGCGGTCCCGGCGTCCATACCGACCGAGGTGTGCTCGCGCAGTTCGTGCCACCGCAAGCGCGGCGTCCAGCCGATGTACGGAACATGGCGAAAAGATGAGAATTTTGGGAACGTACGGTACCTGAATTGTGCGGCGAGAGGTCCGGCAGGCGGTCAGGTGGGCGTGTGGCGCACATCACGGATCCGGCAGGACCGGCGCCGCGTCATAGTGGTCAGTCGGGGACGAGCGAGCAGCCCGTCACCGCGGACCGGCCGGGACATCCCCCAGCCGCGGCCGGTCCAGCAAGAGCCGGATCCCCCCTCCGGAGAGCGCCATGCCCGGCGGTCCCCCCGCCGCCGGGCGAGCGGCCTGGCCGGTGCCCCCGTGCCGGCCAGGCCCGCTACGGTGCCAGCGCCACTCGTGCGCGTCGGCGCGATCCCGGCCCTGGCTGCGGGCAGAGGCGGCACCGGCCCGCTGTTGGTTATCCTGCCGGTGCCGGTCTCGTAACCCGACCCGGTGTCGGCCCGGGGCGCAGACCGCGAGGGAGGCCCATGCCCGAGCACTCGTCCTACCACGTGGTCGTGATCGGCGCCGGGTTCGGCGGGATCGGCATGGCCATGGCACTCAAGCGGGCAGGCATCGACGACTTCATCGTCGTCGACAGGGGCCCCGACCTCGGCGGCACCTGGCGGGACAACACCTACCCCGGCCTTGCCTGCGACGTGCCGTCCCACTTGTACTCGTTCTCGTCCCGGCCCTGGCCGTGGAGCCGGCGGTTCCCACCGCAGCAGGAGATCCTCGGCTACCTGCGGGCGCTGGCCGACGAGAGCGGGCTGGCCGGCCGGCTGCGGTTCGGCGCGGGCGTGGAGTCCGCCGACTTCGACGAGCGCGCCGCGCGCTGGCGGATTACCCTGGACAACGGCGACACGCTCGACGCCGCGGTCGTGGTCTCCGCCGTCGGCCAGCTGAACCGGCCCGCGCTACCCGGTATCGTCGGCCGGGAGGACTTCGCCGGCCCCTCGTGGCACTCGGCCCGGTGGGATCACAGCGTGGACCTGGCCGGCAAGCGAGTGGCGGTGATCGGCACCGGCGCCAGCGCCATCCAGTTCGTGCCGGAGATCGCCAAGGCCGCCGCCCACGTGGACGTTTACCAGCGCAGCGCCCCGTACGTGCTGCCCAAGGCCGACCGGCCGTACAAGCACGCCGAGCAGGTGCTCTTCGAGCGGCTTCCCGTGGTGTGCAAGGCCGACCGGCTGCGCATCTTCCTCTACGGCGAGCTGCTCACCAGCGGCTTCGTGATGTCACCCAAGCTGCTGGCCGGCCCGATGGCCCTGTGGCGCCGTCAGCTCCAGTCCCAGATCACCGACCAGGCCCTGCGCGAGAAGTGCGTTCCCGACTACGTGATGGGCTGCAAGCGGGTGCTGTTCTCCAACGACTGGTACCCGGCGCTGGCCAGCCCCGACGTGGACCTGGTCACCGACCCGATCGAGCGGATCGTCGCCTACGGCGTAGTCACCGCCGACGGAACCCACCGCCAGGCTGACGTGATCATCTACGGCACCGGGTTCGAGACGCTCGGCTTCCTCGCGCCCATGTCGATCACCGGCTTGCATGGACGCCGGCTTGATGAGACCTGGCGGGACGGCGCGGAGGCGTACCTCGGGATCACCGTGGCCGGGTTCCCGAACTTCCTCATGCTCTACGGGCCGAACACCAACCTCGGCGGCAACTCGATCATCTACATGCTCGAAGGGCAGATCGGCTACGCGATCGGCGCGATCCGCGCGCTCGGCGAGCACGGCCTTGCCTGGCTGGACGTGCGCCCCGAGGTGCAGCGCGCGTACAACAGCTGGGTGCAGGAGGCCAGCCGCACATCCGTCTGGGAGAGCGGGTGCCACAGCTGGTACACCACGGCGGACGGCCGCAACACGAACAACTGGCCCGACCACACCTTCCTCTACCGGTACCGGGTCCGCCACTTCGACCTGGCCAGCTACCGGGTCATGCCCGCCCGCCCTGACCCGAGCCTGCCGGATCCCGGCCGCCGCGCGCCAAGCCCGGACCTCGTCGCGGCGGGCCTGGCATGACGGCCCGCGAGGCTGGCCGGGAGGGGCCGGGCCAGGTCCGCCAGGCGGGCCGGGAGGGGCCGGGCCAGGTCCGCGAGGCTGGCCGGGAGGGAGCGAGCCCGGCTCAGGCCGGACTGAGCCCGGCGCGCGCTGGCCACAGGAGCCCGGCCCGCCTGGCCGGCCGGGCCCGCTGGTCGCCGGGGAGCGGACTGCGGCTGCCGCCGGCCGTGGTGCGCCTCGGCGTGCGCCAACTCGGCCGCCGGGTGCTCGACCCCGGCCTGCCTTGGGAGACGCAGCGCCGGCGGCTCGACGGACCGGACCTCAGCATGCTGCTGCCGCGCGGCACCACGATCTCCGAGCGTGTGCTGAACGGCGTGCCCGCCGAGGTCGTCACGGCCCCGGGCGCGGGCCCCGAGCGCACCGTCATGCACTTCCATGGCGGCGGTTACTGCCTCGGCTCGGCGCGCACCGCGCGTGCCTGGGCAGCCAGGCTGAGCGCCGAAGCTGGGTGCCAGGTGGTGCTGCCCGAGTACCGGCTGGCGCCCGAGCACCGCTTCCCCGCCGCGCTCGAGGACGCGAGGCACGCGCTGAGCGCGCTGGCCGGCGAGCACGACCCGGCGTCGCTGGTGGTGTCGGGCGACTCGGCCGGCGGCGGCCTGGCCATGTCCCTGCTGCTCGCACTGCGCGAGGACGGCGCGCTGCTTCCGGCCGGCGCGATCCTGCTATCGCCGTGGCTCGACCTCGGCAGGGACCGCCGGGCCGTGCCCGGTCTGGTCCGCCGCGACCCGCTGCTCAACCCGGCCTGGCTGGAAGCCTGCGCCGCCGCCTACGCCGACCCTTCCGACTGGCCGAACCCGTCCGTCTCCCCGCTGCTCGGCGACCACGCCGGGCTGCCGCCGCTGCTGATCCAGGCCGGCACCGACGAGCTGCTCGCGCCCGACGCCGAGGACCTGGCCGCCAGCGCGTCGGCGGCCGAAGTGGACGTCACCTACACCACCTGGCCGCGGCTGTGGCACGACTTCGCGCTCCAGCCCGGCCTGATCGCGGCCGCCGACAGCGCCGTCTCGCAGGCCGCCTGGTTCGTCCACACGGTCACGGGCGGCTGACTCCGGCCGGCGGCGCGGCCGCGCCGTCGAGCAGGGCCCGCAGCCCGCGCTCGAACCGTTCGTCGGACCTGCCGGGATCGGCCATCGCCTGCGCGGCCGGGTCCCGCGCCAGCCCGGCGATCAGCGGGTACTGTCCGGTCTCCAGCTGGTCCTGCAGGTAGCTGGCGACGGCAGCGGCGTGGCCGTCCTTGGAGCTGTCCGCGCGAGCTTGTTCCTCTCCCGAACGCAGGACGTGGCCGAAGACGTAGTCGTCCACGATGGCGAGCAGGTCGAGCTTGGCCGGGGTGTCCAGCGGGGCGCCGGCCACCGCGGCCAGCGACTGCTCGAAGTGGCGCAGGCCATTGGGGCCGAACGGGCCGTCCTGGCCGGCCGCGCCGCGCCCCTGGAGTGCCTGGAGCGCCCACGGATGGCGCTGCAGCGACGCCCTGGTGCGGCGCGCGATCAGCGCCAGCGCCTCGCGCCAGTCGGCCGGGAGCTGGCCGTCGGGCACCAGCGACTCGCCCATGATCGCGTCGTCCATCAGCGCGACCAGGTCGCTCTTGGCGCTGATGTATCGGTACAGGCTCATCGTCCCGGCGCCGAGCTCGGCGGCGACCCGGCGGATCGACACCGCATCGAACCCCTCGGCGTCCGCGATCGCGAGCGCCGCCGCGGCGATCTGCTCGCGGCTGAACCGCGGCTTGCGGGCTCCCGGCCCCGGCCGCGCCCAGATCGGCGGGATGGCTGGCGGTTCTGGCACGCGCTTAGCGTAGCGCGCGGCTGTGAGTACGTTGTACTCTTAACGGGTACGCTGTACTCAGAGAGATGTACTCAGAGAACGGAGCACTCCGATGCCGCAAGGAAACGTCCGGCTGCTGCACCGCATCGCGGTGGACTGGGTCGCCGACACCTTCGGCCTGCGCAGGCGCGGCTCGGCCCGGTCACGTCACGACGCGGCCAGGGACCGGGCGCACGCGCTCGCCAGGCGACTGCCCGATGCGCTGCACCGGCCCAGGCAGCCGCGCGTGCTGCGTGGCTGGCAGGCCAGGATCGGCGGCCTCGCGGCGAAGGGTATGCCGCCGCCGGCCAAGGCAGAGGGCACGGTGCGGCGATGAAGGCCGCCGTGCTGCACGCCTTCGGGCAGGTACCGCGCTGGGAGGAGACGCCGGCGCCGGTGCCGGCCGATGGCGAGGAACTCGTGCAGGTGACGGCCGCGCCGTTGAACAACATCGACAAGGTACGCGCGGACGGCTCGCACTACTCGGTACGGTCCGGCGGCGACTCGGGCGGGCTGCCCGCGGTGTCTGGCGTGATCGGCGCCGGCCTGCTGGGTGACGGTCAGCGGGTGCTGTTCGGCTCGCGCTGCGGAACGATGGCGCAGTACTCGGTGGCCAGCAGGCCGATGACGTTCCCGATCCCGGGCGGCCTCGACGACGCGGTGGCCGCGGCCGCGTGGAACCCCGGCATGTCGGCGTGGCTGGCGTTCGGGTGGCGGTGCCCGATCGAGCCCGGCCAGAGCGTGCTCGTGCTCGGCGCGACAGGGGTCACCGGGAAGCTGGCCGTTCAGGCGGCACGGCACTTCGGCGCCGGGCGGGTGGTCGCCGCCGGGCGGAACGAGCAGGTGCTCGCCACGCTGGCCGACCTCGGCGCCGACGCGACCATCCAGCTCGCCCAGCCGGACCAGGACCTGGCCGCCGCGTTCGCCGCGCAGGGCGGCGCGCAGGGCGGGGAGCTCGGCTACGACGTGGTCGTCGACTACCTGTGGGGGCACCCGACCGAGGTCTTCCTCTCCTGCATCGAGCATCACGACGCGGTGCCGCGGTCCGGCCGGGTCCGCCTGCTCCACGCCGGGGAGATGGCCGGCTCGGTCGTCGCGCTGCCGGGGTCGGTGCTGCGCAGCGCCGGGCTTGAGGTGCTCGGCCTCGGCACGGGCACCATGCCGCCGATGGACGTGATCACCGGGATGCTCGGCGAGATACTCGGCCTGCTGGCGGACGGAAAGCTCAGGATCGACGTCGAGCGGGTGCCGCTGTCGTCGGTCGGCGAGGTGTGGGCACGCGACCAGCGGGGCCGCCGGCCGGTGTTCATCCCGTAGCGCGCGGCGCCTGCGCGGCAGAAGCGCCTCCGGTCGCCGACGGCGACCGGAGGCTGGCCGGCTGACGCGATCCCGAGGAAGCTAGGCCCATGATGACCGGCGGCCCCGCGCGCGACGGCCGGGTGCGCGACGGCCGGGTGCGCGACGGCCGGGAGCGCGACGGCCGGGAGCGAGATCGCCCTGCGCCGGAGTGCCGGGTCGCCGTGGTCGGCGGCGGCATCGGCGGGCTCGCGGCGGCCGCGTTCCTGCGGCGCGCCGGGCTGGCGGCGACGGTCTACGAGCAGGCCGGGGAGCTCGGCGAGGTGGGGGCCGGTGTCATCGTGGCGCCCAATGCCGCCCGGCTGCTGCGCCGGCTGGCGTCCCCGCTGGCCCTTGGCGAGGTGGGCGTGCCGCTGGAGACCGGATGGGAGTTCCGGCGCTGGGCCGACGGCGCCGTGCTGTTCGCCCAGCGGCTCGGTGAGGAGTGCGTGCGCCGGTACGGAGAGCACACCTGGACGCTGCACCGGGCCGACCTGCTCGACCTGCTGCGGTGCGCGGTCCCCGCCGACGCGATCAGGCTCGGCCGCCGCTGCACCGGGGCCGAGCAGGACGAGGGCGGCGTGACGCTGCACTTCGCCGGCGGCGGGCGGGAACGCGCCAGCGTCGTGATCGCGGCCGATGGCATCCACTCGGTGCTGCGCGACCATGTGACGACGGCCAGCGCTCCCAGGGAGTCCGGGCTGTGCGCGTGGCGGTCGCTGGTCCCGGCGTCGGCCGCGCCGGAGTTCGCCAGCCGCCCGGTGCAGACGCTGTGGCTCGGCCACCGCCATCACCTGGTGCACTACCCGGTCTCGGCGGGGCGGCTGGTGAACATCGTGGCGTTCAGCCCGCTGCGGGCCGGCGAGGTGGAGTCCTGGTCGGCCGCGGGGCGCAGGGAGGACCTCGCCGCGGAGTTCGCCGGCTGGGACCCTCGGCTCGGCGAGCTGATCGGGGCGGCCGAGCGGGTCGGCCGCTGGACCGTGCTCGACCGGGCGCCGCTGCCGCGCTGGGTCCGCGGCCGGGTCGCGCTGCTCGGCGACGCGGCGCACCCGATGCTGCCGTTCTTCGCCCAGGGCGCCGGGCAGGCGATCGAGGACGCGGCGGTGCTCGCGGCCTGTCTGGCCGCGTCGCCGTCGGATCCGCTGCAGGCGCTCGGCCGGTACGAGCGGGTGCGCGTGCCGCGCGCCAGCCGGGTCCAGGAGGCCAGCCGCGGCCGGATCGCCCATCACCACCTCGCCGACGGCCCGCAGCAGCGGGCACGCGACGCCGCATTCGCCAAGGAGGACCCGCTCAGCCACAACGACTGGCTCTACGCCCATGACGCCGAGCAGTCAGTCGCCTGACCGGACCACGAGCGCGTCAAGGTCACGGGCCAAGTCAAGGTCACGGGCAAGTCAACTGGGCAGCCTACCGCCCGAACAGCGCCATGGCCTCGGCGAGCTGACCCCGGGCCCAGGTGTAGTGGGCAGGGTCCGTGTGGCCGCGGTAGACGGTCTCGATCGTCATGATCAGCGTCAGGTGCAGGCAGTAGAGGCGCCGGCGTAGCCGCTCGGTCTCGGTCAGCTCGCCGTGCCCGTATCCGCGCATGAACGCAGCCGAGTCGCCGAACCCGGGCAGCTGGGTGGCGGCAAAGCCCGCCTCGATCAGGGGATCGCCGTAGAACGCCCGCTCGTGATCGATGATGCTCACGATCGCCCCGCCGCTGACCAGGACGTTGCCTTGCCAGAGGTCCCACTCGACGAACCTGGGCTCGGTCACCTCGTCCAGGCAGCCCTCGTTCTCGGCGAACACGCCGCGCACAGTGTCGTAGTCCCAGCCCAGGTCGACCTGGCGCCGCTCGCCGTCGCGCAGCACGTCCTGCACCATGCCGGTGAACACGGCCCGCCAGCTCGGGTGCCCGGGACCGGCGAGCGGTCCGAACGCGGCGCCGCGGATGGAGTTGAGCTCGCGGTTCGCCGCGCCGAGCGCCTCATGGTAGGCGTCCCGGTCGGCGGCCGGCAGGGTCGGGCTGATCAGCCCCAGGTTGTCCGCGTCGATGTACGGCATGAAGAAGTAGTCGGCGTCGCACAGCTCGTGGCTCTGGTCGGCGAAGTCGACGGCAGGCACCGGCACGCTGGTGCGCTCGCTGATCAGCCGCAGCGCCGCAAGCTCGATGGCCATGGCCCCGCGCTCGTAGGTCAGCAGCTCGACCCCGGGCGGCGGCGCGACCTTGAGCACGACGTTCGAGCCGTCCCGCAGCCTGATCCGGTAAGCCACGTTGAACCAGCCGTGCCCGAGCTCGTTCACCCAGTCCTGGTCAGCGGCAGGCACCCGACCAGGACCGTAGGCGCGGGCAACCATGGCGCGCAGGGTCTCCGGCGGCTGGCGGTTCTTGGTGATGCTCTCCATCGATCCGGGTTCTGCGCTGGCCTGTGACTGCGAACGAGGCTAACCGGCCGCCGTGCCCTGCCGGCGCTCACGCCACGTGGTGCCCTGCGATGGACTCGAGCACAGCGGCGGTCTGGTCGGGCGCGGCCAGCATCAGGTCGTGGCTGTACGGCAGCTGGTAAGTCGGCCACCCTGCGGCGACCGCGTGGTCGAACGACGGCCGCAGGCTGGCCAGCGCAGGCTCGGTGTGGTGCACGTACACCTTGCGTACCTGGTCGAGGGCGGCGTGGTCGAACCGGACGGGATCATTCAGGCAGCGCAGCGGAAAGGCGGTCAGCCGGGGCGCCACCCTGGCCCGCAGGGCCGTACCGGTGACTCCCCACTGGTCGAGAAACTGCTCAGAGGTCGGAACGAACCAGCCCTCGCCCGTCGAAGCGGCAAGCTCGCGGTAGCGCCCGGTGACATCGGCGGGCTCGAGGTCGGCGAGGCTCTGGCCCGGCCGCGCGACGAAGGCTCCCAGGTAGATCACCGAGGCCAGCCGGGCCGCCGCCCGCTCGGCGACCGGCCCGGCCAGCACGCCCGCGTAGCTGTGCAGCACCAGATGGACCTCGCTGAGGTCCTCGAACCACATCAGATCGGTGAGGTCGGTGACGTGCGTAGCGACGCCCACCTGCGGGCTCATCGCCTGGCGGCGATCGCCCTGGCCGGTCAGGGTCGGCGTGTAGACCTCGTGCCCGCTGCCGGACAGCCGCCGCCTGACCTCGCGCCAGCACCATCCCCCGTGCATGGCGCCGTGAACCAGAACGAACGTGGCCAACCCTCCGCCCCCGCATCCCCCGACCACCCCAGTGCGAGCAACGAGAAGCATACGTCGGTCACGTGCAGTCCGGCTGCCGCCGGCCTGCCACCGGGCGCCGTACGGCCGCGAAGCGGCGCGCTCAGCCGGCCGGCATCGAGTCGAAGAGCCGCAGCCGGTGGGCGGCGGCGGCCGCTTCGCCTCGGCTGCTGACGCCGAGCTTGGCCAGGATGTTCGACACGTGCACGCTGGCGGTCTTGGCGGTGATGAACAACTCGGCGCCGACCTCAGGATTCGAGCGCCCGTCGGCCACCAGGCGCAGCACCTCGAACTCGCGCGCGGTCAGCCCCAGCCTGGCCGCGGGGCTGCCAGGGTCCCGCCGCTGCGCAGTTTCCGCTCCCGAGCGGCCGCTGGCGGCGAGGTCCAGCCTGGCGTTGCGTGCCAGCGCGGCGATGTCAGCGAGCAGCGGGCGGGCGCCGAGCGGCTCGGCGAGTTCGGCAGCGCTCCGCAGGTGCCCGCCGGCCGCCTCGCGGTCGCCGGCGGCGGCGGCCGTCTCGGCCGCGCGGAGCAGGGCGGCTGCTCGCTGGAAGGGCTGACGCACGTCCTGCCAGGCGGCAGCGGCACTCTCCCAGCTCATGCGCTGCTGCCCCCGGTCAGCCTCGGCGTGTGCCTCGAAGGTCAGCTGTCCGGCTCGCTGAACCAGTCCGGTCGCCTGCATCTTCTCTGCCACCTCGCGCAGGCGGTCGAGCAGAGCCTCGGCCTGGCCAGCGCTCACGGCGCTGGCCGGAGCCGCGCCACCGGCCACGGTGCAGATCCGGCCCGCTGCCGCCAGCAGCGGCCAGGCGTAGCGCGGGTCGCGGACCAGGTCCAGTCGCTCGATCGCGGCGGACAGCACCTCGATGGCGGCGTCGCGCCTGCCTTCGGCATCCAAGATCTCGGCCTCGATCTGCGCCAGCGGCAGCGTGTACTGCCCCTGGTGGGCGCCCGGGTACCCGGCCCTGCCGTACGCTGTCCGCGCTGCCGCCGCCATGGCGTTGGCGTCATCGAGACTGCCGCGGCGAAGCGCGATGTCGGCCAGCAGGTACCGCAGCAGCACCCGGTTGAGCTCCGGCGGCGACAGCGCGAGCGCGTGCTCGATGACCTCGACGGCCTCGTCCCACCGGCCGAGTGAGACGAGCGGTTCGGCCACGTTGATCGCGAGGAACGTGCCGCTGGTACGGGCCAGGCCGTGCTCGCGGGCGCCCGAGATGCCGGCCCTGGCGAGCTCGGCCGCTCGCTCGTGCTCACCCAGGCCCTCGAGTATGTGCGACTCGTTGATGGCGGCGCACAGCATGGTCCCGTAGGAGCCGGTCCGCTCGGCAAACTCGCGCGCCTGCGTCAGCAGGGCGAGTGCCACCGCGTTGCTGCCGAACCTTGACTCGACCGCGGCGAGCTCGCACAGGGCGTTGACCTCGGTGTCGGTGTCTCCCGCCCGCCGTGCCAGGGCAAGCGCCTCGTCCAGCGCCGCGCGCGTGTGCGGGCCGCTCGGGTCGGTCATGTGCCTGGCGATGCTGACGAGCACGCGCGCCCTCGCGGCGTCATCGGTGCCCGCGGGCACCAGGCCGAGCGCGGCATGGAGGTCGGCATTGCCGTCGCCCTGGCCGGCATGCCTGCCAAGCGTGGCCCGGGCTTCGAGCAGCAGAGCCGCCCTGACCGGCTCGGCGCTCTGGTCGATCTCCTTCAGCGCGGCGGACGCGAACGCCAGTCCCCGCTCGTCCTCTTTCGCGTCGATGGCCGCGGTCGCCGCGCGCTCGAGCACGTCGAGATGGGTTGCGCCGATCCGCCTGGCCGCGTCGGGCACCCGTTCCCACAGCTCGAGCACTCGGCCGAGCAAGGTCAGCTGCTCAGCGTAGGCCAGGGCATGGCCGACCTCGGCCGCCGCCTGCCAGGCGCTGACCAGCGCCCACGTCGTATCGTGCGCGTAGTACCAGTGATGCGCCCGCTCGACGAGCCCGCGTCCGGGGGCGGCGAGCCCGACGTCCGA
The DNA here is from genome assembly GCA_035517035.1 of Streptosporangiaceae bacterium. Lineage (GTDB taxonomy): Bacteria > Actinomycetota > Actinomycetes > Streptosporangiales > Streptosporangiaceae > Chersky-822. The sequence continues at coordinate 16,133 of DATIZP010000048.1, read as the reverse complement.
GCCGAGCACCTCGGCGAACCGGGTATGCAGCCTGGTCCGCTCGCCGGGCAGCAGGTCGTCGTAGACCGCCTCCCTGATCAGCGCGTGCCTGAACGTGTAGCTCTCCTGATCGGCGGTCAGCACGTTGGCGGCGACGGCGGGCCGCAGGCACCGCGCCAGGTCGTCGTCGGCCAGGCCGGTCACCGCCGCGAGCAGGGCGTGGCTGTTGCGCTGGCCGCCGGCGCTGGCCGCGCGCAGCAGGTCCTGGGTCTCATCGGGCAGTCGCCTGACCGACGCGAGCAGAAGGTCGCGCAGCGACTCGGGAAGTTCCGTGCTCAGCCGGCCGTCACAGCACAGCAGTTCCTCGACGAACATCGGGTTGCCCTGGGTGCGGGCGTAGATCGCGTCCGCGAGCGCTGACTCTGGCTCGCGGCCGGTGATCCGGTGGACGAGCTCGTCCGACTCCAGGCGGCCCAGCCTGGGCAGCTCCATCCGCTCCACCCACTCGTACCGGTCAAGCTCGGCGAGCAGCGGCCGCAGCGGGTGGGTGCGGTGCAATTCGTCCGACCGGTAGCTGACGACAATCAGCACCCGGTCCATCACCTGCTGGCTGCTGATCAGGAACGCGATCAGGTCTCGGGTGGACCGGTCGGCCCAGTGCGCGTCCTCGATCACCAGCGCTACCGGGTTAGCCTCGGCCAGCCGCTCGAACAGCGTCAACAGCTGCTCGAACAACCTGGCCCTGGCCACGGCGAGGTCCGAGTCGCTCTCCTGCCGCCCGAACTCAGGCAGCAGCCTGGCGAACTCGCCGGTCGCCTGGCCGGGCATCAGCGCCGCGACGCCGTCGGCGCCGATCTCGCGGACGAGCGCGCGGAGCATCGCGGCGAACGGCGCGAACGGGAGCCCATCTGCCCCCAGGTCCAGGCAGCCTCCCGCGAGCACCCTGATTCCCGCCTCGGCCGCCCCGGACGCGAACTGGGCCACTAGCCTGGACTTGCCGATTCCGGCCTCGCCGCCGACCAGCACTGCCGCCGGAGCACCGCCAGCCACCTTGCGCAGGGCCGCGTCGAGCGAGGCAAGCTGCTCGGCGCGGCCCACCAGGACCGGGCTGGTTGTGCGGATGCTCATATCTCCCAGCATGCCACCGCGTACCGACAGCTGGTCAGGCCAGCGACTGAGCGCGCTGGCCACCTCACGCCGCACGAACATGCTGGTCAGCCGGGCTGCCGCCAGGCTCGCGCCGATCCGTGCCGCGCTGCGCGGGCACGAGCCTGGCCGGTGCTGCTAGCTGCTGCGCGGAGCCGGCCGGCTGCGCGGTGCCGGCCGGCTGCGCGGTGGCGATCGGCCGTGTTGCCGAAGATTGGGTCATCGCGGCGCGCCCGAGTGCGCGAGCTTGCCGGGCTAGCCACCGGCGATCGGCTGTCCTGTGCATGTCCTTGACCCGCTCAGCAGCCAAGGCCTGCGAGATGTACGGATGCACTGCTTCCTCCACGAGTCCGGGGCCTCGTGCGGCCCGTTAAGCTTCAGGCTCGTCGTAAGGGCCGGTGCCTCACATCGGGAAGTTGCCCTATCTTCCGCCGCCGCCAGGTCCCCGCCCGCCTAAGGCATGGCGCCGTGGGCGCCCATCGCAGCCGACGTCCCTCAGCTGCCCGTGCCCGGCGGCGGCTGCGCCGCGTCGCGGAAGAGCTCGGCGTAGTCGTAGGCGGCCTCGGGCCTGGCGCGCACCTTCGCGTCGATCAGCTTGGCGTCCTCGCCGACGAGGATCCGCCAGGCGCCCGATAGCACCCCGTCGAGGATGATCGTCGCCGCGCCGGCGGCGGTGAGCGGTGCCTTGTCACGGAAGTCGGTGCTCATCTGCGCCAGCAGCCGGCGCAGGTCATCGGCAGACGGGCTCGCGGGCACCATCCCGGCGCGGACCAGCTTGGCCTGTGCGTCGTCCGGGATCAGCTCCCGGACCTGGGCGTCGCTCATCTGCTGCGGCATGGGCAAGCCGGCGGCCCGCAGGCTGTTGGCGATGATGTCGGTGCCGACGTGCCCGGGCATCACGAGAACGACCCGGACCTGCGGAGCGTTGGTGCGAAGGTCCTCGATCAGCGCCTCGGTGAAGCCCCTAACCGCGAACTTGGCGGTGGCATAGGCGGTGTTGGGCGTGCCCGGGCCCAGCGACGCCCAGAACCCGTTCACGCTGCTGGTGTTGACCAGCACGCCGTCGCCGCTGGCGATCAGCAGCGGCAGGAACGCGCGGGCGCAGTAGTACACGCCCTGCCAGTCAACGGCGAACGTGCGCTCCCAGGTCTCCCGGCGGTCGGTGACGAAGCTGGCGCCGCCGCCGATGCCCGCGTTGGCGAACACCAGGTCCACGTGGTCGGTGCCGTGCTCGTCGAGCAGTTCGTCGCGGAATCTCAGCACCTGCGCCTCGTCGGAGACGTCGCAGGCATGGCTGCTGACACGGACGCCAGCCGGGGCGTCCGCCCCGGCCAGGGCGCAGGTCTGCTCGACGGACTCCGTGTGCCAGTCGCACGCGGCGACCGAGCAGCCCCGCCCCGCGAGCTGGCCTACCAGCTCGCGGCCCATGCCCGAGCCGCCGCCGGTCACCACTGCGAGCTTGCCCGTGAATGAGTCCATGGCCCGGCGCCTCCTACTCTTCCTGCTCTTCCGGCCCGGACGGGCTGCTGGTGAGGACCGTGCGCAAGGTGGCGGCGAAGGCATCGGGGTCACCCGCGCGGCCGTACTCGCCGCCGAGGAATCCGTCGTGGCCGCCGGGGAAGATGACGGGCGTGATCCCGAGCCGCTCGGCGACGGCCACGGCCGCACGGCCGGCCAGCATCCTGGCCGACTGCGCTCCGACGCCGATGACGATGCGGGTCGGCGCAGCGCGCAGCGCGTCGAAGTCGTGGTGGTACTCGGCAGTCGATGGCATGTTCAGCCCTAGGAGCGGGTCGTCCCGAGAGCCATCGTCGCTTGCCGGAAACCCGAAGCTGGCGGGGTCAGGGCCGGACTGGTCGGCGAAGCCGGCCGGGATCGGGCCCTCATGGCTGACCAGCACGATGAACCTGACCATCGCCGGGCCGAAACCCTCGCGCTGGTAGGTGTCGTGGATGGCCTCGCACGCGGCCAGCGCCGGCTCGCGGTCCGGCAGTTCCTGAACGGCAGGCGGCTCGTGCGCCACCAGCGCGCGGACATGCTCGGGGTGCCCGGCCACCAGGGCCAGCGCGTTGACCGCGCCGCCGCTGCTGGCGAAGATGTCCACCGGCCCGGCGTCCAGCGCCGCGATCAGCCGGTGCAGGTCGTCGGCGTGCTCCTCGGTCGTGGACCGCAACGCGCCGTCGGTGCGCTTGCTGCGACCCGCCCCGCGGGGATCGAAGGTCACCACCGTCCGGTCAGTGAAATGCCCAGCCAGGGTGACAAACCCGGTCGCGTCCATCGGCGACCCGATCAGCAGCAGGACCGGCTGGGTGCTGGCATCGTTATGGCGTACGTCGTAGTGCAGCACTGCGCCCGGTGCCTCGAGGGCGTGTGTCTGCGGCTCGGTCATGACAGTCCCTTCCGAGGGTTCTCCTGCCGCTGGTCCTGTCTCATCATGCCGGCAAACTCGCCGCCACGCACCCGCACCCAGTCGCGGGTGTCTTACCGTGCGGCCGAGTACAGACCGGCAGCGAAGAGCCCGAGCCAGGCCAGTTCGCAGGAGATCATGACCCGGTCTCGGGCGAGGAGATCCTCGACCGGCTTGGTTGTCCGGTCGGCGGCGAGCCGGTCGAACCCGACTAGCGCCAGGGTGAGAGCGGCCGCACTCGCCAGGCGCCACGGCCGCTCCGCGGCATGCGGCTCGCCGCCAGCCCAGAGCAGGTAACACAGCACCATTGCCGTGGAGGCCGCGCGTTGCGCGTGTGGCAGGAAGCCGATGCCGTAGTGGCGCGTCGCGGGCCGGTGAGCAGCCGCGTCCGGGCCGAGCCCGGTCATCTCGATGCGCCTCTTGGCGATCGCAACCGTGAGCGCGCCCAGGCCGCAGACCAGCAGGAACCAGCCCGATGGCCGCACGTGCGTGGCGGCCGCTCCGCCGAGGACCCGGAGAAGGAACCCGGAGGCAACCGCCGCGAGCTCAACGACAGGGACGTGCTTGAGCCCGGCCGAGTACGAGAAGGAGATGGCCAGGTAGGCCACGATGATCACGGCGAGCCACGGCGTGCCCGTCGCCAGGCCTGCCACGGCGGATCCGAGCGCGAGTACCCCGGCGATGGAGATCGCGATGTTCTTCGGCAGCAGGCCCGCCGCGATCGGCCGGTGCCGCTTACGGGGGTGCCGCTTATCTCGGTCGACATCGAGGACATCATTGACCAGGTAGACGGCCGACGAGGCGGCAATGAACGCGGCGACGGCGAGCGATGCGTGCCAGAAGCCGGCCAGCCTGGTGAACATGCCGGCCGCCAGCGGCGCGGCGAGAACCAGCAGATTCTTCGGCCACTGCTTCGGGCGGACACTCTGGATGACCGCCCGAAGTCTTCGGGCCGGGGTGGCGGGCTGCTGCTGCCGGGCGGCCGGCGGCGTCGTGGTCATCGGGCGAAGACGGCCGTGAAGTCCCGGTTGGACACCGAGTAGTAACGATCGGCCGGCTGCAGCTGGCCGGGCAGCAGGCTGACCGGCGTGGGATCGGCCGGGTGCCCCTTCGGCAGGTAATACATGAACGACATCCAGTCGGGGTTGATGTCGAGTTCCATGGCCGTGACCGCGCCTGCCCGCTGGAGCAGGCTCGCGAGGGTCCGCACGTCCAGGGCGGGTCCGTAGACGTAGATGATCCGGCCGTCCCCGGTGACGCCGATCCCTGACCGCCAGACGTAGTAGCCGCCGCCGAGCGTCGCTCCCCAGCTGGATAGCACGTTCTGATCCACGGTCGGCGGAATCTTGCCGTTGATGACGATCAGCCTGAGGTTCTGCCGCACCGCGGCGACCTGGGGTCCCATGCGGAGGCCGCCGTAGCCCCACGAGCCGATCCGCAACCGCCCGTCGCGGTAGTAGACCTCGGACGCCGCGCCCTTGACCAGGGTCCCGTCGTGATGGCCGTTGAGGTAGTAGCCGCCGCCGGCCGATGCGATCCGGAACCCGCTGTTGAACGTCGCCACGAGCCCGGTCCGCTGGCCGAGCGGGATGTCCATCGGCGTGCCCCAGTTGCCCGGACCCGGATCCTCTGAGCCAGGTCGCAGGCCGAATCTGAGGAGGCGCTGGTCCATCGAGACGATCCCGGCGTAGTACGAGGAGTACACCCGGCTCTCCCGCACATAGGTCTTGAGCACGGCCGGGACGCCCTTGACGCTGACCGCGACCTTCCAGACACCCTCGCCGGGAAGCGGCTCGCCGGCCGGCGATCCGAGATTGGCCGGTATGACCGGCGCGAGCCCGTCGTAGTGCCTCCTGCGGACCGCGGTCCCGCCCAGCTTCCTGAACGAGACCGAGGGCCTGCCGCCCGTCTTAGGCGGGTTGTAGCTCAGCCATTCCCCGAACGTCACCAGCGAGCCTAGGTCATGGCCCCTGGCCCATTCGGCGACCCGCTCGGCGAACGTACCGCCGCCCGGAACCGCCAGCGCGTGCCCTACCGACCAGCCGGTGACGAGCATGAGCGCGGCCACCAGGCCGAGCGCGACCCGCCCGACGAACCTGGCCCGCCACCCCAGGCGCCGGCGCCGCCGCGACCGCCCTGGCCGCCGTGCCCGTGGATCTCCCCGGGCCGGCTGCCGCCTGCTGGCCGCCGTGGCCGATCGAGCCATTCGGTCCTCCCGTAGCGTGCACGCCCGGCTGCTGACCCGAGCCCGTACGCGCAACCGATCCGGTGGCAGCGCTGGCCAAGCCATCGCCAGCAAGCTTGCCCAACCCGGCCCGAAGATCCAGTTCAGGAAAAGTTCAGAAGTGCCTAAAGATCACCCCGAGGTGGCAGGCTCGCCGCCGCGGTCGGCGCGCTCAGCGCGGTCGGGCTCGGGCACCGGCTGGACGCGCCCGCCCACCACGCTCTCGGGCGGGGAATGCCAGCGGGTCGCGATAGCGCGGGCCCTGGTGAACCGGCTGAGCTTGCTGCTGTGCGACGAGCCGACCGGAAACATGCACGCAGCAGACGGACCTGGGCGGCATCTACTTCGCCGTCCAGGGCAGCTTCGAGCACCAGTTCGTCACCGCCAACCAGGTGGCGCGCCGTCCAGGCCATCGTGGCCGATCTGGTAGCCGCTGGTTATCTCACCCGGACGCGGACCGGCCGCCGGAACCTGTACTCCGTCAACACCGAGAGCTTGTTCCGGCACAGCGCTCAGGAAGGGCTCCGGGTCGGTGCGTTCCTCGAACTGCTGACGCAACGAGCGGAGGCACGGACGCTGTACCAGACTGAGCACCATGGCGACAGGGAGGCGGGAATGAGCGACAACGGTGCCGGCGGCCGGAAGTTCGTCACGAAAGAGAGCCCGCGAAACGTCCCAGACACGGTCGCGCGGCTCGTCGAACTGCTCGGTGCCAAGGGAATGAAGGTGTTCGGGGTGATCGACCAGAGCGCCGAAGCCCGGGAGGCCGGCCTGGAACTGCGTGCCACCACCCTCGTGCTGTTCGGCAACCCGGCAGCGGGGACACCCGTGATGGCGGCCGCGCCGCTGGCGGCGCTTGACCTGCCGCTCAAGGTGGCGGTCTGGGACGACGATGGGCAGACGCGCGTGTCCTACACCGCCCCGGCCGAACTAGCGGCCCGGTACTCGCTGAGCCCGGACCTGTCGAGCCGGCTGGCAGGCATCGACGCCCTGACGGACGCGCTGGTCGCCGACTAGCACCGACTCCCCTCCATTTTCAACATATAGCGCAGAGGGGGACTTGCGGCAAGACCCGGGTGGTGATGCACAATCGCAGGCCGGGGCCAGAACCTGCGAAATGGGGGATGCCGTGAGTCCGCTGACCACGAGCGCGTTCGACCTTCCCGACCGCCTGTCCCGCAAGGCCGACCCGACGCTGATCGGCAGGGACGAGCGCCACTTCGCGGCGATCGCGGAGAGCCTCGAACAGTCGGTCGCCGACCTGTCCGTCCGCCTCGATGCCGAGCGCAAGGCGCCCGGCGGCATCGGCCAGGCGGCGATGGACCGGGACATGGAGGTCCATCGGCTGGCCGCTCGCCTCCGCGTCCTGCGTCGCTTCGGACTGGACCTGTGCCTCGGGCACATGGTCAGCGCGGACAGCCCCGAGCCCGTGTACATCGGACGACTTGGCCTCACCGACAGCGCCGGCCGCAGGCTGCTGCTCGACTGGCGCTCCCCAGCGGCTGAGCCGTTCTTCGGAGCGACCCACGCCAACCCGATGGGCCTGGCCAGCCGCCGCCGGTATCGCTGGACCCGCGGCCGGATCAGCGACTACTGGGACGAGGTCTTCTCCGCGGACGGGCTTGAAGGGCACGCCGCCGCGCTCGACGACCAGTCCGCCTTCATCGCCAGCCTGGGCGCCAGTCGGTCGGCCCGGATGCGAGACGTGCTCGGCACCATCGCGGCCGACCAGGACGCCATCATCCGCGCGGCATCCCGCGGCGCTCTCGTCGTCGACGGCGGCGCGGGGACGGGCAAGACCGTCGTCGCCCTGCACCGCGCCGCCTACCTGCTCTACTCCGACCCCCGTCTCGGTCACCACCGCGGCGGCGTGCTGTTCATCGGCCCGCACCAGCCTTACCTCGCCTACGTCGCCGACGTCCTTCCCAGCCTGGGCGAGGAGGGCGTGCAGACCTGCACCCTGCGGGACCTCGTCGCCGAGGGGGCCGCGGCAGCGATCGAGACCGACCCGGACGTGGCCCGCCTGAAGTCGTCCGCGGACCTGGTGAAGGCGATCGAGGCGGCCGTCAGGTTCTACGAGCGGCCGCCTAAGAAGGCGATGACGGTCGAGACTCACTGGTCCGACATCGCGCTGAGCCCCGACGACTGGGCCGAGGCGTTCGACGCACCAGAACCCGGAACTCCGCACAACGAGTCGCGCGACCAGATCTGGGAGGAGCTGCTCACGATCCTGATGGATAAGCGCGACGGCGATGTCCCCGCTGACCTGCTCCGCACGTCGCTGCTGCAGAACAAGGAGCTGACCACGACCTTCAACCGCGCGTGGCCGCTGCTCTGGGCGACTGATCTTGTCTCAGACCTGTGGTCGGTACCCGCCTACCTGCGGTTGTGTGCTCCCTGGCTGAGCGGAGATGACATCGCGAAGCTGCAGCGCGCGGACGCCCAGGCCTGGACGACCTCTGACCTGCCGCTCCTGGACGCGGCACGGCAGCGGCTCGGCGACCCCGAGTCGTCCCGGCGTAAGCACCTGGAGGAGGCCTTTGTCGCCGCCGAACGCGAGTACATGGCCAGGGTGGTCGACAACCTGATCGAGGCCGCCGACGACGAATACGGCGTCGGCCTGGTAACGATGCTGCGCGGCGAGGACTTCAGGGACGCCTTGGTCGACGAGTCGGGGCTGCCAGGCACCGACCCGGATCTGCTCGCTGGCCCGTTCGCGCACGTCGTCGTGGACGAGGCTCAGGAACTGACCGACGCGGAGTGGCAGATGCTGCTGCTCCGCTGCCCGTCCCGGAGCTTCACCATCGTGGGGGACCGAACCCAGGCCAGGCACGGGTTCACCGAGTCGTGGCAGGAGCGGCTGGAGCGGATCGGGCTCGACCGGATCAGCCTTGCCTCCCTGAGCATCAACTACCGGACGCCGGAAGAGGTCATGGCCGAAGCCGAGCCGATCATCCGTGCCGCGCTCCCGGACGCCAACGTGCCGACCTCCATCCGCAGCACCGGCGTCCCCGTCGTGCACGGATCCGCCACGGATCTGGATTCGATCCTCCACACCTGGCTCGCCGCGCATGCCGAAGGGATCGCCTGCGTCGTCGGCCATGCCGCGTTCCTGGCGAGTTCCCGCGTCCGGTCGCTGACCCCGGAACTGTCGAAGGGACTCGAATTCGACCTGGTCGTCCTCATCGACCCGGAAACGTTCGGCACAGGCATCGAAAGAGCGGTCGACCGCTACGTCGCGATGACGCGAGCGACCCAGCAACTCGTCATCCTCACGAGTTCCTGATCTGCGGTCCGCCGTTCTCCTGCCCGCCTGCTTCCGTCCGGCCCGGGTGGCCAGGAACGCTGGGCCTGTGCAGGGCTAGCTGGTAGACGACGCCATCGTCGGCCTGCACCCACAGGGTCTGGCCGAGGACGGCGACGTTGTCGACGGTGCCGAAGCCGGTGATGCTCCGGGCCCGCATCGTCGCCTCGTTGACCCGGTACAGCACGGGTCCAGCCGCCCAGAGCGTCCGCGCCGGGCCAGTGGCTAGCGTCTCGTACCCCAGGGCCCCGCCCCCGGGGTGCGCCGGCGGCCACGGATACGGATACAGCGAGACCTGGCGGCTGACCACTGACCATGGCGGGCTGATCCGGGCGAGTGTTCCGTCGATGAGCGCCCAGGCAATCCGGCCGGACACGGCTAGCGCCCTGGTGTACTGCGCGGCGCCCGCACCCCGGCGCTGCCGCCTGGCCACGTAGCTGGCATTCTCTTTGCGCAGAAGCGCAATTACCATCGCGCTCATGAGGGTGAGCAGACGATGAGCCGGCATCGGTCTGCGGGAACAATGACCCGGCGCCGATCAGCCACAGTGACAGGCCTGAGGCTGCACGCACTTGCCTGGGAACAGCAGACGATCCCGGCCATACCCTCCGCAGTGGATACCTATTTCCGGGTGGCAGGCAACACATACCTGGCATCAGGGCTCTATGTACATCAACCCCTGGTTCTGCGCCACTGCTGATCCGACGCTCGTGGCGGGCGGTCGGTGCGACACTGAGAAGGTCGTAGTGCGCCAAGGGGTGGCTCATGGACTGGCCGGGCCGGGCTCGCGTTGCCGTGAGGTGGTCGTTGCGACTGCGATTCTCGCGGCGCTGGCCTCGTGTGCTCATAGCTCGCCGGCGGCAGACTCGTTTCGCAGCCGGGCCGGGCCGGCGCCGAGCAGGAACATAAGCGGGTTGTTCTTCTGGAGTCATTTCAACCGGGTGAACAGCCTGGCCGCGGTCTCCGCTGGTGACATCTGGGCGGCGGGCTCGGCGGCGACCGGCGGGCCGCTCCTTGAGCACTGGAATGGCGTGGCCTGGGAGCATGTGACAGCCGCCAGCCCGCGCGACGCCAGGGAGAGCCTGCTCAACTCGGTCGCCGCGGCCACCTCGTCCAGCGCCTGGGCGGTCGGCTACTACAACAACGGTCATGCGATCAAGACCCTGATCGAGCGGTGGAACGGCCTCGCCTGGACGCAGGTGCCCAGTCCCAGCCCGGGCGGCGCGCATGGCAGCTTCCTGTACGGCGTCGCTGCCGCCGGGCCGTCCAGTGCCTGGGCGGTCGGCTACTACCTCCTCAGCGGTTCGGTGGTCAGGACCTTGATCGAGCGGTGGAACGGCCACGCCTGGACGCAGGTGCCCAGTCCCAGCCCGGGCGGCTCGCACGCCGGGAGCGAGCTGGATGGCGTCGCTGCTGCGGGGTCATCCGATGCGTGGGCGGTCGGCTACTACGGTCGCCCGATCAGGCCGCTGATCGAGCGGTGGGACGGCCACGCCTGGAAGTACGTGGCCAGCCCGAACCCCGGAGGCCGGGACGGCGGCGAGCTGAACGCGGTGACCACTGCAGGAGCCTCGGGGGCCTGGGCGGCGGGGAACGTGGGCACCAAGACCGTGGACCAGGCGCTGATCGAGCGGTGAACGGCCGGGCATGGAAGCAAGTGGTCAGCCCCAGGCCGACCCGTTCCCGCGGCAGCACCCTCACCGCGATCGCCGCCGGCCCGGGCGACACGGCCTGGGCGGTCGGCTACTACTTCGCCGACACCGACGTAGACCCGGCGGTCTTCACGCTGACAGAGAGGTGGGATGGCCGGTCCTGGAGGCAGGAGGCCAGCCCGAGCCCGGGCGGCTCGGTCATCTCCTCCGCTGATCAGAGCCTGCTGCAGGCTGTGTGCGTAACCTCGTCGTCCGATGCCTGGTCGGCGGGTTCTTACAGCTCCGGCAGCCCCCTCGGGAAGATCTTGATCGAACGCTGGGACGGCCGGGCCTGGGCGCAGTTGCCAGCAACGCACTAAGGGCGAGGTGGAGGCGGAGAGGCATAAGCGCGCGGAGACTAGACTCGCGGCACTGCTCGCGGCTGTGGAACTCGCGTGCAAGGCTGCCGCCGCCCGAGAGCCTGGCCAGGGGACGGCACCTGACGGTGGTGCGGCCATGACCCGGTGTGGGAGAGCAGGAGAAAATGTCATCAGGACCAGCTAGTGCCGCGACATGGACAACTGGATCGGACTTCTTCGTCGTGCACGCCGACGACTCGATGATGTTCGTTCAGTTTGCCGGCGGTCACTGGCATGCCTCGGTCACCTACTTTGGCGACTTCGAGCACATTGAGCAGAGCCGCGGCGCGGCCCAGGAATGGGCAGAGCGGACGCTGGCGACGCTGCGTGGCCTGAGCGCGGACCGGAAGCCCGCCACCACGGCGCAGGCGACATCGCCCACATAGACCCAGGCTGGTTCGCCGGCCAGCTTGGTCAGGTTCCTGCGGCTCAGTTGCAGACGGTGGCGGGCCCGAACATCACGACCTCCGCGAGGAGGCGGCGGTCCTGGGCGCGATGCAGGGCTGCGAGGCGGTGGTGCACGCTGGAGCCATCGCCCACGACTCCGCGGGCACCCCCGCCGAGATCGTCGCAACGAACGTTCTGGGCACCTGGCACGTTCTGCAAGCCGCCAAGACCCACTCGATCTCCCGGCAGATTCTCGGATGGGAGCCCAGCCGAGGGTGGCCATCGCGCGGCCCGGTCTCTGGCACCGGGCAGGTTGGGCCGGGATGCTGAGGCCGTGTTCGAGCGGTTCTCGGTGCCCCGGGTGAGGCATGGTGGAAGGGTGAGTATCGACGATGTGGCCCGACTGGCCGAGGCCCTGGCGGATGTGCGCCGCACCGCGTCGGAAGGGCTGGCCGTATGGCGCTACCACGGCAGGCTGGTTGCACGCCAGCTGGATGACACGCATCTGGTGATCCGCGCCGACTTCGATTACCGCGGCTCGATCCTGCGGCAGTTCCCCCTGACCTTCAGCGTCCCGACCAGGTACATCAAGCACATGATGGTCGTTGCTGACCTCGCCGGAGGCGATGCTGGCGCCATTGAGGACGCCATCGAAGCGGCGTGGGAGCTTCAGCGCAGCGCCGGCTGACCGTCCGTTGTCCAGCCGCCGGGAGGTGGCCCTGGCTGGATATGCTTGCGGGCATGCGGCGATGAACCTGAGCTGCTCGTGCACCTCCTGTCCGGCTCGCGCCTAGCCATGATCAGCCGAGCCGACAAGGAGCAATTCCTCATGCTTACGCACCAGCAGATCTTGCACTTCAGCACGTTCGGGTATGTGACGCTGCGCGGGCTGTTCAGCCAGTCCGAGATGGCGGCGCTGCGCGATGAGATCAGCAGCGCTCTAGCCGACGCCTTCGGGCAGCTCGGCACCGAGCCGGACCAGACCGGCGGGATCAGCGGAGATTACCTGCCACTTTCGGTGGACCGGGCACCGTTCAGCCAGTCGCTCATCGCCGACGATAAGCGGACATTCCTGGTGTCGGCCGAACTGCTCGGCGGCCCGACCGTGCCTTCGGTGGGCATCGCCACCTGCTTCACCGGTGATTCCACCTGGCATACCCGTCTCGGCCCTGCCATCCCCGGCCTGGCCGTCTGGGTGGACCTCGAGCCACGCACCGCCGCGACCGGGGCCCTGCGCCTGATCCCCGGCTCGCACATTCCCGACTACGAGCGCCAGCTCTGGGCCTACTGCCGGGCTGAGCCGGGCACGTCTGGCTTCGCCCAGCCGGACTGGCCGGACTGGCCGCACGTCGTCGTCGAGACCGAGCCAGGTGACGTGGTCGCCTTTCACGCGCACCTGTTCAACTGCGCTCGGGGCGGCACGCCGCGGCTGACCTGGACGATCGACTACCTGCTCTGGCCCGGGCTCGATGATCCCGACCAGATGCGGCTCGTCCGCGACATGACACTCGATGACGTCGAGTTCGACCACGAGGACTATGACCGGGACCGCTGGCCCGTCTGGCGGGAGTGGGCCGCGGGGGCGGCAACTAACCCGTCCCGCACGCTCGCCGTAGAGCGCCTCAAGCTGCTTGGCGTCATCACCGGCGACTAAAAGCAGGCCCGGGCCGCCACCAAGGCCAAGCGCGGTCGTGGCGGCCCGGGCCGTCGTCCGACGGCGATACCCCGAGTTCGCGGACCATCGGGCTACCAGCCGAGCTGGCGGCGCGAGTCAGGCTCACCTGGGGACGGCAGTGGCGCCGCAAGCCGACGGCTGCGGCGGCCGTGCACCACAGGCACGGAAATGGCCAGCAACGCGGCGCCATAAGGGCCGGCCACCCAGACTGGCCATGGGTAGATGAAGTGCCCGCTTGTCCCCATGACCAGAACCCACACCACCACGTTGATCGACACGGCGGCCAGCCATGTCGTCCAGAGCACCTTCAGCGGTGCGGGCAGGTCAGCGAAGGCGCTGCGTCTAGCGGCTGCAGCGGGCGAGGCAGCGGAGGCCGGGGCGGGCAGCGGCTCGGCCTCCGGGCCGGCCGGAGGCAGGTCGGCGTGCAGCTTGGCCAGGTCGCCGTAGGTGATTGCCTGATAGGCCAGTCCCACGCGATCGGTGAACTCCTCCATTTTCAGCCGGCCGTCCTCGAAGGCCGCCCGCAGCCGGTCGACGACCTGCTGCCGGTCGTCGTCCGAGGCGCGCATCAGGTCCCGGTCGCCCATCCCGCGCTGCCACCCTCTGTCGCTCGCCGCTAAGCCGAACGATACCAACTTGAGTCGGCGCGCCCTGGACTCCTGCGCGGCGAAATGACGCCCGCTTCTGGCAGAGAATGAGCACCGTGGACCTGGATGTGGACTACGTGACCACCCTGGTGGCTGCCGTGCTGCTCGGCATCGGCTTCGTTCTCCAGCAGTACTCCGCCGAGCAGGAGCCTGAGTCTCGGTTCCTCAGCCTGCGGATCTTCGCCGACCTGCTGGGTAAGCCGAGGTGGCTGCTCGGCATCGCGTGCATGGTGGCCGGCTATCTGCTCGCGGCCTGGTCGATAGGCCACCTCGAGCTGACGCTCGTGGAACCCCTGCTGACCACTTACCTGATCTGGGCCCTGGTGCTGGCCGTCCCGATGTCCCGGCAGGCCGTCAAGCTCACCGAGGTGGCCGGCGCGCTCATCTTGATTGGCGGCGTGACCCTGCTGTCGATGACCCGGTCGACCAAGCCCGTCGGCCTGTCGTTCGGCTCGTTCTCGCACTGGTACGCGGCGGCGATCATCGCGGGCATCGCTTTCGCCGCCGTGCGGGCCGGCCACCACCGGCGCGGGCACGTGCGTGCCACCCTCACCGGTCTCGGGGCCGGCCTGGTCTTCGGCATTCAGGATGCGCTGACCAGGCAGACGCTGGAGATCCTGCTGGGAAAGTCGCACTCGGTCACGATGCTGTTCATCAGCTGGCCGGCCTACGCCCTGGTCGGCGCGGCCATCGTCGGCTTCTGGCTGATGCAGAGCGCGTTCAGCGCGGCCCCGCTGCGTGCCTCGCTGCCCGCCATCGCCGCGGGCGAGCCCGTCGCCGGCATCGCACTGGGAATCGTCGTATTCGGCGACCGGGTCCAGATCTCGGTCGGCACGCTCGCGATGGAAGCGGGCGGGATCGCCGCGCTGATCATCGGGGTCGTCGTGGTAGCGCGCTCGCCGGCCTTCGGCGGGCTGCGCAGGGTAAGCAACGGCAGACAGTCAGCCGGGAAATCCTCGTCCCGTCTGTCCCACTGCGAGGATCCTCATAGCAGCCTCTCCGGCGACGACCGGGGCGGTAGAGAGGGAGGCGCTCAGTGATCATCGACGTGCACGCGCATTACTACCCGCCGCGGTACCTCGAACTGATCGGCCGGCCTGGCCTGCCCCCGGTGGCGGCCGCGGCGCTCGCCGGGCAGAGCATCGGCGAACGCCTCGCCCTGCTCGACAAGGCCGGTATCGACATGCAGGTGCTATCCGTGTCGCAGGCGCAGCCGTACCTGCCCGACCCGGCCGCGGCAGCCGAGGCCGCGCGGGTGGGCAACGATCTGTTCGCCGAGTTGTGCGCCGAGCAGCCGGGCCGGTTTCTGACCTTCGCCGCGCTCCCGCTGCCACACCCCGACCAGTCGCTCGCCGAGATCGCCAGGGTCGCCGATCTCCCGGCCGTCGTCGGGTTCACCATCGGCTGCAGCGTGGCGGGTCATCAACTCGACGATCCCGTGCTCGGCCCAGTGCTCGCCGAACTCGACCGGCGCCGAGCAATAGTGTTCCTCCATCCGGTAGGCCAGGAAGGCACGCCCTGGCTCGCTGGGCACAACCTGGCCTGGCTGGTCGGCGCGCCGTTCGAGGACACCGCGGCGGCCTTGCGGCTGATCCTGGCCGGCCTGCCCGGGCGGTATCCCGGCCTGAAGTTCATCGTTCCGCACCTGGGCGGCACGATCCCGTTCCTGGCGGCGCGGGTGACCCGCAAGAGCGCTGACGAGGTCATTGGGGGACTGCGCGGCATGTACTACGACACCGTGTCCGGGTCACCCGAGGCGCTGGCCAGCGCCTGCCGGATTCTCGGCGCCGAGCGGATGCTGTTCGGCACTGACTACCCCTACTGCGATGAGCCGCAGTTCCGGCATCACCTGTCCTACCTCGGTGACGCCGGGCTCGACGACAGCGACGTCGGGCGAATCACCGGCAGTACCGCCGCCGCGCTGCTCGGCCTCGGCGAGCCGGACTGACCGGACGGGTCGTCGACCGGCTGGTCGGCGAGGGAGTGCTCGGCCGCGATCGGCCGTCGAGGCTGCGGTCCACCCGGTATCCGGTCATCGACGCAGCCGCCCGTCAGCACGTGGTCGATGAGGTGCGGGCGGCCGCCGCCGGCGGCATGCCCTTGCGGCCCGAGGTCGCCGTCGTGCTTGCCCTCGCCCTGCCGTGTCGGCTGGCGAGCCGGGTCGCGCCGAGCCGTGACGCCCGGCACGCCGCGAAAGACCGCATGCAGCGGGCGATTGCCGACGCGTCGCTCGCCCCCGACGTGGCCAGGAGCCTCGATCAGATCGTGTCCGCCGTAGCGGAGATCGTGGCGGCGATGAGATCGTCCGGCTAGC
>DATIZP010000047.1:0-6580 GCA_035517035.1 Streptosporangiaceae bacterium | reverse complement strand
CAGATGTCAGCAGCGCGAGCGCCGGAAGACAGAACACGACGTACCGCTCGACGAAGAGCGGATGGGCGAACGAGACCGCGAGCAGCAGGACCGGCGGCAGCACCAACCACGGCAGGCACACGGCGGCCAGTGTCAGCCCGCTGCCGCGGCGGATGCCGAGGCCGGCCGCGCAGCCGACCAGCGCGACTAGGCCGACCAGCGGGACCAGGAGCGTCGTTCCCGCGAAGTCCCGCAACAGCGACGCCACCGTGGACGCCGTGGGCGCAGTAATCCAGTTCAGCTGGGCCGACTGAGCAGCGCTGAGGAACGCGACCGGCGCCACCACCACGGCCGCGGCCACCCCAGCCACGAGCCAGTGCCACAGCACCCGGCCGGCGACCGTCGGCCTGGTATCCGTCGCCGCGCCATGGCCCACCGTCCAGCCGACGTCTCCGGCCGCGTCCACAGGTCCGCCGACATCTCCGGCCAGGCCCGCTGAACTCGGACGCCCGGCGTGGAGCCAGCGTCTGCCGCCACGTGCGGCGAGCAGGCTGACACCGTGCGCCGCGGCCAGAAGCACGACGAACATATTGAACAGGCAGGCCAGCGCCAGTGCAGCCGCATAGCCGGTCCACCACGGCCAGCGATCACGCTCGGCCGCGTGGAGCAGCAGGTAGGTCGCGAGCACGGCGAACAGCGTGGTCAGCGCGTACGGCCTGGCCTCCTGTGCGTACCTGGTGGTCAGCGGCACCGCGACGAGCAGCAGGCCGCCGAGCAGCCCGACCAGGTCGGGCCGTGGCATCTCCGCGGCTGCCGCCAGCCGCCGGCCGAGCACGGCGGTCAGGCCCACGCCGAGGCACATGGCGATCAGCGACGGCAGCCGCAGCGCCGTCTCCGACGTGCCGAACGCCGCGATCAGGGGATGCATCAGCAGGTAGTACAGCCCGTGCACCGCGTCCTGGTTTCTGACCAGCGAGAAGATCGCGCCGACCGGCCGCTGCGACCCCGAGATCGTGGCGGCCTCGTCCCGCCAGAGCGACGGCGCGCCGATCCGGTACCCGCCGACGGCGAGCTCGGCGACGGCGGGTACCGCGGCAATCAGCCAGCCGGGCAGCCCGCCGGTCCGGGCCTCGCGGCCGGGCGCCGCGGCGGCCGCGAGCCCCCCCTGGTCGGCGGCCTCAGCCGCGTCTGCCTGAAGGCGACGCATGCGCATACCTTTCCCGGCCAGCGAGGGCCGGCGTGGTGCGGCTCGTGCGGTCCACGCGGCTCCTGCGGCCCGCGCGACTCGTGTGGTCGACGCGGCAGGTGCGGCCCATGTGGCCTATCCGATCCAGGCGGCTCGTGCGGCCCGCGCGACTCGTGCGATCCATGCGCCTCGTGCGGACGCCACCCACAGCAGCACTGGCCGCGATCAGTACGCTACCGGCAAATCTCCGGCTATCCACATGCATGTCAGGTACCGAAGATCCGGTCGCAGGCTCGCCCCGAGGCCTTCCCGTCGTCCAGCGGGCAGAACCTGGCGATGAACGCCGCCCTAGGCGCCTCATACCGTGCCGTCACCGCGTCAAGATCGGCCAGCGCGTCTACCACCTCGCCGGAGGTTGCCAGCAGCGGCCCGGGCGCGTCGGCCTCGAAGTCGAAGTAGAAGCCGCGGATCTGGTCCCGGTACTGCTCGAGGTCATAGGTGAAGAACAGCATCGGCTTGCCGGTCGGCGCGAAGTCGAACATGACCGACGAGTAGTCGGTGATCAGCACGTCGGCCACGAGCAGCAGGTCATTGATGTCGGGGTACCCGGTGACGTCGAAGGCGAACCCGGGCGGCGAGCCTGCGGGCATCCCGCCGGTCATCAGGTGATGGCCGCGAATCGCGAGCGCGTACTGGCCGGCCAGCCGCTCGGCGGCCGCGGCCAGGTCGAGCCGGAAGTCGAGCAGGTACCGTCCGGCCGCGTCATGGGCGTTGTCACGCCAGGTCGGGACGTACAGGGCCACCCGCCGACCGTCCGGCAGGCCGATCCGCCGCCTGATCTCGTCCGCCGCGGCCGCCACGGCCGGCCCCGCCGTCACCAGCGCGTCGTCGCGCGGGTAGCCGGTCTCGCTGACCTCCCCGTCGTACCCGAAGGCTCGGCGCATGATCGGGGTGCTGAACGGGTTCGGGGAGAGCAGCAGATCCCACTGGGCGACATCGCCGGCCATGTACTCCAGGTATCGTCGTCCGCTGGCCATCTTCGGCACGCCGATGTCGTAGCCGAGCCGCTTGAGCGGGGTGCCGTGCCAGGTCTGCACGTGCCGCTGGCCGCGCCGCTTGCGGTACGGCAGCGGCACATGGTCGTTCACGACCAGGTACCGCGACCTGGCCAGCGCGGCGAAGTACGCCGTGGTCCCCGTCAGCACGGTCCGGGCGCCCGGCGGCCCGGGCACCGACCAGTCGCTGACCGCCCAGATGTGCTCCCGGCTGTCGCCGCGTCGGCGCAGCTCGTCGGCGATCGCGCGCGGGTTGTCGCCGCACAGCTTGCCGTGGAAGCTGCTGAATAGGATCGTCCCCGCCCGCACCGGCATCAGCCGCTGGGCACGGTAGTAGATGTCGCGGAGCAGGCGCCGCCGGATCCTGCCGCGCTCGGCCGGACCCAGCTTCGGGCCGACGGTCAGGATCAGGCCAGACCCGGCCTGGCCCGGCCCCGCGTGACCGGGCCCCGCCTGACCAGGCCCCGCCTCATCGGGCCTTGCCTCACCGGGCCCCGCGTGATCGGGTCCTCTGAGCACACCGCAGCGGTAGACCTTCGGCCCGACGGTCACCGGCCGGGTCTCGATCGCCCAGGCGCCGCTCACGGGCTCGCCGTCCGGCCCGCGCAGTCCGACGGCCCACCGCCCGTCACGCAGCGGCCGGCGCTCGCCGAAAGCCTCCATCGCGCCGACCGACACGGCGGCGCTGAAACCCTCGCCTGCCCCGCCGTCGGCAGGAACAGGCAGCTCGTAGCAGCCCCAGCCGTCCAGATGAGAAAGCACGACCCGGCAATCGCCAGCGACCGCAGCGCCCCGCAGCATCAGCGCGCCATCTGGACCCCATGACTGCCGGACGCACATCGCCGGCCGGACGGACACCCCCGGCTCGGCCGACGGCTTCTGCGGGCGCAGCCGCAGCACCAGCCGCCCGCCCGCCCAGACCGCGCCCAGCGACAGCCCGGGTGCGATCTCGCGTGGCGCCGGCCGCTCCGCGTCGGGCCCCGGCGTGTGCAGCCGGACCGGCCGCCACGTCGCTCGGCCGCGCACCAGCAGGTAGCAGTCCCAGTCGCCGGCCAGCCAGCGCCGCCCGGCCCGCAGCACCCGCCCGGGGATCTCGCCGCGGAAGCCCGACCAGTCGTAGCTGTACCTGTCCTGGCCCGACGCCTGCGTCACGTCGGATCGCAGGACCGACCGCGCGCGCAGCACCACGGGCGGCCGGCGCCCGCCGCGCGCCAGCAGCACGAGCAGCTTGCCGGCGTGCCGTCGGCTCCCGACGTCCACCGAAGGCACGTAGGCCGAGCCGGCGATTACCAGGCGGTCGCCGCGCCAGGAGATTTCGTCCACCCGCACGTGCGGGTCGAGGTCACGCCACTGCGGCCGGTACACCCGCGCCGGGATCGCCAGCGCCCGGTCCTGCCGGAACGGCAGGTCGGCGTAGCGCCTGCCGCGTACCCGCACCATCGGCGGCGTCCGGCCCGGGTGCTCGGCCAGCCACCTGGCCAGCGTCACCAGCTCGGCCTCGCGGCCCCGCGCGATCAGGTAATAGGCCAGCTTGTGGGTGGCCGGAAGGCCGCGCAGCACCCGCGGGCTCACCTGCCGCAGGTACCCGCCGACCAGGTCAGCGAACTCGGTCTGGTAGGCCGCGCTGGCCAGATGAAGATCCCTGACATAAAGCCAAAGGTCGTTAACAAGGGCTTTCCGCTGATGCTCGGCAACCATGGCCGGCCTGGCCCGGGCCCGGAGAAAGTCGTCGATCATGCGCAGCGCCGCGATCCGGTCCCTGAGGTTGCCGATCCTGGTCCTTGACTGCGTGATCGACAGCTCGCCCTTGTCCCGGTCGCGCCAGTGATAGATCGGGTCGGTGATCACGTCCACCGAGGTGGCCAGGACGTGGGCCTGGGTCATCGCGACCAGGTCTTCCCAGACCATGCCCTCGGGGATGGTGAGCGCGCTGGCGTCCCAGAACGACCTCCTGAACAGCTTGTTCCACACCGAGATGTCGTAGAACAGCTCGGGCGAGCGGCTGATGTGGGTGCGCAGCTTCTTCGCCTTGATCGCGCGATCGTGCAGCCCGGACTTGCCGAGCCCGGCAGCGGACAGCCGCAGCACCCCGCCGGAGACGAAGTCAGAGCCCGACGCGGCGAGCACGGCCAGCATGGTCGCGTACGCGTCGGGCGGCAGTACGTCATCGGCGTCCACGAACGCGAGGAACTCGCCGGTCGCCGCGGCGACGCCGTGGTTGCGCGCCCAGCCGGGACCGCCGTTCGTCACGCCGACCAGCCGGAACCTCGGGTCGGCCGCGGCCTGGGCGCGGGCGATGTCCACGCTCCCGTCGGTGGACCCGTCGTCCACCATGATCACTTCGAGGGCGGCGTGGCTCTGCGCCGCGATCGAGGCCAGGCACTGCCCGAGATGATCGGCGTTGTTGTAGAACGGCACGACGACGCTAACCAGCCGCTCGGTCACGGTGTCCGCCCGCTCGCCTCCGGGTGACCCGACCGGCTCACCCGTGCTAGCCCGCTCGCCTCCGAGAAGCCCGACCGGCGCACCCGTGCTAGCCCGCTAGCCTCCGGGTGACCCGACCGGCGCACCCGTGCTAGCGCCTGTCCCATGGATCTCCGCTGGCACCGACGTCTCCTCCACGCGGCATCACCGGCTACGGACAACCCGGAGCAGCGCGGCTGACCTCCGTGCCGGGCGGCCGCGGCCGCCCGGCCGACCACAACGGCCCGGATCCCCGCATACCAGCCGAAACCTCCCATGATCACCTGCGTGTCAGTGGAATGGATGCCACATCCACTGCGTATTCTGGGACATCCGCCACATCCATCAAGATCATCTCCGGGGAACAGGCCGTGCCAGACCGCGAGCCGAGCCATCAGGATCTGGCTCCATGACCCAATCCCATGATCTACGGGACAGGCCCTAGCCCACTCGCCTCCGGGACGCCCGGCCGGCTCGCGCGTGCCAGCCCGCTCGCCTCCGGGACGCCCGGCCGACTCGCGCGTGCCAGCCCGCTCGCCTCCGGGTGACCCGACCGGCTCACTCACGTTGTGTCTGCCTCCCAACCGCGGTCCGGCGCACCTGGCGGGCGCGGCGTTCGCGCACCTGGCTGGCGCGGCGTTCGCGCACCTGGCTGGCGCGGCGGCGCGGGCCGCGGCGTCGGCGGGTTACTCGCCGCGCCAGGCCGGCGACCGCTTCTCGGCGAACGCCATCGCGCCCTCGGTCGCGTCCTTCGAGACGAAGACCGGCCCGATCACCTCGGACTGCCTTGCGAAGGCCTCGCTGGCCGGCCAGTCGGCCGACTCCACGATGACCCGCTTGGTCGCGGCGAGCGCGAGCGGCGCACCGAGCGCCACCCGCGCGGCAAGCTCCTTCGCCGCGGCGAGCGCCTGCCCCGCCGGAACCAGCTTATTGACCAGCCCGACCTCCGCCAGCCTGCCGGCAGGAAAGTGCTCGCCGGTCAGCGCGATCTCCATCGCGACGTGATACGGGATCCTGCTGGGCAGACGCAGCAGCCCGCCGGCCCCGGCCACCAGCCCGCGCCTGACCTCGGGCAGGCCGAACCTCGCCTCCTCGCTGGCGACGATCAGGTCGCAGGAGAGCACAAGCTCGAAGCCTCCGGCCAGGGCGTAACCCTCGACCGCGGCGATCACCGGCTTGGCCGGAGGCCGCTCGGCGATCCCGCCGAACCCCCGGCCGGGGGCCATCGGCGCGTCCCCGGACAGGAACCCCTTCAGGTCCATGCCGGCGCTGAACGTTCCGCCCGCCCCGGTGATCACGATCGCCCGCACGTCGGCCCTGGCGTCGAACTCGTCGGTGGCCGCCGCCATGCCGCGGGCGACTTCGCCGTTGACGGCGTTGCGCGCCTGCGGACGGTTGATCGTGATGACCGCGACGCCGTCGGCCACGTCGGTGAGAATCGCGTCTGACATGCCGGCGCCTCCGGGCTCGGGGTTCGGGTGCGAGCTTGTT
The DNA here is from genome assembly GCA_035517035.1 of Streptosporangiaceae bacterium. Taxonomy (GTDB): domain Bacteria; phylum Actinomycetota; class Actinomycetes; order Streptosporangiales; family Streptosporangiaceae; genus Chersky-822. The sequence goes on along the minus strand of DATIZP010000047.1, from coordinate 406 downwards.
AAACAACAAGCCCTTGGGGTTACTTCGGCTGGAAAAGGTAGCAGGTCTGACCGAGCACCAGCCCTAACCCGCACATACGTTCTGAGTTTCACTGCTGGCCTGCGTGCACACGCTCGCCGTTCCCGTCCGTTGCTTGCCGAGGCTAGCCGTTGCTGGCCGACGTGTGACGGCTCACAGGCGGCTCGGGCAACCTCTGCATCTTACAGAGCGGGCCACCGCATGCGCGTCAACGCTGCGGCGGCCCTTGGCAACCGACTCGCGAAGGGGGTCAATCGCCATGAGCGACACCATCTCACAGCTCGCCGCTGGCACCGAGGCAACAGATGCCCCGTTGACCGCTACGGCCAGAACGCGCCGGCCTGGCCGCTGCGGCCATCCGGGCTGCCAGGGCAGGGTGCATGCCCGT
>DATIZP010000046.1:0-3675 GCA_035517035.1 Streptosporangiaceae bacterium | reverse complement strand
ATCGCTACTCTCCCCCTCCTGGTCCGCCCAGTGACCCGAAGTGCTGGCCCCTCTTGCCCTTCGCGCCGGCCGGCAGCATCATGGGCGCCAGCGCCGCACCTGCCTGCCGACGCGCGAGGCTAGGCGCAGGTCAGGACCGGCGCCGACGATGCCCACCCTGGGCCCGGTTTCTGGGCGAGCCTAAATTCGGGGTCGCCGGTCTCGCTTCCGGGGGGCACCTAGTCCTGTTCCGCGTCGCATCAGGTGCCTAGAATCGCGCCATGCTGCGGGGCCGTGATCCTGAGCGGCAAGAGATCGAGCAAGCCCTTAGCCGCGCGCGGTCGGGCATCAGCGCGACGCTCGTGCTGGTCGGGGAGCCGGGAATCGGCAAGACGGCGCTGCTCGGCTACGCAGCTGAGCGCGCCGCCGGGATGCAGTTGCTGCGTGCGCGCGGCGTCGAGTCGGAGGCACAGATCCCGTTCGGGTCGCTGCTCGAGCTGATCCGCCCCGCCTTGACGATGCTCGAAAAGATCCCGGCACCTCAGGCCGCCGCGCTGGAAGGGGCACTGGCGCTGCGGTCGGGGGCCGGCCATGACCGGTTCGCGGTCGGCGCCGCGACGCTCAGCCTGCTCGCCGCTTACGCGGAGCAGGCCCCGGTGGCCGTGCTGGTCGATGACGCCCAGTGGATCGATGGGTCGAGCGCGCAGGCGCTGCTGTTCGCCTTCCGGCGGCTGGTAGCGGACCCGATCGCCGTCCTTGTCGCCGTCCGCGAGGGGGAGCCGTCCTTGATCGACGGCGCCGACCTGCCGGTGCTGCGGATCGGCGGCCTGACCGGCGACGAGGCGGCCATGCTCGTGCCCGGGCTGGCGCCAGAGGCGGCCCAGCGGCTGCACGGCGCGACGGCCGGCAACCCCCTCGCGCTGCTTGAGCTCGCTTCGGGCCCTCACGAGCTGGCGCTCGCTCCGGAAGGCGCCCCGGTACTCGTCTCCGCCAGGATCGCGCGCGCGTTCCTGCAGCGGGCCGACCCGCTCGACCCGGCCGCCCGGCAGGCTCTCGTCCTGTCAGCAACCAGCGACACCGGTGACCTGCCAACGCTTGAGCGGGCCGCAGCGCGGCTCGGGATCGACCTGTCGGCGCTGGCGGCCGCGGAGAGCGCGGGGCTGGTCACGTTGCATGACGGCATGGTGGAGTTCCGTCATCCGCTGGCCCGTTCGGCGATCTATGCCGACGCGCCCATCGGCCAGCGCCGCGACGCGCACCGCGCACTCGCCGCAGCCGTGCCCGACCGGGACATCGACCGTCGCGCCTGGCACCTTGCCGCGGCGGCGGCCGGCACGGACGAGACGGCGTCGGCAGCGCTCGAGCAGGCGGGCGCCCGTGGCCGGGACCGCAGCGCGTACGCGACCGCGGCCGCGGCGTTCGAGCGGGCCGGGCGGCTCACGGCCAGTGGCGAGCGGCGGGCCCGGCTGTTGCGGCAGTCGGCCGAGGCGGGATGGCTCGCCGGCTTTACCGACCGCGCCGTCGCCCTGCTCGGCGAGGCGCGCGCGGCGACCGGCGATCCGGTGATGCTGGTCGAGATCGATGAGCTCACCGGCCACATCGCGACGCGCTGCGGTCCCGTGATGCGCGGCCACGCGATCCTGACGGCAGCGGCTGAGAGGGCAGATCCCGAGCGGGCCGTCGCGATGCTCGCCGAGGCCGCCTTCGCCTGCTTCTACGCCGGCAATCCGGCGGCGATGCTATCGGCCGCCGAGCGGGCGCAGGCGGCCCTGCCCGCCGACCCGTCGCCGCGCGCCGGTTTTCTGGCTGCGATGACAGCCGGGATGGCCCGGATCCTCGGCGGTGACGCGGCGGCCGGCGCGGAGGCGGTCCACGAAGCGGTCACGATCGCCGAGAGCTCAGCCGGCCTGCGCGGGGATCTCCAGCTGATCCCCTGGCTGACCCTCGGGCCGCTCTTCCTGCGGGAGACCGGCGCCGGGCGCACGCTGCTCGAACACGCGCTGCGGAGCGCCCGGGCACGCGCGGCGGTCGGCGCCCTCCCGTTCGTGCTCAACCTGATCGCCCGCGACCAGGTCGCCACCGACCGCTGGCCGGTCGCCGGGGCCACCTATCAGGAAGCGATCGACCTGGCCCGCGAAAGCGGGCAGCAGACCGAGCTGACGTTCGGCCTGGCCGGGCTCGCCTTCCTGCAGGCGCGCCGCGGACGGGAGCAGGAGTGCCGGGCCTGTGCCGCCGAGGCGCTCAGCCTTTGCCACGAGCTCGGGACGGGTTTGTCGGAGATCTGGGCGACGGCGGCACTCGGCGAACTCGAACTTGGCCTCGGCGACGCGGCCCACGCCGCTGCGCACTTCGAGCATCAGCAGCAACTGCTGCGCGAGCATGCGATCACTGATGCCGATCTCTCGCCAGCGGCCGAGCTGGCCGACGCTTACACGCGGCTCGGCCGGGGCGATGAGGCGCAGCGGGTCACCGCCGAGTTCACGGCCATGGCGACCGCCAAAGGACAGCCATGGTCGCTCGCCCGCGTGCAGCGCTGCCAGGGACTGCTCGCGGCGGACACGGACTTCTCCCCCCACTTCGAGCAGGCGCTGCGCCTGCACGAGCAGACACCCGACGCGTTCGAGGCGGCCCGCACCCGGCTGGCCTACGGAGAGCGGTTGCGGCGAGCCCGCAACCGGGTCCTCGCCCGCGAGCAGCTCCGCGCCTCGGCGGACACCTTCGAACGCCTCGACGCCCAGCCCTGGGTGGCTCACGCCCGCGCCGAGCTCGCGGCCACGGGCGAAACCCGGCGACGGCGGGACCCGAGCACGATCGACGAACTGACCCCGCAAGAGCTGCAGATCGCGCTCCTGCTCACCGGGGGAAAGACGACCCGGGAAACCGCGGCCGCGCTGTTCCTCAGCCCCAAGACCGTCGAATACCACCTCCGGCACGTCTACCAGAAGCTCGGCATCCACTCCCGCCACCAGCTCGCCCAGACGCTCACGACGCAAAGGCCCCACACGAGTGAACAGGACAGCCGGCGCGCAGCTGACGAGTTACCCGCACGTTCCCGCGGGCGCAGCCACGGTCATGGGGGGTGGCGCTGCGCCGCCATCATCCTCGGCCCCGGCCAGTGGGACGGCCGGTACGCCAAGTGGGCCGAGCAGTACGCTCAGTGGGCACCGGGCAACCTCGGCCAGCTCACCTGGCCGTTCCGGTGCCGGAACTCACTGCGGGAACCGGGACCTGCGGCGGGCGAGCGGCAGCGCGAACCACAGGCCGGCGAAGAGGCAGACGACAAAGACCGTGATGATCACCGCCGGCAGTCCTTTGGCCACGTAGCTGGCCACCAGCAGCACGGCAGCCGAGATGGCCAGGCCCACCGCGGCCAGGCCGCCGAGCGCCATGATGTTGGCGTCCTTGACCAGGACCTCCTTTTGGCGGCGGCGGAACACCAGCCGGTGGTAGGCGACCGGCGCCAGCAGCAGGGCCGTGGCGATCGCGGCCAGCAGCAGGCTGGCCAGGTACAGCTCGCGCTGTGGGTGGCTGAGCTTGACGAACCGGGTGGTGAAGGGGAGGGACAGCATGAAGCCGAACAGCACCTGGACACCAAGGCCCGCCACCCGTAGTTCCTGCAGCAGTTCCAGCAGGTTGCGGTCGTCCCGCTCCGCTCCGGTCTCATGCGGGCGGTCCGTCCCGGTTCCGCTCCGGCGA
>DATIZP010000045.1:0-16231 GCA_035517035.1 Streptosporangiaceae bacterium | reverse complement strand
CGGCTCGTACGGCACCAGGGGAGTCGGCTACGACGTCGAGTACCTGATCTACCAGATCTCCAGGGAGCTCGGCCTGACCCAGGACTGGCCGGTGGTCATCGTGGGAGCGGGCAACCTCGGCCGCGCGCTGGCCAACTACGGTGGGTTCGCCTCGCGCGGATTCAGCGTGGCTGCGCTGCTCGACTCCGACCCGCACGTGATTGGCAGCGTGATCGCCGGTCACCAGGTGCGCGCGGCCGATGAGATCGAGCATGTGGTGGCCGACTGCGGCGTCATGATCGGAGCCATCACCGCCCCGGCGCAGGCCGCGCAGGGGATCTGCGACCGGCTGGTGGCGGCCGGCGTGACCAGCATCCTGAACTTCGCGCCTGTCGTGCTTAGCGTGCCCGACGGCGTGGACGTGCGTAAAGTCGACCTGTCGATCGAGTTGCAGATCCTCGCATTCCACGCGCAGCGCCGGTCGGTCGTCCGGGTGCTTCGCCGGGGTGACCGCGAGGTCTCCTCGCTCGGCGGGCACAGGAGGGCAGTCATGGACGGTGGCGGCGTGTCCGCCGAGGCGGTCGGGACGTGAGCGTCCTCGTCGTCGGGCTGAGCCATGCCAGCGCGCAGGTGCCGACGCTTGAGCGCGCCGTCGTCCCCGCCGATGCCCTGCCCAAGCTGCTGCGCGACCTGCAGCTCTGCGACGACGTCGCTGGCTCGTTCGTGCTCAGCACCTGCAACAGGGTCGAGGTCTACGCCGAGGTTGGCCGTTTCCACGGCGGCGTCGCGGCGATCTGCGAGCTGCTCGCCAGGCACTCGGGGCTGCCCGAGACCGAGCTGCGCGGCAGCGCTTACGTCTACTACGAGGACCGTGCCGCGCAGCACCTGCTGGCGGTTGCCTGCGGCCTCGAGTCCATGGTGGTCGGGGAGAGCCAGATACTCGGCCAGGTGCGCGAGGCCGTTAGGGTGGCCAGGCAGCTCGGCACGCTCAGCCGTGAGCTGTCCGACGTGAGCAGGCTTGCGCAGCGGGCCGGCCGCCGCGCCCAGGCCGAGACCGGGATCGGCGCCGCCGGGCAGAACCTGGTCACACTCGGGCTTGACCTCGCGGTCGGGCGGCTCGGCGGTCCGGCGGACCCCGCCGGGCCGCTGCGCGGCGTCCGGGTGCTCGTGGTCGGCGCCGGAGCGATGAGCTCCCTCGCCGTCGCGACGGCGGCCAGGCAGGGTGCCGCGCAGATCGTCGTGGCCAACCGGACGCGAGGCCGGGCCGAGCGCCTGGCGGCGAGGTACGGTGCCAGCGTGACCAGCCTCGCCGAGCTGCCCGCCGACATCGCCGCCGCCGACGTCGTCATCGCCTGCACCGGCGCGGCCGGCCACGTGGTGACCCGGGCGGCGGTAGCGGCCGCGGCCGGGGCCCGAAACGCCGGCTCGGGCCGGGCCGCCGCGCTCGTCCTGCTCGACCTCGCGCTGCCGCGCGACATCGAAGCCTCCGTCGGCGAGCTTCCCGGCGTCGCGCTGATCGACCTGGCGGCGATGGGCGCCGCGGGCGGCGGCGTCGGCCACTCCGGCCCGGCCGGCCCGGCAGGTGCGGCCAGCGAGGATGTCGCCGCCGTCCGCCAGATCGTGGCCGAGGAACTCGCCGCGTACGCAAGGGCCGACCGTGCGGCGAGCGTGGCGCCCACCGTGGTCGCGCTGCGGGCCAAGGCGGCGACCGTGGTCGAGTCCGAGCTGGCCAGGCTCGAGCGGCGGCTGGCCGGGCTCGACGCGCGCACCAGGCGCGAGGTCGCACAGGCCATGGGCCGGGTCGCCGACAAGCTGCTGCACGGCCCCACCGTGCGGGTCAAGGAGCTGGCCGGATCGCCGGGGGCCGGCTCGTACGAGGACGCGCTGCGCGTGCTTTTCGAGCTCGAGCAGGACGCCGTCGAGTCGCTGATCAGGCCAGAGGCCGGCTGGCCGGCCGGGCCGGAGGAGGAGGCCGCGCCGTGACCGGTACGCCGCTGCGGCTTGGCTCGCGGAAGAGCCCGATGGCGATGGCGCAGTCCGGCCACGTCGCCGACCTGCTGACGGCCAGGACCGGCCGCGCGGTGCAGATCGTCGGCCTGTCCACCTTCGGTGACGTCAGCAAGGCGCAGCTGGCCCAGATCGGCGGCACAGGCGTCTTCGTCAGCACGCTGCGCCACGGCCTGCTGAGCGGCGAGATCGACCTCGCCGTGCACTCTCTCAAGGACCTGCCGACCGGCGCCGACCCCCGCCTGGTGCTCGCGGCCGTGCCGCCGCGCGACGACCCGCGCGACGCTCTGGCCTGCATGACCGGCGCCAAGCTTGCCGACCTGCCGCCCGGAGCGAAGGTCGGCACCGGCTCGCCGCGGCGCGCCGCGCAGCTGCTGCTCGCCAGGCCCGACATCCGGCCGGTCCCGATCCGCGGCAGCGCGGGTACCCGCCTGGCGAAGGTCGAGGCCAAAGAGCTCGACGCCATCGTGCTCGCCTACGCCGGCCTGGCCAGGATCGGCAGGCTCGACGTGGTCAGCCAGGTGTTCGAGCCCGACGAGATGCTCCCGGCCCCCGGCCAGGGCGCGCTCGCTGTCGAGTGCGCGGCCGGCCGTACCGACCTGGCCGACCTGCTCGGGCTGATCGACGATGCGGCAAGCAGGGCGGCCACCACGGCCGAACGCGCCGTGCTCGCCGCGCTGCAGGCAGGCTGCTCGGCGCCGGTCGGCGCGTATGCTGCCGGGACGGACGCACTGCGGCTCGACGCGATCGTCGCGGCGGCCGACGGGGGAGGGGCGCTGCGCGCGAGCGCGGCAGGCCCGGCGGCGCAGGCCGAACGGCTTGGCCGCCAGGTGGCGGCCGATCTGCTCAGCCGCGGCGCCGGAAGGTACACGGACGTGTCCGCGGGACACCTCAGTGACGGGGACGATGCGCAGTGAACTCCATGCCGGACAACGATACGGAAGGCACGGCCGGGCGGCCCGCGCCCGCCGGGTCAGGAAGGGCGGCAGGGCAGGCGGCGGGCAGGACGACCGGCCTGGTGGCCATGGTCGGCGTCGGCCCGGGGGACGAGGGCCTGCTGACCATCCGCGCGGCCAGGCTGCTCGCCGAGGCCGACCTGGTGGTGGCGGCGCCCTGGGTCAGCGAGCGGATCGCGCACCTGCTGCGAGCCGATGCCACCGTGACCGACTCGGCCGCGCTCGATGCCGAGCCCAAGCTGCTGATCAGGGCCGCCAAGGCCGGCCAGCTCGCGCTCCGGCTGTTCGGCGGCGACCCGTTCCTGTTCTGCAACGCCGCGGCCGAGGCGGCGGCCTGCGCGAAGGCCAAGGTGCCGTTCGAGATCGTGCCCGGCATCTCGGCCGCCACCGCGGTGCCCGCCTACGCCGGGATCCCGCTGACCGCCGACGTCAGCGGCGAGGTGCGGATCATCCACGCCGCCGAGGTCAGCCGCATGTCGGCGACCGGGGGCACGCTGATCATCCTCGGCGCCGAGACCGGCATCGCCGAGATCGCCAAGATGCTGATCGCGGCGGGCTGGCCGGACTCTACGCCGTTCGCGATCACCTGGAACGGCACCACCACCGACCAGCACACCGTGGTGTGCACGCTCGGCACGGTCACGGCCGATCTCAAGGCCGCCGGAGTCAGCCTGCTCACCGCGTATGGCCGGGCCGTCGCCGTGGTCGGCGAGGTGGTGCGCGCACAGCGCACGCTTTCCTGGTACGAGACCAGGCCGCTGTTCGGCTGGCGGGTGCTCGTGCCGAGGACCAAGGAGCAGGCAGCCAGCGTCTGCGACCAGCTCAGAGAGCACGGGGCGGTACCCGAGCAGGTCCCGACGATCGCTGTCGAGCCGCCGCGTACCCCGCAGCAGATGGAGCGCGCCGTCCGCGGACTGGTCACCGGCCGGTATCAGTGGGTGGCGTTCACCTCGGCCAACGCGGTCCGCGCGATCAGGGAGAAGTTCGAGGAGTACGGCCTGGACGCCAGGGCCTTCGCCGGGGTCAAGGTCGCCGCCGTGGGCGAGCAGACGGCCGCCGCGCTGCGCGCGTTCGGCATCACGCCCGACCTGATGCCCGAGGACGAGCAGTCGGCCGAGGGCCTGGCCAACTGCTGGCCCGCCTACGACGACCTGCTCGACCCGCTCAACCGGGTGCTGCTGCCGAGGGCCGACATCGCCACCGAAGGGCTGGTCACCCGGCTGACCGGCCTTGGCTGGGAGGCCGAGGACGTCACCGCGTACCGGACCGTGCGCGCGGCACCGCCGCCGGCCCCGATCAGGGAGGCGATCAAGGGCGGCGGGTTCGACGCGGTGCTGTTCACCTCGTCATCGACGGTGCGGAACCTGATCGGGATCGCCGGCAAGCCGCACTCGGTCACGGTGATCGCGGTGATCGGCCCTGAGACAGCCAAGACCGCGGCCGAGTTCGGCCTGCGGGTGGACGTGACCGCGCCGAAGCCGTCGGTGACGGCGCTGGTCGAGGCCCTCGCCGAGTACGGCGCGTCGATACGCGACGCGGCGGCGGCGGCGGGCGAGCCGGTCAGGCGGCCGAGCGAGCGCCGTCGCGGCGCGCGCCGCAGGGTCAGGTAACGACCGCCCCGCTCGGCCGGGACGCAGGAGAGTCGGACCAGGAAGGACGGAGGAGCGCCTATGACCGCTGGTTTTGCCGGTGCTGGCTCTCCAGAACCCGGCTTCCCCGCCGTCCGCCCGCGCAGGCTGCGCCGCAGCGCCGCGATGCGACGGCTGGTGGCGGAGTCCCCGGTGCGCCCCGGCGACCTGGTCCAGCCGCTGTTCGTCAAGGAGGGGATCAGCGAGCCGCAGCCGGTCGGCTCGATGCCCGGCGTCCTGCAGCACACCAGGGACAGCGTGCGCAAGGCCGCGGCGGACGCCGTGCGGGCCGGCGTCGGCGGCCTGATCCTGTTCGGCATCCCGGCCAGCAAGGACGCCCGCGGCTCGGCCGCCGACAGCCCGTTGGGGATCGTGCAGGTCTGCCTCGCCGACCTCGCCGCCGACCTCGGCGGCGAGACGGTGCTGATGGCCGACCTGTGCCTGGACGAGTACACCGACCACGGCCACTGCGGCATCCTGACCGCATCCGGCGAGGTCGACAACGACGCGACACTGGAGCGTTACGCCTCGATCGCGCTCGCCCAGGCGCGGGCAGGTGCGCACGTGGTGGCCCCGAGCGGGATGATGGACGGCCAGGTCGCCGCGATCCGCGCCGCGCTCGACGCGGGCGGGTTCGCCGACGTGGCGATCTGCGCCTACGCGGCGAAGTACGCGTCGGCGTTCTACGGCCCGTTCCGCGAGGCCGCCGAGTGCGCGCCCTCGTTCGGCGACCGCGCGTCCTACCAGCAGGACCACGGCAGCGCATCCGAGGCGCTGCGCGAGGTGCTGCTCGACATCGGCGAGGGCGCCGACATCGTGATGATCAAGCCGGCCCTGGCCTACCTGGACATCATCGGCCTGGTGGCCAGATCGGTGCAGGTCCCGGTGGCCGCGTACCAGGTCAGCGGTGAGTACGCGATGGTCGAGGCGGCGGCGGCGAACGGCTGGCTGGACCGGGACCGGGTGATCGCCGAGACCCTGACCGCGATCCGGCGGGCCGGCGCGGGCATCATCCTCACCTACTGGGCCACCGAGATGGCGGCCAGGCTCCGCTAGCGTTGGGTCCAGTTGCTCGGCGGGGAGGCAGCCGATGGTCGAGGCGGTGTTGCGAGCCAGGTCAAGGCGCCGCAGGGGGCACGACAGGCTCGTGCTCGCCGCGGCACGCTACGCCGCGCTTGGCTGGCCGGTGTGCCCCGGCGCGTGGCCGCCTGGCCGGCAGTCGCCGGCCGGCACCTCGGGTCGCGCCTGCTCCTGCGACCGGCTCGGCTGCCCGGCGCCCGGCGCTCACCCGCTCTCGCCGGCCTGGAAGCTGCAGGCGACCAGCGATCCCGCGGCGGTCGCCGCGCTGTGGAGCCTGGCGCCGCAGGCCGGCATCCTGCTGGCAACCGGCCGGGCCTTCGACGTGCTCGACGTTCCAGAGGCGGCCGGTCTCGCCGCGCTGCGCCGGATCGAGCGGGCCGGCGTCACGCCCGGCCCGGTGGCGACCGGCACCGGCGAGCGCATGCTGTTCTTCGTCGCGAGCCGTGCGGCCCTGGCCGAGGACGACGAGTGGTGGTCCTGTCACCTGGACTGCGTGCCTGAGGTCGTGCCCGCGGTGACCGGGCTGCGCTGGCACTGCCGCGACAGCTACGTGCTCGCGCCGCCGTCGCGGCTGCCCGGCGGGCTCGCCGCGCGCTGGATCATCGCCCCCGCCGCGGGCGGGCCGCTGCCCGACGCGCTGCGGCTACTCGTTCCCCTGGCCGACGCGTGCGAGGAGATACCGCAATGACGACGCACGAGACAGCGACCCTGTCGTCGTCCGCCCTGTTCGCCCGTGCCAGCGAGGTGCTGCCCGGCGGGGTGAACTCGCCGGTGCGGGCGTTCGGGGCGGTGGGCGGGACGCCGGTCTTCATGGCCAGCGGCCAGGGCCCCTACCTGACCGATGTCGCCGGCACCCGCTACGTGGACCTGGTCTGCTCGTGGGGCCCGATGATCCTCGGGCACGCCCACCCTGCCGTGGTCGGCGCGATCACCGAGGCGGCGGGCCGCGGCACCTCGTTCGGCACGGTGACGCCCGGCGAGGTGGACCTCGCCGAGGAACTTGTCGCGCGAACGCCGGCGCAGAAGGTGCGGCTGGTGAGCTCGGGCACCGAGGCCACCATGTCGGCCCTGCGGCTGGCCCGCGGGTACACGGGGCGGTCGCTGGTAGTCAAGTTCGCCGGCTGCTACCACGGGCACGTGGACGCGCTGCTCGCCGCGGCGGGCTCGGGAGTGGCCACGTTCGCGCTGCCCGACTCGCCGGGCGTGACCGGCGCGGTCACCTCGGACACCGTCGTGCTGCCCTACAACGACCCGGAGGCGGTCCGGCAGGCCTTTGCCGAGAACGGCGGCCAGATCGCCTGCGTCATCACCGAGGCCTGCCCCGCCAACATGGGCGTGGTGCCACCTTCGGCGGGCTTCAACGAGCTGCTCGCCGCGCTCTGCGCCGAGTACGGAGCGCTGCTGATCATGGACGAGGTGCTGACCGGCTTCCGCGTCACCAGGTCGGGCTGGTACGGCAGGGAAGCGGTGGCCGGGGACCTGATGACGTTCGGCAAGGTGATGGGCGGCGGGCTGCCGGCCGCCGCCTTCGGCGGCCGGGCCGAGATCATGGACCTGCTCGCCCCGGCCGGGCCGGTCTACCAGGCGGGGACGCTGTCGGGCAACCCGCTGGCCGTCGCCGCCGGGCTGGCGACGCTGCGCGAGTGCACCGCGCAGACCTACCAGCGGGTGGACGAGGCGGCCGCCGCGGTGGCCGGGCTGGCCTCGGCCGCGCTGACCCGGGCGGGAGTGCCGTTCCGGCTGCAGGAGGCCGGCAACCTGTTCTCGTTCTTCCTCGGCGTCACCGACCCGGTGCGTGATTTCGGCCAGGCGCGGGCGCAGTCGGGAGCGGCCTACGCCGCGTTCTTCCACGCGATGCTGGATCGCGGGGTGTACCTGCCGCCGTCGCCCTACGAGGCGTGGTTCGTCTCCGCCGCGCACGACGAGACCGCGATCGCGAAGATCGCCGACGCGCTGCCGGCGGCGGCCGGGGCGGCCGCCGCCGCGCTGCACTGACCTGCGCCGGCCCGGCCCGCCCGGTGCCGTGCCCGCCCGGCGGGCCGTCCTGGTGTACTGCCTTGGACCGCGTGGTCCGCATTGTCAGGACGACACCGGCAAACCGGTCTCGATCTGCGAGTATGTTCTTTCTGGACCGCCAGGCGGAAGGCCGGGCGAGAGTCTTAGGAGCGCAGATGGCCATTCGCAATGTCGTCAGCACGCTGCACGACGACGGGACCGAGGTAATGGGTCCCGGCATCCTCATGTACCACTACCCGCACAACGACATCCTGACCGGCAGCCTCCTGACCGTGGAGAACAACCACTTCTGCGTGCTCAAGTCGCGCGGCGCGATCCTGAACGTGTACGGCGGCGGCCAGTACCCGGTGCAGACCACGGACCGGCCGATCATGGGCAGCATCCAGCAGGCGTTCTACAGCGGCCAGTCGCCCTGGCAGTTCGAGGCGCTGTTCGTGACGAGCGCCAAGAGCGTCGCCAAGGCGCAGGGCCTTGCCCTGTCGCGCGAGCTCGCCGAGCTTGTCTACGACGTGGACTACTACGTGCACGTCGACAGCCCGCAGGACGCGGTCAAGCTCGTCACCCACATGCCGTACCAGGGCCATTTCTTCACGACCGAGCAGCTCAACGCTTACGCCGGGCCCGTCGTCGAGCAGGCCATCAACCAGATCGTCCAGCTCACGCCGCTTGAGATGGTCAACGAGCGGATCCACGAGCTCACCGAGCTGGTCAGGGGCCACCTCCAGGACTTCCTGGCGATCTACGGGATCACGCTCAACGACGTCAAGGTGCTGATGCGGCCGCGCGATGAGCGGATGCGCGAGCTGATCTCGCTGCGCGCCTTCGGCCTGTCGGAAATGGAGGCGGTCCGGTATTACGTCGCGATGAAGATGGCCGAGCGCGGTCTCGTATCGGCGCCGAACATGGCCGTCGGCGAGCCGTTCAACGTCGGTCTCACCGGGGTGGGCTCCCTGCCGGGCCTGCCCAACCTCGGTGACGGCGCTGGCGCGCACGGGAAGGCCCAGTAGTGACCTCGCCTGGCAGCTTCGCCCGCATGCTGGAGAGCGTCCTCGGATCTGAGGTCTACACCCAGAAGGGCAAGATGCGTTCGGACGACCAGCTCGTCAGGCAGCGGGTCACCCACGGCCTCGGCGAGGCCTCGGCCGCGCTCCGGGCGCTGATCGCCAGGTACCGGATCGAGAGCGTGCCGCCGTCCACCAGGGAGCAGCCGTTCCCGCCTGCCGAGGTGATGGAGCCCATGCGCAAGGCCGAACGGCTGGTCAGGGCCATCGACGACGCCGCCGGGGTGGTCAAGGGCCTGCCGGTGCTCAACCAGGACAAGGTATGGGACCAGGTCCGCCGGGTCGGGCTGAACGACCTGCTCCAGTTCGACTGGAACCTGGTCGGCGAGTCCGACGCCCTCGCGCGCGACCTGACGAGCGCGCCAGCCCTCGAGGCCGTCGACGTGCCGGGTTACGAGGACCGGGTGCGCAGGTTCAGGGACATCGTGGCGGAACGACAGCGGTTCCTGCAGATCTCCTGAGCCGGGCGGCCCGGGTCCGGACGCGAGAGGGGGCCCTGGCGCAGCCGAAGGCTGCGCCAGGGCCCCCTGCCGCTTACGCGGCCGCCGGTCAGTGCAGGTGCACCGAGATGTGGTCGAAGTGCTTGTGCTGGCCGGCCGGGTTCGGCACCAGCCGGTGGAAGCCGCACTCGAAGAACGCGTGCAGGCCGACCCGGTTGGGCCGCCCGTGCGAGTCCCCGAACTGCACCTTCGGCGAGTTGCGCCAGCAGGTGAGGTCCCTGAGCACCGTGTTGGTCACGACCTCCATGGCATCGGGGTCCTTCATCCTGTTGGTGCTGACCGTCGCACTGCCGCCGATCCAGTCCCGGATCACGCCGAGCCAGCAGGACCTCAGGTGCTTGACCCAGATGCTGCCGCCGATCCAGTTGTCCTCGTAGTCGCTGTAGACCGGGCTGTGGACGTGGGCGAACGATCCGTGCGGCTTGCAGGTGAGCCCGCCGCCGCCGCCCAGCTGGACGATGTCGTGCCCGAACCAGCTGTTGTGCACGACCACGCCGAGCGCGTCGATGGCCACGAGGCTGCCGCCGACCGTGTCGTGGCTGGACAGCGTCGGGTGCTTCGGGTGCGGGTCGTCCGAGCAGTTGAAGTGCACCGGCTCGCAGCCGAGCACCAGCGTCCCGCCCCTATGCACGATAATATCGTCGGCCACGCTGATTCTTGAATTATGCCGCCCGAAGTCAGCGATCAGCGACGAGCCCCGTGTAACGATGACATCATGCTCCACTGAGACCGGTCCGGCGTTAACCAGGCAAAGGCCCCGCACGATGACGTCGAAATTAAGCCCGGTAAGGATACCCGGTCTTCTGAATGTTCCGTGGCAGACGTGTGTCCGCCACGTCGTGGCCGCTCCGGCGCTGGTAGCAGGCCCGACCATGACGAGTCCGAGCAGCATGACCGCGGTAGCTACAGCAGCGGCCAGGCTCTTGTTACGACCTAGCATTAAGCATCCCCTTTTTCTTGTGCCCCCCTGGAGGGTGACGCTATTTGGGGTACGTTAACAGGCCCTCGCTCCGGCTCGCCAACGCGGACCTAAATTACGACTTAGCTGGCCTGCGGAAAAGTATTTATGGCCACACGGCCAGTCGGCGGCGATTTGCGGGAAATGAGCGCTGACCGGCAGCGGCCCGCCGGGCCTGGCTCAGCTGACGGCGATCGCGATGATGCCGGCGACGATCGCCGCACCTGCCGTCAGCCGCCTGGCCAGGTGGCCCTCGCCGAGCAGGCGGCGGCCGAGCAGCACGCCGAATAGAACGCTGATCTCGCGGGCCGGCGCCACCACGCTGACCGCGGTGAAGCTGAGCGCGACCAGGACAAGCATGTAGGCGAGCGGCGCGAGGACGGCGCCGCCGAGCGCCTGGCGCCGGAACGTGTGCCAGACCTGCGCGAGCCGCCCGCGATCACGCAGCACGAACGGCGTGAACACAAGCGCCATCACGGGGAAGCCTGCGTACCCCTGCAGCACCGACGGGGTGTGCAGGTTCGCGACCGCGTACTTGTCCCAGAGCGTGTAGCTGGCGATGAAGATCCCCGTGGTGAGCGCGAACGCCGTCGCCCGCAGCGGAAAGCCCGCCCGCGGCGAGCCGCGGGCGGGCAGGCCGATGGCCACCACGCCTGCGATGATCGCCGCGATCCCGGCGATCGCGACCGGGCTCGGCCGCTCGCCGAGCAGCACGATCCCGGCGACCGCGGCCAGCAGGGCGCCGGTGCCGCGGCCGATCGGATAGGTCACCGAGAGCTCGCCCCGCCCGTAGCCGAGTTGCAGGAACAGGAAGTAGCCCGAGTGCAGCAGCCCGGTCCCGGCGAGGAACAGCCAGTTCATCCCGGTCAGGTGCGCGCGGGTCAGCAGCGCGGCGCCGACCGCGACCGGCAGGTAGATGACCGACGCCCAGAAGGCGAGCAGCCAGGTGAAGCACGCGGCGCCGGTCACCGCCGCCTGCTTGCCGAACAGGTTCCAGCTCGCGTGCGCGACCGCCGCCACCAGGATCAAGGCGATGGCGGTGCTGCTCACGCTGGCTTCCTGCCGAGGGTCGGGGGGGCGAATTGGTTGCGCAACTTTATCCGCAGTTGCGCCCATCAAGAGCCGGCCGGGCTGGCGGGTAGGCTGGGCCAGCCATGACTGCAGACTTTCCTTCGGCCGGCTCGGCCGCGGCGCCCGGCCAGCGACCGGCCACGACGGTCGTCCACCTGGTGCGCCACGGCGAGGTCGCCAATCCCGGTGGCGTTCTGTACGGCCGGATCCCCGGCTTCCACCTGTCCGCCGACGGCCAGGTGATGGCCAAGGCCGCCGCCGACTTCCTGGCCGGCCGGGACATCACCGTGCTGCGCTCGTCGCCCCTCGACCGCGCGCGGGAGACCGCCGAGCCGCTCGGACTGCAACTCGGCCTGCCGGTCGAGGTCGACGACCGGCTGATCGAGCCGTGGAACCACTTCGAGGGACTGACCGTCGGGGTGGGCGACGGGGCGCTGTTCTCCCCGAGGCACTGGATCTACCTGCGCAACCCGTTCCTGCCGTCGTGGGGCGAGCCGTACCGCGATGTCGCCGCGCGGGTGCTTGCGGCGGCCGCCGACGCGGCCAGGGCGGCCAGCGGCCACGAGGCCGTCTGCGTCAGCCACCAGCTGCCGATCTGGGTGTCGCGCCGGTCGGCGGAGGGCCGCAGGCTGTGGCACGACCCGCGCAGGCGGCAGTGCGCGCTCGGCAGCGTGACCAGCCTGACCTACCTGGGCGATCGGCTGACGTCGGTCAGTTATGCCGAGCCTTCGGGTTCGGCCGGATCGAAGGTGGCCGGAGCGTAGCCTGGATCTGCCCGAACCGGCTTCGAGGCAGGCCGGAGGCAGCCCCCCTCACCGCATCCTGCACAATGGGTTCGGTACTACTGCCTGTAGGAGATCGCGTTGTGACCCGACCGTACAGTTCCGCACGCCGATCTGGCCGGCCGGCCCATGCCGTCCGGGCGCTGCTCGCCGGGTCAGCGGTGCTGGTGCTGTCGGCCTGCGAGGGCGGCGCGATCGGCGCGAACACCCCGGTCAGCAGCGGGCAGAGCTTCGTCGGCGCGAGTTACTCGAGCACCTACTTCAGCCCGGGCTCGCGCCCGATGGCGCCCGACATCCACGCGAAGACGCTGACCGGGCAGAAGTTCAGCCTGGCGGCCGAGCGCGGCGACGTGGTGGTGCTCAACTTCTGGGGGTCGTGGTGCTCGCCGTGCCGTCGCGAGGCGCCAGCGCTCGCCGCTCTCGCCACGTACTTCAGGAAGGACCCGGTGCGGTTCGTCGGCGACAACGTGCTCGACTACACCGCGTCGGCGCTGGCTTTCGAGCGGCAGTTCAACGTCGGCTACCCGAGCCTGAACGATCAGAGCGAGCAGGTCGTGCTTGCCTTCCACAGCACCGTGCCGCCGAACGCCATCCCGAGCACGCTGGTGATCGACCGGACCGGCCACATCGCCGCGCGGGTGGTGGGCGAGGCCTCCTTCCAGGGCCTGCGTGCGCTCATACTCAAGATCCTGGCGGAGAAGTCATGACGCTGCGACTGGCCGGCCGCCAGGGCCGCGCTGACGCGCCCGCGCCTTCGGCCGACCAGGCCGGGCAGGCTGACCCGGATGGCCCGGCTGACCCGGGTCAGGCGGGCCGCGTCAGCCGGGCCGGCCACGGTGGCCAGGGGGTCAAGGGCGGCGTCCCGTTCGGGTTGGGCGGATGGCTCCGCTGGGGCTGGCGCCAGCTCACCTCGATGCGCACCGCGCTTGTGCTGCTCTTCCTGCTCGCGCTGGCCAGCATCCCGGGGTCGGTGCTGCCGCAGGAGGGCATCGACCCTGCCGCGGTCAGCCAGTACTACGCCGCCCACCCCGCGCTCGCG
Source organism: Streptosporangiaceae bacterium (assembly GCA_035517035.1). GTDB lineage: Bacteria > Actinomycetota > Actinomycetes > Streptosporangiales > Streptosporangiaceae > Chersky-822. The sequence goes on along the minus strand of DATIZP010000045.1, from coordinate 3,154 downwards.
CCGTTGCTTGCCAGGCTGTCCGGGTTCGATGTGTTCGGCGCGCCCTGGTTCGCCGCGATCTATCTGCTGCTGTTCACCTCACTGGCCGGGTGCGTGCTGCCGCGTGCATACCGGATGGCCAGGTCCGCCCGGCAGCCGCCGCCCAAGGCGCCGCGCCACATCGGCCGGCTGCCGCAGGCGACGAGCTTCGCCGCGCCCGCCGCGCCCGACCAGGCGCTGGGGTCGGCGGCCGGGTTCCTGACCAAGCGCAGGTTCCGTGTGCGCACCGGCGAGGGCTGGGTGTCGGCCGAGAAGGGCTACCTGCACGAGGTCGGCAACCTGCTGTTCCACGTGGCGCTGCTCGGGCTGCTCGCCTCGGTCGCGCTCGGCGGCCTGTTCGGCTACAAGGCGAACAAGCTGCTCGTGGAGCACCAGACCTTCGCCAACACGCCGGCCGGGCTTGACGTGTTCCGACCGGGTCGGCTGGTCACCGCCACCGACCTGCAGCCGTTCAGCATCACGCTGCGCAGCTTCTCCGCGCGCTACGTCGAGACCGGGCCGCAGCGCGGCCAGCCGCTTGAGTACAACGCCAGGCTGTCGTACTCGGCCAGCTACGGCGGGCGGTTGCGCAGCTACGACCTCCAGGTCAACCACCCACTGAACGTGGACGGCGTCCAGGTCTTCCTGATCGGGCACGGGTACGCGCCCGAGTTCAAGGTCACCGACGGCACCGGTCGCGTGGTGTTCGACCAGCCGGTGCCGTTCATCCCGCTTGAGCAGTCCGGCCTCACCTCGGCCGGAGTGATCAAGGTGCCCGGCGCGAGCCCGCGCGAGCTCGGCTTCGCCGGGGTGTTCCTGCCCACCGAGGTAGTCACCCCGGCGGGCACCCTGGCATCGGTGTTCCCCGCGGCCTGGATTCCGCGGGTCAGCCTGGTCTCCTACGCGGGCAACCTCGGCATGAACGGCGGTCAGCCGCAGTCCGTCTACAGCCTGGACACCAGGCACATGCACCAGCTCGACGTCGCGCCGCGTCCGCTGGCGCCCGGGCAGTCGATCGTGCTGCCGCATGGGCTCGGCACGCTGACGTTCACCGGGTACGTTCAGTGGGCCAGCCTCGCGATCACCTATGACCCCGGTCAGATGCCGGCGCTGATCTCGGCGCTGACGGCGCTGGCGGGCCTGATCCTGTCGTTCCTCGTGCGCCGGCGTCGGCTGTTCGTCAGGGCCGTTGCGGGCGACGCCGGCGGGGCGGTGGTGGAATTCGGGGGTCTCACCAGGTCGGATGCCGCGGGCGGATTCGAGGCCGAGTTCGCCGAGCTGGCCGGGGAGATCATGCAGACGGTCGGTGGCTTCCCGGCAGGCGCCGGGCAGGCCGCTGCGGGGCAGGTCGGCGATGGCGGCCATGCCGGGGGAGCCGCATCCGCTGACGATGAGGTTGTCCTCGCCGAGCAAGAAGCCGCATCCGATGACGACCAGGTTGCCCTCGCCGGGCAAAGGGAGAGTGAGTAGCAGTGCCCGACTCCGGACTGGCCCAGATGAGCAACGCGACGCTGGTTTCGGCGATCGTGCTTTATGCGGTCGCGATGCTCGCCTACGCCTACGACTTCGCCTTCGGCAGGAGGTCATCGGCCGCCGCGGCGCGATCGAAGCCCGAGCGGGTCGCGACCGTGGCGCTGGTGGGGGCGGCGGCGGGCCCTGATCTGAGCGGGCACGCGTTTCCTGCCGATCCGGCCGACCCCTCCGAGCTCGCCGACCTGGACCTGGACGCCGTCGGCGGGCCTTCGGGCAGCGCCGGGTCCGCGGCGGCCGGGTCAGGTTCCGGGCAGGGCGCCGGCGTGGCCGCCGGCGCGCTGCAAGGGCGCGCGCGGTCGCGCTGGCCCGAGGGCGTCTGGGTCCGCGCCGCGTTCGCGCTGACCTGCGCCGGACTCGCGCTTCAGCTCTTCGCGATCGCGACCAGGGGCATCGCCGAGCACCGCGTGCCCTGGGGCAACATGTACGAGTTCATCGCCGCGATCACGTGCGCCGCGGTGATCGTCCTTGTGCTGGCGTCGGTCAGGTTCCGCGCCTACTTCACGGGCCTGTTCGTGCTGCTGCCCGTGGTCCTCGCGCTGGCCGTCGACGTGGTCGTCATCTACACCCCGGTGGGCGCGCTGGTGCCCGCGCTGCAGTCCTACTGGATCGCCATCCACGTCACCGGCATGATCATCGCGATCGGCATGTACGTCTTCGGCGCTGTCGTCACCGTCCTTTACCTGCTGGTCGCCAGGCACGAGCGGAGGGTCGCCGCCGGGGAGATCCCGGCGGCCGGCGGCGTGCTCGCGCAGCTGCCAGGGTCGACGCTGCTCGACCGGCTGTCCTACCGAACGATCCTGTTCGCGTTCCCCGCCTGGACGTTCGCGGTCATCGCCGGGGCGATCTGGGCCGACCACGCGTGGGGCAGGTACTGGGGCTGGGACCCGAAGGAGACCTGGTCGTTCATCACCTGGCTGGTCTACGCGGCGTACCTGCACGCCAGGGCCACCGCAGGCTGGCGCGGGCGGCGGGCCGCCTACATTCAGCTGTTCGGCTTCGCGTGCTTGATGTTCAACCTGGTCGGCGTCAACCTCTGGATCACCGGCCTGCACTCCTACGCAGGCCTGTAGACCGCCGGTTCTACTCCCGGATGCGGCTCTCCCGGATGCGGCTCTCGCGGGAGTGGCCGGTGCGGGCGGGATGGCGGCCGGTGTGGGGGCGCCGGGACGGCGGCCGGTGTGGGGGCGCCGGGGTCAGCGCCGATGAGCCATCCGCGGTGCCGCCGCGTGCTCGTTTGGGCGATCAGGAGCTCTCGCGCCAGCCCTGGATACGCCGCTCGAGTTCGAGCAGGAACTCGGGGTTGTCGTCGGGCGCGATGAACGCCGTCGGAGCCGCAGCGGCCTGCCGGGCGCGTCTTGGGTTACCGAAGGGGTAGTCGCCGCCGGGAGTCCGCCTGGCGGGGTGGCGCACCTGGTAGCCATCGCTCCGGGTCCAGCTGTCCGTCATGTCGGCCCAGTGGCGACGCATCCGCACCTCGCGACGCCCCACCAGCAGCCAGACCGCGGCGCCGAAGACCCAGAATGCGACGACCACCACCAGCCACGTCCGCTTGGACGGGAGGTCGAAGAGGTGCTGCGGCGTCGTCGCGATGTCGATCACGCAG
>DATIZP010000044.1:0-33811 GCA_035517035.1 Streptosporangiaceae bacterium | reverse complement strand
CCGCCGGATGTGGCGCATCCGCTGAGCCTGGCCTATCTCAGCTTCACCTCGGGATCGACCGGCGTGCCGAAGGGCGTCGCCGTGCCGCACCGGGCGGTCATCCGGCTGATCAGCCACCCGACGTTCGCCACGCTCGGCCCGGGCGAGCGGTTGCTCCACCTGGCCCCGGTCGCGTTCGACGCCTCAACCCTGGAAATCTGGGGCGCGCTGCTGACCGGTGCCACGCTGGTGGTCGCGCCGCCGGGCCCGCTCGGGCTGCCCGACATCGCCGCGCTGCTGCGCACCGGCGGCGTGACGGTCGCGTGGCTCACCGCCGGGCTGTTTCACCAGCTGGCCGAGGCGGACATCGATGCGATCGCGAGCGTCCGCCTCATCCTGGCCGGCGGCGACGTGCTCAATCCCGACGCGGTGCGCGCGGTGCTCGACGCGCGCCGCGGCCGGCCGCTGGTGAACGGGTACGGCCCGACCGAGAACACCACCTTCACCGCGTGCCATGTCATGACCGACCCAGCCCAGGTGGGGCCGACGGTGCCGATCGGCCGTCCGATCCAGCACACCACCGTGCAGATACTCGACCAGCGCGGGCGGCCAGCGCCGATCGGCGTCACCGGCGAGCTGCATGCCGGCGGGGCGGGCCTGGCCCGCGGCTACACGCGGAACCCAGCGGCGACCGCGCGGGCTTTCGTGCCCGACCCGTCCGGATACGGCGCCCGCCTGTATCGGACCGGTGACCTGGCCCGCTGGCGCGCGGACGGGACCATCGAGTTCGTCGGCCGGGCCGACGCCCAGGTCAAGATCCGCGGATTCCGGGTCGAGCCCGGCGAGGTGGAGGCGGCGCTCCGGACCCATCCAGGAGTGCGCGAGGCGGTCGTGCTCGTGGCGGGCGACGGCATGCGGCGGCACCTGATCGGCTACGTGACGCCGGCGGACGGGGCGGACGCCGGCTCGCTGCGGCCGTCGGTCCTGCGCGATTTCGTCGCGTCCCGGCTCCCCGAGTACCTGGTGCCCGCCGGGTTCAAGACCCTGGACCGGCTGCCGCTGAACGCCAACGGCAAGGTCGACCGCGCCGCGCTGCCCACGCCCGAGCGGGTCTTCAGGGGGCCGGCCACCCCGCCACGTGGCGCCACCGAGGAGCGGCTGGCGGGCATCTGGCGGCTTCTGCTTCCGGTGGGCGGCGACCGCGGCGACGAGGTCGGCCGCGAGGACAGCTTCTTCACGCTCGGCGGCAACTCCCTGTCCGCGGCGCGCCTGATGTTCCGTGTCCACGAGGTGTTCGACGTCGATCTGCGCCTGGCCGCGTTCTACGAGCAGCCCACGCTCGCCGCCTGTGCCGCCGCCATCGACGCGGCTCATGACGCGGCGGGCCGTGACACGGGCGGCATCGCCCGGGTCGGCGCCGGGTCGCAGGCCCGCCCGGTCGCGATCCCCGCGCAGCGCCCGGACGGGGCGCGGCCGAGCATCGGCCGCCGGGACCGGAGCGCCTACCGTGTGGCCGAAACCGGGCCCGCCCAGGACCGGCAGGCCGCGCTCGCGCCGCACTTGATGCCCCTCACCGACGACTGGGCGCTGTGGCGGACGGTGTGCCTGCGCGCGGCAGGCTTCCCGCACCTGCTGCTGGCCACGCTGGGCGACGCCGACCTCGCCAGCGCCGCGGACTCCGCCCTCGCCGAGGAGCCGACCGGCGCCGCAGGCGCCGTCTACGCCGCCGAGTTCACCGCGGCGGTCAAGCGCCTCTCCGCGGCCCTGCACGAGGCAGCCGGCCTGCCCGCGCTGCGGGAGGCGGTCACCTGGCAGAATCGCCACGCCCTGCAGACCGGCATCGACGTGCTGCGGCGCCGCGGGGCCGAGCCCGGCAAGCGTAATACCAAGACCAGGCAGCATGAGGCGCTCGTCGCGAGCTATCTGCAGCGTTACTGCGCGAAGAACGACACCATCGGATTCTTCGGGCCGGTGAGCTGGTCGCAGATCGACGATGGTCCGGGCATCCGCATCACCCACGCCGAGCCCGGGCGTTCGCTGGCCGCCCGCGTCACTTACCTGGAAGGCTGGGCGGTAGCCGGGATCATGGCCGGACGGACCGCCGCGCTGCGCCCCTGGCTGGTGCCGCGGCGGATGCCGTTCGCGGGCATCGACGGCAGCCTGCTCCGCCTGCCGCTGGTCCCGCCGGTGCGGCTGGCTCCTGCCGAGGCCGCCGTCCTGCGGGCGTGCGACGGAGTCAGGGACGCCCTTCAGGTCGCGGCGGCGGTGCTGGCCGATCCCCCGGACGGCCTCAGCACGGTCGCCGACGTGTTCGCCCTGCTCGAACGGCTGTCCGACAGCCATCGTCTGGCCTGGCAGGTCGACGTGGCACCGCAGGACATCAGGCCTGAGCGCTCGATGCGCACGGTCCTGTCGCGGGTCACCGATGAGGACATCCGCCGCCCGGCCGAGGCGGCGCTCGACGAGCTGACCGCCGGCCGGGACGAGCTGGCCGGCGCCGCCGGCGACGCGGCGGCCGTGGCGGCGGCCATGGCCGACCTCGAGTCGACCTTCACCCGCCTGGCCGGCATCGCGCCCACCAGGCGGGCTGGTGAGCTCTATGCCGGCCGCACCCTCGCCTACGAGGAATGCCTGCGCGCCGGAAACGTGCGCATCGGCGCGGACGCCCTGGATGGCATCCGGGCCGCGCTGCCGCTGGTGCTGGACGCCGCCCGGTGGTTCACCAGCACCTGCGGCGCGCTGTACGCGCGGCACTTCGACGAGGCCCACCGGCAGCGGGCCGCCGCCCTCGGCACCGACGCCGTGCCGTTCGCCGACGTCTGGCTGTTCATCAACAACTCGCTGTTCGACCAGCCGCCGGAGCTTGTCCAGCCCGCCATGCGTGAGCTGCGGGAACGGTGGTCGGCACTGCTTGCCCTGCCGCCCGGTTCCCGGCACGTCCGGCTCTCCTCGGCCGACCTGCGGGAACGGGTGAGGTCGGAGTTTCCGGTCCAGCCGCTGCCGTGGCCGACGGCGGTGCACCACAGCCCCGACATCATGATCGCAGGCGCGGATGCCGCCGCCGGCGGCCGGCTCACCTGGGTGCTCGGCGAGGTCCATCCCAGCATCGTGACCATGCGCTACGCCACCTGGCTGGCATTCCACGACGACAGTGGCGCCATTCCCGCCGCGATGCGGCGGGACCTGCCCGACCACGCCGTCTGGTACGCCGAGAGCGCCGAGTCGGGCGGCACCTGCACGCGGCTGTCCAACGTGCTGCCGTCGCCCGGGGACGTCCGGCTCGTTTTCGCGCACGACTCCTGCGGCTACGACCCCGCCGCGACCGTGACCGTCGGCGAGTGCGACCTCGTCCCCTCCCCGGCCGGGCTGCGGGTGCGCCGCCGCGACGGCACCTTCGAGCGCGGCCTGCTCGAGGTCGTCGGCGACCTGGTCAGCACGACGATCTCGCACTGCTTCGACCTCGTGCCGCCTGGCCAGCACGCGCCGCGCGTCACCATCGACGACCTCGTGGTGAGCCGCGAGACGTGGCGCCTCGCCGCCACCGAGCCGGCCTTCGCCGACATCGCCGATGAGAGCGCCCGCTACCTGCGGGCCAGGGCGTGGGCGGCGAGCCACGGACTGCCGCGGCACGTGTTCTGCAGATTCACCGGCGAGCGCAAGCCGATCTACGCGGACCTGACCAGCCTCGCGTCGATCGACCTGATCGCACGGTCGCTGCGTCGCGCGGTCAGGAACGCGGGCGCCGACGCGACGGTGACCGTCGTCGAGATGCTGCCGACACCTGAGCAGGCCTGGCTCACCGACGCCCTGGGCCAGCGCTACACCTCAGAGCTGCGCATGGTGGCATTCGACTGCAGGACGGCTGACCAGAGTCAGGAAGGCTGAGCGTGGCGGTATACGAGTTCCCGACGTCCATGGCCCAGCGCCGGATGTGGCTGCTCGCCGAGATGGACCCGGGCGAGCCGACCTACAACATCACGTGGGCGCTCTGGCTCGACGGCCCGCTGGACGTCGGCGCGCTGCAGCGGGCCTGGGACGCCGCCGTCGCCAGGCATGAGGCGCTGCGCACGACCTTCAGGAACGACTCCGGCGTGCCGCTGCAGGTCATCGAGGACGAGCCGGAGGCCCGGCCGCTGCTGGTCAGCTCCGTGGCGGAACGCCCGGCAGCCGAGCGGGAGGCGGCGGCCATGGAGCGGATCAGGCACCTCGCCCGGATACCGTTCGACCTGGCCACCGGGCCGCTCGCCCGCGCCGCCCTGGTGCGGCTGTCCAGCCAGGCTCACGTGCTCGCGGTGGTGATGCACCACATCGTCGCCGACGGCTGGTCGTTCCGGATCCTGTTCGACGAGCTGTCGGCGGATTACGAGGCGATCAGCCTCGGCGGCGACGCGGTCACCGGCGAGCCCCCCATCCAGTACGCGGACTTCGCGATCTGGCAGATCGAGCAGGCCGAGGACGGCGGGTACGTGCCGGCCGGACGGTTCTGGCGAGCCGAGCTGGCCGACGCCCCGTCGGCGCTTCCGCTCCCGACGGACGGACCGTACCCGGCACGCCAGACGTTCGGCGCGCAGGACATCGTCACCGCGATCGACGCCGACCTGGCCGACGCGCTCAGAGAGCTCGCCGCCCGGCAGGGGACGACGCTGTTTGCCGTCCTGCTCGCCGCGTACGCCGTCGTGCTCGCCCGGCTGACCGGCAGCGACGACGTGCTGGTCGCGGTGCCGATGGCCGCCCGCACCAGGCCGGAGACCGAGTCGGTCGTCGGGCTGTTCATGAACACCGTCCCGATCCGGGTCAGGATCGACCGGGACGGGACGCTCGGCGACCTGGTCCGAGCCGTCCACACCACGGCCGCCCGGGCCCTGGAGCACCAGGAGCTGCCGTTCGCGAACGTGGTGGAGCTGGTCAGGCCCGACCGCGACCCGGCGCGGCTGCCGCTGGTCCAGGTGATGTTCGCGATGGAGGAGTCGTGGGACGCCGCCGACCGGGGCGGGCTGCGCTGGCGCCCCGAGCTGGTCGACAACGGCACGGCCAAGTTCGAGATCGAGCTGACGGTCACCGACGCGCGGGGCGGAGCGAAGGTGCGGGTCAACTACAACAGCGACCTCTTCCAGCCGGCCAGCGGCCAGCTCGTCGCCGACGGCTTCAGCGCGATCCTGCACTGCCTGGCCAGCGATCCTGACCGGGTCGTCGGCGACGCGAACATCATGTCGCCCGATGACCTCGCCCTGGTCACGAGCGTGTGGCCGGATGGCGGAGCCGTGGCCGGCCAGGACGCGACCGCGCTGGACCTGCTGTGGGAGGCGTGTGACGGCGACTCGGTCGTCGCCGCCGGCGCGGACGGCTCGCTGACCGGCGCCGACGTGCGCGCGATGGCGCGGCACATCGCCGCGGCCGTCCGCGCGCACGGCGTGGGCGTGTCGGACCGGGTCGGGATCCTGCTGCCACGCGGCGCGAGACTGCTGCCAGCAATCCTGGGCATCTGGTCGGTCGGCGCGTCCTACGTGCCGCTTGACCCGATCTACCCGCCCCAGCGGCTGGCCACGATGCTCGGCGACGCCGGCGCGGCCGCGATCGTGGTCGACAGCACCGTGGCCGGGGCGCCTGGCCCGCCGCCCGCCGCCGCGTCGGTGCCGGTCGTGGACCTGGCCAAGCTGACGGAGCCGGCCGCGGCGCTGGCCGAGCCGGTGGCCGACCTGCCGCCGTCGGCCGCCGCCGTGACGATCTTCACGTCGGGGTCGAGCGGCCGGCCCAAGGGGGTCAGCGTGACCCAGGGCGGCATCGCCACGCTGCTGAACGCCGTGCGGCCGCTGCTCGCGCTCGGACCAGGCGACCGATTCCTCGCCGTGTCGACCTTCGCGTTCGACATCGCCCTGGTCGAGCTGCTCGCGCCGGTGCTGGCCGGCGGGTGCGTGGTGGTCGCCGATGCCGAGCAGGTACTCGACGCGGCCCGGCTGCGGGACCTGCTGGCCGACAGCGGGGCGACCGCCATGCAGGCGACCCCGGCCGGCTGGCGGATGCTGGTGGACGCCGGCGGGATCCCGGCCGCGGTGCTGCTGCGGATGACTGCCGGGGAGCCGCTGTCCAGGGACCTCGCCGACGCGATGGGAGCCGACCCGGGCGTGCGCGTGTGGAACCTGTACGGCCCGACCGAGACCACGATCTACTCGGGCGGCGACGCGGTCGCGCCGTCGCCGGCCCCGATCGAGATCGGGTCCATCATCGCGGGAACCCAGCTGTACGTGCTCGACTCCCGGATGCGGCCGGTACCGCCCGGCGTCATGGGCGAGGTCTTCATCGGCGGCGCCGGCGTCGCCCGCGGCTACCACGCAGCGCCAGGCATGACGGCGGGCAGGTTCGTCCCCGACCCGTTCGGCGACCTGCCGGGCGCGCGCCTGTACCGGACCGGCGACGTCGGCCGGTGGCGCAGGTCAGGGAAGATCGAGCTGGCCGGCCGCGCGGACCGGCAGATCAAGGTCCGGGGCTACCGAATCGAGAGCGGCGAGGTCGAGGCGGCGCTGCGCGGCCACGAGGACATCGCGCAGGCGGTGGTGTCGGTGCGCGGCGGCGGCCACGATGTCCGGCTGGTCGCCTACCTCGTCACCAGGTCAGGCGCCGATCACCCGCCGGCCGGGCTGCGCGAGCAGCTTCGCGAGGTGCTTCCCGACTACATGGTGCCATCGGCCTTCGTGGTGCTGGCCGGGCTGCCGCTCACCGGAAGCGGGAAGATCGACCACCGCGCGCTGCCCGAGCCTGACTGGGGCGGGACCGCCGGCCAGGTGCCGGTCGCGCCGCGCACGCCGACCGAGTCGCGGCTCGCGGCGATCATCGGCGAACTGCTCGCGCTGCAGCGGCCGGTTGGCGTGAGCGACAACTTCTTCGCGCTCGGCGGCCACTCGCTGACCGCGACCAGGCTGATGGCGCGCATCCGGGCCGTCTACGGCGTGGACCTGCCGATCCGCGCGCTGTTCTCCGATCCCACCGTCGCCGGCCTTGCCACCGCTCTCGCCGCCGCGGGCAGCGGCGCCGCGGATCAGGCGAGCCACCCGCGGCAGGTGCCCCAGGCACCCGTGCCCGGCCAGCGGAAGTAGGCACCTGATGCGCTTTCCCGTGTCGTTCTCGCAGCAGCGGCTGTGGTTCCTCGAGCAGCTCCACCCCGGTCTGCCGACGTACCACATGGCGTACGCGATGTGGCTCGACGGCCCGCTGGACGCCGGCGCGTTGCAGCGGGCGCTGGACGCCGTGGTCGCGCGCCAGGCGGTGCTGCGCTCGAACATCGTGGCCTTCGACGGCGTACCCGAGCAGGTCATCGCCGACGCGGCGGCCGTGCCGATCGAGCGCATCGAGTTGCCCGAGGCCCTGGCCGACGCTCAGCGGGACCGTCAGGCCGAGTCCGTCGCGGCCGATCGCGCGCTCCAGCCGTTCGATCTGACCGCCGGGCAGCTGCTCAGGGCCGCGCTGATCCGGGTGGGGCCGCAGCGGCACCTGCTCTCGCTGGTCATGCACCACATCATCAGCGACGGCGAGTCCATGAAGGTCCTGATCGGCGAGCTCTCCGCCGCCTACCGGGCCGAGACGACCGGTGCGCCCGCCTCGCTGCCGCAGCTGTGGATGGAATACGGGGACTACGCCGCGTGGCAGCACGAACGGCTGCGCGGTGAGGAACTCGACCGCCAGCTGGCGTACTGGCGCGACCAGCTGCGCGGCGCACCGGACGTCCTGGCGCTGCCCGCCGACCGGCCGAGGCCCGCCCACCAGTCCTCGCGCGGCGCGGTGGCGGCTGCGCACGTGGACGCCGCGACGACCCGGCGCCTGGCCGACGTGGCCCAGGGCGCCAACGCGACCATGTTCATGGTGTTCCTCACCGGGTTCGCGGCCGTGCTGTCGCGCTATGCGCGCCAGACCGACATCGTGCTTGGCACCCAGGTCGCCGGCCGCACCCGCTCCGAGCTCTACCCGATCTGCGGCTTCTTCGCGAACACGGTCCCGCTGCGGATCTCGCTGGCCGGCGATCCGACCTTCGCCGGGCTGCTCGGCAGGGTCAGGGACACCACGCTGGACGCTCTCGCCCATGAGGAGCTGCCGTTCGAGCTGCTCGTCGAGGATCTCGCGCCGGAACGCACCCTCTCGCACGCCGCCCTGATCCAGGTCCAGTTTGTCTACGGATCGCTCACCCCTCCGGACCTCGATCTCCCCGGCATCGAGTCGCGCTCACGGGCGCTGCTCACCGGGGCCGCCCAGCTCGACGTCACCCTCTACGCCGACCCGGACGGCGACGCCACGACGCTGGTGATGGTGTACAGCACGGACCTGTTCGACCAGCCATGGGCCGACCGGTTCCTGCGCTGCATGGTGGCCCTGCTCACCCGCGCGGCGCAGGCTCCCGGCATGCCGGTCGCCGACCTGCCGATGCTGTCGGCCGCGGAGGTCGTCGAGCTGGTCGGCGATCGCCGTCGGCAGGCGTTGCCTGCAGCGGACGGCGGCGGCCTGGACGTCCGGCGCCAGCTTCAGGCATCGACGTCGCGGGTCATCGACGGCCACCAGGCCATGCCGGTGAGCGAGGTGTGCGACCGCGCCGCCCGGCTCGCCCGGACCCTCGCCGACCGCGGTGTCGGCACGGAGACGCTGATCGGGCTGTGCGTCGGGCGCGGCATCGGCATGCTGACGGCGCTGCTCGGCGTGTGGTGGGCCGGCGGGGCCTACGTGCCGCTTGACCCGGGCTTCCCGAGGGCGCGGCTGGCCGCCATGGCCCGCGGAGCCGGGCTGCGGACCATCATCGCCGACTCGGCGCACTTCGATCTCGCAAGTTCGGTGGCCGACGGGGCCGATGTGATCGACGTCGACGACCCGGCCTCGACCGCCGGGGCGCCGCTGGATCCGGTGCCCGTGCCCGCCACTGCGCTTGCCTACGTCATCTTCACGTCCGGCTCGACCGGGCAGCCCAAGGGCGTCGGCGTCGAGCACCGGGCGGTCGCGAACCTGCTCGCCTCCTTCCGGCGCTCGGCGGGACTCGGCGGCGGCGATCGCTTCGTCGCCGTCACGACGCTGTCGTTCGACATCGCGCTGCTCGAGCTCACGCTGCCGCCGCTGTGCGGCGCCGATCTCGTCATCGCGACCGCCGAGCAGACCAGGGAGCCGGACGGGCTGCGGTCGCTGATCAGGCGGACGGCCGCAACCGCGATGCAGGCGACGCCGCAGACCTGGCGCCTGCTGGTGTCGGCGGGCGGGGTGCCGGCCCGCCTGCGCCTGCGCCTGTGCGGCGGCGAGCCGCTGCCGGCCGACCTCGCCGGCCAGCTGCTGGCGCCCGGCGTCGTGCTGTGGAACGTCTACGGCCCGACCGAGACCACGGTGTGGTCGGCGGCCCGCGTGGTCACCAGCGCGGCCGACGCGGCGGAGATCGGGCCGCCGATCGAGCACACCCGGGTGTATGTGCTTGACGGGCGCCTGATGCCGGTTCCGGTCGGGGTGGTCGGCGAGGTGTGCCTGGCCGGCCGCGGCGTGGCGCGCGGATACCACGGCCGGCCGCGGCTGACGGCCCGCGCGTTCCTGCCGGACCCGTGGAGCGGGGAGCCGGGAGCGCGCATGTACCGGACGGGCGACCTCGGCCGGTGGCGTGAAGGCGGGGGCCTCGAGCTGGTTGGCCGCAACGACCACCAGGTGAAGATCCGCGGCTTTCGGATCGAGCCTGGCGAGATCGAGGCCGTGCTGCGCGCGCACCGCGACGTGCGCCAGGCCGTCGTCGTCACGGCGCCGAGGGCCGGCGAGCCCGCGCTGGTCGGCTACGTCGTGCCCCGGCGGAACAGCGCCCTGGCGCAGCCGGACGCTGACCTGCTCAAGGAACTGCGGCCGCACCTGCGCGCCGCCCTGCCCGACTACATGGTCCCGGCACTCGTGGTCGCGGTGCCCGCGCTGCCCCTGACGCCGAACGCGAAGGTCGACCGGAGCGCGCTGCCGGCCCCGCACTGGGGTGCGTCGCCGTCGGCGGCCGGCCGGGTCGGGCCGCGCAACCCGGTCGAGGCGACCCTGGCCCGGATCTGGAGCGACCTGCTCGCCACCGAGGAACCTGTTGGCGTGCACGACAACCTGTTCGCTCTCGGAGGTCACTCGTTGACCGCGACCAGGCTCGTGGCCCGGATCGCCGACGCGTACGGCGTGAGCCTGCCGGTGCATCACGTGTTCACCAGCCCGACCATCGCCGGACTTGCCGAGGTCCTCTCCGCCGACCCGGATTTCGGGCAGGCCGCGGTCTCCTCCCGGTTCGCCGAGCTTGACGCGCTCAGTGACGAGGACCTCGACGACCTGCTGCGCGCGGCCCTCGCCCAGCGCAACCGCCGCCAGGCCAGCGCCGGCGGCCCGGACTCCTGACACCGCACGCCGAGCCCGGGGCTCCGCCGCTGGACGATGAAGATTGGGACATAACGACGGGTATGGACGACCTCATCAGCAGCGGGCCGCGGCGCGAGCCAGGCCTGCTGGCCCGCCACGCGACCGCTGCCGTGATCATCGCGGTGCTTGTCGTTCTCGCCGTGGTCTCGATCCGGCATCTGCCGCGGCCCGCCGACGCGGCGAAGCACCACCCCGCGTCCGCGGTCGCCTCAGGCCCGGTGCAGCTAGCCGGCCTCGGGCCTGCCGCGGCTCGCCTGCTAAACGGGGACCGTCCCGCATTCCCGCCGGGCCACCTGTACGGCCGGTACGGCCGCAGGCTCGCGCGCTGCAGTCACGAGCCAGGCAACCACGACTTCCAGCTGGCCGGCCTCGCCGCCTGCCAGGCGCCGTGACACGCCCGGCAGGATCTCGGCGTCGCCGCTGCGCAGCTCGAACCGCGCACGGGCGGCCCGATAAGGCCGCGGCGCCGAATCACGAGGAGTAGCGCAGGGCCAGCAGGCGGGATTTGGCGATCACCTTCTCGTGGAACCCGACCGCCTCGCACACCGGGCCCGTCGTGCATGAGATCCCGCCCAGGCGCGCGCGCGTGTCCCCGGCCGGCAGCACCTTCTCCTGCACCGACCACGCCGTCCCGTTCCACTTCTCCAGCACCCCGACCTGGGTGCCGGCTGTCGTCTGGGCATAGCCCGCCGCTTCGCAGTCGGTGGCGAAGACGCACGAGACCGTGTCCAGCTGGGTGGATCCGCCGCCGGAGATGGCGGGCAGCGCCTGGAGGAGCCAGCGGGAGCCGTTCCAGCGCTCGGCCAGCGGCCGGAAAGTGCCGCTTATCTCGTACGAGCCGACGGCCTCGCAGGAGTCAGCCGCCGTGCAGGAGATGCCGTTCAGCGCCGCGAAGGATCCGCCGGCCGGGACGTGGACCGGCCGGGTTACCCATGACGAGCCGTTCCAGATCTCGGAGAACAGGCCCTTGCCGTCGCTGCCCACCGCGCGGCAGGCGCCCGCCGTAGGGCAGGCCACGGCCGACAGCAGGCCGCCTCCCCCGGCCGGCATGGGAACCGGCTGGATGCTCCACGCCGAGCCGTTCCAGCGCTCGGCCAGCAGTCTGGGAGTGCCGGTGCCCATCGCCGACGAGCCGACCGCCGTGCATGCCGCGGTGCCTGAGCACGCCACCGCGGCCAGGTCGCTGGTCGTGGCGCCGACGGGGACTGGCGGGTTGACCTGCGTCCAGGAGCTGCCGTTCCAGCGATCGGCGACCGGCGCGTAGTCGTTGCCGTTCGGAGGAACGGTAGTGATGGTGCCGACGGCCACGCACCACCGCGCGCTGGGGCACTGCACGCCGTACAGGTACGCATCACCCTTCCCGTTCGGCACCGCCCGCACAGTCCAGCGCGACCCGTTCCAGGTCTCCGCGAACGTGCCGAAGCCGAAGTTCCGCGGGTAGTCGGCGATGGCGATCGCCAGGCAGGCCGAGGACGACGAGCACGACACGGCACCGAAGACCTGGTCAGTCGTCCCGGCCGGCGCCGGGGGCGCCTGAATGTGCCACGTCGGCGTCGCCGCCAGCGCCGCCGTCCTCGCCACGGGACTGGCACTGGCGCTCACCAGGGCAACCATGAGGGCGCCCGCCACCACCCCTGCCAGTGCGAGTGCGCCCGCCGTCCCGACCTGGGCCAGCCGCCCTGACACCGTCCGCATGATCTTCATCATCCACCTTCGCAATGATGTCCGGCTGCACGCTACGTTTCCGGTGAGCTGGCACGCCGGATCGTGCTGGTGACCGGTGAGGCCGGCGCAGGCAAGACCGCCTTGCCTCGCAAGTTCTGCGGCGCGCCGGGACTTCCGGCGCGGATCTTGTGGGCGGCGGCTGACCCGCTGTTCACGCCGGGGCCGGTCCAACCGCGCGGGTTGTTACCCGAGTCCGGACCACAGGTAGCGGGCGCCGATCGCGATGACCAGGAATCCGACGATGCGGCGGATCAGCCGTTCGGGCAGGCGGGACTGGATGCTGGCGCCGGCATACGCGCCGGCGAGGCCGCCCAGGCCCAGCGCGATGCCCGTCGGCCAGTCGGGTGCCACGAAGCCGTGACGGTCGATGGCCAGGAAGGTGAACGTGATCACTCCTGCGAGCGACGTCACGAACGTTGATGCCAGGGCAGCGGGGGCGACCTCGCGAGGAGGGCGGCCGGAGCCGATCAGTATCGGGGCGAGGATGGATCCGCCGCCGATGCCGTAGATGCCGCCGACGCAGCCGACCGCCGCGGACAGGACGATGAGCGCGGGGACGCGAATCCGGCGGGCTCGGCTCCTTCCCTCGGGAGCTGGCCTGGTCAGGGCTAGCCAGCTGCCCAGCGGGAGCAAGACGGCGGCTACGACCAGGTCGAAGACCATCGGGCCTGGCAGCAGCTCGACCCGGATGATCGACCCGGCGATGACGCCGGGGAACGTTCCGGCGATCAGGACAAGCGCCAGGTGCCCGCCGGTCTGCTGCTGCCGCCAGTAGCGGTAGAGCGCGCCAGGAGTGGCGACGACGTTGTAGAGCAGATTCGTCGGGGTAACGGCCGGGCTTGGCGTGCCCAGGACCGAGACCTGGAAAGGTAGCAGGAGGACCGCGCCCGATATCCCGGCAGGAGTCGCCACCACGGCGATGGCGAACGCGGCGGCGAAGCCGGCGACTTCGGTCCACCCCGCGCCAAGCATGCGGTGAAGTTAACAGCGGAGAACTCGTTCTCACCGGCGATGACGGCCCATGTTGCGCAGGGCAACCCTCAGCGGCCGTCGCCAGCGCAAGCGGACGAAACCTGCTGCGCGCGTTGCCTCGGGCAAGCAGGATCGAACGGTGCCCCCGCCGCAGCCGTGCTCACGTACCGGTGGCTGCTCGCGATCCGGGAGTTCCGCGTCCTATTCCTGAACCGCTGCGTCGTCGTGACGTCGGTGGCGGCATCCGGGCTGACGTGCTCCAGCCGATGCCGGGGATGCCGTGGCAGGCGCGGTTCGGCCTGCTGGCGGTACCGTGCGGCGATCCGGCCTGCGCGACCGGCCTGCGCCCTCGGTCCGGGCCGGGTGCTCGGCCGCGGGGGCCGGGGGCGTGGTCCGGCGGGTCCCCCGGAGATGATCTTGATGGATGTGGCGGATGTCCCAGAATACGCAGTGAATGTGGCATTCATTCCACGGACACTCAGATGATCACATCCGGTTTCGGCTGGTATGACCTGATCCGGGCGGCCGTGCTCGCCAAGCGCCCGCGGCCGCGCGGCGCGAAGGCCAGGCCGCGCTGCTCCGGGTTGTCCGTGGCCGGTGCTGCCGCGCGGTCGAGCCGTCGGTGCCCGCGGAGATCGACGGGACACGCGCTAGTCCGCCACCTGGCCGGCCGTGACGGCGTCGGCTGGCACGCGCGGGTATTTCCTCTCGATCAAGGCAGTCAGCCGTTCCCGGTCCGGCGCGAGCAGCGCCCTGACGCCCTCGGCGTTCACGTCAGCGACGATCACGTGCCCCACCTCGTCGTGGACATCGCTGAACAGGCCGTGCGTCTTCATCTTCTGCGCCTGGTAGCGGTTATCGTCCGTCGGGCTGACGTAGTGGACCGACCAGATCTTGTAGCGATGGACGAGGAAGAGGTGAGCCAGCGTCATCAGCCGCTTCTGGCGCAGCGCACTGTCGAAGGTGTTCTGGTCCCTGACCGAGAGGATGTGGCGGCCACGGCGGTCCACGATCACGCTGAAGATGATGTTGGCGACCTGCTCCCCGTCCGGGTTGGACAGGGTAAGTTCCAGCAGTTCCGAGCCCGCGGTGTGCGGCCGCAGCGCGACCCGCAGCGCGTAGGAGATCTGGTGCTGCGCGGTCCACAGCGCGAGCCATTCCTCGAGCAGCTTGGTCGGGACCTCGGTCTGGACCAGGTGCTGGTGCTGCGTCGAGCCCTTGCCCATCGACTTGGTGGCCGCCGTGCCACCCGAGGCGGCCATCAGCGCCGCGTCCGAGCGCGGCCCGCCGACCAGCGTCTGAGGCGTCCGGTAGGGGGATTCGACCAGGCGGAACTTCCGCTGCAGCCGTGCCAGGGAGAGCATGCCGTCCTGCCGGAGCGCGGTGGCGAACTCCTCGGCCGCCAGGCCATCGATCTGGTGCCCGCCATAGGTGATGAAGTTGAAGACGAACCCCAGCTTTCCGATCTCTTCCGGGAATCGCCGCATGTCGTCCTCGCTCATCCCGGTCGTATCCCAGTTGAACGAGGGCGAGAGGTTGTAAGCGAGCATCTTGTCGGGGAACTCGGCGTGGATGGCCTCGGCGAAGCGCCGGGCATCCTCGAGGTCGGCGGTCTTGGTCTCCATCCACAGCAGGTCGGCGAACGGCGCGACCGCCAGCGACCGGGCGATCGCGTAGTCGATCCCGCCCTGTACCTGGTAGTAGCCCTCGGGAGTCTTAGAGACCTCGCAGTCCCAGACGATGTCGATGCCCATCGACCTGGCCCTCGCCCTGGCAGCGTGGAACGACGTCCGGTTCGCGAAGGCCAGCCACTCCCCGGCGCTCATGTCGAAGCTCTCGCCTTCGCTGGTGCGGAACTCGATCACGTCGGCGACGGCCTCGGGATAGCTCTTCAGGTTGGCCTCCGACAGCCACGCCTCCAGGTAGTGCGTCTCGACGGCCTCGATCAGGTCCTCGGCCGAGCCGCCAGCCTGCTTGCAGGCCTGCGCGCTGTCCTCAAGCATGCGCATCACGCCGGCCTGGGCGAGCCAGGTGTCGGCCTGCTCGTACTCCTTGGGGGAGATCTTGAACAGCAGGTGACCGCGCGCGTCGTCCACGCCAAGCTCACGGAGCCGGCGCAGCAGGGCCAGGTAGCCGACCTTGTAGGTCGGCAGGTCATCGCCGGTGGCACCCAGGAGGAACGGATGATCGCGTTCGTCCCCCCGCCCCTCAAGGAACATGGCGGCCTCGGCGTCGGTCCTGGCCACGATCAGGCCGGGCACCCTCATGACGTCGAGTTGCAGGCGGGCCGCGTTGAGCCGCTTGATCTGCTCGTCCACCCCGACGAGCACCTTGCCGCCCTGGTGCCCGCACTTCTTGGTGCCGGGCTTCTGGTCCTCGATGTGGTAGCCAGGGACCCCGACCTCGACGAATCGGCGGATCAGGTTCCTGACATGCGCGTCGCCGCCGTGCCCGGTGTCGGCGTCGGCGATGATGAACGGCCGGTAGTCGACCTCGGGTGTGGCGGCGCGCTGGGCCTCACTCATGCGCGACCGGGCGAAGCGCTGGTTCCGGTCCGCCGTGAGCAGCGCCCGCACGATTGGCGCGGCCTCGTCAGGCACCTGGGAGAGCGGATAGCTCGCCAGGTCGGGACCGGGGTCCTCGGTGACCGACCCCTTCGCCGACGTCGCCCAGCCGCCCAGGTAGATGCCCGCCAGGCCCATCCGCTTCATGACCACCGCCTGGCCGGGCGAGTACGGGCCGAAGGTGGTGATCTGCCTGCGCTCGGCGAACAGCTGCCTGAGCAGGTCGTAGAACTGCTCGGCCGCTACTCGCGCCACCGTGTAGTCGGTGCAGATGGTGCCCCGCTGCTCGGCCACCTGGCGCGCGGAGTACAGCCGCGTGATGCCGTCGAAGCGCGGGCTGGCACACCATCTCGCGGTCTCGCCGACCTCCGACTCGAACGAGGTCATGGCCCGATTGCCGGAGGCCTCCTTGCTGGCGGCTTCCTTGCGGGCGGCTTCCTTGCCGGCGACTTCCGAATTCGATGACGTCATAACTGGCTCCTGCCCGCTCCTAGCCCGCTCCTAGCCCGCGCGGCGCTTCCTGCGTCCACCAGGCCCGGGCGCTGCGTCTGTACGTCCCGCCCCCCTCAGCTCCCGGAGCAACCGCCACCCGGACCTGCCTTCCCATCAGACCGGGAGCCTGGTCCCTCTGGCAAGAGGCGAAAGTCCCAGGCCAGCCCGAGGCGCCTGGCCGTCCCGGTGCTGCCGGCGCCCGCCCGCCAGCAGCTGCGGGTTCTGTTCGCGTGTCACGCCGCGGGGGCACGCCGACGCCGCATGTGGGGCTACGGTTGAGGGAGAACGGAGGTGACCGGACATGGCTGCGAACGGAAAGGCCAGCACCGGTGACACGCCTCAGCTCAGGGTGGCGCCGCCGCTGGAGACGGGTCGCCCGAAGCTTCAGTCGCTCAGCGCGGCGGAGTGCTATGAGCTGCTCTCGCCCGGCGGGGTAGGGCGCATCGCCTTCACCACCCCCAGCGGGCCTGTCGTGCTGCCGGTGAACTATGCGATGTCGGGTCAGACGGTGATCTTCCGCACCGCGCCTGACACGCTGCTCGCCGGTGCCCTGGACTGCCTGGCCGGGTTCGAGGTTGACCACATCGACGACACCCAGAGCGAGGGGTGGAGCGTCCTGATGACCGGCCGGGCGACCGAGGTCACCAGCGAGGCGGAGGTTCGCCGCCTCGAGCGGCATGTCCGCGTGAAGCCCTGGGCAGCCGGCGCGCGCGACGTCTACGTTCGGGTCACCCCGCACAAGATCACCGGCAGGCGCATCCAGCACTAGCGGCCGCACTACTGGACCCCGGTGCGGACGGACGTGATGCGCTGGGTGTTGAAGCCGAGCCAGTGCATCCGGCCCACGTAGCGTGCGTGCTCGACCTTGATGCAGCGATCCATGATCACCGTCACGCCCCCGTCCTCGGCGATCCGCGCGCCTTCCTCGTTGATCACGCCGAACTGGCACCAGAGCGTGCCGGCACCGATCGCGACAGCCTGCCGCGCGATCTCCGGCAGCGCGTCGGGCGCGCGGAAGACGTTCACGACATCCACCGGCACGGGGACGTCGAGCAGGCTCGGATAGCAGATCTCGCCGAGGATCTCCTTCTCCCGAGGATTAACGGGAACCACGCGGTAGCCGTGTCGCTTGAGGTAATAGCCGACGAAGTAGCTGGCCCTCAGTTCGGTGCTCGACAGGCCGACCACCGCGATCGTCCTCGCGTTGTGGAGCACGCTCTGGATCGTCAGCGGGTCCTGGTACCGCGCGAGATCGGTCACGGCGCCGCTGCCTCCCTTCCCGCTGCGGCGGCGACGTGAGCGAGACCTTGCTCCAGATCCCAGATCAGGTCATCGACCGACTCCGTGCCGACCGACAGCCGCACCGTTCCCGGGCCGACGCCGGCCGCCGCGAGTTCCGCGTCGTTCAGCTGGCGGTGCGTGGTGCTGGCGGGGTGAATGATCAGGCTCTTCGCGTCGCCGACGTTCGCCAGGTGGGACCAGAGCGTGACGCCGCCGATGAGGCCAAGCCCGCCCGCCCGGCCGCCGGCGCAGTCGAAAGAGAACACCGCGCCTGCGCCGCGCGGCAGGTACTTCGCCACGAGCGGCTTGTACCTGCTCGTCGGCAGGCCCGGGTAGGTCACGTGCGAAGCCAGCTCATGCGACTCGAGGAACTCAGCGACCGCCAGAGCATTGTCGACGTGGCGTTCCATCCGCAGCGAGAGCGTCTCAAGGCCCTGCAGGAAGAGGAAGGCGTTGAACGGCGACATCGCGGCGCCGAGATCGCGCAGGGTCTCGGCCCTGAGCTTCATCAGGTAGCCGTAGGTTCCGAACGTCTCATGGAACCGCAGGCCGTGGTAGGCCGGCGATGGATCGGCGACCACGGGGAACCGCCCGTTCGACCAATTGAACGTTCCGGCCTCGACGACGACGCCGCCGATGCTGGTGCCGTGGCCGCCGATGAACTTGGTCGCCGAGTGGATCACGATGTCGGCGCCCCACTCGATCGGGCGGCACAGGTACGGCGTGGCGAACGTGTTGTCCACGATCAGCGGCAGCTCGTGGTCGTGGGCGATGGAGGCCACGGTCTCGATGTCCAGGACGTTCCCCGCGGGGTTACCGATCGTCTCGCCGAAGAATGCCTTCGTGTTCGGGCGCACCGCCTGGCGCCACGCCTCCTGGTCGTCGGGATCGACCCAGGTCAGCTCCACGTTCATCTTGCGCAGCAGGTGCTTGAACTGGTTCACCGTCCCGCCGTAGAGCGCCGAGGAGGAGACCACGTGGTCGCCGGGCTGCAGCAGCGTGAACAGGGCCGCCGCCTGCGCGGCGATCCCGCTGGCGAACCCCACCGCGCCGGCGCCGCCCTCAAGGTTCGCGACCCGCTCCTCGAACACCGCGACGGTGGGGTTCATGATGCGCGAGTACGTGTTCCCGTACTCCTGCAGGTTGAAGTACGCCGCCGCCGACTCCGGGTCCTCGAACACGTAGCTGGTCGTCTGGAAGATCGGAACGGCACGTGCGCCGGTGTTCGGGTCGGGCCGCTGCCCGGCGTGCAGCTGGCGCGTCTCGAAACCGAACGAGCGGGCCTCCTCGGCGCGGAAAGGCTCCCCGTCGGGCGGCTCGCTGGCCGACGGCTCGGCCCCGGTGGGCTTATCGGTCACGAGGGCCTCTCTCCTGACATCCCGGCCGCCGACCCGTCCCCGGCCGGCCCGTCCCCGGCCGGACCGTCCTCGCCGAGGAACCGGCGGATGATCGGCGTCTGCCTGGCTTCCTCGAGCAGGAAGCAGTCGTGGCCGTACGGCGCCTGGATCACATGGCACTCTACCGGCTTGCCGAGAGCGCGAAGCGCCTGCTCGATCTCGCTCGACGCCGAGGGCGGGTAGAGCCAGTCGGAGCTGAACGCGATCAGCAGCGTCCGCGCGCAGACGCCTTCGAGCGCCCGGGTCAGCGACCCGCCGCCGTACTGGCGCGCGAGATCGAAGTACGTCAGCGCGCGCGAGGTGTACAGGTAGGTGTTGGCGTCAAAGCGCCTGACGAACGAGTCGGCCTGGTGGCGCAGGTAGCTCTCGACCTCGAACTCCGCCTCGACGATCGTGTAGCGGATGTCGTCGGCGTACTGCAGCCGCCGGCCGAACTTGTCGGTCAGCGCCTCTCCGGACAGGTAGGTGATGTGCCCGACCATCCGCGCCACGCCCATGCCGGCGTTCGGTGCCCGGCCGGTGCCGTAGTAGTGGCCGCCCTGCCAGGCCGGATCGCGCATGATCGAGTCACGCGCGATCGCGTTCCAGGCCACGCCCTGCGGGTGGAGCGCGTGCGTGCTGGCGATCGCAACCACGGCATCGACCTGATCGGGGAACAGGATCGCCCACTCGAACGCCTGCATCCCGCCGAGCGAGCCCCCGGCCACCGCCGCAAGCCGCTCGATGCCGAGTTCGTCGAGGAATGCGCGCTCGGTCCGCACCATGTCGGCGACGGTGATCACGGGGAAGTCGGGCCCATACGGCCTGCCGGTGGCCGGGTCGATCGAGGACGGCCCGGTCGTCCCGCGGCAGCCGCCGAGGAGGTTCGTGGAGACAACGAAGAAGCGGTCGGTGTCGAACGCCTTGCCGGGGCCGATCATCCCGTCCCACCAGCCGAGCCCCTTGCCGGCCGAGCCGTCGCGATCCTCGGCCCCGAACCCGTCGCGCGTGCTCTCCTCGGCCGGCGTCGTTGCCAGGCCGGCCGCGTGGGCATCGCCGCTGAGCGCATGGCACACCAGGATGACGTTGTCCCGGCGAGGCGAGAGGGTGCCGTAGGTCTCGTACGCTACGCGTACCGGATGAAGTTCCCTTCCGCAGTCGAGTTGCACCGGCTTCGGCAGGTCGAGGTACTGGGTTTCCACCGTGCCGACCGAGCCGGCCGTGCGGACCGAGTCGGCCGCGAGCGTCGGGGCTGGCTCCGCCATGCGGGCTATGATAGCTGGCCTGCGTCTGTATATTGTCAAGCATATCCATAGGGAATGTAGCAAGGCATGGAAGGGGCATATCAGACATGACGACGGTTACCAACGGGGTCAACGTGCAGGCGCTGCTCGACGCGCGCGAGGTGCTGAAGGGCGCGCCTGAGGCCGCCCAGTTCACCTGGAAGGCATCGTCGAAGTGGGACAACGGTGTCCACAGCACCACGAAGATCCAGCCTTACTTCGGCCTAGGGCAGGACCAGCACCACAAGACCGAGTTCGTGTTCGAGGCCGACCACCCGGAGACCTTCGCGGCCGAGGACAACGGCATCACGCCGATCGAGTACCTGCTCGTCGGCCTCGCGAGCTGCCTGACCGCGGGTGTGGTGTCGGTCGCACAGAATCGCGGCATCCAGCTGCGCTCCGTCGAGTCCACCGTCGAAGGCCACCACGACATCCGCGGGATCCTCGGCGTCGACAGCGACGTCCGCAACGGCTTCAATGACGTCAAGGTGACGTTCCACATCGACGCAGACGCATCGAAGCAGGACATCGAGGCGCTGGTGGCGCAGTCGCAGAAGCGCTCGGCCGTCTTCGACGCCCTGACGAACCCGACGGACGTCACCGTCGAAGTCGCCTGAGCGGCGCAGCACCAGCACGAGAGGTCGCACCATCGAGCGGACCACCACCGTCGTCATCGGCGCGGGGCATGCGGGCCTCGCCGCGAGCCACTTCCTCAGCGACCGTTCGATCGACCACCTCGTGCTCGAGCGCGGCGAGGTGGCGAACTCCTGGCGTAGCGAACGCTGGGACTCGCTGCGGCTGCTTACTCCCAACTGGCAGAGCCGCCTGCCTGGCCTGCGCTACGAAGGGCCGGATCCCGACGGCTACCTGACCATGGGGGAAGTGACCGAGTTCATCGAGCGCTTCGCCGCGGCCTCGCATGCCCCCGTCCGCACCGGCACGAACGTCGCGTCCGTGCGGCGCGTCGGTGACGGGTACCACGTGAGAACGAGCGACGGCGAGGTTCGTTGCCGGTCGGTGGTCATCGCGAGCGGCGCCTGCAATCAGCCCACGGTTCCCCGGTTCCGCGATGCGGTGCCCGCGGCGGTCGAGCAGTTCACGCCGTTCGACTACCGCGACCCTGCCAAGCTTCCCGAGGGCGGCGTGCTCGTCGTGGGAGCATCGGCGACCGGCGTGCAGCTCGCCGCCGAGCTGCAGCGGTCGGGTCGGCCGGTGACCCTTTCGGTGGGCGAGCACGTCCGGCTGCCGCGCACCTACCGCGGGCGCGACGTGCTGTGGTGGATGGAGGCGTCGGGCGTGTGGGACCAGCGCTACGACGAGGTCGAGGATCTCACGCGGGCTCGGCGACTGCCCTCGCCGCAGCTCGTCGGGACTCCCGAGCGGATCACGCTCGACCTCAACGCGCTCACCTCGATGGGCATCGCGCTCGTGGGCCGCTGGGCGGCTGTGCGTGACGGCCAGGCGCTGTTCTCCGGCGGCCTGCGCAACATGTTCTCGCTCGCGGACCTCAAGATGACACGTCTGCTCGACACCTTCGACGAGTGGGCCAGGGCGCAAGGAAGTGACGCTGACCTCGACCCGCCAGAGCGCTTCGAGCGCACCGGGGTGCCCGAGTCCACCAGGCTGCAGCTTGACCTGGGAAGCGGTGAGATCCGCTCGATCGTGTGGGCGACGGGTTTCCGGCCTGACTACGGCTGGCTCGACGTGCCGGTGCTCGATGAGAAGGGCCAGCTGCGCCACGAGGGGGGCGTCGTCGACAGCCCTGGACTATACGCGCTCGGGCTGCCCGTGCTGCGGCGGCGCAAGTCCACCTTCATCTGCGGCATCGAAGACGACGCGCGCGAGGTCATCGACCACCTCGCGCTGCACCTGTGATGGCGCTGATCTAGGCCGCCACGTGAACGGCCGGCGAGTAGTCGCTGGAATCGCCTTGACGGCGATGCCGAGGTCTCCGTGGATGCCGACCGGGATATCCCAGCGGCCGTGATCCGGTGCATCAGCCTGGGCAGGCCGTCGTAGTCGGCGACCGGCACCCGCAACCCGAATACCTCCGTCCGGCACCGCGGCCCGAGTGCCTCTGTCCTGGCCCGCGATCGAGCGCCCGCGCAATTACCTATTAAATCTATTATTATACTCGGTATTTCTCAAGGGGGGTACCCCCCATGGCCGGGCAGCACAACTCGCCGAAAATCCAGCGCCGCTCGGCCGGACGTCAGCGACTCGCGGAACCCGTCGGTAAGGGTTACGGATCTTTTCGCCGGTCGGCGGGCTTGCTGAAGCTCAGGCAACGAGGTGGAATTGGCCACCTAGAAGTAGGCCGTCACCGAGAACTGGCAGGCAACGTCGACGGGCTCGCGGAGCACTCGAGACGACGGGAAGGTGGGCGAACGTGACTGACGTGGATGCCCTTGCCACGTTTGACTTCGCGGCATTCTTCGCTGCCGTCGACCATGCGCGCCGCGACCGGGACATGGGCTGGAACGACCTAGCCGACGAATTGTGGGATCAGTCCGCGCTGCTCAACGCCGAGCGCGACGATCACCCGCTGTGCGGCGGCGCGGTCTCCCGGCTGGGTGCACGAGGCGAGACGTCGTGCCAGTACGCGCTCTACCTGCTGCGCTGGCTCGGGCAGGCACCCGAGGAGTTCCTCACCGGTCCGGCCATGGACGTCGGACACGTGCGGCTCCCAGACCCGGGCCCGGACAGTCGGCTGCGATGGGACCTCGCCCAGCTCCATGCTGCGCTCAGCGATGAGCGGCGCCGGCGAGGGCTTACCTGGGCGGAACTGGCCGACCAGATCGGCTGCACCCCGAGTCGGCTGACCAACCTGCGCACGGCGCGCATGGCCGACATGGCCCTCACCATGCGCGTGACCCAGTGGCTGCGCCGACCGGCGGACGCGTTCATCCATCCCGCGAGCAGCCGACACCGAGCCGAGCTGCTCTAGCCTCAGGTCGCGCCTACCTCAGATTGCCACCGGAATGGGGCAGCTACTAGCGAGATGCCCGCCGCAGCACGCCGTCGATCACTACGTCAACGGCGAAGCGAAAGCGTTCCTCGACATCTCCAGCGACCAGCTGAGCGGCGTGGGCAGTGATGAGCGGAAAGTCGTCGGCCGGCAAGCGGGCGAAGTTGGCCGTGATTTCGGCAGCTAGTGCGCTGGGGTCGGTACGCCGCAGCTCGGCCTCGATGGCGGCATACGTCACCTGGGCCGCCAGGATATCGGCCGCCCACGCGGCGTCCTGAGCGTCGAGACCGCCAGCAAGCAGGATCCCCAGGAGGTTCTCAAGCAGCCGCATGGCCGCCTCGGTCCGCGGTGGGTCGACCATGGTCGCTGCGGCCATTCCGGGATGCCTGACGAGCTCCGCTCGCACCCGCTCCAGGAGGGTGTGCAGCTGGGCACGCCACCGCGACGGATCGGGCGCTTCCAGCCTGACCGCCCCGATGATGCGATCGAACATCGCCTCCAGCAGGCCGTCACGACCTTCTACGTAGACGTACAGTGAGCCGGCTCCGGTATCCAGGGCGGCCGCGACCCGACGCATCGACACGGCTTCCAGGCCCTCTGCCTTGAGGATCGCGAGGGCAGCGTCAACTATTGCCTCTTCGCTCAGCGGCGCCTTTGCAGGGCGATCACGAGTCGAGCGGGGGCGTCTCGATGCCTTCATGTGGGGTGGGCCTCCAGGTTCTGCACAGCAGCACGGCGATCACGCTTGACCTTAACACCGTACTTTACATACGGTGTTCGTAACGAACGTTGTTGGCCACGAACACCGTATGCGTGTTTCCCGCGACTCACTTCTCCTCTAGCCAGAAGGCCAGCATGGACACCGCCACCGCCACCAGATCGTCCGCCGGAGCGCGGATATACAGCATGCGCTGGATCGTGGCGGCCGTGGTGCTGGCCGCCAACACCATGGATCTGCTCGACGCCACCATCGTGAACGTCGCGGGCCCCGTTATCCGCCGCGAACTCGGCGGAGGTGCCAGCACGATCCAGTGGCTGAGCGCCGCCTACACGCTGGCCTTTGCCGTCCTGCTGATCGCGGGGGCACGGCTGGGAGACATCTTCGGCCGCCGCCGGATGTTCCTGCTCGGCTTGCTCGGATTCATCGGCTTCTCGGCTGCCTGTGCCGTCGCTTGGGACGTCGGCATGCTCATCGCCTTCCGCGCCCTGCAGGGAGGCTTCGGTGCCCTGATGATCCCGCAGGGCTTCGGCCTGCTGAAGGACGTCTTCGACGACGAGGAACTGGGTCGGGCAACCCGCCTATTCGGCCCGTCAACGGGCCTGGCCATGCTCGGCGCGCCGATCCTCGCGGGTGCGCTCATCGACGCCAACCTCTGGAACATCGGCTGGCGGCTGGTCTTTCTGATCAACGTGCCGATCGGCCTCATCGCGCTTCCGTTCGCGATCCGATCGCTGCCGAGCGGGGTCAGTCACCCCGGCCTCAAGCTCGACGTGGGCGGCGTCTGGATCGTCGGCCTGGCGCTCGTGGCGATCATCTACCCCCTCATCCAGGGCCGGACCGACGGCTGGCCAGCCTGGACGTTCACGGTCCTCGCCGCTGGCGCGGTGCTGCTTTGCGTCTTCGTGCACTTCGAGCGGCGCCGCAGCCTCGACGCCTTGATCGAGCCATCCCTGTTTGCCAACCGCATGTACCTCAGCGGCATCGCGGTCATGCTGTCCCTCTTCGGCGCCTTCGGCGGGCTCTTGCTCTGCGTCTCGCTGTACGGCCAGCTCGGTGAAGGGTGGTCGCCGTTCCACGCAGGCCTGACCCTTACCCCGATGGTCGTCGGCATGATCGGGGGCATGCTCGTGTCCGGCTTGCTCGTCAAGAAGCTCGGGCGCCGCTTGCTCCACATCGGCATCCTGACCATCGCCGCTGGCATCGCCGCGCTTGCCCTGAAGCTGAACGCCGCGCAGAGCGCCTCGACCTGGGACCTGGTTCCGGGCCTCCTGCTGGTCGGTGCGGGAGTCGGCATGGTGCTTGGTCAGCTCATACAGTTCATCCTGGCCGCGGTCAGGATGAACGAGGTCGGATCGGCGTCCGGCGTCATGGAAGCCTCACAGCAGTTGTCGACCTCGCTCGGCGTCGCGGTTCTCGGCACCCTCTTCTTCGCGATGTTCAAGCACCACCCCGCGACCGACGCTCTCCGGATCACCTCATGGGTGTGCCTCGTCCCCCTGGCGGTCGCCTTCGTCTTCGTGTTCCTCCTGCCCAAGCACGCCAGGGAAGGAGAAGGACAATGAGAAGGTCACGTTCAGCTCCGGCAGCACCCGCCGGTACCCGGTCAGGTAGGCCCGCTGCAGCCTGCGCCGCAGCACCCGCATGAGCACCCGCTCCGCCGGTTGCGGCGCCGCCCGCCGTCCGCGCCGGAGCCGACTCGCGGGCCAGCGCCCAGGCCCGCTCGCGGGCAGCGGCCCGCGCCGCGCGGATCGCCCTCAGGGCGCGGGGAGCATCCGCCGCGAGCCGGGAGATCAGCCGCGAGACCACCGGGTCCGAGGCCACCGGCCCGAACAGGGACG
The DNA here is from genome assembly GCA_035517035.1 of Streptosporangiaceae bacterium. Taxonomy (GTDB): domain Bacteria; phylum Actinomycetota; class Actinomycetes; order Streptosporangiales; family Streptosporangiaceae; genus Chersky-822. The sequence goes on along the minus strand of DATIZP010000044.1, from coordinate 8,226 downwards.
GCTCCGCGCGGAGCATCGCGATATCGGCCAGGCAGTCCCCGCCCAGCGCCAGCGTCACCGCCAGGTCCGCGATGATCTTCCCCGGGTCATGCACCGCCCGCGGCGCCCGCCACCGGGCCAGTCTGGCCGACAGTCCCTGGTCCAGCCCCGAAACCCGCAGAACCCGGGTCAGCAGCAGGCCGCCCGCCAGCGACACGACCCCCGATCCGCCGGCAGTCACAGTGATCTTCGGGCGGCGGGAGGTACTCTTCACGTGATAAGTGCCTTCGGCTGGTGACGGACAGGACCCTTAGCAAGCCCTATCCTTCCAGGTCAAAGGCACTTTTCTATGCCGCCACGCGGCCCTGGTCACTATCCAGGCGAAAGGCCGAGGCTAGCGCCTCCTTGTACGTGCTCCGGGTCCGCTCTTACTGGCCGGGTTAACCACCATCGAGCCAGTCGGTCGCCGCCTGAGTGACCGTGTACTTGCGCGATGACCGCGGCGCTCGGGTTAGATCCTCGTGCAGGTCGGCCATCGCCTCAAGCACGCTGGTCTTGGTCGGGCCAGTGACCCTGAGCCTGATGCATACCCTGAGCGTCGAACCCGAGGCTGAGCGATCCACGCCAGCGCCCGACGCCGTGCCCGTAGAACTTAGGGTCCGTGCACGGATGCCTTTTCCGGTGCTCGAAGGACGCTCTGCGGGAGACCGCCATGCCCGGAATCTAAGACCCGAGGGTGCACCGGTGGGACCACTCTGGGACCCGGTCAGATCTTCTTCAAGATCCACATGTGCTCTGAGCTGGTGGTCAGGGGCGGGGTCGAACCGCCGACCTTCCACTTTCAGGGACTAGCGTTGCCCCAGGTCAGTCCCCCGGCCCGGCCTCGTCGTGCGATCCGCGTGCGATATCAAGGCGGCTCCGCTGCGCTCCGCCGCGGCCCGGCGCCAGCGCCGGCTCTGCCTTGGCGGCCCGCCGTAGCACGCCGGGCCAGCACACGCAGCAAGACCCCTGAGCCATCTCCGCTCATCGGCGCACAGCAGTGCCATCGCCGATCTCCCGGCTGCCGACAGGTCCAGCCAGGCCTTGACCGAGGGTACCGGAGCCTCACCCGCTACCGATGATGTAGCCCTCCAGGGCAGGCCAGTCAAGGGCGCTCCCTGCGGTCGCGTCGCCGCGGCGATGGCGCAAGCACCACCCTTGATGCCATGAAGAAGCGGGCCTCCGCTTCTGGCGGATGCTGGAAGTTGCAAGCACCCGTCTCCACCAGGCAGGGAGGCCCTTATGAACGGAGAGTACGCCGGGCGGCAGGTCGTCGGAATGGATCTGCACCGGCGGCGCAGCGTGCTGGTCCGGATGACCGAGGACGGCCAGAAGCTGGGCACGGCCCGGATTGCGAACAGCCCGGCGGCGCTGCGGGCTGAGCTGGCCCGCGCGGGTGAGAACCCGCGGGTCGTGCTGGAGGCAACGTACGGGTGGTACTGGGCCGCGGACACGCTGGCGGCCGCGGGGGCGGAGGTGCATCTGGCGCATCCGCTGGGGGTGAAGGCCTACGGCTATCAGCGGGTCAAAACGGACGCTCGGGACGCCGCTAACCTCGCTGATCTGCTGCAGATGGGGCGGCTGCCGGAGGCGTGGATCACCCCGCCTGAGATCCGGGATCTGAGGGAGCTGACCCGCTACCGGCAGAAGCTCGTGGGCCTGCGGACCAGCTGCAAGGACCAGGTCCACGCGGTGCTGGCCAAGCTCGGGATCGCGGTGACCTGCTCGGACCTGTTCGGCGCCTGGGGAACCGCGTGGCTGGACGGGCTGGCTCTGCCCCAGCCGTACGCGGGGAAGGTGACCTCCCTGCGGCAGCTGATCGGCGAACTGACCACCGAGATCGCCATGCTGACCGAGGTGATCGCCGACCTGCTCGCCGGGCACCCGGGTTACCTGGTGATCCAGCGGCTGCCCGGCATCGGCCCGGTCCTGGCCGCCGTGATCATCGCCGAGATCGGCGACGTCACCCGGTTCCGGACGCCCGGCCAGCTCGCGAGCTGGGCCGGGCTGACCCCGAAGCATCATGAGTCCGATACCACCGTGATCCGCGGGCACGCGACGAAGCAGGGGTCCAGGCAGCTGAGGTGGGCGCTGGTCGAGGCGATCCAGCACGCCCCCGCCGGGTCCGGACCCGGCCAGGCCAAGAACGCGATCATCGCCCGGCGCGGCCGCCAGGCCCGCAACATCGCCAAGGTCGCCGCCGCCAGGCGGCTGCTCACCCTGGTCTACTACGGGCTGCGCGACGGCCAGATCCGCTGCCTGCCCGAACCAGCCCGGGCCGCGTGAGCGCACCCGGGCTGGCCGGGCGCGCGGCCGTTTGTCTGTCTGTCCCCCGCCCCGGCGGCGCGGACGCCCACTTGATTGACCCCGCCCGGCCCTGACCACTGACGCGTAACTGCCCCATGCCCCCGGCCCCGGCCCGGGACCCGCGAAGGGATGACTGCAGCCAGCGGCACTGCCCTCACACGTGCCAACCCCGAACCTGGGGCAGCAAGAACTCAACAACCCCGCACCCGCCCCGCCAGCCGCTTTCCCGGCCTGCACGATTATCGGCTCCCGGCCGCCCGGGTCAAGGACGCCCTCCGGGCGCCGGCTACGCCGGCCAAGGTCCTTGACCCGGCCGCCCGCTCGCACGAACCGGCAGCCATCACGGAAAGCACAACCAGCGAGGCAGCTACCCCACGCCCGAAAGAACCAGCCGCTCCGCGAAACCCCACGTCATTCCACCTTGACCCCGGCCCGCTTCTTCAGGGATGACAGTCCCACCCTTCCAGGCGGTTTTCGGCAGCTATCGGATGAGGCACCTCCACGCCTCACCTCGGAGCCGGGAAACCGGCCATTACCCAGATCCGCTTCACCTGCACCCTCACCAGGACCTACGAGCCGATATGCCAGTCCTACGCGCGGGTTACGATCACAGACTCCGTGGGCACTACAGCCCGCGGGTGCCCCCGCCATGCTGTCGTCGCGATCGACGGAATCGCTGGCGCCCGTGTCCCGAGTTGGGCCACTTTAGTGCGTAAGTCAGATGGCGCGGTTGGTGGCGTCGAGCCGTCGGGCAGCCGTGCCGCTCGGATAAGGGCGTAACAGGACGATCCGAGGCTTCCGCAGATGGCGGCATAGAACACCAAGTAGCTAAATCCCCTGCCATAAAAAAGCCCAAACATCGGGGACACGGCCCCTGCGAGGAGATAGACGACGGTGACCTCTCTCGCTAGAATATCGGCCTTGCCGATACCGCTTCCCCTGGTTTGCTGAAAGACGATTGCAACTACGAACCCAGCGATAATAGGGATTCCCAGTTGGTAGAAGTCACCTAGGTGAAGGGGGCCTTTGGCGAGCCGCACCGCCGCGGCGACGGCCAAACCAGCGAGATAGGCGCCGAACGTCTGCAAGGCTTGGCTGTGGTTCTTGAGGCCGGATCGAAGGCGTTTACTGCAGGTAAGAAGAATTATGAGGGTCGTGACGAGGCTCACGAGCAGGCTCACGAGCCAGATCCGAAATGGAACGGTCGTCCACGGCCGAGGTTCGGGGAAGGTTTCGAAAGCACACCCAATCGTCAGAACAGCTGAAAGAGGGACAGCGTAAAGGAAGATATGACTCGCAAGGGCGCGGACTCGGCTTCGGTCAATCATCATCCCCCACTGCTCGTGCGATCCGCGTGCGACAACCTGCGGCAAGCGATGGCCACAAACGGGCCATAGAGGTCACTCGCCCGGGATGCTTGTGGCGGACACCTAACGGCGTTTGCCCAAGTCAGCGCACTACGAACCGGTGGTCAGGGGCGGGGTCGAACCGCCGACCTTCCGCTTTTCAGGCGGACGCTCGTACCAACTGAGCTACCTGACCGCAACCGGGCCGGGAACCAGGACCGCGGCGCTGCCGCGGCCGCCCCGCCGACCGGAGCGGTCCTGACGGGATTTGAACCCGCGACCTCCACCTTGACAGGGTGGCGAGCACTCCGAGCTGCTCTACAGGACCATGTTCAACTGCCTGCGCCGCTGGCCTGCGCCAGCGCCGCCGCCGACTCTCGCCGGCAGTACCCCCAACGGGATTCGAACCCGCGCCGCCGCCTTGAAAGGGCGGTGTCCTAGGCCGCTAGACGATGGGGGCTCGACGGCCACAGCCGCCGTTGCCCGTGGCGCCCGCCGTCGGGGACCGACTCAGCATAGGGGACGGGTGGCACTGCCGGCAAAGCGGATCTGGGTTTCGCCCGGCCGGCGAGCGCCGAACTAGTTCTGGCGGCTCTTGCTGATCAGGTCCTCGACGATGGACGTGGAGTTGCCTTCCTCGGGGATCAGGGCCCAGGCGACCACGTACGCCAGCACTCCCGTTCCCACGGTGAACAGGCTCACCAGCGCGACAAGCACCCGGAGCAGGTTCACGTCCATGCCGATGTAGTCGGCGACGCCCGCGCACACGCCGGCGATGATCCGGTTGTCCCGACGGCGTACGAGCGTCTTGCCGCCGCTGCTGCCGTTCAAGTGACTCATACCTCGATTATCCCGCAGGCCGGCCACGGCTAAGCCGCCCGGCGCGATCGGCCTCGGCCCAGCCAGCAGACGCAGGAACCGCCCACATACCCTGGCCCCAGGGAGAACAGAGAGGACCCAGCCATGCCGCGCACCACCGAGCCGTCCGGCACCGACCTGCTGCGGATCGACGACGAGCTGAGCGACGACGAGCGGCTGGTCAGGGACACGGTGCGCAAGTTCGCCGCGGACCGGATCATGCCGTACATCGCCGACTGGTTCGAGGCAGGGACGCTGCCCCGCGAGCTCGCGCCCGAGCTCGGCGCGCTCGGCCTGCTCGGGATGCACCTGAAGGGCTACGGCTGCGCCGGGATGGGCCCGATCGCCTACGGCGTGACCTGCCGCGAGATGGAGGCCGCCGACTCCGGCCTGCGCAGCCTGGTGTCGGTGCAGGGCTCGCTGGCCATGTTCCCGATCTGGAAGTACGGCTCCGAGGAGCAGAAGAACGAGTGGCTCCCCCGCATGGCCGCCGGCCAGGCGATCGGCTGCTTCGGCCTGACCGAGCCGGATCACGGAAGCGACCCGTCCAGCATGAAGACCAAGGCCATGCATAACGGGACCGACTGGGTGCTGTCCGGTTCAAAAATGTGGATCACCAACGGGTCGATCGCCGACGTCGCCGTCGTGTGGGCAGGCACGGAGCAAGGCATCCGCGGGTTCCTCGTGCCGCGCGGGGCTCGCGGCTTCACTGCGCGGAACATACACAAGAAGATGTCGCTGCGCGCATCGGTGACCTCCGAGCTGCACTTCGACGACGTGCGGCTGCCCGGCGACGCCGTGCTGCCCGGTGTGGCCGGGCTGAAGGGACCGCTCTCGTGCCTGTCGGAGGCCCGGTTCGGGATCGTCTGGGGCGTCACCGGGGCGGCCCGCGCGTGCCTCGAGGCGGCGGTCGACTACGCCAGGACGCGCGAGCAGTTCGGCAAGAAGATCGGGGCCTTCCAGCTCACCCAGGGCAAGCTGGCCTGGATGGCCGCCGACCTGCAGCGCGCCCAGCTGCTCGCGCTGCACCTGGGCAGGCTCAAGGAGGCCGGGAAGATTACCCCTGAGCAGGTCAGCCTCGGCAAGATGAGCAACGTGCGCACGGCGATCGACATCGCGAGGACCGCGAGGACCATACTCGGGGCCAACGGCGTGACGCTGGAGTACCCGGTGATCAGGCACGCCAACAACCTGGAGTCCGTGCTGACCTACGAGGGCACCGAGGAGATCCACACCCTGGCGATCGGCCAGGCTCTCACCGGCATCTCGGCCTACCGCTGAGCGGCTCTTTCATGATCTCGAAGGATAAGGTGGGCTTTTTGCCCACTAATCTTTCGGGATCATGAACCGCTCGCGCGAGGACTCCGGCAAAGCGGGCGAATCGCTGGCCCGGGTACTCTCGGACGCGGCTGCGGGGCGGTTCCCGGCTGCGGACGGAGAAGTCTCCATCGTGCCGCAACCCTCGCCGCGCGACTGCGGTGTCATCGGCTTCACAGCGCACGCGGTGATCTTCACCGACGCGGACCCTGACTGGGTGCGCGGCAAGCTGCCGCCCGGCGACCTGTCAGGGCCACTGAGCCCGCCGTTCCTGCAGGCGCTGTGCGCGGCCACCGGGCGGCAGGCGCACAGCATCGACATGCTGTGCGTGACCGGGCCGCTGCCCGGGCCGCCGCCGGTCGCGCTGGTGGCCGAGCCGGACGCCGGTCACCCGCGGATCGCGCGGGCGCTGCGCTACCGCGACGACGTGCGGGCCTGGCGGGCCGACGGCGGCGTGCTGCTGCTCGGCCGGGGTGTGGCCGGGCGCTGGGAGACGGCGGTGGAGGTGGATCCGGACTGCCGCGGGCGCGGGCTCGGCCGCGCGCTGGCTCGCGCGGCCCGGCACCTGGTGCCCGGCGGGGAGCCGCTCTGGGCGCAGGTCGCGCCCGCTAACGCGGCGAGCGTGCGGGCGTTCCTCGCTGCCGGGTTCGTCCCGGTGGGGGCGGAAGCGCTGCTCGCGGCTGATCCGGCGCCCCGGGCTGACCCGGCCGGGCCTGACGGCCCGGCCGGGTCCTGAGTTCCCGCGCTCGCAGCGTCCAGCCGGTAATGCGACGATTGACGGCATGAGCGACGCCGACAAGGTGACGGACAATCACGAGAAGTCCCGGTTCGAGCTGACCGCCGACGGCCAGGCCGCCGAGCTTGTCTACCGGCGGCGGGCGGACCGGCTCGTGCTGGTGCACACCGAGGTGCCCGAGGCGCTCGGCGGGCACGGCATCGGCGGGGTGCTTGTCCAGGCCGCCGTGGACCGGGCCATCGCCGAGCACCTGACCGTCGTCCCGCTCTGCCCGTTCGCCAGGTCCTGGCTTGAGCGGCATGCTGACGTCGCGTCAACGGTCACCGTGGACTGGGGTGAGCCGCCCGACGACTGACCGCGGGCGAGGGCTCGGGGCTCAGGCGTGCAGGTCCCGGTGATGATGCCGGGTGGTGCTCTTCAGCTCGGGGCCCTGCCTGGCCGAGGCCGCGCTGTCCGGCGGGCCGGCCGGAGCGACCACGAAGCGGTCCTGAATCACCTGGATCGTCTCGTCGCTGACCCCGCTGTCCAGGCAGAACTGCCGCGGGCTGCCGTGGTGCTCGCGCAGCAGCCGCATGAACCCGAGAATTGTCTGCTCGCGCAGCAGGATCACCTCGGGCCGCTTGGCATCGTGGTTCGCGTACAGCGGGTTCTCGGCGAGCTTCTTGGTGACCTTCCTGGCGTTCCTGTTGCTCTGCACGTAGTCCACCGCAATCTGGCCGTCGGTCACGCCCACCAGGCCGAGCAGCAGGGCCGCGATGATACCGGTCCGGTCGCGGCCCGCGGCGCAGTGGAACAACGTCGCGACCCCGGCCCGCAGGTCATCGGCGATGACATCGAACGTGCCCTTGACCGCCGCCCGGCCGCCCTCCAGGTTGCTCAGGTAGACCTTGGCGAGCTCGGCCGGGTCGTCGGACGGAAACGGCTCATGCCCGAGCCTGCCCTCCACCAGCACCGAGTACCGGTACCTGGGAACCGGGAAGAGCAGCCCGCTCAGCTCGGTCTCGGCCTTGGTACGCAGATCGACGATCGCGCCGATGCCGAGCTTGTCGAACAGCATCCTGGCGTCCCCTGGCGTGATGCTGTCCAGCGAGTCCCCGCGGTAGATCACCCCGTGCCTGGTACACCGCCCGTCCTTGGTCCGCAGGCCGCCGAGGTCGCGGACGTTGTATGCGCCCTGCAACTCAACGGCTGTCATCGGACTCCCTCGACTGCGTTGTGGCCCCCTAAGACTGCGGCGGGTACCAGACAGAGTATCCGCCGCCGCGGAAAGAGCAGGTAAACGCAGATCAAGCGGTACTGGCCTAGACAGCGTCTGGTCAGCCGCCGGTCAGGCCCGAGGGGCGACGAGCAGGGTCTGCCAGCCGCGGCCGCAGGCGCCGAGCTGGTCGGAGAGCCTGGTGGTGGCCAGCCCGGTGCCGTCGCTGCCGACAATGGTCGAGGACTCGAGCAGCAGCCACTCCCCCGCCGGGTCGCGCGGCAGGACCACGTTCAGGTCCACATTGATGAAGATGAACTCCGACGCCGGGAGCGCGGCCCCGAGCCCGCTGCCCGAATCGGCGACCAGGAGCGCGCGCGACATCGGCGAAGCCTCTTCGCCCGCCAGCAGCGGGATGCGCGGCCTGGTCCAGGCGACCCGGACGCCGG
>DATIZP010000043.1:0-53723 GCA_035517035.1 Streptosporangiaceae bacterium | reverse complement strand
TGCCATCAGGCCGGCGGTCACCCAGTATGGCGGCAGCCCTGGCCCGCCCGGGCTCAGCAGCATCAGCGCCCTGGCCGGCAGGCCGGTGACTGGCGTTCCCGGCTGGGGCAGTCCGGCCTCGAGCAGCAGGTCAGCCGGATGAGCCAGCAGGGTAACCGTCCAGGGCAGCAGCAGCACCGGCGCGGTGAGCGAGATCACGGCGAGGTTGCGCAGCAGGCCAGGCCTGGTGGTGCGAAACCCGACCGCAGCGATCAGGCACGCGGCAACGGTGACCAGCCACAGCAGCGGCACGAACGCGGCGGCGATGGCGACAAGCAGGCCGGCCGCCCAGGCGGCTCGGTTCGCGCCTTTGCGTGCCGCGGTGAGCACCCGGCCGGCGCTCAGCACGATCAGCGGCAGCAGGATGAACGCCACCGCGCTGCCGAACCGCCCGGACGCCACGACCCCGGTCGCCACCGGCAGCAGCGCGTACGTGATCGAAGCCCAGACCCTGACCGGGGCAGAGTTCGTCACCCGCCGGACCGCGAGCATCGCGGTCATCCCGGCGAGCGGCACGCAGCCGACCAGGATCACCTCGATCGCCAGCCACGGCTTGCCGGCCAGCACGGTGGCGATCGCGGCGATGACCGCGAGCCACGGTGGCGTCGCCGTCGTCGAACCGAGCCCGGACGGGTGGAACGACTGGACGTACATGCGCCACAGGTCCGAGGCACCGCCCCAGGCCGGCACCAGCGAGCCGCCGCCCAGCGGGCCGCCGCCGAGCAGCGACCGCCCGGCCGCGAGCGCGATCGCGAGCAGCAGCACGACCGTCAGCAGCGTGGGACTGGTCAGCAGCTGCCTGGCCAGCCCGTTGTCCTCGAGCAGGGACTCGTCCTCGGTCGGGTCAGCCGAGGCGTGATGCGACCCGGCCATGTCGTTCTGCGACCTGGCGAACGTGGACGCGGCGAACTCGGCCAGCCGGCGGCCCGAGTGCCCGGCCGGCAGATCGGCCTTGATCCTGGAGTAGGCCGACCTGCGACCGTCGGCGCGCGCGCGCCGCATCGTGAACAGCCGCAGCGGGTGGCCGAGCACCGAGCCCACTGCCGCCGCCTCGTCCATGGCCGCCGAAAGCCGCTTGGCCAGCAGGAAGAAGCTGATCCGCAGGACCGAGACGGCCGCGTTGCCGACGACCGACGGAAGCATCTGCCGCAGCGGCAGGTTTCCGAGCAGCGTCAGCAGTCCGTTGCGGCGGTCGAGCATCCGCGCCCGGCGGCCCACCGATACCGCGCGCCGGTGCTTGCTAGCCGCCTGGACGTGGAAGACCACGGCGTCGGTGATCACGCGGACCCGGTAGCCGGCCGAGTGCACCCGCCAGCAGAAGTCGATGTCCTCCATGAACAGGCCCATGCCGACGTCGAAGCCGCCGACCTCGTCCCAGACGTCCCGGCGGACGAGCATGCCGGCGCTGCTGACGGCGAGCGCGTCCCGGTCGCCGTCGTGCTGGCCCTGGTCGACCTCGCGCGGCTCGATGCCGGTCACCCGCCGGGCGGCGGTGTCGAGCGTTATCCCGGCCTCAAGGATCACGTCGCGGTTGGTGAAGTCCTTGAGCTTCGGGCCGAGCACGGCGGCCGAGCTCGTCTCCGCGGCGCCGCGGAGCAGCTGCTCGAGCGCGTTAGGGGCCGGCTCGCTGTCGTCGTGCAGCAGCCACAGCCACTCGACCCGGTCTCCGGCCGGGCCGCCCGACGGGCCGGGCACCGGGGTGGTGGCTGCCCGGTGCCGCAGCGCCCGGGCGACGGCCGCGCCGTAGCCGGTCGGACGCTCCATCCCGAACACGGCCTGCGGGCCGAACTTCGATGCCAGCACCGCGCCGCTGCGGTCCCTGCTTCCCGTGTCCACGGCGACGACGCGCTGCACGGGCCTGGTCTGGTCAAGCAGCGCGTCCGCCACCTGCGGAAGCCAGGCAGCGCCATCGTGGGCGACGATGACGGCGGTGACCACGTGCTGCGGATAAGACTCGTTCGAGGACAAGGCGATCCGGTTGCTCGCTCTGGGGATATGTGACCGCGGGGCCGGCCACTGCCATGGCCTCCGTCCGGCCAGCGGGTTACCTGTGAACGATACGCGAACCTTGGGGTGTCTCACTGGCAGACGGCAGAGCTTGCCGGTACCGTCCTGACTGGCCCCGGTCGCCGTGGTTGATCCCCGAGTTACCGTTAACTATCGCAAAATGCCATTTCGCGCGGACTCTAGCGCCCCGTGTTGGCACGGGCTCCCGTGCCTGTGCCCCCTTGCCGATCCGTACGCGCCGCGCTCCTGCGGCTCGCCGATCCGGCCGGCTAGCTGACCTGGCGCTTGAGCCTCCTGCGCTCACGCTCTGAAAGACCGCCCCAGATGCCGAACCGCTCGTCGTGCTCGAGCGCGTACTCCAGGCACTCGGCCCGCACCTCGCAGCTCCGGCAGACCCGCTTGGCCTCCCTGGTCGATCCGCCCTTCTCTGGAAAGAAAGCCTCGGGATCGGTCTGCGCGCAGAGCGCCCGATCCTGCCACGCGGGCTCCGCGGCTTCCTCCGCGCCGATGCCGAACGCGTCGTGCACGAGCGTGACGATCGCATCAGTCACAGCGCACCTCCACCCCTTTGTTGACCCCGTCCGCTCCCTGGCACCCCATGCCACCAGAGAATTACACTGCTGAAATTACAACCGCGTGTCTTGCCGTGAGTCAAGGCAGATACGTGATAAAGCTGGCCCGCTTGCCCCTGATGACGGGAAAGTCTGCCGGCAATCCTGGGGTCCCAGCTGTCGCTGGCGGCTTCATCCCCGCCCGGCGCGAGCCCGCTGGCTGCTGGCAGACTCGGCGCATGCGCATCACGTTGCTCGCCGGAGGGGTCGGCGGGGCCCGGTTCCTGCGCGGGCTGCGGCTCGCGGTGCCCGATGCCGAGATCACCGTGATCGGGAACACCGGCGACGACATCATGCTGTTCGGGCTGCACGTCTGCCCGGACCTCGACACCGTGATGTACACGCTCGGCGGCGGCGTGAGCGAGGAGCAGGGCTGGGGCAGGGACGGCGAGACCCACGTCGTCCAGGCCGAGCTGACCGCGTACGGCGCCGGGCCGGACTGGTTCAGCCTGGGCGACAGGGATTTCGCCACCCACATCGCCCGCACCTCGATGCTCGCGGCCGGGCTGCCGCTCTCGGCGGTGACCAGACAACTCTGCGAGCGCTGGCGGCCAGGGGTGACGCTGCTGCCGATGACCGACGACGACGTCCAGACCCACGTGGTGATCGACGACGGGGCCGGCCGGCGCGCCGTTCACTTCCAGGAGTGGTGGGTGCGGCTGCACGCCAAGGTCCCGGCGGTGAGCTTCGCGATCTCCGGCGCGCAGGACGCGGCGCCGGCCCCCGGCGTGCTCGCCGCCATCGCCGACGCCGACTTCGTGCTGCTCCCGCCGTCCAACCCGGTGGTGAGCATCGGCGTGATACTCGCCGTGCCCGGCATCGCCGAGGCGGTCCGCGCCAAGACGGTGGTGGGAGTCTCCCCGATCATCGGCGGCGCCCCGGTCCGCGGCATGGCGGACGCGTGCCTCGCCGCGATCGGCGTGCCGAGCACCGCGGCGGGCGTCGCCGCCCACTACGGCCCTGACCTGCTGAACGGATGGCTCGTGGATACCGCGGACGCGGCGGTGACCGAGCCGGGCGGGCTGCCCGGGATCGAAGTCAGGGCGCTGCCGCTGTACATGACCGACGTCGCGGCCACCGCCGCGATCGCCCGCGCCGCGATCGAGCTCGCCACGGAGCCCGGCCGATGACCGGGAGCTTCACCGTTCTCGGCGTTCCCGGGCTGCCGGAGGTCGGGCCGGGCGCCGACCTGGCCGAGCTGATCGTCGCCGCCGCTCCCGGCCTGGCCGACGGCGACATCCTCGTGGTCACATCCAAGATCGTGAGTAAGGCCGAGGGCCAGGTCATCGCGGCCGAGCGCGAGGACGCGATCGCAGCCGAGACCGTGCGGGTCGTGGCCAGGCGCGGGCCGACCACGATCGCCCAGACCAGGCACGGGCTGGTGATGGCGGCCGCCGGGGTGGACAAGTCCAACACCGCTCCGGGCACGGTCGTGCTGCTGCCGAAGGACCCCGACGGGTCGGCCAGGCGCCTGCGCGCGGCCATCGCCGCCCGGACCGGGCTGATCATCGGGGTGCTGATCACCGACACCATGGGCCGCCCCTGGCGCAACGGCCAGACCGACGCCGCCATCGGGGCCGCCGGCGTCGCGCCGCTGCGCGACCATCGCGGCCAGTCCGACACGTTCGGCAACCCGCTCGAGGTGACGGTCGCCGCGGTCGCCGACGAGATCGCCGCGGCGGCCGAGCTGGTCAAGGGCAAGACGGATCAGGTGCCCGTGGCGATCGTGCGCGGCCTGCCCGAACTGGTTGTCGCGTCCGACGGGCCGGGCGCCGCCGCGCTGGTCAGGCCGGCTGAGGAGGATATGTTCAGGCTCGGCGCGGCTGACGTGCTCGCCGAGCGCCGCACCGTGCGCGATTTCACCGCCGAACCGGTAGACCTCGCCGCGGTGCGCCGCGCGATCGGGGCCGCGCTGACGGCGCCGGCCCCGCACCACAGCCAGCCCTGGCGGTTCGCGCTCGCCCAGTCGCAGGCGGCGCGGACCAGGCTGCTCGACGAGATGCTCGGGGCGTGGGTGTCCGACCTGCGCGGCGACAGCTTCACCGAGGACCAGATCGCGCGGCGGGTCCGGCGCGGCGAGCCGCTGCGCCGGGCGCCGCTGATCATCGTCCCCTGCCTGCTCGCCGATGCCGCGCACAGCTACCCCGACCAGCGCCGCAACGCCGCCGAGCGGGCCATGTTCCTGGTCTCGGCGGGGGCCGGCGTGCAGAACCTGCTGGTGGCCCTGGCGGTGGAGGGGCTCGGCTCGTGCTGGGTGTCGAGCACGCTGTTCTGCGGCCCGGTCGCGGCCGCGGCGCTCGATCTCCCAGACGGCTGGGAACCCATGGGCGCCATCGGCGTCGGCCGCCCCGCCGCCCCGCCGCCCCCGCGCCCCGACCGGGACCCCGACGCCGTCACGATCACGCGCTGATCGCGGCGCGCCGCGCCGACCGCGTGCCGCACTCTGAGGCTGGACCGGCACCCCGCGCCGCTGCTCCGCAGCCTGCCCCGTCGGCCGCCGACGGCATCTCAGAGCGCGGGGCAGGCCTCCGCTCAGAGCGCGAGGCGGCGGGCCAGGTCGGAGCTGAACACGCCGGCCGGGTCGATCCTGGCGCGCAGCGCCCGGAAGTCCTCGTACCTCGGGTACATCCGCGGCATCACCTCAGCGGGGATCCTGGAGTCCTTGGCCAGGTAGAGGCGACCGCCGGCGTCGAGCACCATGTCGTCGAGCTCGGCGAGAAGCTGGGGCAGCCACGGGGTACGAGCCGGGAAGTCCAGCGCCAGCGTCCAGCCCGGCATCGGGAACGACAGCAGGCCGGGGTCGCCCTCGCCGAACCTCTTAAGGACCGTGACGAACGACGGGGCCCGCAGCGCGCTGATTCTCTCCAGAGCAACCCGCACCACCTCCGAGGAAGAGTAGGGCACCACGAACTGGTACTGCCGGAAGCCGACCGACCCGTACACCCTGTTCCAGTTCCTGATCCCGTCGAGCGGGTGGAAGAACTGCCCGATGGTCTGGAGCTCCCCGGTCCGTCGCCGCGGCGCCTTGCGGTACCAGGCGTCGTTCAGCAGCGCCACGGTGCCCCGGTTGATCAGCCCGGGCGGGACCACAGGCGGCGCCCCGATCAGCGCGGACGGCTTGAACGCCAGCGGCTGCGCCCGGTCGCGGTAGCGGATCTCGCTCATCACCGCGAAGTCTCCGCTTGTGATCACCGACCGGCCCAGGCTCCCCCGGGTGGCCAGGCAGTCCGTCCAGGCCACCGTGTAGTCGTAGTCCTTGTCCGTGGCCGACAGGTAGTCCATGGTCTCGTCGATGTCCGCGGTGCGGACCGTGTCGACGACCAGCCGCGAGGTCTCCACCCGCTTCAGCTGCACTGCCGCCCGCAAGATGATCCCGGTCAGCCCCATCCCCCCGGCCGTCGCCCAGAACAGCTCAGGCTCGGACTCCGGCGTCACCGTCCGGACGTCGCCGTCGGCGGTCAGCAGGTCGAACCACGGCACGTGCCGGGCGAAGCTGCCCGCCGAGTGATGGTTCTTGCCGTGCACGTCGGCCGCGATCGCGCCGCCGATCGTCACCTGCCTGGTCCCCGGCGACACCGGCACGAACCAGCCCTTCGGCAGGAACGCCGTCATCAGCTGCTCGAGGCTGACCCCCGCCTCGCACACCACCACCCCGGTGTCCGCGTCGAAGGACAGCACGTCGCGCATGTGCGACATCGACAGCACAAGCCCGTGCTCGTTCTGCGCCGCGTTGTTGTAGCTCCGGCCAAGGCCGCGCGCGATCACTCCGGCCGCGTTCGCGCCCTTGACCAGCCCGGCCACCTCCTCTGCCGACCCCGGCTCGGCCACGTCGGCGACCGTCGGCTCGGTCATCCCCCACCCGGCCAGCCGCACCCTGCGAGTCTGCACAGACATCCCAACCACTTCCCTACCAGTCGGGGGCCAGATCGGCCATCGCCGAACGGGCAAGCACTGGCTCCATCAGCTTTCCACAGTCTCCGCGCTCGTCACCGCAGGCAAGAGCACTTAGTCCCGACCGCGGCCCGCGGACGTCGCAACCTGGGCTCGTGCCTCACGAGCCGGTCGGCGGCAGCGCGACCAGCGGCAGGGTCCGGCCCGCCGCTGCGCCGCCTGCCAGCGGGCGGACCGAGGCGCAGACGCCATCGGAGGCCGCGGCGGCCGCGCGCCGCTCGTCGGACGGCGCGGCGTAGGTCGTGGTCCGCTGGCGCAGGTCGCGGCCGAGCGGCGCCACCATGTCGGCTAGCTCGCTGATGGTCTTGAACGAGCCGTTCTGCGAGCCGGCCATCCGGCTGATGGTCTCCTCCATCAAGGTGCCGCCGAGATCGTTGACGCCGCCGGACAGGACGTCCCTGCACAGGTCGTCGCCGAGCTTGACCCAGGAGCACTGGATCGAGCCGATCGCGCCGTGCAGCATCAGCCTGGCCATGGCGTGCACGGCCCGGTTCTCGCGCCGGGTCGGGCCCGGCCTGGCGAGGCCGGCCAGGTAGATGGGCGAGCTCGCGTGCACGAACGGCAGCAGCACGAACTCGGTGAACCCGCCGGTCTGCTCGGCGATGGAACGGACCACCCGCAGGTGCCCGACCCACTGGGCCGGCGTGTCCACGTGGCCGTACATCATCGTGGCGGTGGTCGGGATTCCGACCTCATGCGCGGTCGTGATGACCTCGATCCAGGCCGAGGCCGGCAGCTTTCCCTTGGTGAGCACCCAGCGGACGTCGTCATCGAGGATCTCCGCCGCCGTGCCAGGCAGCGAGTCCACGCCGGCCGCGCGTGCGCGCCGCAGCCAGTCACGCACCGGCAGGCCGGTGCGGGCCGACCCGTTCATCACCTCCATCGGGCTGAACGCGTGCACGTGCATCTGCGGGCACCGGCGCTTGACCTCGGCGGCGATGTCGAAGTACGCGGTACCCGGCAGGTCAGGGTGGATGCCGCCCTGCATGCACACCTCGGTCGCCCCGGCCGCCCACGCCTCGGCGGCCCGGTCGCCGATCTGCTCGAGCGACAGCGTGTAGGCGTCGGCATCGGTGCGCCGTTGCGCGAACGCGCAGAACCGGCAGCCCGTGTAGCAGACGTTGGTGAAGTTGATGTTCCTGTTCACCACGTAGGTGATGTCGTCGCCGTTGACGTCGCGCCTGATCGCGTCGGCGAGGCCGGCCAGCGCGTCGAGCTCCGGGCCGTCGGCGTCGAGCAGGGCCAGCGCCTGGGCGTCGGTGAGTCCGGCCGGATCCCGCTCAGCGGCGCGCAGCGCCGCCGATATTTCGGAACGCACCCGTTCCGGAACTGTGCGGTCGGCGGCCGGCTCGATCCGCCCGGCGATCTCGGCCCAGTCGCCGTAGACGTCCTCGAAATCGCCGCGCCGGTCGGCGGTCCGGCCGTGGCTGTCGATCGTCACGTGCAGGTCGGTCCGCCCGGCCGACTGGCCCCAGCCGCCGTCGGGCTCCTGCCAGGGCAGCCCGGCCGGCCTGGCGCCGTCGGCGGCCAGTCCGGTGGCCGGGTCGGCCAGCGCCGCCACGTGCGCGCCGAGGCGCGGGTCCAGCCATGGCTCGCGGATGTAGCCGGGGTAGATGGTCAGCCGCTCGCGCAACTCGAATCCGGCCGCCGCCGTACGCTCGGCCAGGACATCGATCTGCGGCCACGGCCGCTCCGGGTTGACGTGGTCAGGGGTGAGCGGCGAGACGCCGCCCCAGTCGTCGATGCCGGCGGCCAGGATGAGCGGGTACTCCTCGCCGATCAGGTTCGGCGGCGCCTGGATCCGCATCGACGGGCCGAGCATGAGCCTGGCGACCGCGATCGTGGCGGCGAGATCGTCAAGCTCGGCATCCGGGCTGCGCCGCATCTTGGTGTCCGGCTTGGCGCGGAAGTTCTGCACGATGACTTCCTGGATCCCGCCGTACTCGCGGGCCACGCCGCGGATTGCGAAGACCGAGTCGGCCCGCTCGGCCAGGGTCTCGCCGATGCCGATCAGGATGCCGGTGGTGAAAGGCACCGCCGACCGTCCGGCGTCCTCGAGCACCCGCAGCCTGACGGCCGGGTCCTTGTCGGGGCTGCCGAAATGCGGGCCGCCTGGCTGGCTGAACAGCCGCTCGGCGGTGGTCTCGAGCATCATCCCCATCGACGGCGCGACCGGCTTGAGCCGCTGGAGGTCCTGCCAGGTCAGCACGCCCGGGTTGAGGTGTGGCAGCAGCCCGGTCTCCTCGAGCACCCGCACGGCCATCGCCCGCACGTAAGAGAGCGTGTCGTCGTAGCCGTGCGCGTCCAGCCACTCCCGCGCCTGCCGCCAGCGCGCCTCCGGCCGGTCGCCGAGCGTGAACAGGGCCTCCTTGCAGCCGAGCGCCGCTCCCTGCCTGGCGATGTCGAGCACCTCGTCCGGTGACAGGTACGCCCCGCCTGCGGGCAGCCGGCCGGGCACGGTGACGAACGTGCAGTAGCCGCAGCGGTCCCGGCACAGCCGGGTCAGCGGGATGAACACCTTGCGCGAGTAGGTGATCATGCCGGGCCGGCCGGCGGCGGCAAGCCCGGCGTCACGGGTCCGCGCCGCGTAGCCGAGCAGCTCGGTGAGCTGGTCGCCGCGCGCGTGCAGCAGCGTCACGGCCTCGGCGTGGTCAAGCGCCTTGCCGTCGCGCGCCCGCGCCAGCGCGCGGCGCATCGCGTTCGCGGACGGTGCCTGCCCGGAATCGGCGGTTTGCATGCTCCTACCCTAGGCGGCCCGCCTCGCGGGGCCGGAAGGGCCGGGTGCCCCGACCCGCCAGCCCAGCCTGAAACGCCCGGTCAGAGCCAGCCGATCCTCGCGCTGTCCGGCTGGTCGCCCTCGGGCGCGACCCCGAGTTCTCCCGCCTTGACCTGGTCGAGCAGACCCTGCACGGTCGCCATGATCTGCGGGACGCACTCGCGCAGGCTCTCGCCGTCCGCCCTGAGCGTCTCGTCGGCGCTGACCCCGGCCCGGTCGAGCAGCGCGTCGAGGTCGGAAAGCTGCTTCCCCACCCAGCGCACCGGATCCGCGGACAGGCTCGGGTCGAACACCCGCCGGCCGGGCTCCCAGCCGGTGAACGCCGGGTGGTGGTGCGCTCGGTTCAGGCTGCCGCGGGGTCCGTCGGCGGCCTCGAGCAGGTCTGCACGCCAGACCGGGGCGCCGACCTCGATCGGCCTCGCCGAGTAGAACGAGCCCTTCAGCTCGCCAGGCTCGAGCATCCGCACCTCGAGGCGGACGCCACGCTCAGCCCCCTGGCCAGGTGCGGGCTGCGGGTCAACGAAGTACAGGTCGCCGACGACCACGCCGACCCGCTGGAATCCGAACGCGTAGAGCACGGCATCCTCCGGAAGAGACATTCCTATCGTTGAACGCAATTCAACCCGGCCGGCCGCCGCACGCGCCAGCTCCCGGCCCGGCGGGCTCAGGGGCCCGAGCACCCGCGGGCGCGGGCTCAGATCCGGCGGTAGTCGCGCACCGCCATCCTCGGAGCGCGCCGGGGCGGGCTCGCGCCGGTCAGGCCGGCCAGGATCGACGCCCGGTGCCGGTGACCCTGGTACGGCGCGAGCAACTCGAGCATCCCCGCGTCGTCGACCACCCGGCCTGCCAGTGCCCAGCCGACGATCGAGGGCAGGTGGTAGTCGCCGACGGAGACGGCGTCAGCGTCTCCGCAGGCACGCTGCCTGACCTCGGCCGACGTCCACGGGCCGATCCCGGGCAGGGTCTGCAGCCTGCGGTCGGCCTGGTCGGGCCCCAGCGAGGTGATCTCCTCGAGCCGGTCAGCCACCCGGGCCGCGATCGCGATGGTGCGCGCCCTGACCGCCTCGACGCCGGCGAGGTGCCAGTCCCAGGACGGTATCGACGCCCAGGTCGCCGGGGCCGGCGGCACTCGCAGGCCGGCCGGGACGGGCCCGGGGGCCGGCTCGCCGAACCTGCGCAGCAGCGTCCGCCAGGCCCTGGTCGCCTCCATCCCGACGACCTTCTGCTCGAGCACGGCGGGAACCAGAGCCTCGAAGACTAGGCCGGTCCTGCCGATCCTGACCGCCGGGTACCGCCGCACCGCGTCGCGCAGCGCCGGATGGACGGGAACGAAGTCCTCCGGCCGGTCGCCCTCGCCGAGCAGCCCGGGCAGCGAGTCGAGCAGCCAGCCAGCCCCTGGCCCCCAGGCCGCGGCATCGACGGACGTCGCCCGCCCGCCTAGCCGCGGTGGCGCGGGCTGCTCTGCGGTCCGCACGGCGCGCCAGGCGAGCCTGATCGTGCCTGGCCCGTCGGGGGTGCGGCAGGCACGCCAGATCGCGCCGTCCCCGCCGACCAGGAACGCCGGGTCGCCGCCGCCCCGCCGGTGCACCGCAAGCACTCGCCGGACGTCGACGGCGAACGGCGCCAGCCACTGCCGCTCCGCCGCGACCTGCACTTCCACGGCACCCAGCCTTCCACAGCACCCAGCCTTCCGCCGTGCCTGGCCGGTCAGGCGTCGGTCGAGAACCGCACGGCAGTGCCCTCTAGCCGGACCCCCGGCCAGACCCGCATCCCGCAGCGCAACTCGTTCCCGCCGCCGATCTCGGCGCCGGCGCCGATGACCACATTGTGCAGCACGGCACCGTCACCGACCCTGGCTCCGGCACCGATCACGCTCGCGGTGATCTGCGCCCGCGCGCCGACGTGCACATCGTCGAAGAGCACCGAGCCGTCGACGCTCGCGCTCGCCCCGATGGTGCTGCCCGCGCCGACGGCCGTCCCGCCCGACAGCACCGCCGACGGGTCGGCGACGGCTCCCGGCAGCAGCAGCGCGCTGCCGGGCTGGCCGGGAACCGCGGGTGATGCGAGCTCGCCGAGCACCAGGTCGCACGATCCGCGCACGAACGCCTCCGGCGTGCCGACGTCGAGCCAGTAGGCGGACTCCAGGTAGCCCATCAGCGTCTCGCCCGCGCTGATCAGGCCGGGGAAGGTCTCGCGCTCCACCGACAGCACCCGACCGGCGGGCATCGTGTCGATGAACCGCCTGGTGAACACGTAGCAGCCGGCGTTGATCTGATTGGTCACCGGGTGCGGGGTCTTCTCGAGGAACCCCGTGACCCGCCCGTCCACGTCGGTCGGGACGCAGCCGAACCTGGCAGGCTCGGGCACCTCGACCAGGTGCAGGGTGACCGCGGCCTCGGCCTTGCGGTGCAGGTCAAGCTGCGCGCCCAGGTCGTGCCCCGACAGCACGTCACCGTTGAGCACCACCACGGGGTCCTCAGGGCCGCTCCTCAGGCTGGCCGCGGCGTTGCGTATCCCGCCTCCGGTTCCGAGCGGCTCGGCCTCGTGCACGTAGACGACCTCTACGCCATAGCGCTCGCCGTCGCCGAAGACCTCGGCGAACATGTCCGCACGGTAGGCCGTCGCCATGATGATCCGCCCGATCCCCGCCTGAGCGGCCCGGGCGATCTGGTGCGCGAGGAACGGCACCCCCGCGGTCGGCAGCAGCGGCTTGGGTACGCCGATCGTGAGCGGCCGCAGCCTGGTCCCCTGGCCGCCGACGAGCAAGATCGCCTCAAGGGCTCCGCACCCCCGCTGCCGGTGGTTCACTGCATCGCTAGGCATGACCAGGGAGATTACCCTCACCCGGCAGAGGCGGCCCGCTCATAGCAGGCCATGTGGGCGTGTGCGGACGCCGCCCAGGTGAACTCCAGTGACCTGGCATAGCCGGCATCACCCAGCCGCTTGCGCTGGGCGGCGTCATCGATCAGCCCGCGCAGCGCGGCCTGGATGGCATCCGCGTCGGGCTCGGTGTAGGCGACCGCGTCGCCGCCGACCTCGGGCAGCGAGGTGCGGTGCGTGGTGAGGACCGGCGCACCGCAGGCCATCGCCTCGAGCACGGGCAGGCCGAAGCCCTCGCCGGTGCTCGGGAAGGCCACGATGAGCGCGCCGCCGAAGAAGCCGGGCAGGTCGGTGTAGTGCAGGTAGCCGGGGCGCACCAGCCTGAGGTGGGCGGGCACGGCGGCGACCGCGTCGTCAACCTCGTCGCTCCACCCGGTGCCGCCAGCCAGCACAAGCGCGGGCGGCTCTGGCAGATCGACGACCTCCGCGGTCCACCCGGCGATCAGGGCAGGCACGTTCTTGCGCGGTTCGAGCGTGCCCAGGTACGCCACGTACGGCCGGCCGTGCAGGCCGAGCCGACCGGCCACCCGCTCAAGCTGGGCGGTGGTCGGACGGCAGAACAGGGCGTGGTCGACGCCGTGGTAGGCCACGTCGATCTTGGTGGAGTCGGCCTCGAGGACCCGCACCACCTCGTCCCTGGTGGCCTTGGACGGGACGATGAGCCTGGTGGCCCGCCTGGCCGAGGTTCTGATCGCCGCCTTGTAGAAGGTCGCGGCGACCGGGCTGTGGGTGTCGGGCGCGGTGAAGAACGTCAGGTCGTGGATCGTGACCACGGTGGGCACGCCGGGCCGCAGCGGCATCGAGTAGTGCGGCGAGTGGATCACGTCGGCAGCCACCTGGGTCGCCACCAGCGGCAGCCCGCTCTGCTCCCAGGCCAGCCTGGCCGGCCGGTGGGCGATGGCGGGCGGCGCGGGCACCACCGTCGCGCCGGGCAGCAGCCGCGCGTACCGCTCCTCGTCCGCGCGCTGGCAGGCTAGGGCGAGATCAGCGCCGGCCTCGGCAAGCGCGCTGACCAGGCCATCCACGTAACGGCCGAGCGCTCCGCGGTCGGCCGGAACACCAGTGGCGTCAACGAGTACCCGGGGACCCACGAAGCCTCTGGCTCCTTTCTCGTGGCGTTTGCTCGACGTTCGGGAACGGCCACAAGCAAGCCTGTGCTCCTGGAAGTCCCCGCTGCTCAGAGCCTACGCCCTTACTGGCGCCGCCGTGGCCCGCGAACCGCGGCCTTTGCCGCCTTCGCCACGGCTCGGCAGCCCGCGCCCGCGGCCGCTGCCACCAGGGCACGGTCACGGCAGGTCAAAATATCCTCGGGCCGGGTGTCACGGGGAATGCGACGGCGACGCCGACGGCGACGGGCTGGCCGACGGCGACGAGCCTGGCTTGGACGTGGCCGAGCTTGCGGCCCGCTGTGCCAGGTCGAGCTGTGCCTTCACCTTCAGGATGTCGGTGTAGTACAGGCCGAGGTTGCCGCTGCGCAGCGCCGCCTGAGCCTGCGCGTAGTACTTCTCTGCCTGGGCCAGGTACTGCAGCACCAGAGCGCTGACGTGCCCGCCGGTGGTCGGCGTTGTCGAGCTTGGCGGCTGCCCGGCCGATCCGAACAGCTGGGCGAGCGAGGCGCTGAGAGTGCTGGCGAATCCGGGCTGGGTGTAGGCCTGGCTACCGTTGTAGAAGAACGTGAAGACCTCTTTGAGCTGCGGATAGGACCCGCTGTTGGTGGTCGCCGATGCCGACACGTACACGGGCTCGACGGAGATCAGGCCGCCGCCGAGCGGCAGCGTCACGAGGTTGCCGAGCGTCACCCGCGACCCGCCTCCGCGCAGCAGCGTGAGCTGCTTGGAGGCGAACGGGTCGGCCTCGAAGTTGTTCTGCACCTGCTGCGGCCCGGGTATCGCGGTGTCCTGCGGCAGCTGAAGGATCGTGATCTGGCCGTAGCCGGGGCTCTGTGAGTTGCTGTTCACCTCGATGAACGCCGCGAGGTTGGGCCTGCCCTTCGGCGTGAACAGGCTGATCAGCGAGAACTCGGGCGTGGACGCTCCCGGCATGGACAGCGTCAGGTAGTACGGCGGCTGGGTCAGCGTCGCGCCCGTCGGCAGGGTCGGGTCGTCGGGCACGGACCAGAAGTTCTGGCCGCCGTAGAACGCGGACGGCTGGAGCACGTGGAACTGGGCTAGGATCTGGCGCTGGACGTCGAAGAGAACCTCGGGGTAGCGCAGGTGCGGCAGGACCTCGGTGGGGATCGCCTTCTGCGGCTGGATCAGCCCGGGGAACGACTTCATCCACGACCGCAGCACCGGGCTCGGCTGGCCCCACTGGTACAGGTGCACCGCTCCGGTATAGGCGTTGACCGTGGCCTTCACCGAGTTGCGTATGTAGTTGATCTGGTTGGTCGGGCCGACCGCCAGGCCGCCGGGGCTGTAGGTGTTGGAGGTCGCCTGGTTCAGGTTGACCCGCTGGGAGTACGGGTAGTTGTCGGTGGTCGTGTAGCCGTCGACCACCCAGAGCAGCTGACCGCCGGCGATCACCGGGTACGGGTCGCCGTCCAGGGTCAGGAACGGCGCGACCTTCGCCACTCGCGCCAGCGGATCCCTGATGTACAGGATGCGGGAGTGGCTGTCGATCGCGCTGGACAGCAGGATGTTGAGGTCGCGGAACCTGACCGCGAACAGCAGCCTGTTGAAGAACGAGCCGACATATACCCCGCCGCCGCCGTGGTAGGTGTTGTCTTGCTGGCCGCCGGTGCTCTCGTTCGGATAGTCGAGCTCCGGCTGGCGCCCGCCCACGATGACATAGTTGGCGCCCTCGTGCCCGAAGTACACCCGCGGCTGGAAATGCCCGAGCTGCCCGGTCGGCGGGATGTCGCCCTCGATGAAGTTCGGGTTTCCGTTGCTGTCCGACTCAGCCGCCGTGGACGCAACGAAGCCGTAGCCGTGGGTGTAGATCAGGTGCGTGTTGATCCAGTTGGCCTGGCCGGACGGCGGCCCGGCCATGTCCCTGACGCCGACCAGGGTGTCCTGCGGGACGCCGATCGAGGACCCGTACTCATACCTGTCCATCGCGAGCACGCCGGAGAACTGGTAGTAGGACTTGACCTGCTGCAGTTGCTGGAAGGAGGTGGACAGCACGCCGGGGTCCTGCAGCCGGTAGTCGGGCACACCGGCCGCATCCTTGGCGAGGACCGTCTTGGCTGCCGTCGAGACAGCCGAGTACGGGATCACCCTGACATTGCCGACGCCGTAGGCGGCCCTGGTGTCGGCGATCTCGCGAGCGATGTACGGCCGCTCCCTCACCTGCTCGTTCGGCTTGACGACGAACTGCTGGATGATGAACGGGTACACGCCGCCGATCAGCACGGCGGACAGTACGAGCAGGCCGAAGCCGATCGCCGGCAGCAGCGAACTGCGCCGGAACGCCCCGGCAAGGAAGAGCACGGCGCAGACCGCCGCGATGATCGCGAGCACGGTCTTGGCCGGCAGCACGGCGTGCACGTCGGTGTACGAGGCGCCGGTCTGGACGACACCCCGCTGGGAGAAGTTGATCCCGTACCTGTCCACCCAGTAGGCGGCGGCCTTGAGCGCCACGAACACGCCGACCAGCACGAACAGCTGCGCCCTGGCGCCACGCGAGGGCCGGGCGTGCCTGGCCAGCCGCAGTCCGCCGTACAGCACGTGCACGGCGCTCGCCAGGATCAGGGACAGCAGCACGGCGGCGAACAAGAACGAAAGCAGCATGCGCAGGAACGGATAGACGAACACGAAGAACGAAATATCCAGGTGGAACTGCGGGTCGGTCCGGCCGAACGGCACCCGGTTCACGAAGAGCAGCCAGGTCTGCCAGTCGCCCGACGCCGCGAGCCCGCTGATCAGGCCGAGCAGCCCGAGCAGCACGATCATCGCGCCACGCCGGTGCGGGTCGATGGCCTGCCGGTACGCCTCGACACCCTGGTGGTCGGGCCCGGTCGGCGGCTCCTCGGGGCGCAGCCGGTAGGCCACCACGATGTTGCCGCCCACGACCAGCACCATGAACAGGCCGGTGAAGAGGAAGAGCAGCCACTTGGTGCTATAGGTCGTGCCGAAGACCTCGGTCTGGTGCACCGAGGAGTACCACATGTAGTCGGTGACGATGCCGCCGACGACGGAGATGAGGACCGCGAGCGCCACGATCACGATCACCGTGGGGACGACGTATCTCGGCCACCTGGGCATCACCGCGGGGCGGCTGCCTGGCGCGTTGTGCGCGCCGGGAACTCTGAAGGTCACAGCTCTTCCCTTCATCAGCCTGAGCCACTCGGCGGGTGTACTGCGGGCGCTGCGCCGGCCGAACACGGATCAGATATGTACTTGACGGCAACTTACCGGCAAGGCTCGTAGTTCCAGCGGCTATCCTCACCTAGCAGCCCGGGATTGGCTTGCCTTCCCGCAGCGCCTTCAGCGCGGCGATCGCGCCGCTCAGCGTACTGACCTTCACCAGTCTCATCCCCGGCGGCACCGCGCCGACCGTATCGGGGCAGTTGGCAGCCGGAGTCAGGAAGATCGTCGCGCCAGCGGCGCGAGCGCCGGCCATCTTCTGCTGGATGCCGCCGATGGGCTGGACGGCCCCGCCGATCGTGATCTCACCGGTGCCGGCGATGAACCTGCCGTCGGCCAGGTTCATCGAAGTGATCTTGTCGATGATTCCGAGCGCGAACATCATCCCCGCGCTCGGACCGCCGATGCTACCGATGTTGATCTTCACGGTGAACGGGAACCTGAACGCCTCGGCCGCGTAAACCCCGATCACCGGCCCGCCGCCCTTGTAGCTCGCGGTCGTGATGGGAATGTTCATCTGCCTGCCCTTGCGCAGCACAGTGAGCGTGATCCGCTGGCCGGCCGGGTGGGCCTGGATGAGGTTGGTCAGGCTCATGCGGCAGCCGAGCGGCGTGCCGTTCACCGCGGTGATCTCATCCCCGGTGTGCAGGACCTTGGCAGCGGGCAGCCCGGGAATCAGGCTGATCACGGAGTCGTAGACGGTGAACTTGATGCCGAGTTGGCACAGCGCCGCGGCCTGCGCCATCTGCTGGGAGCCCGCCATCTCCTCGGTGTCCTGCTTGACCACCTGCTGCTGCGTGCTGTTGGGCGGGAACAGCTCGGACTGCGGCACGACGGCCTCGTGCGGGCTGAGCCACGCCTGGATGGCGCGGAAGATGTTGAACGGCGGGCTGGCGCCTGGGCCTCCGATGTAGGACACCGTGACCATGTTCAGGTGTCCTGTGGTCGGGAACGTGCGGTGGCCGGAGACCTGAATCACCGGCTTGCCGGCGAGCGGTCCGAGCGTGTTGTAGGTCGGCCCGGGCAGCAAGGCCACGTACGGCACCGGCAGCACGAACATGATCACCAGGCAGGCGAGCACGCCGGCGGCGGCGATCACGAGCGTTATCGTGCGACGTGGCATGCCGGCAAGGTTACGCGCTGTTGACCCACTCGCTGTCGCCGCCGGCGAATCGCTGGTGCTTCCAGATCGGCACCGTCGCCTTGAGTTCGTCGATCAGCGCGCGGCACGCGTCGAAGGCGGTAGCCCGGTGGCTGGCCGAGACCGCCACGACCACGGCGAGGTCGCCGATGGCCAGGTCGCCGACCCGGTGCACGGCGGCGACCGCGTGCACGTCGAAGCGCTTGGCGACCTGCTCGGCGACCTCGCGCAGCTGGCCGACGGCCGACGGATGGGCGGAGTAGCCGAGCTCGGTCACCGCTCGGCCGTGATCATGGTCCCGTACCACGCCGGTGAACAGCGCGATGCCGCCCGCGGCCGGGTCGGTCACCGCCGCGTGGACCTCGTCCACCGACAGGGCCCCCTCGCGCAGCTCGCAGAGCCGGATCACGCTCACCGGGTCACGCTACATCGGGCCGCCGGGTAGGGCGGCACCGGGCACCGGCGCACCGGGCGCCGCGTCAGGAGTCCCTGCGGCGCTTGCGCACCTGGTGCACGATCGCCGCGGTGCCGATCACCGCGACCGTGGCACCCGCCGCGGTGATCGTCGCGTCCTTCTTCGCCAGCCGGCGCCCGGCGACCGCATGATGGCCCGCGCGCTCGGCGAGCAGCACGCCGAGCGCCTCGGCGTTGCTGTAGGCGGGCTGCCAGCCGGCCTCGCGCAGCTTCACGCAGTCCACCACCCACGGGTAGACCACGAAATGCAGGTCGGAGACCAGCGACGGCGTGATTCCCGCCCGGTGCAGCCGCTGCGCAGTGCCGAACGTCACGCCGGCGGGCAGCTCGATCCGCCGCAGCCCGGACAGCTCCTCCACCTGGTCCTGTTCCAGCCAGCCCGGCGACCCCACGGCGAACGCCCCGTCGACCTCCCCGGCCGCGGCGAGCTCGATCGCCGAGATCAGGTCGGCCACATGGCAGAACTGCCACCGCGGCGCGCAGCCCTTCACCGCAAGCAGCCTCGGCGCCTCGAAGTGCCTGGTGATCAGCGTGTCGATGCCCTCGCCGACCAGAGCGGCCGGGCGCACCACGGTCACCGCGGTACCAGGGTGGGCACGCGGCGAGCGCTCGGCAAGCTGCTCGATCTCCATGAAATCGCCCACGACGCTGCCGTCCACGTCGGCGTTCAGCGCCGCGGTCTCCGGCAGCGGCACCGGGTTATCGGGGCCGGCGCCGTACACCATCGCGCTGGTCACGAGCACGACCCGGCCGACCCCGCCGGCCGCCGCCGCGGTCAGCACCGTCTGAGCGCCGCGCACGTTGTAGGCGCGCCTGGTCTTCGGATCGGAGTCCGGCGCGAGGTCAAGGTCGGTGTGCACGATGACATCGATGCCCCCCAGCCGGCCGGCCAGGACGGGATCGCGGATGTTCACCACGCGCCAGATGACGCCGGTCAGGTCGCCGCGATGGTCGTCGATGGCCACCACCCTGGCGAACCGCTCGGACTGGGCCAGCCTCGCGGTGAGCGCCACGCCAAGGTCGTGAGCGGCGCCGGTTACCGCCACCACCGGCCTGCGGTCCTGATGGCGGCGGCGCAGCGGCTGCTCGGAGCGCCCCAGCATCCGGTCCGGGTCGCCGTCCGCCCCGGCGGCGGCCAGCGGCCGGCCGCCGTCGGAGTCCTGCGCAGGCCCGGCCTGCGGCTCGCCAAGATCGCCTGGCCAGGACCGCCCGCCACGGCTGGCCCCGCTCCGCCCTTGGCGAACCTTGGCAACTCGGTCGCTCACCGCGAAGCGCTCCTGGGATAACTTGGCGAATGTGATACTTCCATCCTGCCTGAGAGGCTGCGGCGATGAGTGAGCCTCCCTTCGGCTTCGGCCTACCGCGTCAGCCCGACGACGACCCGGAGCGAGGTTCGGGCAGCTCAGGTGGCTCGGGCGGGGCCGGAGACGGCGGCCAGGGCGGACCTGGCTCCGGCGGCCCGCTCGGTCCTAGCGGCCCGTTCGGCGACCCGCAGCAGTTCGCCGACGCGCTGCGTCAGTTCGCCGACCTCATGTCCTACCAGGGCGGCCCGGTCAACTGGGACCTCGCCAAGAACACCGCACGCCAGGCAGTGGTGGCGAAGGGGGATCCGAGCGTGCTCGGCAACCAGCGCGCCGCCGTGGTCGAGGCGGTCAGGCTGGCCGATCTCTGGCTGGAGGACGCGACCTCGCTGCCGAGCGGCATCCGCGCGATCAAGGCGTGGAGCCGGTCGGAGTGGGTCGAGGAGACCATGCCGGTGTGGCAGTCGCTCTGCGAGCCGATCGCCGAGCGTGCGGTAGACACGATGGGCGGGCTGCTGTCGGTCAGCGAGCAGGATCTCGACGAGCTACCGCCCGAACTGCGGTCGGCGCTCGGCCCGCTGGCCGGGGGGGCCGGCGGCGGGCTCGGCGGCCTTGGCGGGATGCCCGGGCTCGGCGGGATGCCCGGTCTCGGCGGGCTCGCCGAGATGATGCGCCGGATCGGTGGGATGATGGTGGGCGGCCAGGCGGGCGCGGCGGTCGGAGCGCTCGCCGAGGAGATCATCAGCTCGAGCGACATCGGCCTGCCGATCGGCCCTGAGGGCACGGCGGCGCTGCTTCCGGCCGGCGTGGCCGAGTTCGGCGCGGGCCTGTCGGTAAGCGAGGACGAGGTAAGGCTGTTCGTCGCGCTGCGCGAGGCGGCGCATCACCGGCTGTTCAGCCACGTGCCCTGGCTGCGCGCGCGGCTGTTCGGCGCGGTCGAGGACTACGCCAAGGGCATCAACATAGACGCCGACGCGCTGCGCGACGCGATGCCGCAGATCGACCCATCGAACCCGGAGGCCCTGAACGAGGCGCTTTCCGGCGCCGCGCTGTTCCACCCCGAGGACACCGAGGAGCAGAAGTCGGCACTGGCCCGGCTCGAGACGCTGCTCGCGCTCGTCGAGGGCTGGGTCGCAACGGTCACGGCCCAGGCGGCGAGCAACAGGCTGCCGCAGGCCGACGCGCTGGCCGAGGCCATCAGGCGGCGGCGGGCTACCGGCGGGCCCGCCGAGCGCACGTTCGCGACGCTGGTCGGTCTGGAACTGAGGCCGCGTCGGCTGCGCGAAGCCGCGACCATGTGGCTGACGCTGACGCAGGCCCGCGGCATCGACGGCAGGGACAAGCTCTGGTCGCATCCTGACCTGCTGCCGACCGCCGATGACCTCGACGACCCCGAGGGCTTCGTGCACGGCCGCCCCGAGTTCGACCTGTCCGAGCTCGAGGGAGGCGAGGACCAGGAATCCCTGGGCAAGGAAACCGGCGGCGCGGAAACGGCCAGCACGGAAACGGCCAGCACGGAAACGGCCAGCACGGAAACGGCCAGCACGGAAACGGCCAGCACGGAAACGGCCAGTACGGAGACGGCCAGCGCGGATACGGGCAGCGGAGAATCGCGCGGCGAAGAATCGGGCGGGAAGGAATCGGACGGCCGAGACGCCGGCGGGGGCACGGAATCCGACGGCGGCCAGGAACCCGGCGAGGCCGGGTAATCGCACGACGGCCCGGAGCCCAACGGCGGGTGACCGGAAGTTGGCGAGCAGGGGACGTGCGATAACGACGTCGCCGAGGAGCCGGTACCGCCAGGGTCGCCACACAGGCTCTGAGCAGCACAGATGGATCGGCCGCGCCAGCCGGGCAGCGGACGTTATCCACAGCTTATGGAAAACAAAGGGCGCAGGTCAGGGTCGGCTCGGATAACATTTCCCAAGTGAAATTCACAGGCATTACGCAGTTATCCACAGCGACACTCCCGCCTCTCCCCAGAACACGCACAACCTCGTCCACAGTGCGCACCGCAGGCTGCATGCGGACGGTACCGCAGAAGACGCTGCTTGTTACCGGACAGTGCTCTTTGCTACCGGACAGTAGAACAAACGGGTCGTGTCCGCTTCGAATCATGCTGGCATCGAACAAGACGGCCAACACGGGAATGCCGGCATCGGACTGTCCCGCAGTGTCCGACCCTCGTGTCAGGCTGCCGTCATGCGACCGGCACTGAAATCGGGGCTGCTCCCCGTCTGGCGCGACCGGGACACGCTGCAGATCGGGATCGATCCGCGCCGCGCCATCGCGCTGACCGGGATGAGCCAGGCGGCGATCCTCATCGGGTTACTCGATGGGAGCAGGGACCGCGAGCAGGTGGTGGCTGCGGCGTCGACGCGGGGAATCCCGGCGCAGGCGACCGAGCGGGTCCTCACCCTGCTCGCGGTCGGCGGCGTCATCGACGACTTCCCCGCCACCACGCTGCGCGAGGTCCCCTACCCGACGAGGGCCAGGCTGGCCGCAGAACTGGCCACCACGTCGTTAGCGCACCGCGACGGTGACGGCGGAGCCCGCGCCCTGGCCAGGCGGCGCGACAGTACGGTCCGCGTCGAGGGCCCCGGCCCCATCGCGCGCGCGATCGCGCGGATCCTGAGCGCCTCCGGCATCGGCCAGGTGCAGCGTGCCCAGCCAGCGACGAGCCCGCCGACGCGGGGCGAGCAGCGACGCACCAGACGTGCGATCGTGGCGGCCAGGCCGGACCTCGTCATCCTGGTGGGCTCGCAACCGCTGGCCCGCACCGCCGGCCTGACCAGGGACCTGATGCCCCATATGGCGGCGACGGCCAGCGAGGCGATCGGGGTGGTCGGCCCACTCGTGGTGCCAGGCAGCACCGCCTGCCTGCGCTGCCTGGACTTCTTCAGGGCCGGCAGCGATCCGGCCTGGCCGCTGATACTCGCCCAGCTCGCCATCAGGCGGCCCGAGCCGCAGGCGTGCGACGCCGTTCTCGCCGCGGCTGTGGCGGCGCAGGCCGCCGGCCAGGCGCTGGTCGCCGTCGACAAAGCACCGGCCGCCAGCGCGGCAGCTAACGGTACGCTCGAGCTTGTCTTGCCCGACTGGCGGTGGCAGCGTCGGAGCTGGGCTCGGCATCCGGCCTGCGCCTGCGCCAGCTACACCACGCCATAGCGGACAATAGAGATCATGAGCGACCTGCCTCGGCGAGCCGTCACCAGGACGGCGAAGCTGGCCACGCTGCCCGCTGGCCTCGCCGGTCGCACCGTGCTCGGCATCGGCAAGCGGGTCGGCGGCCGACCCGCCGAGATCGTGGCGCAGGAGATACAGCAGCGGACCGCCGAGCAGATCTTCCGCGTGCTCGGCGAACTCAAGGGCGGCGCGCTCAAGCTCGGTCAGGCGTTGTCCATCTTCGAGGCCGCGCTGCCGCCCGAACTGGCCGGACCTTACCGTGCCACGCTGACCAGGCTGCAGGAGTCGGCGCCGCCGCTGCCCGCGCAGACGGTGCACAAGGTGCTCGTGGCCGACCTCGGCGAGGACTGGCGGGACAGGTTCGCCGAGTTCGACGACCGGCCGGCCGCGGCTGCGTCGATCGGCCAGGTGCACAGGGCCGTGTGGCACGACGGGCGGCAAGTCGCGGTCAAGATCCAGTATCCGGGCGCCGGCAAGGCGCTGATCAGCGACTTCGCTCAGCTCAGCCGGATCGGCAGGCTGTTCGGGGTGCTCATGCCCGGGCTCGAGATGAAGCCGCTGCTCGACGAGCTTCGCGCGAGGGTAGCCGAAGAGCTCGATTACCGGATGGAGGCCGCCGCTCAGGATGCCTTCGCCGCGGCGTTCGCCGGAGACCCCGACATCTTCGTACCGCCCACGGTGGAAGCCACCGACCGCGTCCTGGTCAGCGAGTGGATGGACGGGACACCGCTCGCCAAGATCATCGCCGAGGGCACCAAGGAGCAGCGGGACCGGGTCGGCCTCCTGCTGGTCAGGCTGCTGTTCTCCAGCCCTGCGCGGGTCGGCCTGCTGCACGCCGACCCGCATCCCGGGAATTTCCGCCTGCTGGACGACGGACGGCTCGGAGTGCTGGACTTCGGCGCGGTTGACCGGCTGCCCGATGGCCTGCCGCCGCTGTTCGGGCAGCTGCTCTACCTGGTGCACACCGACGGCGACATCTCGGTGGCCGAGACCGAGATGCGCGAGCACGGGTTCCTGCGGCCGGGCGTAGAGGTGGACATGGCAGCGCTGCAGGGCTTCCTGGCGCCGCTCGCCGACCCGTCCAGGCAGGACTCGTTCACGTTCAGCAGGGAATGGATGCGCGGCGAGGCGAGCCGGGTGACCGACTGGCGCGGCGCCAACGTCGGCAGGCAGCTGAACTTGCCGCCCAGCTACCTGCTGATACACCGCGTGTCCACGGCGGGCATCGGCGTGCTCTGCCAGCTTGAGGCAAGCGGGGAGTTCCGCGCCGAGGTGCTCCGCTGGATGCCTGGCTACGGCCCGCCGCGAACCTCGGACCCGGCCGACCCCACGGACCCGGCCGACCCAGGAGCCCGGTCCACCAGGGCCAGGCCGAGGGACGTGCGGGCCGGGTAGCCCGTCGGCCCCGTAGGGGTGGCTACCCGGCCCGCCGCGGCGACCGCATGGCGGCCGCCGCTCTGCCCGACGGGATCGGTCAGGCAGCGACGTCGTTCTTGCGCGGCCGCCCTCGGGGGCGCTTGCGCGGCACGACCTCGCCGCGCAGGAACAGCTCCCCTCCCCAGACGCCCCAGGGCTCCCTGCGCTGGATCGCACCATCCAGGCAGCTGTCCCGCACCGGGCAGTCGCAGCAGAGCGACTTGGCCAGCTCGACGTCATCGGGTGACTCCGCGAAGAACAGGTCGGGGTCGCTGGCACACGGCAGCTCCCGGCCGGTCACGATTCCGGTCGGCCCGACTTGGCTCGGCCCAGTGCTCGCCGGAACAGTCCTCGCCGGAACGGCTCTCGCCGGCACAATGGCCACGGCCACGGCGCTCACCGCGGTCACCCGCACGACTTCCGCCTCGGCCGCCGCGACGTCGTCGATGACGGCGGCGGTTCCTGGCAGGTACATCGGTGTCATCCCCTCTCATCTGCTGTCGGCTCGTCTTCGTCTGCCCGGGCAGACGGTGGGCTCGCATGATTAAGGCCGCGGACCCGGTGATCGGGTCCGCGGCCTTTGGGGAACTTGGCCGGTCTTGGCTAGACCGGATCCCTCGCCGGATGCGGACCCTTGGCACCACCGCCAACGGCGGCAATAAGGGTCATCGGGTAGGCGAACTTCGGGCTGGTGGGCTGCTGCAGGGCAGAATTCACCTGGGCAGCCACGTGAGCGTGTGCGCCGACGCGGACAGCTCCGCCGTGCGTCTGCGGTCGCAGGCACGAAACGGCCAAGTCGGCAGCCGCCGTCCTGGCAGCTGCCACTTCGCTGGCGCGATCCAGTGGAACGACCGAGATGCCGGACCACGGGAGCGAGGCGCCCTCGCGGAACCGTGCACGCGCTGACACGCCATCGGTCTGGGTGATGAGGCTCAGCATCCCGGGCACCTCCTTCCTTGGAGCATCGTCGACCGCCTAGGGTGAAAGGAACTCAGGACGACATTAGGCAGCGCCGCCGCGACCTTGCAACCTATTTTCCCACGGCCTGTCCAGACGTTATCGAAGAGCAACCGGCAGGTCAGGGCGACCTGTCCGACGCGCCAGCCGATCCGGGCCGCCCGCGGAGCCCCCGCCAGCCCGCCGGCCGCGGCTCACCCGCCCCACGTGAGCCCTGCACCGGCCGCGTCCGGCACCTGCAAGCGACGCGCCTCGCGCAACTCGGCCGACCCCTTGTGCTCGACCCGTCTGCACGCGCCAATCCTTGGCAAAGGCCCCGCGAACCGGCCGCGTCGGCCAGCGACGACCCCGCTGGGGCCTTTCCGTAGATCGTGGGACCGGGTCGCGGAGCCAGATCCCTACGGCTCGCCTTGCGGCCTGGCCAGGGTCGTCCCAAGGCCGCCGCCGACCGCCGCGCCCGGTACCGCCCCGGAGATGATCTTGATGGATGTGGCGGATGTCCCAGAATACGCAGTGAATGTGGCATTCATTCCACCGACACCCCGGTGATCACGTGCGGTTTCGGCTGGTATGCCGGGATCAGGGCGGGGGTGCTCGGCCGGGCGGCCGCGGTCGCGCGGCGCGGAGGCCAACCGCGCTGCTCCGGGTTGTCCGTGGCCGGTGCTGGCGCGCGGTAGAGCCGTCGGTGCCAGCGGAGATCTACGGGACAGGCGCTAACCGGCCTTGCGGCTAGCGGGCAGTGCGGATCAGGCCTTCCTGCACCACGGACACCACCAGCTCGCCGTCCCTGGTGAACAGCTCGCCGCGGGCCAGCCCGCGACCCCCGGCCGCGACCGGGGACTCCTGGGCGTAGAGCAACCACTGATCGGCACGGAACGGCCGGTGGAACCACATCGCGTGATCCAGACTTGAGCCCACTGTCTTTCCGTCGGCCCAGGACAGGCCATTGGCGAGCAGCACCGAGTCGAGCAGCGTCATGTCCGAGGCGTAGGTCATCATGCACACGTGCAGCAAGGGGTCGTCGGGAAGCTCGCCATCGGCGCGCAGCCAGGCCGTGCTGTGAGTCGCCCGCAGTGAGGGGTCGTTGACGGCCTCGTAGGACAACGGCCCGATGTGGCGGATGTCGAACGGATTGCTCCGGGTGTAATCGCGGGCAGCCTCGCCGAACGCCCTCTCCATCCGCTCGGCGGCCGACGGCAGGTCCTCGGGCGCCGGCACGTCGGGCATCGGGAGCTGATGCAGCACGCCTTGCTCGGGATGGTGGAACGATGCCGACAGCGTGAAGATCGTCTTGCCGTGCTGGACGGCGGAGACTCGCCGGGTGGTGAACGAGCGGCCGTCCCTGACCCGGTCCACCAGGTAGATCAGCGGGACGGCGGGATCGCCAGGCCTGATGAAGTAGGCGTGCAGAGAGTGCACCGGGCGCTCCTCGGGCACCGTGCGGCCGGCCGCCACCAGCGCCTGGCCGGCTACCTGCCCGCCGAACACGCGCTGCCTGCGCTCGTTCTCCGGGCTGCGGCCGCGGAAGATGTCGAGCTCGATCTGCTCAAGGTCGAGCAATTCCACCACCGCGTCCAGGGCCTTGCTCATTCGCCGCCCGCCTCCGTCATCCGCCCGCCTCCGTCATCCGCCCCTCCGTCGTCATCCGCTCCGTCGTCATCCGCTCCGTCGTCATCCGCCCGCCCCCGCCTGCGCATGCCGCTACTGCCGCACCGTACCGTTGCCGGGGGGCTGCGGGTCAGCGCAGGTCGTCGATGAACCTCGACGGCTTCCTAATACGGCGGCCGCCCGGCGCCCTGGCCAGCGCCCAGGAGAGGAACAGCCGCTGCCGCGCCCTGGTGATTCCCACGTAGAGCAGCCTGCGCTCCTCAAGCACCGCCTCGTCGCTGCGCGCGTAGACAATCGGCACCGCACCGTCGGTCAGGCAGGGCAGGAACACCACGTCCCACTCCAGGCCCTTGGCCGCGTGCAGCGAGGCCAGCGTGACCCCGCCCGCGTCTGGCGGCTGCCCGGCGGCGGTACGCGCCTCAAGCTCGGCGACCAGGTCGGCCAGGCGAGCGCCTGGCGACGCCGCGAAGAGTCCGGCGGCCAGCTGAGCAAGTACGTCGAGCGACTCCCACCGCTCCCGTGCCTTGCCGCGACCGCCTGGCGGCCTGACCGACAGGCCGATCCCGGTCAGCACCGCGTGCACGGCGCCAGCCGGGTCCTCCCCCGGACCGACCGACCTGGCGGCCACCCTGAGCAGGCCGACCGCCTGGCGCACCTCGGCTCGGTCGAAGAAGCCGTCAGCCCCGCGGAGCGCGAAGGGCACCCCGGCGGCCGTCAGCGCCTCCTCATACCCCGCGGTCATCGCGTTGGTACGGAGCAGCACGGCGATCTGGCTGGCCGGCGTGCCTGCCGCGATCAGGTCGGCGGCCCGCCGCGCGACGTCGGCCGCCTCGGCCTGCTCGTCGGCGTACTCGGTCAGCACCGGTCGCTGCCCGGCCGGCCGCTGCGACACGAGCGCCTGCCCGGAATGGGCGAACACGCGGTTGGCCAGCGCCGCCACCTGCGGCGATGAGCGGTAGTTGCGGACCAGCCTGATCACCGCGGCGCCTGGGTACTGCAGCGGGAACTCGGTCAGGTAGGCCGGGCTGGCGCCGGTGAACGAGTAGATCGTCTGCCGGGGGTCGCCCACCGCGCAGATGTCCTCCCGACCGCCGACCCACTGGTCGAGCAGCAGCTTCTGCAGCGGGTTGATGTCCTGGTACTCGTCCACGACGAAGTACCGGTATCTGTCCCTGACCACGGCGGCGGCCGCCGGCTGCCCGGCGATGATCGCGGCGGCAAGCTCGAGCACCGCTTCGAAGTCCACCAGGTTTCGCTCTCTGCGCAGGTCTTCGTAGCCGGCGAACAGCGGCGCGAGCAGGTCGGGCGGCACCGCGCTATCGCGCTCGGCCTTCTCCCTTGCCGACGCGTAATCCTCCGGCCTGACCTGGGTGACCTTGGCCCACTCGATCTCGGTGGCCGCGTCGCGCAGCCCGGCCTGGTCGAGCCGCAGCCGCAGCCGCCTGGCCGCCTGCGCGATCAGGGCGATCTTGGAGTCGAGCACGGCGGGCGCCGGGCCGCCGATCGCGGTCGGCCAGAAGTGCGTGAGCTGGCGCAGCGCCGCCGCATGGAAGGTGCGGGCCTGGACCAGGTCGAGCCCGGCCCCCGGCACGGCGATGGTGCCGAGCTGGCGCAGCCTGCCCCGCAGCTCGCCGGCCGCCCTCGTCGTGAACGTTACCGCGAGCACCCGGTCGGGCCGGACCACGCCGGTAGCGACCGCGTAGGCGATGCGGTGCGCGACCGCCCTCGTCTTGCCGGTGCCGGCCCCGGCCAGGACGCAGACCGGCCCCCTGGCCGTTAGCGCGACCTCACGCTGCTCCGGGTCGAGCGCCGCGAGCACGGCATCGGGCCCGCACGGCGGATCGGCTGCGTTCACGGCGGACCTCCTGCCCGGCCTTGCGTCCCGCGCCCATCCTGCCGCACGGCACCGACGCTGTACCGCCTCCGGCGCACCCGGATAACGCCCGCATGCGGCGCTTCTGGGGCGAAGCTCCTCAGATCATCAGGAAAAACCCGGCGAATCTGACCGGCCGCTCAGGAAGCACCTCGCAGATGCGGACGTTAGTAGTGTTCGGGTGCGACAATGGCGGCCAAGGAGGAGCATGGCATGACCCAGCCACTGACGATGTACACGACGCCTTGGTGCGGGTACTGCCGGAGGCTGAAGAGTCAGCTCGCCCGCGAGAACATCGAGGTCACCGAGGTCGACATCGAGCGCGAGCCGGTCGCTGCCGAGTACGTGATGACCGTGAACGGCGGCAACCAGACCGTCCCCACCGTGCTGTTCGCCGACGGCAGCACGCTGACCAACCCGTCGGTACGCGCGATCAAGCAGCGGATGGAAGAGCTGGCCGTCACTCGATGACACAAGCACGCAGGAGAACGAAGGGCTCAGGGGCCGGTGCGCTCACCGAGCGGACTCAGGCACCGGCCGACAGCGTCGGCCAGGCCTCCGGCGGGCCTCAGGACGGGCCTGACGGCGCAGTCGTGCGGCGTACGAAGGACGGCTGGCGGGTGGGCGGCACCGAGGTGCCCGACCTGACCAGCGCGATGGTGCTCGCCGACCTGATCTCGGCCGAGCTCGCCGCCGTCGAGGCCGCGCCGGATGCGGGCGGCCCAGGGTCGCCGCGGCCGGCGGAGGGCGGCCAGGGCCAGCCGGGGGGCGCCGGGAACGGCGACGCCGGTGACGGCAAGGACCCGGCCAGCGAGACGAGCAGGCTGCGCGCCACGATCGGCCAGCTTGAGCATGCTCTCACCGCGCGGGTCAGGGTCGAGCAGGCCATCGGCGTGCTCGCCGAGCGCCACAGAATCCAGCCGCGCCAGGCGTTCGAGCAGCTGAGGGACGCGGCGCGCAGCCGCGGCAAGAAGGTGATCGACATCGCCAGCGATGTCGTGGCCAGCGCCACGAACCCGCTGCTGCAGCTGCCAGACGAGCTGTCGAGGCCCCGATCGGGCGGCCGACGCGGCCGACGGCCGCACGGCGTGCTCGGTAGCGAGTAGCCGCGCCGCCGAGGCGGAAGGCGGAAATACCGCGGGACCCCGGTGAGACTCACGGCCGCTCCTTGTGCGCTCATCCCCGCCTACGTCGCTCTTTGTAATGACGGATTGACCCGCAGTAACGGCGGGTAGACAACGCGTCAGGGGCCGCGCCGCGGTCCGGGACGAGGGCCAGAACGTGGATCACGGGGGAGTTCCTGGCCGCCTGCTGCTCATCGGCGGGGCTGAGGACAAGTGCTACGGCACCGAGGTTCTGGAGCGCTACGCCGAGATGTGCGGCAACTCCAAGGCGCGCATCGTGGTGATCACGACGGCGACCGGCATTCCCGGTCAAGCGTTCGCCGAATACGAGCAGGCCTTTCGCAAACTCGGCGTCCGGCATATCAGGGAACTGCCGATCAGCGGCCGGGCCGACGCGGACAGCTCGCCGGCGACGGCGGCGCTGGCCGGCGCGACCGGGGTCTTCTTCAGCGGCGGCGACCAGTCCAGGCTGCGAACCCTGGTCGGCTCCCGCATCAACGAGCGGCTCAGCGCCGGTCTCGCCGACGGTCTCGTCGTGGCCGGCACCAGCGCGGGCGCGACCGCGCTCGGCCGGACGATGATCCTGCACGGCAACGGAGCCGACGTCGCCACCGGGCCTGGCCTCGGGCTGATGCCGCGCATGCTGATCGACATGCACTTCGGCGAGCGTGGCAGGCTGCCGAGGCTGCTGAACGCCGTCACGCTCGACCCCGACGGGCTCGGCGTCGGCATCGACGAGAACACCGCGATCTGCGTGCAGGGGGACACCTTCGAGGTGCTCGGCAGCGGCACGGTCAGCGTCGTGGACGCCAAGGACGCCACCGTCGTGTACGCGGCATCCGACACCGACCCGATCACCCTGTTCGACGTGCGGCTGCACCTGCTGCCGGCAGGCTGCCTGTTCGACCTGGCCAGCCGGTCGCCGGCGATCGGCCCGGCCCATGCGAGGTACTGAGCCCGAGGTGCCCGGCCACCGGCTGGCCTCGGCCCCCTCGGTGACACCTATCCAAAGGAGCGCACGTGCGGCTTGACTACATCCGCCATCTCAGCGGGCCCAACATCTTCGCCGCGGCCCCGGTCAGCCTGGCGCGGATCGAGCTCGAGGAGCTGACGTGCCAGGAGACGACCGGCCACCCCGGCTTCGCTGAGCGCCTGCTGATGCTGCTGCCTGGCCTCCGCGAGCACCACTGCGCGGCCGGGCGGCCGGGCGGCCTGGTCGCAGCGTTGGCCAGGGGCACCTACTTCGGGCACGTGACCGAGCACGTCATGCTCGAGCTCTCGGTGCAGGCCGGGCGCGAGGTGCGCCTGGGCCGGACGATGTGGGCGGGCGCCGACGGCCGCTACGACGTGATGACGCAGTGCCCGCAGGATGAGCCGGAGGACTCCGCCGTCCCCGCCGAGCTCTGCGAGCTGGCGATGAGCCTGGTGGCCGACCTGCTCGCCAAGCGGCGGCCCGACCCGGCCGCGCATGTCGAGGCCATCGCCAGGACCGTGGAGCGCGAGCGGCTCGGCCCGAGCACGGCAGCGATCGCGGCGGCGGCCCGCCGTCGTGGCATCCCGGTCCGGCGAGTCGGCGGGCTATCCATGCTCCGGCTTGGCTACGGCTGCAACCGGCGGGTGGTCAGCGCCGCGCTGACCGAGCAGACGTCGGCGATCGGGGTCGACATCGCGAGCGACAAGGTGCTCGCCAAGCTGCTGATGACACGGGCGGGAATCCCGGTGCCCGAAGGCGTGGTGGCGCGCAGCGAGGCCGAGGCGATCAGGGCGCTCGGCACGCTCGGCGGGCCTGTGGTCGTCAAGCCACGGAACGGCAATCACGGCCGGTCGGTGAGCGTGGGCGTGCACAGTCCGGGCCAGGCGGGCCTGGCCTACCGGCGAGCGGCCGCGGGAGCCGGGTCGTGCGAGGTGATCGTCGAGAGTTACGTGCCCGGACGCGACTACCGGGTGCTTGTCGTGGACGGCGCGGTCAGGGCGGCTGCCGAACTCAGCCCGCCGTCGGTGACCGGGGACGGCAGGCGCACGATCGGCGACCTGGTCAGGGATCTCAACGCCGACCCGCGCCGCGGTCACGGCCACTCTAGGGTGCTCAGCAAGGCCAGCATCGACGAGTCGGTGCTCGCCCACCTGGTCGCCCATGGCCAGGCGCTCGACACGGTGCCCGAGGCCGGCCAGGTGGTCACGCTGCGCCGCAACGGGAACCTGTCGACCGGGGGAACAAGCAGGGATGTCACGGCCCTGGTGCACCCCGACATCGCAGAGCTCGGCCGGCGCGCCGCGGCGGTGGCTGGCCTGGACGTCTGCGGCATTGACCTGCGCCTTGAGGACATCGCCGCGCCGCTCTTCGGATCGCGGCACCAGGCGGCCGCGGTGATCGAGATCAACGCCTGCCCCGGGCTGCGGATGCACCTGTCGCCGGCCGAGGGCGCGCCGCAGCCGGTCGGCGAGGTGATCGTCGACCGGCTGTACCCGCCTGGCGCGCCGTCGCGGATCCCGATCATCGCGGTGACCGGGACCAACGGCAAGACCACGACCGTCCGCATGATCGCGCACATCCTGCGTCAGGCAGGCATCAGGACAGGCATGACCTGCACCGACGGCGTGGAGATCGGCGGCCGATGCGTCCTCGAGGCCGACGCGTCCGGCCCCAGGTCGGCCGAGGTCGTGCTTGACGACACCTCGGTGGAGGCGGCCGTGCTGGAGACCGCCAGGGGCGGGATCCTGCGCCGCGGTCTCGGCTACGACCTCGCCGACGTGGCCGTGATCACCAACATCACCGCCGACCACCTGGGCGACGACGGCGTCGACGACCTCGCCGAGCTTGTGGAGGTGAAGGCACTGGTCGCCGAGGAGATCTGCGAGGGCGGCAGCCTGGTGCTCAACGCCGACGACGAGGCAGCGGCCGGGATCGCCGACCGGCCGCGGGTGGGCGGGCGCTCCCCCGTGGTCAGGTACTTCAGCACCAGCCCTGGCAGCGCCGCGCTGAGCAGGCACAAGCGGGCAGGCGGGCACTGCTACGAGAGCTGCGACGGCCAGCTCACCGAGGTGGTCGGGCGCCGCCAGCAAGTGATCATGAACGTCGCCGAGCTGCCCGGCGCGTTCGGCGGCCGCGCGGCGCA
The DNA here is from genome assembly GCA_035517035.1 of Streptosporangiaceae bacterium. Lineage (GTDB taxonomy): Bacteria > Actinomycetota > Actinomycetes > Streptosporangiales > Streptosporangiaceae > Chersky-822. Next base: position 20,962 of record DATIZP010000043.1, on the reverse strand, counting down.
CGTCGTGGCGAATGCCCTGGCAGCTATCGCCGCCTGCCGGGCGGCCGGGGTGGCGGTCAAGGACATCAGGGACGCGCTCGCCACGTTCGTGCCCGGCGTGGCCAACCCTGGTCGCGGCAACGTGTACGCGGTCACTGCGGCCCCGCAGGCGGCGACCGCCGCCGGGCCCGTCGTGGTCGATTACGGTCACAACGCGGCGGCGCTGCAGGCCACCGGCCAGATGGTGGCGGCCGTCTGGGGCGGCGAGCCGGTCGCCGCGATCACCCTGCCCGGCGACCGGCGCGACGACCTGGTGACCGCGTCGGCCGGGGCCGTCGCCGCCTGGTTCGGCAAGGTGGTCGTCTACGAGGACGACGACCTGCGCGGCCGGGAGCCAGGCGAGATGCGTGCGCTTATCACCGCCGCGCTGCGGGCCGCTCGGCCCGGCATCGCGATCACCCAGGCGGACGCGCCGGGCGAGGCGCTGCGCGAGGCCGTGGCGGCGGCGGCAGGCGCACCCGTGCTGCTGCTGTACGAGAAGCTCGCCGAGGCGCGGGCCGCGCTCGACGCACTCGGTGCGACACCATGGCCCGAAGAGGATTTGATGGGCGGCCTGGCCGCGACCACGGCACCGGACAACCTAGCGGGCACGGGCATCGCGGGCACGGGCATCGCGGGCACGGGCGTCGACTCCGAGCTGACCGACGCTGGCATGGACTCCGAGCTGACCGACGCTGGCACCGCCGCTGAGGGGGCCGAGAGCTAGCGGCGCCGGCCGGTCAGCGGGCCTGGCCCTGCGGGCCAGACTCGCCCTGCGGGCCAGACTCGCCCTGATGGCCCTGCTGGCCCTGCTGGTCGGCCCGATCGGCAGGCGTGACCAGGCGGCCGGCCGCCGAGTGGGCGAGCCCGTGGTGCGTCCGGTGATCGTACAGCGGCACTGACAGGTACTCGGCCAGCGCCAGCAGCTGCCCGTCGGTCCAGCCGGGCCGAGACCGCAGCAGGCCGGCGCCGTCCTGCCCGGCCAGCGCCGTCCAGTACGCGTAGATGTGCATCGATGTCACCGCCGTCCTGGCAGCCGACCGGTTGGGCCCGGCAAGATCGCATACCCTGATCTCCTCTGGCCTCACGACGATCCGGTGGCAGACCACCACTGCCGCCTCAAGCCCGAGAACAATGACCGCGAAGAGGGCGAATGCGACCGCCGGTACTAGTTTCGAGCTCGCCAGATAACCGACCGCCACGAGCAGCGCCACTCCGGCAATCGGCACCGCGATCCAGAACTCCCGTCGCTTGGCGGGCTTCGTCCTGAGGGTGAGCATCGGCGACCTTTCTTCTCTGCTGAGTTTGATCAGCATAGGAGACTCACCGTGTTCGCAAACTGCGCTATGTCCGGTGCCAGGAGAACGGGCTAGAGTTACGCGCGTAGCAGACGGCCGACCGCAGTGAGCAGAGGGAAGGTGCGGTGAGCGAGGACTCCGCTTCGGCTCCAGCCAACGTGAGCCCTGGCGACCAGATCGCCGGCTACCGGCTTGAGGAACAGATCGGCCAGGGCGGCATGGCGGTCGTGTACCGCGCGCACGACGACCGTCTCGACCGGCGGGTCGCGCTGAAGCTGCTCGCGCCGGGGCTGGCGTCCGATACCGCGTTTCGCACCAGGTTCATCAGGGAGTCGCGGGCGGCCGCGGCCGTGGACCATCCGAACATCATCCCGGTCTACGACGCCGGCGACGCCGGCGGATTCCTGTTCATTTCCATGCGTTACGTGCAGGGCGGCGACGTCCGGTCGCTGATCGCCGACGGCCAGCCGCTGCCGCCGGCCCGCGCCTGGCACATCATCAACCAGGTAGCCGCCGCGCTGGACGCCGCGCACGCGCACGGCCTGGTGCACCGCGACGTCAAGCCGGCCAACATGCTGCTCGACACGAGCGGCCGGACCGGCGGGGGCACCCGCGGCTCGTCCGACGAGCCGCACGACCACGTCTACCTGTCCGACTTCGGGATCAGCAAGACGACGGTCGCCAGCAACCTCACCTCGACCGGGCAGTTCGTCGGCACCCTGGACTACATCGCTCCCGAGCAGATCGAGGGCCAGAGCATCGACGGCCGCACCGACGAGTACTCGCTGGCCTGCGCCGCCTTCGAGCTGCTGAGCGGCGGCCCGCCGTACCGGCGCTCGCTCGGCCTTGCACTGATCAACGCGCACCTGGCCGAGGCGCCGCCCTCGCTGGTCGCCAGGCGCTCCGAGCTGCCGCCTGCCGTGGACCTGGTGCTCGCCAAGGCGATGGCGAAGGACCCGGCGCAGCGCTATGCCACCTGTGTGCAGTTCGCCACCGATCTCGGCCGGGCGCTTGGACTCGCGGCAGGCCCGATCGAGGCCGGCGCGGCGCCGACGGCCGCCCAGGGCGCGGGACCGGCGCCGAACAGGCCGTGGCCGGCCACCGAGCTGGTCTCTGGCGCCGCCGCCGCGGCTGCCGCAGGGGCTGCGGGAGCGGCGCTCGGGGCGACCGCGGCCGACCAGGCGTCCGGACCCGGCCAGGCCGCCGCGGCGGCGCACACTCCGCCCGGAGGGACCGGAACGCCGCAGCCAGGAACCGGGGTCCCGGCCGCTCCCGGCATGTTCGACCCGTCCACCATGCTGGCCGGCCAGCAGGGCTCGCCCAGCGGCCCGGGCGGCCAAGCGCCCAACGGCCCGGGCGGAATCGGGCCAGGCGGGCAGCCCCCGACCGGCGGGCCCGGCGGCCAGGTCCCGCCGCCCACCGTGGCGCGGGGGCAGGGCGGCCAGCTATGGCCGGGCCAGTACGCGCCAGGGCAAACACCACCTCCGCAGTACGCGCCCGGCCAGACGCCTCCGCCGCAGCAGTACGCGCCCGGGCAGACGCCACCGCCCCAGCAGCAGCCCGGCAGCTGGCAGACCGGCGGGCAGCCCGGCGCGCAAGGCAACTACCAGACCTACCAGCAGCCGCAGCAGTACCAGCCGTATCAGACCGGGCCGGTCGGGCCGGTACAGCCCGGCTGGCAGCCGCCGTATCAGGGCGGCCCGGGCGGGCCTACCGGGCCGAACTGGCCCGGGCAGCCGCAGCAACCACGGCAGCCGAAGCGCTCGCGCGGCATCCTGATCGGCTCGGTGATCGCGACGGTCGCCATCGTCCTCGCCGCGGCGGCCGTGGTGTACTTCGTCGTCCTGAAGAAGAACACCACGAACAACAACGCGAACGGGCCGACCTCGTCGTCCTCCGCGCCGAGCACCAGCCCGCCCCCGACCAGCGCCAGCGTGAGCCCGACCGCCCCGACGGCCCAGAGCCAGGCATCGGGTATCAACAACCTGCTGGTGAGTAGCGCCCAGAGCCGGTCGCAGTGGAACTCCAACGTCCTGACCTCCGACGTGGGAGCCTGCGTCAACCTCAACTCCGACGTGACGCAGATCGGTGATATCGCTAGCGAGAGGATGAACGAGCTCAACCAGGCGAAGGCGCTGCAGGTCGGCGCGATTTCCAACGGCGCGGTTCTGAAGAGCCAGCTGATCGCCGCGCTGCAGATCTCGTACCGGATCGACAACGATTACCTGCAGTGGGCCGAGCAGCAGCAGAGTTCGAACTGCGGGGTCGGCACTAACTCGGCCTACTACGATGACGCCAGCAACATGAACTCGCAGGCAACCGCCGACAAGACGACATTCCTCAACACCTGGGATCCGATCGCTTCGCAGTACGGCTACCAGCAGTTCCAAGCTGGCCAGATCTGACGCCCAGGGGCCGGCCAGTGAGGGGTCGTCGCCTGGTGTCAAGGGCGCGCTGATCCGCCCGCCCTGCGCGCCGGGTCTCGCGGTCCTTTTGTGAAGGATCGTCGTATGCAGCCCGCTTTGTGATGCGAGCTATCACGGGGCGGTTTCACAAAGGTCCCCGCGAGCCGGCGCCGAGGGGGTGGGGCGCCCATCGTCAGCGCCGCCATAACCGGCCTTTGGGGCTGGCGCCTGTCCCGTGGATCTCCGAGGGCACCGACGGCTCTACCGCGCGGTATCACCGGCCACGGACAACCCGGAGCAGCGCGGCTAGTCGTCGCGCCGCGTGGCCGCCTGGCCGAGTACGCCGCCCAGATCCCCGCATACCAGCCGAAACCGCACGTGATCACCGGGGTGTCGCTGGAATGGATGCCACATCCACTGCGTATTCTGGGACATCCGCCACATCCATCAAGATCATCTCTGGGCCGGCACGGGGCGCGTCCGGGCGGTACAGGGCGCGGCGGTCGCGGCGGCCTTGGGACGCCCTCGCCAGGCCACAATCAGAGCCATCAGGACCTGGATACACGACCCGGTCCCACGATCTACGGGACAGGCCCTAGATCCACGGCCGGCGTGGAGGCGAGACGGATCAGCCCTTCGGGCCGAGCTCGGAGTAGACCTTGGCCGAGATCGTGTCGATCGTGTCGATCCCGGTTTGCTCGTCCGGGTTGCCGCCACTGAGCACGGCGAGCACGTAGTCGCGGCCGTTGCCGTGGATCCACCCGATGCTGTCAACCTGCCAGTTGGTGTAGTTGGTCAGGTCGAGCGGCAGCCAGCCGTTCTTGAGCGCGACGGTCGTACCTGGCTCGACCCCGGCCGACACCCCCCAGGCTTGGTCGGCATCCACGTGCTCCATCAGGCCGAGGCCGTAGTTCCGGTCCGTGGCGTTCAGCAGGGTGTTCGGGAACGCGAACGCCGAGACCAGCCTGACCTCGTCAAGCGCCGTCGTGGTGGTCAGGCCCCACCCTGGCAGGGTCGTCGACCCTGGGATGAACGCGGCCGTGGAGACGGTCGTGTCGGTCATACCGGCCGACTTGTCAAATGCTTGCACCTTGGGCGGCCCGCCGTCATCGGCGAGCAGTTGCGTCGCCGCGTCGTTGTCGCTGTTCTCGATCATCGTCGTCATCAGCGCAAGCTCGGTACCCGGCAGCGTGGTCCCGGCAACCTGCGCCTCCCGCAGCGCGGTACCCATGATCTCGACCTTGACGATGCTCGCCGTATCCTCCCGCACACCCGGATGGAAGATCCAGATCCTCCCGGTAGCGCGGTCATACACCGCCGCGGTCACCTCGCCTGGCCGGGTGGCCAGGTAGCTGGCCAGGCTGGCGAACGGCGAGCGAGCCCGCCGCCGTCCCGGGCCCGGCGAGTCCGGCGCGGACTTGCCGGACTCCGATGCCGTGTCGGTGCTGTGCTTGGACGCCGGGTTATTCGGGGGCGTGCTGGTGCCCGAGCATCCGGCAGCCAGGGCGGCGAGCAGGCAGGCGGCAGCCGCGCGGAACGGCCATCTCGCACGGCGGTACATGAATGGTCACCTGGGAGGTTCTAGGACGATCATCTGGGCTTGATCCTACTTGCCGACCAGTCGCTCAGCCGCCGCTTCGACTTGGCCACCGGCCGGTGAGGAACCTGACGATCGCTGCATCGAGTGCCTGCGCGATCTTCCGCTGCACCGAGGGCGAGGTGAGCAGAGCGGCATCGGCGGAGTTGGCCATGTTGCTGCACTCGATCAGGACTTCGGGCACGGTGGTCAGATTCAGCCCGGCGAGATTGTTGCGGAAAATATAGCCATTATGCCCGTAATAGTCGCTCGGCCGCAGCGGCGTGTACTGGAGGAACGCGGAGTGCACGTAACGGCCGAACCGGAGCGCGGGTGCAATGATCTTGTCGTTCGGCCCGTCGGCGACCGGCTCAAGCACGGCGAAGCCGCGCCCCCAGGACGGGCCGCTGTCGGCGTGGATGTCGATGGCCACGTCGGCGCCCGAGTGGTCGATAATCTGCGCCCTGCGGTTCACGCACGGCCCGATGCCATGGTTGTTGTGCCTGGTGAGCACCACCTTCGCGCCCTGGGCGCGCAGGTCAGCGGCCAAGTAGGTGGCGACGTTGAAGTTGAACCGCGCCTCGGTGTACCCGCTGGCGGTGGCCGTGCCCGTGGTGTTGCAGTTCTCCCACTCCCGGCCGTTCCAGATCTGCCGGTCGATGTAGGCCGGATCGGTGTAGTTCAGGCCGTTGTGGCCGGGATCGACGCCCACGATCTTGCCGGCCAGCGGCCTGGTGGTCGCCGGGCTGCTCGACCGGCCGGCTCCAGGACCGGGCGACGTGCCGTGCCCGCGCTCGGCGGCGAACGTTCGATGATCCGTTGTCGAGGCGGCCGACGGGCTGCCGAACGCGGCACAGCCGCTGGCCGCCAGCGCGCCGAGCACAGCGGCGCAAGGTGCGAGTACTCGCATGCTTCAATCTATGATCCGATCTGGCAGGCGTGGTCGAGTCTCGGCCGGACCTGGGCCGGACCTGGGCGCAAACGCGGCCGGTCAGCCGATCGAGCCGCGGCCGCTGACCAGCGACTCGGCGATCACGGTGCGCAGGATGTCGTTGGTGCCCTCGCCGATCACCATGAGCGGCGCGTCGCGGTACAGCCGCTCCACGGTGAACTCCTTGGAGTATCCGTAGCCGCCGTGCACCTGCATTGCGATGAACGCGCATTCCTGGGCCACCTCCGAGGCGTACACCTTGGCCAGCCCGGACTCCAGGTCGGCGCGCTTGCCGGCGTCGGCCTGCGACGCCGCCCAGTAGGTGAGCAGCCTGGCGGCCTGCACCTTCATCGCCATGTCGGCCAGCTTGCCCTGCACCGCCTGGAAGGCGGCGATCGGCTGCCCGAACGCCTCGCGCTGCGACGCGTACCGCAACGCCTGGTCGTAGGCCTCCTGTGCCACGCCGACCGCGCGGGCAGCGATGTTGATCCGACCCTTCTCGAGCGCGGCGAGCACCTGCTGCAGGCCGCGCCCCTCGGTCCCGCCGAGCAGGCTTGCCGCGGGCACCCGGACGTCGTCGAGCACGAGCTCGCAGGTCTCCGGGCCCCGGTAGCCGAGCTTAGGCAGGTCGCGCACGACCTCGAAGCCCGGCGTGCCCTGGCTGATCAGCAGCACCGACATGCCCTTGTGCGCGGGACGGGCGGCCGGGTCGGTCTTGACCAGGACCGGCAGCGGGTCGGCGTGCCTGGCGTTGGTGATCCACGTCTTGCGCCCGTTGACCACGTAGTGGCCGCCGTCCCTGCGGGCCGTCGTCGCGATCCCCTGCAGGTCGCTGCCCGCGCCCGGCTCGGTCAGCCCGATGCCGGTGCGCCGTTCCCCGCTGGCGAGCGCGGGCAGGTGCGCGCTCTTCTGCTCGCCGGTGCCGAACCTGGCAATCATCCAGCACGACAGCGAGTGGCTGCCGATGATCCCGGCAATGCCCATCCAGCCGCGAGAGATCTCCTCGAAGACCACGGCAAGCGAGACCATGTCGGCCGCCATCCCGCCGTACTCCTCGGGCACGAGCAGGCCGAACAGTCCCAGCTGGCGCATGGTACCGACGATCGCGTCCGGGTAGCCGCCTGACTCCTCGAGTTCCCTGGCGACCGGCCGGATCTCGGCGTCCACGAACGCCCCGATCGTTTCGCGCAGCAGCCGCTGCTCGTCAGAAAGCTCGAAGTCCATGCAGGCTCCTGAAGTGGCGGCCCTCGGACGGGCTCGCGCCCGGGAAAGCCGACATTACGGCATGCCGAGCTGACCGCGCATCGTCGCTGGCCACCGCCTGCGGTCAGTCCCGCCGCGGCGCACGCTCGCGCTGGAGGTAACCGGCCGTCATGCCGCCGTCCACCATCAGCGTGGCACCGGTGATGAACCCCGCCTCGTCGCTGGCGAGGAAGACCGCGGCCGCGGCGACGTCGCGTGCCTCGCCGATCCGGCCGACCGGCGGCAGCAGCCAGTCGCCGCCTTCGGCCCGGTCGGCCCGGTCGTCCTGGCCGGGCGGGGCCAGGTGCCGCATCCCCGGCCAGGTGTCACCGGGGCAGATCACGTTCGACCGCACGCCGTCCCGGCCGCCGTCCAGTGCCAGCATCTTGCCGAGCATGACCACGGCCGCCTTGCTGACCGAGTACAGGCCGATCGACTGCTCGCCCCAGATCGCGGCGTCGGAGGCGATGTGGATCATGCAGCCTCGGCTGCTCGCCAGGCGCGGGTAGGCGTGCTGCGCGTACAGCAGGCAGCCGCGCACGTTGACGTTCATCACCCGGTCGAAGTCGGCAAGCGGCGTGTCGAGCAGCCTGGCCTCGATCCCGATCCCGGCGTTGTTGACCAGGATGTCGAGGCCGCCGAGGGTGGCCGTCGCCGCGGCCACGGACTCGGCTACCGCCTGCGGGTCGGCCGCGTCGGCGGCCAGGAAGCTGGCCGTGCCCGCCCCGGCGAGTGCCGCCTGCGCCCGCTGGCCAAGCTCACGGTCGCGCCCGGTGATCACCACGGCCGCGCCCTCGGCGACGAATCGCTCGGCCGTCCCGAAACCCAGGCCGGTCGTCCCGCCGGTGATCAGCGCCCGCCTGCCATCCAGCCGTCCCATGGGCGCTCAGTGTAGGCCGCCGGCTCAGGACAGCACGCGGCGGCGGAAGTTGCGCAGGCCGATCGACAGGAACAGGACGCCGAACGTGACCACCACGGGGTAGATCACGTACAGGTGCATGTGCGGCGCGCCGGTGAGCGCCGCCCGCATCCCCTCGTTCACGTAGATCAGCGGGTTGATCAGCACCACGGTCTGCAGCCAGTGCCAGCCGCCCACTGTGACCGGCGCGAGCCTGGTCCACCCGTAGTAGGTCCCGCCGAGGAACGTGATCGGCAAGATGATGAAGCCGAACATCAGGCCGATGTTCCGCGGCTCGAAGCTCGTGCCGAGCACCAGCCCGAGCCCGGCCATGGCGACGCATGCGAGGGGCACGAAGGTCAGGATCAGCGCCCAGTGCAGGGTCAGGTGGGCCCGCACCCCGGGCGCGTGCACGACCGAGGCGATCGGCAGCACGATGACCGCCGACAGGATGCCTTGCACGGCACCGGAGAGCACCTTGGCGATCGCCACCAGCCAGATCGGGCACGGCGCCTGCACCCGGTCCTCAATCTCGCGGGTGAAGCCGAATTCCTGCGCCATCGACAGCGCGATCGACTGGACCCCCTGGAACATGACCGATATGCCGACCACGCCGGGCACGAGTATGGTCGCGAACGCCGACTCTTCGATCGCGCCGTGACCGCCGATCCCCTGCCCGATCTTCGGGAACACGTAGAGGAACACGAAGCAGAGCAGGAACGGCTGGATCAGCGTCCGCAGGACGAACTCCCACAGGTGCTTGCGCAGCACGACCAGGTCGCGCAGCAGCAGGGCACCTAGCGCGGTCCAGCTTGCCGCGGCGACCGAGCGCAGCGGCCCCTCCCCGATCCGGCGCGCCGGAGCCTGCGCGGCCACAGGCCTGACCTGGGCCGCCATCAGTCCCTCAGCTCCTTGCCGGTGCGGGAATGATGCCGAGCCGGCCTGAGCTGGGCCGCCATCAGTCCCTCAGCTCCTTGCCGGTGAGGTTGATAAACACAGTTTCCAGGCTCGGCTGGGAGATCGCGAGGTCCACAAGCTCGAACCCGCCGCTCTCTGCCGCCACCACCATCCGCGGCACGATCCGCTCGCCGCCCTTGACGTGCAGCTGGAGCCGCCCGTCGATCACCCTGGTCCTGGTGACCCCCTCGACGCTGCTGGCCAGCAGCTTGGCGAGGCGGTCGGCGTCGCCGGTGGTCCGCAGCGTGACGATGGTGTCGGCGCCGATGCTCTTCTTCAGCTCGGCCGGGGTGTCCAGCGCGAGAATCTGGCCGTGGTCCATGATCGCGACCCGGTCGCAGAGCTGGTCGGCCTCTTCCATGTAGTGCGTGGTCAGCAGGATCGTCTGACCATCCCTGTGCAGCTCGCCGAGCAGATCCCAGAGCGCGAGCCTGCTCTGCGGGTCCAGGCCGGCCGTCGGCTCGTCGAGGAAGAGCACTGCGGGGCGGTGAAAGATCGCGCGAGCCACCATCAGCCGCTGCGCCATGCCGCCGGACAGCGCGTAGACCGAGGCCTTGGCCCACTTGGACAGCTGGAACTGCTCGAGCAGCTCGTCGGCGATCCTGCGGGACTCCCTGGCGCCGATGCCGAACAGCCGGCCGTGGAAATACAGGTTCTCCCAGACCGTGAGCTGCCGGTCGAGCGTGTTCTCCTGGGACACGATGCCGCTGAGCTGCTTGGCCAGCGCCGGATGGCGGCCGACGTCCACGCCGGCCAGGAAGGCGCGGCCCGAGGTCGGCACGACCCTGGTGGTGAGCATCCCTGCGGTGGTGGTCTTGCCTGCGCCATTGGGGCCGAGCAGGCCGAAGATCTCGCCGGTCTCGACGTCGAGGTTTAGCCGGTCCACTGCGGCGAAATCCGTCCCCGCGTAGACCTTGGTCAGGTCCTTGGTGTGGATGGCGAGCCGGTGCGCGGCCTCAGGTACGGCCGATTCGCCCGGTTCTACCTGCACGCTGCTCATGGCAGCACGAATCCTACCGTTGGCACCGGCGGCCGGCCTGCCGCGGCTGCGGCCGCGCTCAGCCCGAGGCCAGGCCCCCGGGCTGCTTGACCCCGGCGTGCGCCCACGGCCTGGAGAAGCCGACCACGTCGTTGGGGTCGAACGACGCGATGCCGACGTCCTGACCAGGGAACGGCGCCTGGATCATCAGGTCATGGCCGATCACGATCCCGACGTGTCCCGGGTCCTTCACGGTCCCGTCGGCCCCGGCGAAGAATACTAGGTCGCCGGGCTCCACCTGGCTCGCGGGGACCTGCGGCCCCCACATCCACTGGTCCGCGGCGGTGCGCGGGATGTCGATCCCGGCCGCCCGGTAGGACATCATGGTCAGGCCCGAGCAGTCGAACGCGTCGGGGCCCGTTCCGCCAAACAGGTACGGCTTGCCGATCTGGGCCGTGGCGAACGCAATCGCCTCGGCCGCGTAGTTGCTGGACGCCAGCGTGACCCCGGGGACGCAGGCCGGCGCGTTGCCGCCGGTGGACGGGCTGACCGTGTACCCGCTCTTGGCGTACTGGTTCGCCCAGCCGAGCACGTCCTGCACGTAGGAGTCCAGGTGGTTGTAGGCGAAGATCGCGCCGGGGACGTTGATCAGCACCCCGTGCTCAAGCAGGTACTTCGCGGCGCCGGCGATTGCGTCGGGCGGCTCGTAGACGCTGTCGACGCCGTCGCCGTTCTCGTCGGTCGCGACGCCGTTGACGTGCTCGCTCGCCGGATGGATCGGGAGGCCGCCCCAGGTGTTCCCTGCCGCGCCGCTGATGCCGATCTGCATCGGGCCGGCCGCGCCGAACGCGTTCGACCCGCTGTGGACGCCCGGCAGGGTGGTCTGCCCGTCGTCGCTCTCCACCTTGCCGATGCCCGCCAGGATGACCCATGGCACCTTGTACTGCTTTCCTACGCGCTTGAACCAGTACAGGTAGTTGGCCGGGATGGAATTGCTGGCGGTCGTGCTCGGCAACGGCTGCGCCGTTGTGGTATCTCCGGCCGCGCACGAGCTGTCGGTGGTGAACATCAGCCCGCCGCCGGCGAACAACAGCATCGGGGCCAGCAGCGCGACGGCGACGAGCAGGACGACGGCACCGGTCAGGCCGACGACGACCGACCTCGGCAGACCCGTCCCGCGGCGGATCACAGGTTGCCTGCCCCGGCCGGCTCGATGTCGGTGACCTGCCAGTTCGTTCCTGTCCCGGTCACGGTGACCGCGTAGTCGCTGACCTGCTGCTTGATGCCCGTGCTGGTGACGGTCCGCTGGGTCAGCGCGATCACGAAGGTCAGGCTGGTCGGGCCGAACGCGCGCAGCGAGTCGATCACCACCGTGGCGGTGACGACCTGCCGCTGCCTGGTCCTTTCCGATGCCACCCCCGCAGTGGCGAACGCGCGGCCGATCACCTGGACGAGCTCGCTGCTGGCGAGCGGGCGCATCGGCGCCAGGTAGGCCGCGGTGCCCTGCCGGTAGGAGTAGGTGCCGTAATCCTTCGCGAACTCGGTGGTCAGCGCGGCCGCGCTGGCGAGTCCGGCCTGGGTGAAGGGCAGCCACTGGTAGATATTGACCGGTCCGGCGGCCGGTGCCGACGAGTGCGGCGTCGGCGTACGCGACGGAGGCGGGGACGTCCGGTGCCTGGGCTGCTTGCCCGCAGCCGAGGACTGCGGCAGGAAGAGGTAGACGCCCAGACCGACCAGGACGATGACCGCGAGGGCGAAGGTGATGATCCTACTCAGCGACAGCCCCATCGCGATCAGCTACTTTCTTCGCCAGATTGGCCGGGACCAGAACGGGCCGCCCGCTTCCTCGCCGTCCTTACCTGGGTTCAGCCCGTAGGGCGCCGCGGAGAAGTGGCCGTCCGATCCGGCCGGCCGCTCGTCAGCCCGGCCGCGGCCGCGCGCCCGCGAGGTGCCCAGACCCGAGCCGCGCGAGCCCGATCCGCGCTGGCCGGCCAGGCCGGAGAACCTCGATGGGCGCGGCTGCGCGGGCCGGTCGGCCTTGGCCGGATCGGAGGAGGCGCGCGCCGGGCTCCGCCCGGTCTGCGCCAGATCGGACCGGCCGGAGCTCGCCGACCCGCCCTGCCGCCACGGGCTCGACGACCCCTGCGGGACCGGGCCGCCGCGGCTGCTCCACGCGGGCGGCGCGCTCCCCGCCGACGACCGGCCGTCCGAGGGCGGCCGTCCTCCGCCGCCGTAACCGTTCTGGCCTGACGACCTGACCGGCGGCGCAGGCGCCGAGCCGTTCGTCGAGCTGGCGCGCGGTCCTGCTGCCGCACCGGTCTTCGACCAGCTCACCGGACCACTCTGGCCGGACGGCAGCCGCAGCGGGGGCGCCTGAGTGGCCGGCGCACCGCCCGCCGACGAGCTCCAGGCCCGCGCGCGCGCCGCGACGCCGGCCGAGGTGGCCGTGCCCGCCGGGTCGAGCGAGCCGCCCGAACCGACCTCGGTGCCGGCGCCCGATCCTGGCTCGGCGCCTGCCGCGGTCGCCGACGCGCCGCCCACGGCGGTCGCGCCGACCGCGAGCCCGGCGGCCTGGCCCGGGTTGTTCCTTGCCCACCGCGCCGCGCGGTAGGCGGCCAGGCCAGGCACCGCCAGCGCGGCCACGCCCATCGTGTTGGCCCTCGCCGAGGCCCTGGCCCGGCTGAAGTCGGCCTCGGCACGGTCGGTCGCGCCGATCGCGCCGTACCCGACGGCGGCGAACAGGTGCTGGAAGGGCTTTCGGTAGATGAATACCGCGACCGTGACGAGGGTGATCATGAGGATCTTCAGCGCCCACGGCAGCACCGCGTCCGAGGTTCCCATGATCAGCGCATAGCAGTAGAGCAGCACGCTCAGCGCCAGCGCCACGGCCGCCTGCTTCAGCAAGACACCCACGAGCATCTCAAACCACCGGATCGCCACCACCCGGCCGAAGCCGGGATGCGTCCCGATCAGCAGGAAGAACGGGCCCACGATCAGCAGCAGCAGGAAGCCGAGCTTGAGCAGGATCAGCGTCACCGAGATCAGCAGGATGAGCAGTCCGGCCACCACCGCAGCGATCAGCGCGGCGAATGCTATCTCCAGCCTGGTCGTCCACTCCTTGCCCTGGAACAGCGGGTAGCCGGCCGGGTCGGAGTTCTTGATCGTCTGGGCGATCCCCGCGTAGGCCGATTGCTTGGCGTTGATCAGCGCTGTCGTCGGTTTCTCGTTGATCGCGATCGCCTGCGCCCACAGCAGCTGGCGCCCGTAACTGGAGACCGCGGTCGGCTTGCCGCTCGCCGTGTACGCCGTGGTGCCGAATTCGCCGTCCAGCCACGGCTTGCAGACCAGCACGGTCCACAGCTCGTTGGCGTTCTGGTCGACCACGGTCGGTCCGGAGGTGTACGCGAAGCTGGCCGCGCTGATCTGCGGGTCGTTGGCCTTCACTGGCAGGCAGGAGGCCTGGCCGGGGCTCGGCAGGTGGGCGAAGGCCGCGTTCAGCGTGGTGCTGATGCCGTCGGAGACGCCCTTGCCGAGCCCGGTGAAGTCGGCGGGCCTGCCGATCAGCCAGATCGCCGCAGCGCAGGCCACCACCATCCAGACGGTGCCCTCGATGGTGCGGGTGCCGCGCTTGCGGATCAGGCCTTGCCAGGCGAGCCAGATCGCGCCGATGATCACGATGAGCGCCAGGTAGGGGAAGTAGACGGCGTGGCCGATGCCGGTGATCAGCCGGTCGGTGACGCCCTGCAGCCAGGCGAGTATCCCCTCGCCTGCCGCCGACTGGTACACCGTGATCGTGACCCGGTCGAGCGCCTTGGCAAAGTCGAACAGCATTCCGGCCACGTCATTGCCGATCAGCGACGTCATGTCCGAGCACTGCAGGTCGGTGGCCGCCCAGTACTGGCCGGCCATGCCGTACTCGTTGTAGGGGGTGGTCAGCTTCGGCCCCTGTGAGACCGGCGGGCTGATCAGGGAGTCCACGCCGGAGGTGGCCGACTCCGGCTCGGGCAGGCCGGGGCTGCAGAGGTTGTTGAGCGACCCGACGATGCCCGATGAGCCAAGCGAGCAGAAGCCGAGCAGGCCGCCGATGTCCCCGATGCCGGGTACCGAGCAGGGCCCGCCCGACTTGCTGACGGCCGCCATCGTGCGCGCGCCGGCCGGCCGGGCCCGGTCGCCGCCCAAGGTCGCGGCGGTGACCAGTGCCCTCGCGGCCGCCGGCCTGGCCGATGCGCCGGCTGGCACATGACCGCTCTGGTGCGTCGTGACGCGGGAGAGGCTGAACAGCACGGCCATGAGTACCAGCGCGACTGCTGCCTTACGCGACAAATGTCGGGATCTTGGCATCAGGGGGCTCCTGGGGGCGGTGGGGGTGACGGGGTGCTGGCTACGGGGCAGGTGCCTGGACCGGGCTCGGCGGCCGGCCAGGCGCGGCGTGCGGCCCGGCCGACCGCACGCCGTTACCCGGCGCGTTGTCGGCGGGCCACCTGGTGGCTGGCTCGCCGTCGGGCGGCGGCCAGCCGCCCGACGGTTCGTGCTCCGGCGGCCAGCCGCCGCGCCCTGCGCCGCCGGCCGGCCCGTCCTGCCCCGCGCGGTAGCCCGGCCCGCCCCCCGGTGCCCGGCTTGCTCCTCCCCGCGCTCGTACTGGTACCTGCCCAGACCTGGCCCTGGTCGGATTGGTGTCCAGCCAGCGGCGCAGGTCGTCGGAGATCAGGTCGATCACGATCCGGCCGGCCCGGCCATCCAGGTCACGGAAGACGCACTCGCCGTTGCCGAGACTGCGCAGCAGCGCCTGGTGCTCCTCGGACGGCTCGACCCCGAGCAGCTCCATGACGCTGGTCACCTCGAACCGCTCGGTGGACCGGAAGGCGAAGACCGAGGAGATGCAGTTGGTCACCTGCTCGTTGAGCAGGTCGCCGGCGTTCTGCGAGACGAGGATCAGCGCCGTGTTCCTTGACCGGCCCATCCTGGACACCTCGGGGATCAGCTTGGCCCCCTGCGGGGTCGAGGTGATCGCCCACGCCTCGTCAAGCACGATCGCCTTGGGTATCCGCCGGTCCATCTCGTTCAGCAGCCTGCGGGCGAACTGGGAGACCAGGTAAAGCAGCGCCACCGAGAGCCGCTGCTCGTAGGAGTAGTCGTCGCGCTTGAGCCCGACCTCCGGTAGCGTCAGTCCGGCGAGCGTGAACACCGTGGTCCAGCCCTCGGCGGCGATCCGCTCGCCGCCGGACGGCGCGAAGCAGAGCCTGGCCAGGCGCATCTCCGACATCGACCGGAGCACGGCGCCGAGATTCTTCGATGCCGCGTCGTCCGCCGCCTCGAGGTGCTCCACCACCTGGCCAAGGCTCGGCCGCTCCAGCGCGGCGACCGCGCCGACGGCCTGGATCATCGCGCTCTCGCGCTCCTCGCTCATGCCGGGCAGCAGCAGCCGCAGCGTCTCGGCCGCCATCGTGCGCCGCTCGGCCAGGTCGTCGCCGAACGAGAACGGGTCGAGCAGGCCCGCCGCCGCACTGCCGAGCGGGAGCACCCGCGCCCGCCTGCCCCGGTGCGCGAGCAGCCGGACCAGCGGCTCGGCGTCGCCCTTGGGGTCGATCACCGCGACGGTGACGCCGCGCAGCGCGAGCTGAAGTATGAGGAGCAGGGCCAGCGTGGTCTTGCCGCCGCCGGGCTCGCCGGTCACCGCGATCGCGGTGGGCCGGTTCCTGGCCGCCGCGACCAGCGGATCGAAGTGGACGACCGACCTGGCCCGGCCGATGGTCTCGCCGATATAGGGCCCGATCCAGCCGTCGTCCACCTCGCGATCGCCGAGATCCACCGTCGCGACGGGCATCCCGCCGGCGATCGTGTACAGCGGCTGGCGCTGCAGGTACGAGCTGAGCCTGACCTTCTCCCCCGGCAGCGACTCGTTCAGCAGCGAGAACTGGTCGCCGGTGGAGTTCACCACGTCGATGCCGATGTCGCGGTAGTGCTCGGTCACCGCCTCAGCGCGGCGCAGGCACAGTTCTCTGTCGGGCGCGGTGACCGACAGCCGGTGCCAGCCGTAGACGAACGGCAGCCGCTCCTTGGTGATCCCGTGCTCGAGCAGCCTGGCCGCCTCGATCTGCTCGGCCAGCGCCAGCGGCAGGTCCGCGCCCGCCTCGCGGATGTGCGCGTCCATGTCCCTGGCATGCGCCAGCCGGCGGCTGACGTCCTTGCTGGCCTTGGCTGGGGGGATCAGCCGCATCCGCAGGCTGGCCTCGACCGGGAACGGCAGCGAGTCGGCGTAGTGCAGCCAGGGCTCGCCGTCGGGGAAGTACATCACGTCGGGGAACCTGGTGAACGACATGTGCGCCACGTACGACTCCCCTCCGGGGTGCACCAGGCGCAGCACGCTCCTGCCGTTGTGGATCTCGCCTTCCACCAGGGCCTCGATCTCACCGAGCCCCCACCGCCGCCGGTCAGACGCCGTGGGCTGCTGGTCGGCGAGCGAGCCGGTCACCGCGTGCCGCAGCAGCCAGGCGATCTCGTCGGCGGTGGCGTGCCTGGCCGCCAGCGAGCTGGCGGCCAGCGTCCGCCCTACCCGGTCGGCCTGGTCGGTCCACTTGCCGACCTCGCCCGCCACGACCACCTCGTCGTCGGCCTGCTCGCCCGCCCTGTAGGCATTGCTCAGCTGGCCGAACAGCCCGCCCGCGAGCTGCGCCCGCACGCCGCGCTGGCCGAGCCGCACGCCGAGGTAGACCTCCTTGGACCAGAAGTCCTTGGCCCAGACCTGCCGGTACATCTCGTCCAGGTACGGCATCCAGCCCGGCCCGCCGTCCGATGTCGCGTGCACACCTGCCGCCCACTCGGCGGCCGGGTAGCTGCGGTGCGCGATCCGCAGGTGCACCTCGGCGTCGGCCATCCTGATCCCGGCAAGCGCGACGGTCAGGTTCGTCGCCAGCGCCTCGCGCTGCTGCCCGGTCATGAACTCATACGAGATCGTCGGCACCCTGAAGTACGCCCACGCGTGCGTCTCGGTGAGCAGGATGCGGTCGTCGAAGTACCGCACCGACAGGCGGTTCTTCCTTGCCATCCGCGCGCTCATCGATGCCCCTGCCCTTGGCTGGCCGGCCGCGGCTGGCCGGTGACGGCCGCGACGCGGCCGGCCAGGGCGGAGACAAGCACGCCGGCCAGGGCGGTATAGGCGGCCGCCGTGGCGGGGCTCAGCAATCCCGCCCAGCGCTGCCCGGCCCGCCCGCCGGGAGCCGTCGGATGGGTTCGTTTCACAGCCTGGCCGTTGAGCTGGTCGTCCCAGGGGACCCGCACGATCGCGCGGCACCGGCCGACGCAGACCCGTTCGGCCTGCTCGACATGGGCCAGGCTGCGGCGGCTGACCCCGTTCAGCACCATGATCGACTCGGCGGCCAGCCTGCCCTGCCGGTGCGCGTCCAGCCACTCGAAGGTCATCGCGATCGAGCTGGCGGCCGCGGCGCTGGCGGGAGCGACCAGAACCAGCTGGTCGGCCATCGGCAGCAGCCTGGGCACCGCGGCGGTGGACGGGTCGGCGAACACCAGGTCGTAGCGCTGCGAGGCGAAGTCGAACCGCTCGGCGTCCTCGCCGGGCCGCGGCCGGGCACCATGACCGTCGGCGTCGTCCTCGGCGGACGGCCCGACCTGGCCGAGCACCACCAGCCTGGAAGAGACAAGCGAGGCGGCCTGGCTCAGCGCCGGCCGGTGCTGCGCACGGCGCGCCAGCGAGCCTGGCCCGGGGTTCAGGTCGAGCACGGCCACGTGCTCGGGCCGCAGGCTGGCCAGCATCTCGCCGATCAGCAGCGCGGTGATGGTCTGGCCAGCGCCGACGGTGCAGCCGAGCACGACGATCCGGCTCGGTTCGCCGATCGGCTGCTGCGCACGCGTCCGGTCCCTGGCCAGCTGGTCGGGCCTGCCAGGCCGGTGCCCGCCCGGTACGACCACGACCCGGCCGGGCCGGGCATCGCCGCGCCGGGCCGAGGGTCCGGCCAGGGCACGTTCGACCGCTGGCGGGCTCGCCTGCGCGGACGCGCCGCCCACCACGGTGACGACCGGCCGCTGCGCCGCAGGCGCCGGTGCCCCGGTGGCCGGCCGGGAGCCGTCCGGCCCGGGCTCCTGCGGCCGTGCCTCATGATCAGCCACGAACACGCCGGCGCGCGGGGCGCGCTCGCCGGGGTGTCGCGCATCGACGTCGCGGGCCTCGGTCCCTGGCACGGCCGTCTTGGCCAGGCTGACCGCGTCCGCCGCGGGTGCAGACGCATGCCGCGTCGGCGCGGGCGGCAGGAACGTTCCTGGCCCCGCGTGGCGGCCCGCATCCGGGTGACCGCTCGCCTCGTCACCGCGTGCGTGCCGCCCTGGCCCATCCCGGTCCCGCGCGGCCTCTCCCGGTGCATCCAGGTTCGAGGCGCGCGCCGCTTGCGCATCAAGATCCGACGCGTGCCGGGCCAACGCATCCCGGTCCGGCGCGGGCCGGCCTGGCGCACCGGCTCCCGCACCATGCCGCGCGCGAAACAGGCCGGTCCGGTGCCCTTCGATGTCGCCGCGACCTGGCCACGCCGGCGGTGGGCCGAGCGGGGCATCTCTGCGTGGCGCGGCGGTCCGCCCTCCCGGCTCCTGCCCGGCCGCAACCGGTCCCCGCCCGGCCGCGATGTCCTGCTCTGATGCCGCCGCCGGGGCGGCGCCGGAGCGCAGCCGGTCCCGGTCGGCGTGCTCCGCCGCCCAGTCCTGATCGGTGCTGTCGGCAAGCCTCTCGCCCGCGGGCAAGAGCCCTGTCCCGCCCGGGACGGCCGGCGCGGGCCCGTCCGACTCGGGCAGCCCGGGCAGGTGGCGGCGCGATAGGGCGACTCGACCCGGGCCGAGCCGACCCGCAGACAGACCGCCCTTCGCCATGCCGCCCGCCGCAAGGCCAGGCGCCACGCCGCGGCCAGGAGCTGGATCACGGACAGCCTGCGCAGACCTGGCTAGCCCGCGCTCCGGCGCCTTGCCTGACAGCCAGAATCCGGCGCCCTGCGCATCCTTTCCGTTGCCGGAGTCTGCCTCCCAGAAGTCGTCATCGTCGGCCGCCACCTCGGCCGGCGCCGCGCTCGACCGGACGGTGCTCTGCCCGGTCGCCATCGCCAGCTCGTATCCAGCGCTGGCCGGCCGCCACGCGCGCGCGGTCACCACGACGACGTCGCGCTCGGTCGACTGCGCCATCCGGCACCAGACCCGCGGCTCGGTGACAAAGCGCACCTGGGACTTAACCAGCTCGGGAAGCCGCTTGCCTTCGAGCACGGGGCGGGTCGCGAGCCAGGTGAGCAGGCCGGGCGGGAGTATGTACAGCCAGATGAGGGTGTGGTTGAAGGGGAGCCCGAGTACCGTGAGCAGCACCACGTAGGGAACGGTGATGGCCGCGAACACCGAAATCTGGCCGATCGGCAGCGGCATGGGCAGCCGAAAGTCGTACAGCTTGTACAGCCGTTTCTCGATTCGCCAGATGCTGGTATACGTGGGCAGATCCACCCGGTGGTTCTCCTCTCGGCTGCGACGGCGCTAGCTGAGCATGTTGTGGCAGCGGGCAAGCTGGCTAGTGAACCCCGAGCGCGTGCGCGATGCCCATGGCGAGGGAACGCACGATTCCAGGAACATAGAAGATCACGGCGATAGCGACCGCGAGGATAAAGAACTGCACGAAGCGGACGATCTCGCGAGTGAAAAGGAAAAAGATCGCTACTATACCCACAATCCCGAGGAACAAGGGGCCGAAGAGGGTCTGCAAATAGGAGACGAGGCCCTGGCTGCTAATGCCAGCGGCCGTCGTGACGATGATGTGGCTGTGCATCGCTACTCCGGGATTGGTGGGAACGGCTTGCGGGGGATCCGCCGCACCGATTCGGAACCGGTGATGACTGGCAATGGTCGCGACAGCGCCGTCTCCCCTGCCGCCGGGGCGCCGGCCGCCACGGTGGGCAGCCTGGTCGCACCGGTGGTCCGTTCGGCCCTGATCGCATGCTCGGCTGTCACCGGTCGCCCGGCCGCAAGCCCGCGCGCGGCTGACAGCCGAGCCCCGGGCAGTACCCGGTTGCCCGTCGGCATCTCACCTCCGGCCGCTCCCTCCCGCCCATGCCGGCCCGGCCGGGAGTCGCGGCGCACCATTGCTCGTGTCCGGCACCATTCTGCGGCAATACGCCCCGCCTCACGGCCATATGCCAAATCCGACGCGCCGATGACCTGCGATTTGACATCAGGATCGTGATCAACACCTCGTGCGAGGAGGCTCCCGGCAAGCCGCACCGACCAGCATAAATGATGTCCGTTGCACGGATTCTTGCTATTTTGCGGACATTGTCCGCTTACCGGGATCACGACACACTCACCTCTCTAGTCAAGCGACCTGTGCGGCCGGCGCGCCGGCCCGCCCGCGCCCGTCGCCGGGAGCGCGAGGCGGGTCAGCGCGGTCCGGGTCACCGCCGTCCGGGTTACCGCAGTGCAGCCCGGCGACTGTGACGTGAGTGTGACAGCGCCGGCCACGGCGCCGAACGGCCCCTCTGCCGCACCCGGCGGCGACCCGCGCGGACCGCCTGCCCTCGCATGGACCCGCCAGAAGCGGCCGGAGTCATCACGGCGCGGTCCGTCGGCTCGCGGCCACTCGGACCAGCGGGCCGCGAAACTTTTTCCCTCCGAAATGGCGGCCCGCT
>DATIZP010000042.1:0-36238 GCA_035517035.1 Streptosporangiaceae bacterium | reverse complement strand
CGCCGGGTGCCCGAGGGCGCCGAGGTGCTGGCGAAGGTGTCCCACCGCGTGCGGGCCCAGACGGCCTGACCTGCGCACAGGCCCTCTCGAAGGGCTCGGCACGAAGGAGTCCCCGCCGGCCATGGCCGGCGGGGACTCCTTGACGCGCGTGCTCAGCCGGGCGGCAGCGCCGGCCTGGCCGGGCGCCATACCTGATCGTGGCCATGCGGCCGGATCGCCGCGAGAGCCTGCTCGATCACCGGCTCCGGCCAGCCGCCAGCGCGCACGACCGCGCCGAGGCTCACCGCGTCGGGCCACGGCGCCTGCGCGGCGGCCAGTTCCGCCGCGATTCCCGGGTCCGCGTCCGACGCGCTGCCCGTGCGTGCCCGCATCCGGGCCGCCGCCACGTCGGCCGGCGCCTCGCAACGCAGCTGCACCAGGTCCGCGCCGAGCCGGCCGGCCAGCGCCGCCGCGGCGGCCCGCTGCTCGGCGGCATTCCACGTGGCGTCGATCAGCACCGACTCGCCCATGCCGAGCAGCACCTCGGCCCGGCGCAGCAGCTCGCCATAGGTCCGGCCGGTCCAGGCCGGGGCGTAGATCCCCTGGCCGTAGCCCGCCGCCGCGCTCTCGTCGGGGCGCAGGCCCGCGAGCTCCTTCCTGACCTGGTCGCTGGAGAGCACGGTCCAGCCGAGCCGGGCGGCCAGCGGGCCGGCCAGGGCGGTCTTGCCGGTACCCGGCAGGCCGCCGACGAGCACCAGGGTGACCGCGCCGGCCCGCAGATGGCGTAGCGCCAGGCCGGCCAGCTGGCTGGCCTCCGCCCCGGCGAGCGGGTCGCCCTGCCCGGCCCGCAGGCAGCCGACCTTCGCGCGCATGAACGCCCGGTAGGCCACGTAGTGCTGGTGCAGCGAGGCCGGCGCCGGGTCGCCGGAGAACTCGGCGTACCAGCCGGCGAACCGCTCGGCGAGCCCGGTGGCGCCGAGCCGTTCCAGGTCCATCGCGCAGCAGGCCGCATCGTCAAGCCCGTCCAGCCAGCGCAGCGTGTCGTCGAACTCCAGGCAGTCAAGGATCCTGGGGCCGTCGTCCAGGCAGAAGATGTCTCCGGTGAGCAGGTCGCCGTGGCCGTCCACGATCCGTCCGGCGCTGATCCGCGCCGCGAGCAGCGGCTGCCTGCCCGCCAGGAATCGTCGTGCGAGCCGTTCGACCTCATCGATGACCTGGCCGTCGATGATGCCGCCGGCGAGCGGCCTGGTCTGGTCCACGTTGTCCTGCCACCGCCGCGCCAGCGCGGCGACGCTGCCCTGCTCGCTGATCGCCGGGCCACGCGGCGCCGCCGCGTGCTGCGCCGCGATTATGCGGGCCACCTGCCGCAGCGCGCCCTCCACCGGCTCGCCGCGCTCGACCAGGGTGGAGAGCCTGCGGTCCGCCGGCATCCGGCGCATCACCACCAGGTGGTCGCAGACCTTGCCGTCCTGGTCGCGTATCTCGGCCACGCCGAGGTACACGTCGGGCGCGAACCTGGCGTTCAGCTCTGCCTCGCGCCGGCACGCCGCGGCGCGTGCAGGCTCGGTGCTGAAGTCCAGGAAGCCGGTGCTGACCGGCTTCTTGAGCTTGTAGGCGCGGTCGCCGGCGAAGAACACCACCGCCGTGTGCGTCTCGGCGACATCCGCGTACGGCCGCGGCCGTTGCGCACTCGACTCGGTCATGATCGCCCCACGGCAGTACTGTTCCCGGCGGCGCTGGCCGCGAAGACGACGGCGGCGCCGGGGACGTGATGCAGTCCCCGGCGCCGCCGCCCGTTAACTGGCTAGCGGGACCCGGTGATGAGCGTCGCCAGAATCGGGGTGCCGATTCCGGTGGCGAGGTCATATCCCGGCCTGGCCGGGAAGAAACCGTTGTTGTTGGTGGACTGTCTGGTGATGTCGTGGAGGTAGAGGTTCGGTGCTGTGTCGTAGAGCCGGTACAGCAACGGGTTGAAGTTGCCGGTGCGGGTCCCTCGGAAACTGTCGCGGTCGGCGGCGATGCCCGACCACAACGGCGACGACAGGCTCGTCCCGCCGATGCCGAACCATCCGGGCGCGTTGGTCGTGATGGTCGCGCAGACGCTGAACGGGGTCGACGCGCTGCCGGTGCAGTACTCGGCGTACGGAGTGTACTCGTCGGCGTTGGCCGAGACGTCCGGGTCCTCACGACACGGCGTGCCCGTGGCGGCGAGCGCGCACTGGGTCGTGCCGTTGCCGTGGGTGGTGTACGGGTTGGTGATGTCCGGGCCGCGCTGGTAGAACGGCCGACCCCACCACTGGCTGTTGCCGCCGCCTCCGGCGCCGGTGGCTGCGCACCAGAAGAAGCCGCCCTGGTTGTCGTTGCCGGCGCTGGGAGCCTGGTTGCTGCACAGGTCGTCCACGTTCCACACCGTCTCGACGCCGCTGGGGTAGGACGGGTTCGGGTTGGTACCCGGGTTCGCGCTCTCCAGCGAGGTGCCGCCGACGCTGGTCACCCAGGGCTGCGACGGCGGGTCGAGCACGTTGAGGATGGTGGTGCCGTCGGACCGGATGCAGGAGAACGCGCCGGTGTCGCCCTCGGCACCGAACATGCTCTGGCCCTGCGCGGCCATCTGCTCGAAGATCACGTTCTCGGCCTGCACGTAGGCAGCCGTGACGTCGTTCTCACAGACCGCCCAGCTCGAGCTGACCGACGCTGCGGTGTTGGCGCTGGCGATGGCCGTGTACTCGTCGAGCTCGGTCTGGCCGGTGAAGTCGTTCGGAGCGTTGTAGACGATGAGGTGGCTCATGTCCGGCGAGATGTCCAGCTGCATCTCGATGTCGGCGTCGACCTCGATGTCACCGGCGTAGCCGTTGAAGTCCGGCGGGCACTCGTCGCCGGACGGGCAGACCGGGCTGAGCGGGCCGCCGTCGACGTTGACGTTGACCAGTGGCGGGGTGTAGCTCGGGCCGTAGAACGTCTGCGCCCAGGTGTCGATGTCGGATTCCTGGTAGGCGGACAGCTCGAAGACGCCGGTGTTGACGCCGCGTCCCTCGCCGCGGGGGCCGACGTGCGGTGCGTCGTAGATGGAGTTGACCTGCTGGGGGGTCATGCCGTTGCAGCCAGGGCCGCCGCCGAAGCCGAACGGGAACGGGGTCCCCGAGTTCACCGCGGCGAAGAGCTGCGCCGTGGTGGGATAGGGCGCCTCGCAGCTCGCCGACGACGAGGACTTGGTACCCATCGGGCGGATGACGTTGTTTGCGCGTTCGACCATCGAGTGCTCCCGCACCGAGTTGGTCAGTCCGATGACGCCGAAGACCCTGGGAACCAGCGCGGCCGGCATCTCCACCTTGGTGGAGTTGGAGTAGTACCTGACCCCCTTCGGGTCGCGGTACACGCTGAGCGTGGTGTGGAAGGCGGCTTCGACTCGTTTGCTCGAGCCGACGGCGCGCACGAGGAACGGCGAGGACGTCCGCTCGACCCGCAGGCCGGCCCCGCGCAGGTAAGCAGCGACGGCCGACCGCGTCGTGGCGGTCGGGGCGTAGCTGCGGTCGAACTGGCCGGTGGCCAGCCAGCGGTGGTACGCGCCGCTCTTCTTGGTATAGAGCGCGCTGAGCGTGCGCTGCAGGCCTGCGTTGTCCCTGGGTGTCAGCGCTACCTCGACCGACATGGCCTTGCTGCGGTAGTGCCCGACGATGCGGTCGGTGGTGGGTGACACGCTGCCCTTGATGGCGGCGAGGTGCGGACCGCTTGACACCGGGGCCGCTATGGCCCCCGTCGCGAGCGCACCTGTCATTGCAGTGATTGCCAGGCCCACGACAGCTGTGGCGCCGGCTTTGACTGGCCGATTGATCAGGCCCATGCAGCCCTCCTTCAGGCATCGGTCACTCTCAACAACGCGCCCCGCGAGGGTACTGCTGGCCGCCATGCCAGGATCATAAGAAACGAAAAATCACTGACATTCAAGTATTCGCGGGTTATTTCTGCTGTGACCCTAGCAGTGCAGGGCGTCCACGTGGGCGGCGGGCTGTGCGCCTGGCGCCGGAATCGCCCCGGCGAGCGGCGCGACCGGCAGCCTGAGCTCGAACGTCGAGCCCTGCCCGGCCGTGCTCCGCACCCGCACCGAGCCGTGATGGGCCTCGGCGATCGCCTTCACGATGGCCAGGCCAAGACCGAACCCGCCGACCGTCCGGCTGCGGCCGGCATCAAGCCGGGAGAACCTGTTAAATATCCGCTCTGCATCGGCGGCCGGGATGCCGGGTCCGGTGTCGCTGACGGCGAGCACCACGTCATCGCCGTCTCTCCTGGCGCTCAGCTCGATCTGACCATCCTGGTCGGTGTGGTCCACCGCGTTCTCGACCAGCGCGTCGAGCGCCATCGCGATCCGGTCCCCGTCGGCCTGCACCCGCGCGTCGGTCAGGTCGCTCACCGACCACTTCCTCGGCACGTGGCTCCACCGGTGCAAGGTGTCGGCCATGAGCTCCTCGGCGCTCGCCGAGTCCAGCCGCAGCGAGTCGGGGCTGTCCATCGCGGCGAGCAGCAGCAGCCTGCTGGTCAGCCGCCGCAGCCTGAGCAGCTCGTCCACCGCGACCCGCGCGTCGGCGGCGATGGCCTGGTCGGTGGCGGCGCGCTCGATCAGCTCGGCGTGGCCGAGCGCGATCGCGATCGGCGTGCCGAGCTCATGCGAGACGTCCTGGAGAAACTGGCGCTGCCGCTCGAGCAGCAGCAGGTTGTGCTCGGAGACCCTGCTCATCTCCTCCATGGCGGCCACCCGCCGCCTGGAGTGCCAGACCATGATCACGAACATCATCGCGAGCAGCGGCACCTCGGCCAGGTAGTCGCCGTCCTGCTTGCCGGTGAGCACCTGCCAGAGGACCAGGCCACCGGTGGCCAGCGTCACCGCCGCCGCCGTCAACAGTGCCGACCCTAGCCGCCACAGCCGGAAGCCGTAGGTCGCGGTCAGGGTCAGCCAGATGATCAGGAACGGCACGGTCTGCCACGCAGGGACCAGCTGCATGGCGAGCAGGTTCAGCCCGATGAACGTCACCCAGGCGATGTCCACCCAGGACGCGTGGGCCCAGCGCAGCACCCGGCTACCAGGCACGGGGCGGCCTCGGCGGGCACGAGAAGCGATGTCGCATGTGTCATAGAGTGCCACCTTCCCGCCGCCGGCGTCAGTCGCCCGCGCGCTCGGACTGCGATCGCCGGGCGATGACGTGGACGTCGATGCCGAAGTTGCCTGCATCGCGGATGACGCGCATGAGGTTGGAACCGCCGCCCGCACAGCTGCCGCCTTCCTGCTCGGGGTGATCGTGATCGTGAGCGGCCTGATCTACTTCCCCACGCTCATACTCGGCCCGATCGGCGAGCGGATCGTGGGGTGAAACGGCCATGGCCTGCGGGCTAGTGACTCTGGTCGCCGGCAGGCTTACTGTCGTTGTGTGGTAGCAGAAGTTGTGCTCTCGGCGGTGATCTTCCTGGTCATCGCCGCGTGGCTGGCCTGGACAGCGCGCCTCGTCCACATCGGCAATCTCGATGCGAACGCGCTCGCCGAGAAGCTGGCAGCACCCGAGCCTGTCTCCGCCTCCGACTGGCCGGAGATACTCGTGCGTGAGGTGATCGCGCAGGCCGACCAGTCGGCCCAGGTCCTGCTGCTTGTCGGCTGGCCAGCCCACCCGCGCAGGCAGGCGACTCTGCTGATGGCCGTGGACGACGGTCAGCAGTCCACCGACCTCCTGCTGGCCTGGCGCGACGCGCGCGCGTCGGTCGCGCCGCTGCGGCTCGGGGAGTCCGTGCTCGAGCTCCGCCGCAGGCGGAGCCTGGAGCGAATCCGGGGTACCGTGATCGCCGAGGATGCCTGGCCAGGGCCGTCGGACCGCCGATGCAGGTCGTGACCGGGATCTGGCTGGCGCTGGTCGGCGTGCTCGCGGCGATGGCCGGGCTGGCTGACATCCGCCGGGTGCGGCAGCTGCGCAAGCGCGGCACGAAGACCTGGGGGATGGTCGTCTCTGCGCCTGCCTCGGCCGGGGATCGCGATGGTGACCTGCCGCGCCGGAACCTGGTTCAGTACTCGCTTCCCGACGGCCGCGTGATCGAGCGGCTCTGCCCGGAGCCCAGGAAGGCAAAGGCGCTCAGGTCTGGTCAGCAGGTACTGGTGTGGTACGACCCGTCCGATCCCGGCGACGTGCTCGTCTTCGGCCGGCAGGCTCGCCTCTCCAACCGCGCCTTCGTGGCGACCGGGGCCGTGCTCGTGACATTCGGCGCGGTGCTGGCCGCGGTCGGGCACTGACCGCGAGTCGTGCCGCCGCGCTGATCCTCTGCTGTCAGCAGATTGCCCTGGCCCATCCGGCGCGCGGCGGGCCACCCTTGTACTCGTGGCGCCGGGTGCCGGCGACCTGAAGACACCGAGCGGGGGAGACCATGCAGACCGCCGTTACCGAACCGGGCGCGAGCGGCGCGACGCTCGATGACCAGCTGCTCGCCAGGCTGCTTTACCACCGCATCATCGTGCTCGGCGCCGAGGTGGACGACAAGGTGGCCAACCGGCTCTGCGCGCAGCTGCTGCTGCTGTCGGCCGAGGACCCGCGCAGCGACATCAGCCTGTACATCAACTCGCCGGGCGGCTCGGTCACGGCGGGCCTGGCCATCTACGACACGATGCGCCTGATCCCGAACGACGTGATCACCCTCGCGATGGGCCTCGCCGCGAGCATGGGCCAGTTCCTGCTGTGCGCAGGGACCAAGGGCAAGCGGTACAGCCTGCCGCACGCGCAGGTGCTGATGCACCAGGGATCGGCGGGCTTCGGCGGTACCGCCGCGGACGTCGAGATCTACGCCGAGCAGCTTGAGCGGACCTCGCAGACGCTGATCAGCCTCATCGCGCAGCACACCGGGCAGCGGGCGGAGACGGTCAGGCAGGACAGCCTGCGCGACCGCTGGTTCAGCGCGGAGCAGGCACGCGAGTACGGCATCATCGACCACATCGTCGAGCGGCTCGACGACGTGCGGCCGGGCTCGGCCGTCAGGACGGGGCTGTAGCCATGGGCCAGTACACGATCCCCACCGTGGTCGAGCGGACTCCGCTCGGCGAGCGCGCCTACGACATCTACTCCCGGTTGCTGGCCGAGCGGATCGTGTTCCTCGGCACCGAAATCGACGACGGGGTGGCGAATGTCGTGATGGCGCAGCTGCTGCACCTCGAGTCGGCCAGCCCCGACATGGAGATCAGCCTGTACATCAACTCCCCGGGCGGCTCGTTCAGCGCGCTCACCGCGATCTACGACACCATGCAGTTCATCAGGCCCGGCGTCGCCACGATCTGCATGGGACAGGCCTCATCGGCCGCGGCGGTCCTGCTGGCGGCCGGTGCGCCAGGGCGGCGGGCGGTGCTGCCGCACGCCAAGGTGCTGCTGCACCAGCCGTCCAGCCAGGCTCAGGGGACCCTGCCTGACCTGGCGATCCAGGCCAAGGACCTGGCCAGGGTCCGGGCCGACGTCGAGGAGATACTCGCCAGGCATACCGGGCACTCGGCGGCGAAGATCAGGAGCGATACGGACCGCAACCGGACGTTCAGCGCGCGCGAGGCCGTTGAGTACGGCCTCGCCGACGAGGTCATCGCGAGCCGCAAGGCGAAGGCGCGGCCGGCCGCGCTCGCCGGCTAGCCGACTCAGCCGGACGCGGCGGCGCGGGCCGCGTAGGCGACCAGCTCGCGTCGGCCGGCCAGCCCGGCCTTGGCCGCCAGGCTCGCGACATGGGTCTCGACGGTCTTGGGCGAGATGACCAGCCGCGCGGCGATCTCCGCGTTGGAGCTGCCCTGCCCGACCAGCACGAACACGTCCATCTCGCGGCTGGTGACGCCGAGCCTGCGCAGCTGCTGCGGCACCTTCGCGCTGCCGCGCCCCGACCTGGGCACCCGCTCGCCCGACTGGCGGAGTATGCCTCGGCAGGCCGATGCCACCTGGTGCAGGCCGCATTCTTCGAGCTCGCCGATCGCCTGCCGCAACCAGGCCGCGGGCTGGCCCCAGCCGTCCCGCAGGGCGGCCGTCGCGACCAGCCGGTGCATCAGGTGATTCCACCAGGGCGCGCAGCGCTCGAAGTGACCGCGCCCCTGCTCGGCGAGCTCGCCGGCGAGCTCGCGCTGCCCTTGCCGCCCGGCGAGGACGGCGCCGGCGTAGGCCATGCATCCCCGGTTCCAGAAGGCGACCTCCGCGCCCGAGGCCCTCGCCTCAGCGAGCGCCCCGGCGCCGTCGGTCCCGGCCACGGCGCTGAGCAGCGGCCAGTACCCCCAGGCCATGGACGGGGCGGTGAGCCGCTCCCTGCGGCCGTGCCCGATCCCGGTCCGGCTCGCGGCCAGCGCCGCGCCGAGGTCGTTGCCGACGATGCCCGCGGTCACCCTGGCCTCGCCCCAGGTGGTGATCAGCACCGACGGATCGCTCGGCGCGATCTGCTGTGCGCGCACTGCGGCGGACTCCGCGGCGTCCCGCTCGCCGAGCGTGGCGAGTATGCAGGCCTGGGTGGCGCACGCCATGGCCTCGACCCGGCGCATCCGCAGCCGCCGGGCCGAGCGCTGGCCGGACATGGCGGCGTCCAGCGCACTGCCGAGGTCGGCGTGCAGCGACAGCGCGTTGGCCAGCTGCAGGTCAAGTACCGCGGCCGTGGAGACCGCGCCGCATTCCAGCGCGAGTCGCCTGGCTTCGGCCAGCACGCCAGACCCGCCTTCCTCGAGCATCTCGATCGTGCCGAGCTCGTGCATCGCGCCGATCCTGCGCACCGCCAGGCCGTGGTCGGCGGAGATCCGAAGTGCGCGCTCGAACGCGGCGGTGGCCTTCGCGGTGTCACGCACCCGCTCCCGCCGGCCGATCACGGCGAGCGCCTCGCAGACGGCCTCGGCGGCGCAGCCTGTCAGCCCTGACTCTTCGGCGCTGGCCAGCGCGTCGCGGGCCAGGTCGAGCGCGCGGTCGGCGTCGCCGGCGTCGATGGCGCACCGGGCCGCAACCGCGGCGGCCCAGCCGCCGAGCGCCGGATCGTCCGCGCCGCGAGCGAGCTCGAGCGCCTGGGCCACCCGCTCCCCGGCCAGGTCGGCGCGGTCGGCCTCGGAGAGCGCCAGGGCGATCCGCAGGCACGCCACCGCCTTGCGGGCGGGGGGAGCGGCGATCTGGTCGAGCTCGCCGAGCAGCCGCTCGGCGACCGGCATGAGCCGGTCGCAGTTGCCGCTCAGGGCGTGCACCAGGGTCAGGGTCTCGTCGATGTCGGCCAGCATCGGCAGCTTGGCGGGGCCGGTCCGGCTGAGCACCTCGCGCGCCCTGGTCAGCGAGGCCGCCGCGCTGGTGAGTGCGCCGCTGCGCAGTGAGCGGCGGCCGGCCTCGAGCAGCAGGGCCGCCGACCTGGCCGGGTGGCCGGCGGTCTCGTGCAGTTCGGCTGCCAGCTCGCACCAGCCGCCGGGCGTGTCGGGGTGCGCTGACTCGATCGCGGCGGCGGCACGGGCGGCCTGCCTGGCACGCAGCGGCGGAAGCAGGCTGGACACGATCGCGTCCCTGGTCAGGCAGTGCCGGAACCTGAACAGCACCTGGCCGGAACACGGTGGCTCGAGCAGTTGCGCCGCGCACGCGCCATGCAGGGCGCTCAGCACGTCGGGCTCGCCGACCCCGGTCATGCCGGGCAGCAGGGTCCAGTCGAACCGCCGTCCGAGCACCGCGGCGGCCACGATGACCGCGGCCGCGTCCGGGCCGAGAGCGGCCAGCCGCTGCCGCACCGACTCGGCGATCGATGTCGGCACCGGGGTGGTCACCGTCTCGTTCGCATGCCAGCCGTCGGGACCGCCGACGAGCTCACCGGAGGCGACGGCCGACGCCAGCAGTTCCTCCACGGCGAACGGCAGCCCGTCGCAGTTGGCGAGCAGGCGGCGCACCGCCTGGTCGGACACCTCGCCGCCGCCCAGGCACGCCGTCGCCATCCGCAGGACCGCGGGTTCGGGCAGCCTGGGCACGGTGATGACCTCGGCAGCCCGGCGGGCGTGCAGCGACGCCGCGATGTCCATGGCCGGGGACGGCGCCGTATCGCGCAGGGTCCCCAGGCAGACGACGGGCTCGCCCGTCAGGTTGTCGGCGAAGTACTCCACGATCGCCAGCGTCTCGGGGTCGGCGAAGTGCAGGTCCTCGAGCACCAGCAGCGCGCCCTTGCCGTCCAGGCTGGTCAGCAGGCGCAGCAGCGCCTCGCCCAGTATGAGGGGCGAGATCTCGGCCGGGCGCGCGCCAGGCTCGCTCCAGGTGGGGACCATGGCGGCGAGTGCTGGCCGGTATCCGGCCATGCCGGGTACGTCGGGTATCGAGGTGGTGCGGGCGATTCCGGCCAGGGCCTCGATGATCGGCCGCAGCGGCACCGGGTTCGACGCCTGCACGGCCCGCCCGCGGGCGACGGTGAAGCCGCGCTCCTCGGCGACAGCGGCGATCTCCCTCGCGATCCTTGACTTGCCCACGCCGGGCTCGCCCGCGAGGAACACCAGCCCCGTGTCATGGCCCGCGTGGTCGAGCGTCGCGCGCAGCGTCTCGAGCTCGGCGCCGCGCCCCACGAGGAGCTGGCACTGGATAGCGCCCATCGCATGACAATACCTTTACTAAGAGTGTGGTCTTGATCACTGGGTGTCATCAGGCCGGGCGGACGCGGGCGCTGGCCGGTCGGGCCACCACAGCTGCGGTGCGTCCGTGCCCTGGCCGCGGACCCGCGCGAGCCTGAGCAGCCAGGCCGCGATCCCGGCGGCGCCCTGCATCCAGCCGAGCTCGGGCTCGAGGTCGGGCGGGTCAAGCCGGTGCTCGGTGTTGGACCAGCGGACGCCGGACTCGTCGGCGATCCGCCGGCCGAGCACGTCGGCGGCGAGTTCGGCCGCCCAGTCCAGCCACCCCCCGTCGCCGGACTCCTGATAGCTGTCGATGGCCATCTCGCCCACTCCCGCCGTTCCGCAGCACTGGCCGACGTTGTCCCAGAAGCCGGCCCGCAGTCGCGCGGGCAGGCCGCTGCGGCGGACCGCGAGCCGGCCGGCCTGTGCCCATCCTGCCCAGCCACAGCCGGGCTGCAGCCGGTCGAGCAGCCAGAACAGCCGCAGCGTCCCGGTCGGGCCGTGGCACCAGCCGTAGCTCACCGGCTCAGCTGGCGGGTCGGGCGGCGGTATCCGGTTCGGGACCGCCAGGGTGCCGTCAGGCCGGCGGCCGAGCCTGATCAGCCGGCGGGCGGCCATGGTCGCTACGTCGAGCAGGTCGGGCCGCTTGAGCCGGGCGCTGGCCGTCGCCAATGCGTAGCCGATGCCGGCCGCGCCGTGCGAGAAGTTGGGCGTGATCGCGCGCGCACTGGCGCGCGGGTGCCAGTCGGGCAGGCCGTCGATCCAGACGGCCTGCCCGACGAGACGGTCGGCGAGGTCCGCCACGGCCGGGCTGGTGCTGGCGTCGCCGATTCCGGCCAGGATGAGCAGGATGCCTGCCTCGCCGGCGATCACGTCGCGCCATGGGGTGAGCGGTCCGGCCGCCTGCGTGGTCCGCGCGATCGCGCGGGCAAGCGAGCCTGCGGCCTGGCCGGCCGCAGGCTCGCCGCTGGCCTGCCACCACAGGTGCAGGGCCGCGGCCGCGCCGCCCAGGCCGGTGTACAGGCCGAGGTCAGGGAGCCGGCCGGTCCCGGCCGTCTGGCTGGCCAGGGCGCAGAGCCGGCCCGCCGCGGCTCGGGCATAGTCGTCGAAGTCGCCGATGCCGCACAGCCGCGCCTCGGCGAGGGCGGCAAGTACCCCGGCCGTGCCGTCGTAGAGGTCGTCGGTAAGCGGTGAGCCAGGCGCCGTGGTCCGCGGCCAGCTCAGGCCGCCCTCGGCGGGTCGGCCGGCCCGCGTCACCCAGCGCAGTGCCCCCATGGCCGCCCGGGTCACCTCGCCCGGCGGCACCTTGCGCGGATCCTCGTGCCCCCTATCCATCCGGTCCATCGTGGCACGGTCGCCGTGCCGCCGGATCGGTCGGGCGGTGCCTGGCCAGCCCAGCCGGGGCGGCGCCCGGCCAGCCCCCGGTCACCCGGGCAAAGGGCTGGTCGGGCGCCGCCGGCGTGATCAGTAGCCGTAGCCGCCGCCCGACGAACTCGACGAACCGCTGGGCGCCGGAGCCGGAGCAGAAGCCTTGGGCTTGGGCTTGGCCTTGGCCTTGGCCTTGGCGGAGGCTGTCACCTCGTGCCATACGCCGCCCGAGGCGTCGATGTTGTTGCCGCTGTTCTGCCCTGGCGCCTTGTCGCCGGCGTAGGTGTACAGCGGATGCCCGTCGTAGGTGGCCTGCACCGAGCCGTCGGACCGCTTGATCGTGCCGAGCTTGCCGGTCACGCCAGGGCCGGCCGTTGCCGGGCCGGGCACCGGCGGCCAGAACGTGGCACACGAGCCGCTGCACTTGGACGTGGTGCTCGTGTCGGGGCCGAACCAGTACAGCGTGAATCCCTTGGCGTTGGTGAGCACCGTGACGCCGCCGATCTTGGCGGTCTTCAGCTCGTTGCTGGCCGCCACAGGGGCGCTGCTGTGCGTTGCGGTGCTGGACGGCGTCGTGCCGGCCGACGTGCCTGAGCTCGTGCTCGAGCTGCCGCACCCGGCGACGATCATCGCCGCGCTGGCCAGCCCGGCTAGCGCCAGCCATTTGTTCCTCATCGCACTCTCCGATCCTCGCGTATGGGTCGCTTCCCCGTACTACGAAGGACCCTCCCAGAAGGTTCAGTCCGCGGCAGGCTGAACCGCTCACGCAGCCAGGCGGCAGCCGGCGTCGCCGGCGGAGTGCCACCCGCCGAGGCCGAGCAGCGCCTGGGCGTCCCGCATGCCAGGAAGGCCGGCCGGGCCGGCGGGCAGGTCCTGGCCGAGCCGGCCAGGCAGTTCGAGCGGCCCGGCGAGCGGGTCGTGGCGGGCATGCTGGTCGGCCAGGTCGCTGCCGATCATGGCGAGCAGATCGGCCAGGCCGATCCGCAGCGCGTCGCAGATCGCGGCGAGCACCTCAGATGAGGCCTCCTTGCGCCCGCGCTCGACCTCGGACAGGTACGGCATCGAGACCCTGGCGTGCCGCGCCACGTCGGCGAGCGTCCGGCCCTGGTCGAGCCTGGTGCGGCGCAGCACGTCGCCCAGCATCGTCCGCAGCAGCGGCATCGAGGCTGGCTCGCGGTCCTGGGCGCCGGGCAGGGCGCTCGGTTCGGCCATCGTCTTGCGCCTCCTCGCCCGCGCGCCGCCGCGCCCGACCGGACGTGCGCTCACGATCGGGCCACACCACGGTAACCAGGGCGCCGCCCGGCGGCGAAGCGCTTTCGCGGCGGGCGTAAGCCGCCCGGCGGCGGCCCGCTGGCTTCCCGGCCGCCGGCCGGTCACGGCGTGACGGTGCTGGCCAGCGAGGTCGCGTCCGCCGCGACCATGTTGAGGAACCTCGTCGGCCCGCCGAAGGTCTCACCGATGGTGTGTCCGGCCAGGTGCCTCTGGTACGCCTCGTACCTGGTCATCTCCCACGCTTGGCCGCGCGGTGTCAGCGGGGTGAGCACCGGAGCAGGCAGCGACTGCCAGGTCCAGTCCGTCATCCGGCTGTCGCCGGAGCCTGCCATGCCCGGCCGGGAGGGGGCTGCGCTGATGAAATCCCCAGGATCGGTGTCCTGGCCCATCCGGTTCCGCACGAACCGCAGCCCGGCAAGCGTGCCCTCGATCGTGGCGCGCTCGGAGCCTGGCAGCCTGGCCATCACCCGGTCGTAGGCCTCGGGATGATGGCGCAGCATGGTGGCGTCGACGATGGTCACCCACCACACCGCCTCGCCAGCCGCGGCGAACCCGCGGGGGCGGTCCCTGGCGCGCAGCAGCGGCAGCCGCCCGGTAGCCTCGTTCATCGCGCTGATCGACCACCGCAGCGGGCTCAGCTCGTCGGCCGGGTCGCTCACGTTCCCCCGGTTCCAGGCGACGCGGCAGCGTGCCGAGCAGAACCGCGCGTGCTCACGCCGCGGCGAGAACTCGGCGCCGCACTGGTCGCAGAGCCTGGTCTCTGGCACTAGCTCATGTTACGCGTAACACCCGCGCCGCCTGGGCGCGGGCCGGCGGGCGCGAGCGGCGGCGGACGATGAGCCGCCTGATCTCGTCTGCGCCCCAGACGATCACCGGGGACGGCGCCACCATCACTAGCTGACCAGGGGAGAGCGCGGCCGTGCCGAAGAGGCCGTGCAGGGCTGGCAGGTAGACCAGCGTGCCGGCGAAGACGATCTCGAAGGCGATGCCGCCATCCGATGGGCGCGGCCGATGGCGGCGGTGACCTCGGGTCTGGGCGGGTCGAACATGGCGGCGAGGCCGTACAGGCACAGGTCGCGCTCGGCGTCCGACCGATCGGCGGGGACGGCGTCGGCGGCCGGCAGGATCCGGCAGGCGAGCGCGAGCACCCGCAGGCCGTGCTCGGCATAGCCCGTCATCACCCGCGCGACCTCCGCCCGGTCCGCGTCCGTGATCGGCCGCCGCTGCTGGCCCTGCCGGATCGCGGTCGTGAGGGCAAGCACGTCCTCGGGCGCGCCTTTGGTGGCCACAACCAGGTGGCCGTCGGCGTCGTCGACCGTGGTCATCAGCTTGAGCCGCGGGTCGAACCTGAACAGCGCGCGGCGGTGCCGCTCGCGGCTGGCCAGCGTGACGTCCGCCCCGCAGGCCGCGGCGAGCTGGAGCAGGGCGATCTCGGTAGGATCGCCGTCCGGCTTGCCGTCCGCGCCGTGCAGGTCAGCGTTGTTGCAGGCCGCGGCGATCCGGCCGAGCGTGCCGAGGTCGCCCGCAGCGGGTCGGCCGGCGGTTCCGCTTGCGTTCGGCTCGATCGCCGTCTCGCCGTCCGGCGTCCACACGCTCGTGACCCGCATCCGGTTCTCGGTCAGCGTGCCCGTCTTGTCGGTGCAGATGACCCCCGTGGATCCGAGTGTCTCGACCGCGGACAGCCGCTTCACCAGGGCACCGTTCTTGGCCATCTCCCGCACCCCGACCGCGACCGCGAGCGTGATCGTCGGCAGCAGCCCCTCGGGCACGTTGGCCACGAGCAGCCCGATCGCGAAGCTGGCGGCCAGTGAGACGCCGAGGCCAGCCGCGAGGCCGATCGGCAGAAACGCGATCCCCCCTCCGATCGCGACGAACGCGATCAGCCTGGTCACCCGCAGGATCTGCCGCTCAAGCGGGCTGGAGTCCGACCCGGTGCGCTCGGTGAGCGCGGCGATCGGCCCAGCTCGGTGCGCATGCCGGTCGCGGTGACCACCGCCTCGGCCTCGCCGCCGGTGCAGACCGTCCCGCTGAAGACCGCATCGCTGGCCTGCAGCAGAGGCGTTCCGGCGTCGGCCGGCCGGCGAGGCGGGTCACCGGCACCGACTCGCCGGTCAGCGTGGACATGCCCACCTCGAGGGTGCCAGCGATCAGCCGGGCGTCGGCGCATATGCTCTCGCCCTCGTCGATCAGCAGAACGTCGCCGGGAACAAGCTCGCGGGCGTCGATCTCCAGCCGCATGCCATCCCGGAGCACCCTGGCCCGCTCGGGCATGAACGCGGCCAGTGCCCAGCCTTTCGCCGCCAGACCGAGGGTAGCCTGCAGCGGCAGGCGGCGCCTGCGGTCACCCGAGCCGCCGCACCGCCGTCTCGGCCGAGTCAGCCACCGCGAACCGCCCGGCCAGGTCCGCCTCGTCGAGGTTCCTGGCTAGCGGGCCCGGCAGGTCAGCCAGGATCAGCTCGGCAGCCGGGTGGACGCTGATGCTCTCCCGCACGCGCAGCAACGCGGCCAGGCCGAACGCATCGCACGCGGTAACGCCGCCGACGTCGATGACCAGCCGCAGTGCCGGATCGGCGGCGATAAGGTCGTCCACGGCGTCGGCGACCTGGCCGGACGAGGTCCAGTCAAGCGGCCCGGCTATCGCGAGGATTGTGCAGCCGCGCCGCAGGTGGCTGGAGAGCCGGAACGACGGCGGTGCCGCGGTCCTGAGTGCGAACCGCACGGTTGCCTGCGAGCCGGCCTGGCCCGCGCGCAGGCTCATCTGGTCAGCGAGCTGCCTGACCAGCCAGAGCCCGTGGCCCGCCTCGATCGGCCAGGGCGGGACCGGGGCGCGCGCTGCGCCTGCCTGCGCCGGGCCCTGGTCGGTGACCTGGCAGTACACGCTCTGGTCCTGCGTCCACATGGCCAGCTTGCCGTGGCCGCCCGCGTGCTTGATGACGTTCGCGGCAAGCTCATGCACGGCGATGACCATGTCGTCGGCACGCCGCTGCGGCAGCCCGGCCGAGACGGCGTGGGCGACGACGGTCGCACGCAGCCGGTAGAGCGAGTCGGCGTCCAGCGTCAGGTCGAGTATCCGCTGCGCGTCCGGGGCCGCGCCGTCGGCGTCGCCCGGTCCGTCTGGTCCGCCTGGCCAAGGCCGGCCGGCGTTACCGCTCACGAACGGTCACCAGACCGACCCGTCGCCGTCATTCCGCCACCTCCGCCTGCGCGCGTCAACCTGGCAGAAGCGCCCGTCCGGCGGATCGCGCGAACGCCCCGCGCCGGACGGAACTGCTGGGCGCACCGCTACCCGGACCGTGGCCGGTTACTCGCCCATTCGTTCGGCCGGATGTGCGACACTTGCATCGAAATCCACCCCGGTGCTTAGCTCTGTTCCTGGCTGCGGCCGAGGCCGACGAGCAGTCCGATGCCGCCGCCTGGCAATGATGTTAGCTTTCGCTTAACCGCCGCTGGATTAAGTCCTGCCCCTAGGAGACGAAATGCCCGGAATCGTGGTCGGTATCGACGGATCGGATGATGCGCACCATGCACTCAACTGGGCGATGCGGGAGGCGGCTGCGCGGCACACCACGCTCACGGTGCTGACCATCATTCCGGCCATGGCCAGCCCGTGGACTGGCAACCCGCTCACGGTGCCCGATGCCGCCGAGGCGGTGCAACATGCCCGCCAGGCAGCCGACGAGGCAGTCGCCGCCGCGGCGGCGCAACTGGGCGATGCTCAGCCCGAGTCGGTCACCGTGCGGGCGCATACCGGGTTCCCGACCAAGACGCTCATCGAGGCCTCGCACGGCGCGGACCTGGTGGTGGTCGGACGGCGGGGCGGCGGCGGATTCGCGAGCCTGCTGCTGGGCTCCACGTCCAGCCAGGTGGCGCAGCACTCGGCCTGCCCGGTCGTGATCGTGCCGTCGGTCTGACCGTGCCGTCCGTCTGATCGTGCCGTCCGGCGAGCGGTAGCCCACGGTGCCCGGGTGCGGCGGTCACCGGGTCGAACTGCTCGGTGACCTGGACCGGCCCGGCGGATGGATGCTGCTGGTCGACGACGTGCCTCAGTCGCACGTCGACCTGTACGATCCGCTGCACCTGGAGCTTGAGTACGTGCGACGGCTCGGCCACGTCGCCGACCTGGCCGGACCGGCCGGAGCGCCGCTGCGCGTGCTGCACCTCGGCGGCGGCGGCCTCACGCTTGCCCGCTACGTCGCAGCGACCCGGCCCGGTTCTGTCCAGCTGGCGATCGAGTCAGATCCGCAGGTCGCCAGCCTGGTGGCGAGCAGGCTGCCGGTCGAGCCGTCCAGCGGGATACAGGTCAGGGTGGCCGAGGCCCGGGCCGTGCTCGGCGAGCTTCCTGCCGGGTCCTTCGACCTGGTGGTGGCCGACGTGTTCGTGGGCGGCCGGACGCCCGCGCACGTGACCTCGGCCGAATTCACCGCCGAGGCCGCCAGGGTGCTCGATCCGGGCGGGGTGCTCGCGGTGAACGTCGGCGACGGCCCGCCACTTGCGCACGCGCGCGCGAGGGCGGCCACCGTGCGCGGCGCCTTCCCGCACGCCTGCCTTATCGCCGAGCCGCCCGTGCTGCGCGGTCGCAGGTTCGGGAACCTGGTGCTCGTCGCGGCCCGGCACGAGCTCCCGATCGCGGCCCTGATCAGGCTGGCAGCCGGGGACCCGTTCCCCGCGCGGGTCATGTACGGCACGGCGCTCGACGAGTTCGCCGCCGGGTTCGCTCCCGTCGGCGACGCCGCGGCCGAGCCCTCGCCCGCCCCGCCGCCCGAGGCGTTCGCCTGACTCGATGCCAGGCTGGCCCGATGCGAACACCGCCCGAGCTGCTCGACATCCTGGAAGCCGAGGCCGGCCAGCCCGAGGCCGTGCCGTCCTCCGACGGATGGGAACTCGTGCTGGCGGATCGAGCTATTCACCATGTCCAGACCTGTGCCTGCGCTAGACGCCAACGCCCTTCGGGTGCTTGCCAGGCTCGGTCTCACCGACCCCGCACTGTCGTATCAGGCCAGCTACCGGCGGGCCCAGGCCGCTCGCCCGGATCCCCGCATACCAGCCGAAACCGCACATGATTACCTGGGTGACCGTGGAATGAATGCCACATCCACTGCGTATTCTGGGACATCCGCCACATCCATCAAGATCATCTCCGGGGGTACAGGGCGCGGCGGGCGGCGGCGACCTCGGGGACAGCCCGCGCCAGACCACAAGCCGAGACATCAGGACCTGGCTCCGCGACCCAGCCCCACGACCTACGGGACAGTCCACAGCCCGGCGCTGCCGGGCCCTGTCACATCATCGCGCTGAACAGGCGGTCGTACCGCAGCAGGTGCACGTCTCCCACGTAGTGCTCTCTGATGTAATTGTGCGCGGCGTGCCCCATCCGGCTGGCCTCGCCCGGATTGTCGACCAGGCGGCGCATCGCCGCGCCGAATGCGGCCAGGTCCCGCGGGTCGCGCAGCAGGATGCCGGTCCCGGGCGCGATCTGGTCGATGATGCCGCCGACCGCCGAGCCGATCACCGGCCGCCCCTTCCACATGCCCTCGGCCACGGTCAGGCCGAAACCCTCGGCCAGGCTCTTCTGAACGATCACGGTTGCGTGCCGCTGCAGCGCGTTGACCATCGCGGCGTTCTCATCGGGGTCGTCAAGCGGCAGGGTCACCAGCAGGACGCGGTCGCGGACCGCGACCGGCAGCTTCTGCCAGTGCAGCAGGCATTCGCCGAACACGGCGGCGCCGTCGGGGTCGTCGGTCACCCCGCTGACCGCTGGGCCGACCAGCAGCAGATAGCCGGGCGATCGGGGTGCCAGGTACTCGGCGAAGCCGCGCATTACGCCGGCCATGTCCTTGAGCTGATCCCACCGGGACACCTGGACGATCAGCGGGTCGTCAGGTCCCGGCCTGCGGTCCCCGATGATCTCGGCTGTACGGGTCACTGTGCCCGTGCCGCCCGCGCTTCGCACGAACGTGGCCTGGGCGGCCGGCGTAACGCCGTCCAGCACGCCGATCCTGGCCAGGATCGTGCGGACGGTACCGTCGTCGAGGTGCTGGTTCTTCGGCGAGAAAGGGTCGATGGACGGCGGAATGATCGCGACTTGCTCGGCCGGCAGCCACGGCGGCACGTAGTCGCGGCGGGAGAAGACGTAGCCCTGCGCGGATTCCAGGTAAGGCCGCAGGAAGCTCCACGCGGCCCTGGTGGCGTCGTTTTCCCAGTCCACCCCGATGTGGCAACGCCAGGCGACCTGCGCGCCGGCCCCGGCCAGCGCGGGGATCAGGCCGGCCGTCTGCGGATCGTGCAGCAGGACCAGGTCGCCGGGCCTGATCCGGTCGAGCAGTTCCACGGCGTTGGCGGCGAGCATCTGGGTGTAGTGATCGGCTTCGATCGCCGTGAGCGGGCCGCCGGCCACCTCCCCGTGGATCTGGTTATGCAGCCGCTTGGTGAGCACGAAGAACCTGGCGTCGCCGGTGATCACCACCCAGCGGGTCGGGACGCCGAGGTCGGCGGCATATCCGCAGAGCACCTGGAGCATCTCGGCGACACCGCCGCCGACGGCGGTCGAGCTGACGTTCCAGATGGTGCGGCCGTCCAGCCGCGTGCGGAAGCCGTCGGCCGCGGCGACCAGCCGTGCCTGCCGGGCGGCACCGATCACCGGCTCGAGCTGCGCGACCGGCCTCCGGGCGACCTCCACGGGCGTGACGAGGCTCTCGGTCGGGGCTTGCGGCGAACCGGCCGTGCCAGGGCTCGGGCTCATAAGCACCGAAGGTAGAGCGGCGGCAGGCGCCCGGCATCGTCCGCAGCAGGTGAGATCGGCCCATCTGATGCGGCGCGGCGGCTATCACCCGTGCCGGGTGGCGCGCTCCCGGGCGGCCACCAGCGAGGGTGGATCCCTGGGGATGCGGCGGCGACCGAGGGGGATACGCGTGGACCGGTACCCGAACATCAGCGACCACGGGCTGATCGGCGACCTGCAGACGGCGGCCCTGGTCGCCACCGACGGGACCGTGGACTGGTTCTGCTGTCCGAGATTCGACTCCCCGAGCGTGTTCGCCTCGCTGCTCGACGCGGACAAGGGCGGCTACTTCAGGATCGCGCCCGACACGGCGGATTACGTGAGCCGCCAGCTCTACTTCCCTGACACCGCCATGCTGATCACCCGCTTCATGACGCAGGACGGGGTCGGCGAGGTCACCGACTTCATGCCAATCGCCGGCCGGCAGGCGACGGACCGGCACCGCCTGGTCCGGCAGCTCAAGGTGGTGCGCGGCTCGATGCGCTTCGTGGTGGACATCCGGCCGAGGTTCGACTACGGCCGGGCTCCGCACACGCTCGAGATCACCCCGGACGGGTTCGTTTTCGCCTCTGGGGGGATGCACCTGACGCTCAACCCCACCGGTGATCGGCACGCCACACTCGGCCAGCACGGCGACCTCGACGTGCAGCGGATCGACAACGACCTGCGAGTGACCGCGTTGCTGCGCGAGGGCCAGACCGGAGGGGTGGTGCTGGAGTCGATGGGCGGCCGGCCACACCGGATCGCCCCGGCCGAGCTGCAGCAGATGATCGACGAGACGAGCCAGTTCTGGCAGGACTGGCTGCACCAGTCGACCTACCGCGGCCGCTGGCGCGAGGTGGTCGCCCGCTCGGCCATGACGCTGAAGCTGATGACCTACGCGCCGACCGGCGCGCTGGTCGCCGCGCCCACCATGGGCCTGCCCGAGCGGGTCGGCGGCGAGCGGAACTGGGATTACAGGTACACCTGGATCAGGGACGCCTCGTTCTCGGTGTACGCACTGCTCGGCCTCGGGTATGTCGGCGAGGCCGCGGCCTTCGGCCAGTGGGTGCGCGACCGGATCGTCGAGCATGGCGGCCGCGGCAACGGAGTCAGCCCGCTGAAGATCATGTACCGGGTGGACGGAAGCTCCGACCTGGCCGAGGAGACGCTCGGCCACCTGGAGGGCTGGCGCGGCTCGCGCCCGGTCAGGGTGGGCAACGGCGCCGCCGACCAGCTGCAGCTCGACATCTACGGCGAGGCCATGGACGCGGTCGCGAAGATCGACGCGCGCGGCCTCCAGCTCGCCTACCAGGGCTGGACGGCACTGGCCAACATGATCGACTGGCTGTGCGATCACTGGGACCAGCCCGACGAGGGCGTCTGGGAGACCAGGGGCGGCCGCAAGGACTTCACCTACGGCCGGGTTCAGAGCTGGGTGGCGCTCGACCGGGCGATCAGGATCGCCGAGGGCCGGGGCCGGCCGGCCGACCTCCTGCGCTGGCGCAAGGCGCGGGACAGCATCTACAACCAGGTCATGACCCGGGCGTGGAACCCTACGAGGTCCGCGTTCACCCAGCACTACGACACCGACGTGCTGGACTCGTCGCTGCTGATGATGCCGCTGATGGGGTTCGTCTCGCCGTACGACCCGATGTGGCTGCAGACGCTGCAGGCCATGGACACCGAGCTGGTGTCCGACAGCCTGGTCTACCGGTACAACCCAAGCGCCTCGCCCGACGGCCTGTCCGGCGAGGAGGGCACGTTCTCGCTGTGCACGTTCTGGTACGTGGACGCCCTGGCCAGGTCCGGCCGGCTCACCGACGCCACGCTGGTGTTCGAGAAGATGCTCACCTACGCTAACCACCTCGGTCTGTACGCCGAGGAGATCGGCGTCACCGGCGAGCAGCTCGGCAACTTCCCGCAGGCGTTCAGCCACCTCGCGCTGATCAACGCCGCGATCAACCTGGACTACCAGCTAGACCACGGCGCCGGCGACGTCGAGCCGGTCCTGAGCCGAGCGGGCGGCGCCATCCCCACCGTCGTCCCTGGCTGAGCTGGCAGATGCGGTTAGTGAGCCGCCTTGGTGACCGAGCCGGGCGGCGGGATGGTGCCGGGGCCCATGATCTCGCAGGCCAGCGTGCCGAGGGGGTCGGTGTCGAGCAGCGGCGTGCTCAGAGTCGGCGGGGTGCGGAACGCCGGGCGGGACAGGTCGAGCATGTCGAGCATGTTGTTGGCGTTGGCGTCCCTGCGGGTCATGGCCGCCAGGTTCCACTTGGCCTCGGCCAGCGCGCAGATGCTGGTGTGGTCGAAGACCTCATGCGAGACGAAGTTCGGCCGGGCCCAGGGGGAGATCACAGCGCACGGCACGCGGAACCCGTACCGCCCGAAACCATCGAATGCCGGAGCCCCTGACGACGTGTCGGGCGGTACGTCGTCCGGCGGGATCGCCGCGGGCGGCGGCAC
This sequence comes from Streptosporangiaceae bacterium, assembly GCA_035517035.1. Classification (GTDB taxonomy): domain Bacteria; phylum Actinomycetota; class Actinomycetes; order Streptosporangiales; family Streptosporangiaceae; genus Chersky-822. The sequence continues at coordinate 13,805 of DATIZP010000042.1, read as the reverse complement.
GTGGTCGTAGTAGCCGCCGTGCTCGTCGTAGGTCCAGATCAGCAGCGTCCGCTCCCAGGCGGGCCCGGACATGACCGCGTCGATGACCCGGGAGGCGAAATGCTCGCCGACCGCGATGTTCTGCGGGTCCTCCTCGGACCCGAGCAGGTAGTTGGGCTCGACCAGGCTGAAGCCTGGTAGCTGGCCGGACGAGGCGTCGGAGAAGAAGCTGTCGACCCCGACGACCTTCGACCCCACGTTGCGCAGGTACAGGTCCGGATACAGCTCGGCGGTGGAGATCACCACGCCGAGCGTGGAGCAGTAGTCCTTCCAGCTCACGTTGGCGTCATCGAGCCGGTCGAAGATCGTACCGTTCGGCGGGTAGGTGAGGCCGGGGATGGTGTCGTCGATCATGCCGAGCGAGGTCCCTGAGATCAGGAACCGCCGGTTCGGGAAGGTCGGGCCGAGCAGCGAGCAGAAGTAGCGGTCGGCGATCGGGAACTGGCGCGCCAGCGAGTAGTAGAACGGCTGGTTGTGCTCCTGCCAGTAGCCCATCGCGACGGGCCCGCTGCCCGACTTCACGAACCCGGTGTTCGTGCCGTGGGCGTACTGGATGTGGCAGTCCTGCCAGGTCTGGCTTGGCTTGCCCCACAGCTGGCAGGTGGTCGGCATCGGGAACGCGTGCTGGACGTCGCCGTTGGCGTACGGGTTGGTGGCGGTCGGCCGGCCGCCCGCGCCGAGTGCGAACCCGTCCGCGCCGGGCCGGCCGAGCATGCCGAGCTTGTTGTCGTAGGAGTGGTTCTCCATCACGAGCACGACGATGTGCTCGATCTGCGGGATCGTGTCCGTTCCTGCCGGACGGTCCGGGTAGGGCAGCGAGCCGGCCTGGCGGCGAGCCGCCGGGGCGCCGGTGCCGGTGCCAGTGCCAGCCTGCTCGGTCACGATGCCCTCCGGGAGTGCCTGCCGGTACCTCGCGGTCAGGCACGAGCATGCCGGGCAGAGGCGGCAATGTACAGCACGCAGGCGCGAGCCGGGCTACGTTGTCACGTTCCGCCCGTCCGCCTGCCGGTCAGCGGTGCGCCCTGACGTCGTCGATACTGCAGCTGACCGCGCTGCCGACGCCGTAGGTCTTGATGATCAGCGGTGGATTGCCGCCGCTCGCGGGTTTGAGCGCGATGTGCGCGGCGATCACTTGGTGCTGGATCGCCCCGCCGCCGTAGTCGACGTTGAGGCGGAACCTGGTGATGTACCTGGTGCCCGCGTTTCCCGCGCCGTCTTGGAAGATCACGATCGCGAACTGGTGCCGGACCGTGCAGGTGGATGTCGCGTTCGCGCAGCCCGCGAGGCCGAGGGCGGCCGCCGGCATGAGTGCGGCCGCGGCCGCCCTGGCCTTCATCGACGGATAGTCCGGCGGCTCGCTAGGCGTCCTGCGGCTCCGGTGCCGTCATCAGCGCCCAGATGATGAAGACGTCGATGGCGATGACCAGGATCGACCAGAACGGATAGAACGGCAGGAACATGAAGCTCGCGATGCCGCTGAGCACCGCGAGCACGATCCCGGCCCACCGGGCCCAGGTCTGCCCGAGCAGCACGCAGATCCCCGCCGCGAACACGAGGATCCCGAGCCCCAGGTGCGCCCAGCCCCACCCGCTCAGGTTCCAGTGGTAGGTGTAGTTGGTCAGGGACGAGTAGCCGGACAGCGACCTGAACCAGGCCGCCCTGTTCAGCAGCGCCAGCCCGATAAAGAAGCTCCACAGGCCGCCGAGCATCAGCAGCCAGCCCGCAAGTGCCGCCGAGCCGGATGCGCCGCGTCCCTCGTAAGCCTCGTAGTCGGTGTAGGCGCTCGGCCGCTCGCTGGCGGCCGGTGCGGTGCCTGACGGACCTGGCCCTTGCTCGTACGTGCTGCTCATGAGGCAGCCCCCCTCCTCGTGCCAGCCGAGACACGAACGTATTCCCGCAGTCGGAGCCGCGGCATCGCCCGCCGAGGATGATGTCGGGACGAGTCCGGTGCGGCTCGCGGTCGGCTGGGTAGGTAGCCAGTGTTCGCGAGTGCTGGCCGCGATCGGGGGGATCTTCATGTGCCGCTGGCTCGCTTACAACGGTTCACGCGTGCGGCTGTCCGACGTGCTGTACACGCCGGTGAACTCGCTCATCGACCAGAGCCTGCACTCCAAGTACGGGGCCGAGACGACCAACGGCGACGGCTTCGGGGTCGGCTGGTACGGCACCGCTCCCACGCCAGGGGTCTTCCGCAGCGTCGAGCCGGCGTGGAACGACCAGAACCTGCGCGAGCTGTGCCACCACGTGAGCTCGCCGCTGTTCATCGCGCACGTCCGGGCGGCGATCGGCTCCTCGGTGCAGCAGACCAACTGCCACCCGTTCCGGCACGGCGACTGGCTGTGGGCGCACAACGGCTTCATCGACGAGTTCGCGTCGATCAAGCGCGATCTCGTGCTGGCGGTGGACGAGTCGCTCTTTCCCGAGATCAAGGGGCAGACTGACACAGAGGTGCTGTTCTACCTCGCGCTGACGTTCGGCCTTGAGCACGACCCGGTGGACGCGGTGGCCAGCGCGATCGGCTTCGTTGAGGCGTGCGGGCGGCGGCGCGGCATCAAGTACCCGTTCCAGGGCACGATCGCGACCTCGGACGGCGAGAACCTGTGGGCCTTCCGCTACTCGAGCGAAGGGAAGTCCAGGTCGCTGTTCTTCACTCGCGACGTCGCCAGGCTGCGGGAGCAGTACCCAGAACGCGAGATCCTGCATCAGGTCTCCGACGACACGCGGCTCGTCGTCTCCGAGCCGATCGGCGACCTGCCGGGGGCCTGGTACGAGATGCCCGAGTCGAGCTGCGGGGTGGTGGCCAGGGGCAACGACGAGCTCATGCCTTTCGCGCCGAAACCGCCGCAGCAGCTGACCTAGCCGTCCGGGCCGCCGCCAGCCGGGCGGCACCGGCCACGAGACCATAGGGGGCCAGGTGGGCACGACAGTCGCCGCCGGGGTGGAAGAGGAATTCCACACCGTTGACCTGGATACGGGGCTGCTGACCGCGCAGGCCGACCAGCTGCTCGACCGGCTGCCGCGGGGGCGCTTCAGCGCGGAGCTGCACCGCTCGGTGCTCGAGGCCAACAGCCGCCCCTGGGTGCATCTGGCCGACCTCGCCGACGACGTGGCCGGGCTGCGGCGCGCCGCCGTGGATGTGGCGCAGCCGCTTGGCCTGGGCGTCGTCGCGGCCGGCACGGTCCCGCTCGCCGACCCCGACGCGCTCGGGGTCACGGCTGATCCGCGCTATGAGCACATGAGCGGCGAGTACCGGATGCTCGTCCGCGAGCACCTGATCTGCGCCCTGCAGGTGCACGTCGACGTGAACGGCCGCGATCAGGCCGTGGCGGTGGCGCACCGGGTGTCGCCGTGGCTGCCGGTGCTGCTCGCGCTGTCGGCAAGCTCGCCGTTCTGGCTGGGCACCGACACCGGATACGCCAGCTACCGCACGCTGATCTGGCGGCGATGGCCGACCGCCCGCGCCATGGCCAGGTTCGACTCGGCCGCCGACTACGACCAGACCGTGGCCGATCTGGTGCAGTCCGGGGTGATCAGCGATCCAGGCATGATCTACTTCGACGTCCGGCCGTCGGCGCACCTGCCGACCGTCGAGCTGCGGATCTGTGATGCCTGCCCGCTGGTGGACGACGTGCTGATGCTGACCGGGCTGTTCCGCGCGCTGGTGATCCAGGAGACCGCGGCTGCGATCGCCTGCAGCCCGCCCCGGCCGGTCCGCCCGGAACTGATCGAGGCGGCAACCTGGCGGGCCGCGCAGTCTGGGCTCGAGGGGCAGCTGGTAGACCCGTCGACGGCGACCGCGATGCCCGCCCATGAGCTCGTCCGCCAGCTGCTCGCCGAGCTCCGCCCCACCCTTGAGGCGGTCGGGGACTGGGAGCTGCTCACCGAGCTGACCGAGTCCGCGCTGGCCAGGGCCAGCTCGGCGGCACGGCAGCGGGCCGCCTACGTCACCGGCGGGTACCGCGGCGTGGTGGAAGCCCTGCTGGCGGAGACGCGGGCGTTCGGGGCCGGCGCGGGTGGCGAGGCGATCCCCGAGGCGGGGGAGATGTCGCCGGGCTGAGGACGCCGCGCCGCCGTCCGGCCGCATGCAGCGTGACGGTGGCGAGCGATGCGCCGTTCTTTGCCGGGTACGGGGATTGCCGACCGGCAATAACGGTGAGCTTGCAGTAGTCATGGCTCGCTCTGTCGCTCATGTTCCTCGCTAGCCCGTTGGGTTCCCCCGGCCCGGGGACCTGGCGCGTCGTGCCGGAGGCACTTCCGTCCGGCCGCCAGGCGATCGTGGCCCTGGTGCTTGTCGCGGTCCTGGTGATCGTGCTGTGGATCCCGGTCTGGGGCGACCGGCTCACGGCCTATCTGAGCAAGCACGGCCCGAAGGTGATGCCCCGGATGGCGCTGGCCGGGATCGGGGTCCTGCTGACCGGGTTGGTGGTCAAGGTCACCGTGCTCGACATCGTCGGCGGCTGTCTCGTCGGCATCGTCCTGCTGGCCGTCTTCCTCGACAATTACTAGCGATACCGTCGTAGCGCGCCGCTTTCGGCGTCGCGATGCCGCCAACGGAGGGCCGCCCATGAACACGCTGGAGAGCTGGACGAACGCCGCCTGCGCCGAGCTCGGGATCGACCCGGCCAAGGTGGACCTTCGGACCGTGCTCGACGTCGCCCGCGATGTGGCGCACCAGGTGGCACGCCCGGCCGCGCCGCTGACCGCGTACCTGCTCGGGCTGGCGGTCGGCGCCGGGCAGCCGCCCGAGGATGCCGTGCGGCGACTCAAGCAGATGGCCGCCGCCTGGCCGAGCCCGTCAGAGGACCCGGGCCCGTCAGACGGACCGGGCCGGTCAGGCGACTGAGGTCAGCGCGCCCGCAGGGATCCCTCCGCGGAATTCATGCCGTCCTCGCGGTGCGCCACTCAGGCCAGCCTGCGACGCCTCGCCTCGGCGTCGGCCGCGGCCTGCCCGGCCAGCGGCGCCGCCGCGGCGGCCGCGGCTGCCGCTGCCGCCGCGGTGGTGGCCGCCGTCGCAGATCCGCCCGCCGAGACCGTGGCGGCGGCCGCCGTCGCCGACGCCGCGGCCATCGCCATCGCATTGACCGGCTTGCGCGGCCGACGCGCGGCGCCGAGGTACTCATCGCCGGCGGGGCCGCCGATCCCGGCGATCAGCGGCGAGCGGACAAGCATCACGACGCCGGCGCACATGACCGCCATGGCGAGCACGTCAATCCCGATGAACATCGGCCCAGAACGCAGCTGCTCGCCGAACGCGAACACCCCGATCAGGATGCTGACCAGCGGGTTGATCGTGACGTTCGCGGTGCGGGACGCGGTGATCGGGCCGGCGTGCAGCGCGCTCTGCAGCACGAAGAGCCCGGCGCCGCCGGAAACCGCGATCAGGTAGGGGTCCCAGTTCGCGAACAGGTGCGCCCAGCCACCCGTGCGCAGCAGCGAGGTCAGCGTCTTGGTCAGTGCCGCGTTGTACGCGAACAGGATCGCCGATGCCGCGCCGAGCGCCGCCGCCCGCCACCAGCGCGGTCCGATCCGCCCGGCAAGCACCAGACCGATCGACGAAGCCGCGGTCACGCCGGACACGGTCAGCCAGGCGGCGCCGTCCGGCTGGCCGATGCCGGCCGCGGGCGACGCGCACGCGAAGAAGGCGGCGAGCCCGCCCACGATCGCGACGATCCCGGCAAGCTCGCGCCAGCCGACCTTGCGGTGGAACACCACCACCAGGATCGTCACCAGAAAGATCAGCTCGGTGGTGAGCACCGGCTGCACCACGTTGAGCTGGCCGAACCGCAGCGCCGAAGCCTGCAGCACGAAGGTCCCGATCATCAGCGCGAACCCGGTCAGCCAGCTCCGCTTGCGCAGCGCGTGGATCATCAGGCGCGGGTGGAGGCTGTGCGGTACCTGAGCCGACTCCAGCGCGACCCGCTGCAGCACCACGGAGAGCGCCGTGAGGAACGCAGCCCCGGCCGCGAGGAGAACGGCTACGGCCACTGTCTGGTCCCTCCGGTCCTTGCCTGTCCCATCACTGTAAGCCAGGAACTCTCAGATCCGCCGAAGCGAATCACCAACTGCCCAGGGCAGTCACCACGGCGAGGTGCGTTGCGAGAGAAATGGCGGTATTGCGGCGGGCGCGGGGTCGGGGCGCCCGGTGTGTCGCGTGACCGCGGGCGCATGCTTGACGTTCCTGCCGGGCCCGTGAGTCACTTGCCATGATGTCAGCTACCACCGTTTGATGCTGAAAGATGCGCGATCGCCCATGACCGAGGTCGACTATGGCGCCCTGCGCCGCCGGTACGCCAGCGAGCGTGACAAGCGGCTCCGGCCGGAAGGCAACGACCAGTACGTGCAGCTCAGGGGCCGGTTCGAGGCCATGCTCGCCGACCCGTACGCCGAGCGGGCCGACCGCGAGCCACGGCGCGATCACGTCAGCGTCACGTTCGTGGGAGGCGGATTCGCCGGCCTGGTCACCGGGGCCAGGCTGAAGGAGGCGGGCATCGCCAGCGTCCGCATCGTGGAGAAGGCCGGCGGCTTCGGCGGCACCTGGTACTGGAACCGCTACCCGGGCGCGCAGTGCGACACCGCGTCGATGATCTACCTGCCGCTGCTCGAGGAGACCGGGCACATGCCCACCGAGACGTACGTGCACGCGCCGGAGATACTCGCGCACTGCGAGCGGATCGCGGCGAGGTACGGGCTGGGTGAGGAGGCGCTGTTCCACACCGAGGTGACCGGCCTTGAGTGGGACGCCCGCGCCAGCCGCTGGATCGTGCGGACCAGCAGGGGAGACGAATACACCAGCTCGTTCGTGGCGATCGGCACCGGTCCGCTGCACGTCGCCAAGCTCCCCGGCATCCCCGGAATCGAGACCTTCGGCGGCCACGCGTTCCACACCAGCCGGTGGGACTACGCCTACACCGGGGGCGACCCGGACGGCGCGCCGCTGGACCGGCTCGCCGACAAGCGGGTGGCGATCATCGGCACCGGCGCCACAGCGGTGCAGTGCGTGCCGCACCTGGCCGCCGCCTGCCGGGAGCTGTTCGTCTTCCAGCGGACGCCGTCCTCGGTGGACGTGCGCGGCAACCGGCCCGTGGACGCCGGCTGGTTCGCCGGCGTCGCCTCGCCCGGATGGCAGCAGCTCTGGTGCGACAACTTCGTGGCGAACATGTCGGCGGGGGAGTCGCCGGAGGAAGACCTGGTCAACGACGGGTGGACCGACCTGGCCAAGCGGATCCGCGGCAAGCTCGCCGCGCCGCGCTCTGCCCCGGCCAGCTTCGAGGAGCTACTCGCCGACTTCGAGAACGCCGACTTCGAGAAGATGAGCGAGATCAGGGCGCGGGTGGACGCGGTGGTGACCGACCGGTCCACCGCGCAGGCGCTCAAGGCCTGGTACCGCCAGCTCTGCAAGCGGCCGTGCTTCCACGACGAGTACCTCGGCGCGTTCAACCGGCCGTCGGTGCACCTGATCGACACCGACGGCGAGGGGGTGGCGCGGGTCACCGAGCGCGGCGTGGTGGCCCGCGGCACCGAGTACCCGGTGGACTGCATCATCTACGCGTCCGGGTTCGAGGTCGGCACCGAGCCGACCAGGCGCTACGGCTTCGACCTGACCGGGACCGGCGGCGTCCGGCTGTCCGAGTACTGGTCGGCCGGGATGCGCTCGCTGCACGGCATCCACGTGCACGGCTTCCCGAACTTCTTCCTCGTCCAACTCGGGCAGGGCGGCAACTTCGTGGCCAACGTGCCGCACAACCTCACCGACGCGGCGAGGACCGTCACCGCCGTGATCTCTTACATGATTGAGAACGAATTCGCCGTGGTCGACGCCAGCGCCGATGCCGAGAGCGCGTGGATGGAACTGCTCGCGCCCAACCCGGTGATGACGTCGTTCCTTGCCGACTGCACGCCCGGCTACTACAACAACGAGGGGAAGCCCGCGAGCCCGCACTCGCCGCTGGTCGGCTATCAGCACGGGGCCCCGGCGTTCTTCCGCTATATCGACCAGTGGCGCGGCTCGGGCGATTTCAAGGGCCTGGAGTTCGGCCGGGGCGGGATCGCGCAAGCGCGCCCGGATCCATCCCCCTAGCAGATCCGAACGCGCTCACGCGCCGGGAGCCGGCCACGGTAGCGCGGCTGCCGTTGCGGCGCCTGCGCGTCCCGTTCCCCCTGGCCGCTGCCCGTCATCCCCCCAATGCCGGCGACGGTGTTCCCGGTCACCGGTCACTAGAGATAACAGGCCGGGCGTGCAGCACCGGTGCGCCCGGCATGGAGATCCGGTGAAGCCTCGCCGCCGCGGAATGTCGGTGCCCGGGCCTAGCCTGGAGCCGCCGGTACAGGAGGTGGCCGATGGCGGACGAGGACGACGTGCGCCGCCTCGCGCTTGCCCTGCCCGGGGTGGAGGAGATCGACAGCGATGGCTTCGACTTCCGGGTGGGCGGCAAGGGGTTCGTCTGGTCCTACCCCGAGCGCATCCCCGGCAGGCCCAGGATGATCAGGACCGATGTCGCCGTGCTGTTCGTCGGCGACGAGGCCGAGAAGCAGGCGCTGCTGCTCGGCGAGCCCGACGTGTTCTTCACCGCGCCGGGATATGACGGGTGGCCGCTGGTGATGGTGCGGCTCGCCGAGGTAGCCGTGCCGCGGCTGACCGAACTGGTCACCGACGCCTGGCGGATGCGCGCGCCCGCCGATTTTGCCAGCGCGCTCCCGCTGGACTAGTCGCTGGCGCCCGGGCTAGCCGTCTGGGCCGACCGGGACCGGCGAAGCCGGTGAGAGACGTGTCCCGTGAATCTGCAGAGCCCCCCGTCTCCCCAGAGATGATCTTGATGGATGTGGCGAATGTCCCAGAATACGCAGTGGATGTGGCATCCATTCCAAGAACACCGAGGTGATCATGTGCGGTTTCGGGTGGTATGCGAGGATCCGGCCGGTCGGCGAGTGCCGGCCCGCGCCACCGGAGATCTGCGGGATAGGCCCTAGTCCCCCCGGCGGGGCTGGCCGGCCGTGTCCATGGCGGCGCCGAGGCTGCGCGCGAAGCCCGGCGGCACCACCAGGTGGTCGGCGGCGCTCAGGTCGGCGGTGCTCGCGCAGCCGAGTCCCAGCAGCGCCGAGTCGATGCCGCCGCGCAGCACGTCGAGCACGTTCTGCACGCCAGGCTGCCCGGCTGCGGCGAGGCCCCACAGGTAGGCCCGGCCGATCATCACGGCCCTGGCGCCGAGCGCGAGCGCCTTGACCACGTCGCCGCCCCGGCGGATCCCGCCGTCCAGCAGCACCTCGACCTGGTCGCCGACCGCGCGGGCGATGCCCGGCAGCACCCTGATCGTGGCCGGGGTGCCGTCCAGGTTGTTGCCCCCATGGTTGGAAACCGAGATCGCGGTCACCCCGGCGTCCACCGCGCGCCGGGCGTCGTCGATCCTGCTGACGCCCTTCAGCATGAACTCCCCGCCCCACTGCTCGCGCATCCAGGCGATGTCCTCCCAGGTCGGCAACGGCGAGCCCAGCCACTGCCCGTAGGCCGCGAAGAACGTCGGCGCAGGCTGGCCGGGCGCGGCCATGTTCGGCACGGTCAGGCCGGGCAGTCGGCCGGTACGCGCCCAGTCGAGCAGCCAGCGGGGGCGGGACAGGCCCTCGGGTGCCAGCCGCAGGAGTTCGGCGGCGGTCATCTTCTCCGGTATGTGCGGGCTGCCCCAGTCCCTGCCGTTGGAGAACGACCAGTCCAGCGTGGCGATCAGCCCTACCGCGCCGGCCGCTCGGGCCCGCTCGATCAGCCCGGCGACCTGGTCCCGGCCGCCGATCCAGTAGACCTGGAAGAACGTCTGCGGGTTGGCGGCGACGACCTCCTCGATCGGCTTGCTGGCGAACGAGCTCAGGCCCATCGCCGTGCCCCTGGCGGCGGCTGCCCTGGCGACCGCCAGCTCGCCTTCGGGATGCACGGCCTGGACGCCGGTCGGCGAGATCAGCACGGGCAGCGCCACCGGCTGTCCCATCACGGTGGTCGCCATCGCGCGCTCGGCGGGCAGGCCGGCCACGTGCGGCGCGAACCCGAGTTCGTCGAACGCCGCCACGTTGTCGCTGACGCTCAGCCCCTTCTCGGTTCCGGCCAGCAGGGCGCCGTAGACCGACTTCGGCAGCCGCCGGCGAGCCCTGCGCTGTGCCTCAGCGACGGTCTCGAACCAGGTGCTGCTCATCGCCGGCCTGCCGTTCCTGTCGTTGCCGTTCCTGTCGTTGCCGCGGTCGCTCGGCGGGTGGTCGCGGCCGGGCGGGGACGCGCGGCTGGCGCCTCGGGCACCATGGGCACCGCGCTGTCGATGCGCAGCGGGCGCCTGGCGATCACCGGGCGCAGCGGGATAGCGGTCCGCTGCGCCAGGCAGCCGGACCACACGCCCAGGCCGTAGGCGATGTCGTCGGCCAGCCGGCCGAGCACGAACCGTGCGGGGTCCAGCGAGCGCGGTCCCGCGGCCCACGCGGTCAGCGGCGAGCCGAGAAGCAGCGAGCCGGCCATCACCCGGCGGCCGATGGTGCGCCCAGGCGGCCCGCGGCGGCCGGCCGGCGCCACGGTCGGCCCGGCGAGCGCCGCGGCCAGCAGCGGAGCGGCGAACTGGGCGCCGTACCGGCCGATACCCAGCCAGGTCTGCCCGGCCGCTGACGCCATCGCGCGGGCCGTGCCCCGGCGGGGGATGTCCGCGCGGCGCAGCACCCGGCGCATCGCGACGACGGAGCCCGCGTAGGCTGCGACCGCCACGGCAGGCTGGCGCGCGATCACCGCCGCCGCCGTCGCGGCGGGCCACGGATGCAGCACCAGCGGCGGCACGGCGCCGGGATGCCGCCGGGCGAGCGGCGCCGCCGAGGTGCCGTACCGGTACCTGCGGCGCAGCAGCCCGGCCCACGTGGTCGGCTCGGTGTGGCCGACTTCGACCGCGGGCTCGTAGCGGATCCGCCAGCCCGCCTCGTGCAGCCGCCAGATCAGGTCCACGTCCTCGCCGTGCCGCAGCGCCTCGTCGAACACCTGCCCGTCACGGGCGATGTCGAGCAGCGCCGACCGCCTGGCCACCAGCGCGGCCGTGGGCACGTAGGCGACCCTGGACAGCGGCTGCACCCGCGCGGCCTGCCCGCCGAGGTCGAGCGCGCCGCTGGCTGCTGTGTAGCGGCCCACCCAGGTGTCCGGCGCCCGCGCGGTGATCCTCGGCGCCGCCGCGGCGACCAGCGGATCGGCGAAGTGGGCGGCCAGGGCGGTGACCCAGCCCCGGCCGGGCACGCAGTCGCTGTCGACGAACGCGACGAGGTCGCTGGTCACCGACGCCAGGGCGGTGTTCCTCGCCGCTGCCGGGCCGCCACTGCGCGGGCGCCTGATCAGCGTCGCGCCGTGCCGGGCCGCGGCCGCGGCGACCGCCTCAGGGTCGGCCGACCCGTCGTCCACCACCACGACGGTGCCAGCTCCGCCCAGCCCCGCCAGGCAGCGGTCGAGCAGGTGCGCCCGGTCGCGGGCGGGGACGATCACGGTGACGTCGGCCGCGCCGGCCGGTGCGGGCGGCTCAGGATGCGCCAGTCCCGCGTCCGTAAGTCGGCGCGCCAGCGCGCCGGCCGCCCGCGAGCCGACCGGCCCGGCTCGCAGCTCCCGCCATGCCGCCTGGCCGGCCTCGGTCATCCGGAGTATCCGCGCCGGCGAGCCGCCGAACCACAGCCCGGGCTCAAGTTCCCTGGCACCCGGATCGGTCCTGACCCGGAAACCGGCGGGCAGCGGCGGCGCCGTCACAGCGCGAGCCCGCCGTCCACCGGGACCACCGAGCCGGTCATCGCGCTGCTGCCCGGCCCGGCCAGGAACGCGAGCACCGAGGCGACCTCGGCGGACTCGATCAGCCGCCTGGCCGGCTGGTCGGGCCCGAAGGCCTCCGCATCCGGCAGGCCGTACAGCCGGGCGCTCTGGTCCAGCATCGGCGTCCTGGTAGAGCCCGGGCTGACCGCGTTGGCGGTCACGCCCGTGCCGCCAAGCTCCGTTCCGAGCGACCTGATCAGCCCGGCCACGCCGGCCTTGGCCGCGCAGTAGGCGGCCAGCATCGGCAGGCCGCGGGTGGCCGCGGCCGAGGACACCGCGAGGAACCGCCCCGACCGTGGCGCCGGCCGGCGCAGCAGTGCCGGGATGGCGGCCCTGGCCAGGCCGATCACCCCGCCGAGGTCGACGTCGAGCACGGCGCGCTCCTGCTCGGGTGGCACCTCCCAGAGCGGGACGCCGCCCGCGATCACCCCGGCCGCGGCGACCGCCGCGTCCAGCCCGCCCCACCGCCGCTCGGTCTCGGCCACCGCGGCCGCCAGGGCCGCCTGGTCGCGCACGTCGCCGCGGAACGCGGCGACCCGGCCGGCCCCGGCGGCGCGCTCCGCCTGCCGTACCAGGCCGTCCAGGTCCCCGGGCGAGGCCATCGGATAGGGCAGGTCGGGGTCGTCTGCCGCCCGGTCGAACGCGAGTACCGACCAGCCGTCACTGGCCAGCGCCAGCACGGTCGCCGCGCCGATGCCGCGGGCAGCGCCGGTGACAAGGGCCACTCGCCCCGCGCCCGGCGAGCCGCTGCCGGCCGGCTGCGGCGTCGGCTCGCGGCTAGACGACATGGTCGGCGAACCCGGCCAGCGGGCTCTCGTCACACGCGTGGGCGGGCGGCCGGCGCCTGCCGATCGTGACCGGCACCGGGCCGCCCCCGCGGGAGTGATCCGGCGCCGGCCGGGGCGGCGTGACCTCCCCGGCGGCGGCCAGCGCCGCCGCGCCGTGGCCGCGCACGCACTCCGGATCGGGCCCGTCCAGCGGCAGGCCGGTGAAGAACTTGGCCGCCATGCATCCGCCCCGGCATCCGTCGTACGCCGAGCAGGACGCGCATGCGCCGCCCGACTGCGGCCGTCGCAGCGTCGCGAACAGCTCGGACTCGCGCCACACCCCGGCGAAGCCGCCTTCGGCGCGGACGCTGCCCGCCAGGAAGCTCTCGTGGATCGCGAACGGGCAGGCGTACACATCGCCGACAGGGTCGATCAGGCACACCACCCGGCCGGCCCCGCACAGGTTCAGTCCGGGCAGCGCCCGGCCGTAGCCGGACAGGTGGAAGAACGAGTCGCCGGTGAGCACGTTCTCCCCGTGCGCCACCAGCCAGTCGTAGAGCGCCCGCTGCTGGTCAGCGGTCGGGTGCAGCTCATGCCAGACGCTGGCGCCGCGCCCTGCCGGGCGCAGCCTGGTCAGCCGGAGCTGGGCGCCGTACTCGTCGGCCAGCGCGGCGAAATCGTCGAGCTGGCCCGCGTTCTGCCTGGTCACGACCACCGAGATCTTGAACCCTGAGAACCCGGCCGCGGCCAGGTTGGCCATCGCGCGCAGCGCCGTCCGATACGAGCCTGGCCCGCGGACGGCATCGTTGACCTGCTCGGTCGCGCCATCCAGCGAGACCTGGACGTCCACGTAGTCGCTGGCGGCTAGCCGCCGGGCGGCCTGCGGAGTGATCCTGACGCCGTTGGTGGAGAACTTCACCCCGACCCGGTGCGCGACCGCGTAGTCGACAAGCTCCCAGAAGTCCGGCCGCACCGTGGGCTCGCCGCCGCCGATGTTCACGTAGAACACCTGCATCCGCTCCAGCTCGTCGATCACCGCCCGGCACTCGCCGGTGCTCAGCTCGCGCGGGTCCCGGCGGCCGGAGCTGGACAGGCAGTGCACGCAGGACAGGTTGCAGGCGTAGGTCAGCTCCCAGGTCAGGCAGATCGGCGCGTCCAGGCCGCGGGCGAACTGCTCGACCAGAGGGAGGGTCATTCCG